>JAEZQK010000015.1 GCA_023413135.1 Bacillota bacterium
ACGGCCAGCACGTTGACCATGGGAATGATCATGGTGAAGAATACCAGGGCCAGCAAAAGCCCGTTGAAAAGTTTCTGCCCGGGGGACAGCTCGTTGCGGAACACCTTTGAATAAGCCATGATAATACCCCCTGCTTAATAGCCGCTATCCTTGTCATACCCGGCCAGCCATCTGATCCCGGTGGAAATCAAAATGGTGACCAGCAGCACTACCGTGGCGGCCGCGGTGGCCTTCCCGATCCGCGTCTGCAGAATTCCTTCCTCATAGATGTACAAAAGCAGGCTGCGGATTTGATCCTTGATGGCCGGGCGGCTTAGGATGAATACCTGGTCAAAATTCCGCAAAACCCCCGTGGCGCCAATGACCAGCAGCGTTTTGATGGTGGGGCCCAATTGCGGGAGGATGATGTGGCGGATCTGCCTCATCCTGGTGGCGCCGTCGATGCGGGCGGCTTCATAAATGGTAGGGTCGATGGTCACGATGCTGGCCATCAAAAGCACCACAAAATAGCCCGCCTGCTTCCAGGCGTTGGTGAACAGAATCACCGGGCGGCCCCAGGATGCCGTGGTGAAAAAGCCGATCCTATCCAGGCCCAGTTGTTGCAGCACCGTGTTGATAAGGCCGGTAGCGGACAGCACATAGATCCACACGCCGCCAACAACCGTCCAGGAAAACAGGTAGGGCAGGAAGGTCACCGTCTGAATGACGGATTTGACGGCCTTCCGGCGCACCTCGTTCACGCAAATTGCCAGCGCCACCGCCACCGCCAGATTGATAAGCAGCGAGAGCGTTCCCAGGTATACGGAGTTGAAAAAGGCCTGGCGGAACTGAAAATCACGAAAGATTTCCACGTAATTATTGAGGCCGATGAACTGCGGCGTACCGAAGAAGCGCTCCTTTTGCAGGCTTTGGGTAAACCCCAGAGCCAGCGGATAGAATGAAAAGATGGCAAAATACAAAAAAACCGGCAGAAGCATCAAGTAGATCCACCTGTATTGCCGGATGCGCTTTTGTAAAAGGAGGCGCTTGCGCCTTCTCTGTTCCTTCTGCGGCCATTGGGTCACGGCATCCATCGTTCTTCCCCTTTCGCTCAAAGGAGGGGCTGCCCGCAGGAGCAGCCCCTGTCTATTGATTTTCCGTCTGCCTATTGGATGATTTCCAGTTGCCTAAGCTCGCTCTGCATGGCTGCGACGCCGTCGGCGGCTGTCATGGAGCCGTTGATGATCTGGGTGGCATACTTGGCAATGGTATCCCGGCACTTGTTGGTATTGGCGTTGTTCAGTTCAGGGGTGGCATATTGCAGGTATTCCATGGCCTTTTCAAAGCCGGGGTTCCAGCCAACGGGATGGACGAACTGGTTGCTCACAGGCACGGGAGCGCCATGGTCTTTGCCGTGGGAGGCGCCGACTTCCGTCAAAACCACCTTGCCGTCCACAAGGTTCCAGTCATGGCCTTCGATGCCGATGGAGAGCAGCTCGCCGCCTTCCTGAGTGGCGAAGAACTCCAGCGCCTTAAAAGCGCCTTCGGGATTCTTGGCGTTGGCGGGGATCACCCAGATGGAGGGAGCGCCGCGGGAGAGCATGTAATCGGTGGTTTCGCCCTTGGTGCCCGGCAGGGGATAGGCTTCATACTCGGCGGGATACTGCGCGCCGGCATTTACGTTGTACAGCCCGGTCCAGGCCGCCCAGTCCACCACCACGCCGGTCTTGCCGGTCTGGAATTTGTTGCGCAGGTCTTTGGTTTCGTCCGTCAGGCAGTTGGGGTCAAGCAGGCCTTCCTTGTACAGTTTGGCCAGCCACTCCCACACGGGGATAGAGGCATCCGAAGCGGTAGGAACGGTGATGGTGCCGTCCGGACCCTTAACCATACCGCTCTTTAAGCCCACGGCGGAGAACCAGGGCTGCAGGTCATGCAAGGTTTTCACAACCGTGTTCAGCGCATAGAAGCCTTCGCCGCCAACGGTTTGCAGTTTCTTGAACGCCTCATAGTAGCCGTCCAGGGTGGGGGTGATGGCATCCACGTCCACGCCGGCCTTCGCCGCCAGCACCTTGTTGATGCTCACCAGCTTGTGGACTTCCTTCTTGTTAAAGCTGGCCCAGATCTTCCCATCCACAGTCACCTGGTCCCATTCGGAGGGGGTGACGACATTGGCATCGCCAAGCACCGGGGAGGCTTTGACCATTTCGGTCAGGTCCGTCAAAGCGCTCTGCTCCATCAGGCTGTACATCATGGTCACGGGCACATAGATCAGGTCATACTGTTCGCCGCCCATGAGCTTTTGCATCACAACGTTGTCATAGTCGGAAGCGGGCTTTTCCATGGTGACGGTAAGGTTCAGCGCCTTGCCCAGGGCTTCCTGGAAAAGTACCATCTCGGCCTCGTCCTTGCCGCCGGTGACGGCGGTAAGCAGCCGCAGCTCACCCGTCGGGGCGGTCTCAGCCAAGGACGCCATTGCCGGCATCAAAAGTGCCAGCGCCAAGGTCATGACGAGCAGTGTTTTGAGCATTTTCTTCATTTTTGATCCATCCTCCTGCTTTTTTGGGTTGACAAAAAGGGCCGGGCGCATATAGCCCTCCGCCGATTCCGATCAACCATCCTGGATATAGAATACCATCATATATCCAAAAGTTCAATATGTATTTAATGATATTCTGGATATATTTATGATAGATCCACGCAAGTTTCGACCTTATCTATTGAAGGGGGTTGATATATTTGGTATAATACCAGAAAACATATATACATGGGCCGCAAGCCTGCAGGAGGCCTTTTATGGATTCACCGTATTTGTACCAGGAGATTTATGCCAAGTTGGCGGAGGAGATCCGCAGCGGCCGGCGGGAGCCCGGGGACCAGGTGGAGACGGAAAGGGAGCTGGCGCAAAAGCACCACGTAAGCCGGATTACAACGAAGCGGGCGCTGAATCTTTTAGAGGAGGAAGGGCTGGTTGTGCGAAGGCGGGGGCTTGGCACCTTCGTGGCCAACCCGGCGGAAGCGGGCGCAAAATCCTTGGCATCCAAGGCGTCCTTTGCATTGCGGGAAAGCTCCGACATGCGGTTGGGACTGATCATGGAGGACCTGGGGGAGACGTATGCCCTGAGCCTGTTTTATGAAATCGACCGGCAGGCCTCCCAGGCGGGCTTCCAATTGTGCCTGTCCGTATCCTACGGCGATCAAAAGAAGGAGAGGACAGCCCTGCATCAATTACTTTCTTTGGGTGTGCAGGGCATCATTATCATGCCGGCCCATAGCCGCTACTATAATACGGATTTATTGCGCCTGGTGCTGGATCATTTTCCGGTGGTGATCATCGACCGGCCGCTGAACGGTATCCCCGCGCCCTGCGTGTATACGGACAACCTCAAGGCATCGTCCATTTTGACGGAGCTGCTGGTTCAAAAAGGGCATCAGTACATCGGCCTGATTACAGCGGCTACCAGTGAGGCCATTTCCCTGGAGGAGCGCTATATGGGGTATGTGCAGGTGATGAAAAGCCATGGCCTGATAGAGATGGAGCCGCTGGTGCTGCCCATGGTCAGCCGCCTGGGTATGTTTGGGGAAGGCCCCCGGGACGACGGGCGGCAGCAGGACGCCATAGCGCAATGGCTTAAGCAACATCCTCATGTCACGGCTGTGATCGGCACCGAATACGGTATCGCCGAATGGGTAAGGATCGCGGCGGGGCAGCTTGGGAAACAGATCCCCAAGGATCTGGCGGTTTGCTGCTTTGATGAAAAATATGGGTTTCTGGGGAACTTCCTGTATACCCATATGCGGCAGAACGGTCCGGCCATCGCCCAAAAGGCCATGGAGCTGATGAGGGATATGCTGGATGGAAAGGACGTGCGCAGGCAGACCCATCTGATTCCTGCATCATGCCTTCAGGGGGAAACCACCTGACAAGCCGGGTATTCATACCCGATGCTGAATCATCCGTCCCTGTTGACAGTTTGCAATATGCATGCTACAATTTGGTAAAATGAAACAATGGTTCACGGTGTCGAAAAAAAGTGAAATAAATTTTTGATCCGCAGCCGTTGTTTTATCGTTCAACAACCATGGGAGAATTTCATCAAAGGAGGCACATCCATGAAAAAACTCTTGGCACTCGTCCTCATACTGGCCATGGCGATGGGCTGCACTGCCGTAAGCGCTGCCGCCCAAGCGGCGGAGCCCATCAAAATCTCACTGTATTACTCTGACAACGCAACCCTGCCCTTCAAGGAAGACTGGCTCACCATTGCGGAGATCGAGAAGCGCTTCAATGTGGATCTCACTTTCGAGCCGATCCCAATCGCCGACTATCCCACCAAGGTATCCCTGGCGCTGACGACAGGCACCAATGCGCCCGACGTGATCCTCTACCAGACCACCAAGGGGGAGAATGGCTCCCTGGCATTAAACGGCGCGATCGTGCCCATCAGCGATTACGCGGATTGGACGCCCAACTTCAACGCCCGCGTAGAAGAGTTTGGCCTCAAGGATAATGTGGATGCCCTGAAGCTGGGTGACGGCAAGCGGTACTATCTGCCTGCGCTGTTCGACATCCCCTTCTATGACGGCGGCCTCATCCTGCGGGATGATTACCTGACCCAGAAGGGATTGAGCGCCCCCAAGACGTACGATGACCTGTATGCCATTCTCAAAGCGTACAAGGCGGACTATCCCGATTCCTATCCCCTTACCATCCTGGCCGGCCCGCGGGTGCTGTACCGTATGACCATGCCTGCCTATGGCGTAAGCTTAGGCAAGAACGGCGCTTCCGGAACCAATGTGCTCAGCTGGGACTATGAGAACAAGGTTTACTTCGAAGGCGCTATCAGCGAGCAGTTCAAGCAGTACATCACTTTCTTCGCCAAGCTGTATGCCGAAGGCCTGCTGGATCCCGAAATGGCCGATCCCATCAACGGCGACGTATGGGCCCAGAAGCTTGCTACCGGCAAGGCCATGGCCTCCTACGCCTACTATGACCAGATTGGCGGCGTGGCAGGCTCCTCCGAGATCGAGGGCTTCAGCCTGCAAATGTATCCCGCTTTGGCCGGCCCCGCGGGCGCGCACCATCAGCCCAAGAGCCCCACAGGTTCGGGCATCCTGTTCCCCACCGCTACCTCCAAGCGCGCCGACTTTGAACAGGTGGTGCGGGCCATTGATGCCTGCTTCTTCTCTGAGGAAGCCGCCAAGATCTGGTGCCTGGGCGTGGAAGGCGTGACCTACACCGAGGAGAACGGTGTGGTAACCTACGCGGAGGAACTGCGCAATTCTCCCAGCGGCGTGTACAAGACCATGCAGGTGAACTATGGCTGCGGTACCGACGTCACCCAGATGGTATGGTACAATGCCCGCGAGATGACCAAGTACGACGAGAACTATTCCAAGATCAATGCGGAAGTGGCCGCCATGGGCGATGTAATCCAGGCCATCCCGCCGTCCCCGCTGTTTGACGACATGACTGCCGAGGAGGCCGGCCTCATGCAGACCGCCCTGTTCAATACTTTTGATGTGTGGGTGGATGCTTTCCTGACCGGCAAAAAATCCGTGGAAGCCGACTGGGATGCGTATGTGACCGAAATGAAGGGCCTTCAAATCGAGGAGTTCTGCAAGCTGTACAACGACCATATGCCTAAGTGATAGCTGATACTGCTTCCAAACATTATTGCGTCGTTGCCGTGGATCTTTTCGCGCACTACGGCGTCGACTGCCGCTTAGCGTAGCGCTGCTACGCCTCGCTTTGTCTCCTTGTATTGCGCAAAAATCTCTCACGGCCATCGACGCAATAATGTTCTCCATTAGTATGATTCCAATCCATAAAGCGGGCCGCACCATGGCCCTCGCATGGTGCGGCCCGCGCTGTTGAAGCAAGGAGTTGAAACAGTTGGCGCGAAGCGGTAAACCCGGCCGGAAGGCTGAGCGGGCGTACAAGGAGCCCATGCGCCGGCATTTTTCAAAGTACAAGCAGCTGTATGCCATGCTGCTCCTGCCGGTCATCTATTTTGTTCTATTCAAGTATGTTCCCATGTTTGGAAATGTACTGGCTTTCAGGCGCTACCGGCCCGGCATGGGTCCCTTTGGTGTAACCTGGGCGGAGCCTATCACCCGCTATTTTCAGTTGTTCATGCGGGATAAAGCCTTCTGGCAGGCGTTCCAAAATACGCTGACTCTTTCCGTTACAAACCTGGTGGTCAATTTCCCGATCCCCATTATTTTTGCCGTATTGCTCAACGAGGTGCGGAACCTGCGCTTCAAAAAACTGGTGCAAACGGTTTCCTATATGCCCCGCTTTATATCCACGGTTGTGGTGGTCGCCATTATGGGCGAACTTCTATCTCCCAGCAGCGGAATTATCAATCTGTTTTTGAAAAGCACGTTTGGTACGCAGCCCATCTACTTCATGAACGAGCCGGAATACTTCCGCTTTCTGTATGTATTTTCCGATACCTGGCAGTTTACGGGTTGGACGGCCATCATTTATCTGGCCGCCATCACGGGCATCAACAGCGATCTGTTTGAAGCCGCCACCATCGACGGGGCAAACCGGTTGCAACAGATCGTATATGTGACCATTCCTTCCATTCTGCCCACCATCATGGTGATGCTGATCCTCAATGTGGGCCGCCTATTGAGCCTTGGTTTTGAAAAGGTGCTTTTGATGTATACGCCTTCCAATTCCGGCGTCAGCGATATCCTCGACACACTGGTGTACCGTACGGGTCTTACCGGGCAAAACAATTATTCCTATGCTACCGCCATAGGGTTGTTCAGCGGCGTGATCGGCGTAGTGCTGGTGGTAAGCGCCAATGCAATGAGCAAAAAACTCACCGGCGACAGCATTTATTAAGGAGGTGCAGCTTGATGCGTGACCGCTCCCCGGGCAGTGTTGCCTTGGATGTGCTAATTTATCTTGTCATGGCGCTGGTGCTGCTCACCTGCCTTTTGCCGTTTGTGTACATGTTCGCACTCTCCCTGTCCGACCCCAGGGAGATCATCAACAACCGGGTGTTCCTCTGGCCGCTGGGGGTCACATTTGACGCCTACAAGCAAATCTTCACCTATCCCAATTTTTTCAGGGCATACGGGAACACCATTTTTTACACGGCGGGCGGTACGGCCATCGCTCTGACCATGACATCCCTGTTTGCCTATCCGCTTTCAAAAACCTTCCTGCGCGGGCAAAAGTTTCTGATGAAAATGGTCATTGTCTCCATGTTCTTCTCCGGAGGCCTGATTCCCAACTTTCTCCTGGTTTCGAACCTTGGCCTGACGAACACGGTATGGGCTATGCTGATACCCTTTGCCATCAGCCAGTTCAACCTGATCATTCTCATGAACTTTTTTAAGTCTATACCGGGGGAGATCGAGGAAGCTGCCCTCATCGACGGCCTAGGGTATTTTGGAATCCTGCTGAAGATCGTTCTCCCTCTTTCCACCGCAGCCTTAGCTACCGTGGGGCTCTATACCGCCGTTTTCTTCTGGAATGATTGGTTCAATGGCTTGATTTATCTGAACACCAGCCAGTTTCCGGTGATGCTGTTCCTGCGCAACATCGTCAACGGCACATCCATGCTGGGGGACGCCGCAGGTTCTGCGGACAAGGCCACCATCGCCATCTCCGTCAAGTCCGCCGTCATCATCACCTCCACGCTGCCCATTATCATCCTCTATCCCTTTTTGCAGCGCTATTTTGTAAAGGGCTTGACAGTGGGCTCCGTAAAAGGCTAATTATCAATTTTGTGGGTGATGCAGCTATTGTAGCTGTTCTCCAGGGAGGCCTTCACCCGGTTATAATCCAGGTGTGCGATGGTGGAATACAGCACGTCGATCACCACCAACTGTGCAATGCGGCTGCTCATTGCGCCGCTGCGCCGGTAAACCTCGGGGCAGGAAGTGAATAAAGTGAAATCGGCGTGCTTTAAAAGGGGCATTTTCCCGTATTTGGTGATGGTCATGATGGTTGCGCCCCGCTCCTTGGCAATTTGCAGCGCTTCCAGGACTTCGCTTGTACGGCCCGAATTGGAGATGAACACGGCCACATCGTTGCTTGTCAGGTTGGCGGCATAGGTGAGCTGGATGTGGTTGTCCCGGCAAAAGACCACATGCTTGCCGATTCGAAGCAGCTTGTCATACAAATCCTCCGCCACGATGGCCGATGCGCCTACGCCGAAGATTTTCACCGATTTCGCCTGGATGATCCGCCTGGCAGCGCTCTTTATAAGCTCCGGGTCCATGAGCCGAAGGGTATCGTTAATGGCCTGGATGCTGCTGGAACGCACCGTTTCCACCAACTGTTCCGCGTTGTTGAGACCCGTGATGTCCGCGTACAGCGGTTCCGCTGTTTTCCCGTCATGACCTTGGGCATTCATCTCCAAAAACAGCTGTTTTTTGAGCCCCTTCAACCCGCCAAATCCCATGGCTTTGCAAAAGCGCACCCAGGCCACCTGGCTTGCGCCCGATTCCGCCGCCAGGCTGGCAATGGGCATATGAAACACGCTTTCCACATGGCTTAGAAAATAGGCGGCCGCTTTTTTCTCCGCGTTGCTCAATCCGTCATACATGCCGCGGGTTCGAATCTCCAGGTTGGTCATGGTGCACTCTCCCATTAAAAGCTGATTTTGCCTAAAATGACCGGATGACTGGCCCCTGTGGCTGCAGGCACATTGTTGTAATGGAAGTGCAGCGTCTCGTTGGCCAGAACGGCAAAGGTAATAGCCTCCTTGGCGTTGCTGTCAAGCCCCAGGTCCTCGTTGCGCAATACTTCCGTTTCAGGCAGGCAATCCATGATGTGGCGCATCAATACCGGATTCATGCTGCCGCCGCCTCCTACGACCAGGCGGGAAGGCGTAGGCTTTATAAAGCGGTCGATCCCCACCCGGATGGTTTCCGCGGTGAACCTGGTAGCCGTTGCCAGGATGTCCGCAAGGGAAAGGCCCAGAGCATGCCCCTTTTGTACCAGCAGATCCACATAATGTTTGCCGTACACCTCCCGCCCGGTGGATTTGGGCGGCGGTTCCAGCAAGTAGGGGTCTTCCAGCATGTAATCAAGCAGTGCCCGGGAAACGGTGCCGCTTTGAGCCAGGCGGCCGCCCTCGTCATAGCGCAGTGCGCCGCATGTTATGCGTGCGGCCAGCTCGTCCATCACCATGTTGCCGGGTCCGGTATCAAAGGCATACGTATCAAGAAGGCTCCCGCCTTTGGGCAAAACCGTGATATTGCCGATGCCGCCTATGTTTTGCAGCGCTACCGACCTATCCTCCTGGCGGTAGAGCAGGTATTCGGTATAGGGTACCAGTGGCGCACCTTGTCCGCCGGCGGCCATGTCCCGAACCCGGAAATCGCTGACCACCATACAGCCCAGCATCTGCGAGATCAGCGACGGCTCTCCCATTTGCAGCGTGCCGCGGATTTTATACCCCAGGTAATCCTCCTGAATAGGCGCATGATACAGCGTGTGCCCATGGCTGCCCACAAAGCTTATGTCCCGCGGGCTTACATGCGCCTGCTCGCAGGCTTTCAGGCATGCATCCGCCGACAGCCTGCCCAGCAGGAAATGCATGGCGCAAAGCTCCATGGTGCCGCCCACGTCGCCGCCGGCTAATGCCAGAATTCGATTACGTACTGCGTCATCATATGGCAGGGTGATAAAGGCCTTCAGCTTGACCCTTGTTGAAAGACTGTGCCCCGTGATTTCAACCACCGCGGCATCAATGCCATCGCAGGATGTGCCGCTCATCAGCCCGATAGCCAGGGCGGGATCGGGAATCTGCCAAACATGTTTCATAAGTAATGCTCCATATGAAAGTTTGTTTCATTTTCCTTCAATGTACCGTCTATTTGTATTGTTGTCAAGTATTTTAGAAATGGGAAAGGAACGGAATTGATGGAAAGGCTGTCCGCAAAACAGAAAATTGGCCAGCGGTTCGCGGCCGGGTTCCCGTCTACTGTCATCAGCGATGATTTTATCCGCCTGGTGAAGGAATACAAGATCGGCAACGTGATCCTTTTCAAAGAAAACATTCAAAGCAAGGAGCAGCTTTATTCGCTGTGCCGGGCATTGCAGACGCTCATCATGGCGGAAACGGGGTACCCTGCATTCATCGCCATCGACCAGGAGGGGGGCGTTGTTTCCCGCCTCTCGGATGATGCCGCCGTAATCCCCAGCGCCATGGCCATTGCTGCCACGGGCAATGTTCAAAACGCATATGAGGCCGGGCTGCTCACAGGCCGGGAGCTAAATGCCCTGGGCGTGAACTTCAACCTTGCGCCGGACATGGACGTCAACTCCAACCCCTGTAACCCGGTGATCGGCGTGCGCAGCTACGGTGACACCCCGGAAACGGTGTGCGCTTACGGCACGCACATGATCCGGGGCCTTACGGACGCCGGTATTTTATGCACGGCCAAGCATTTTCCCGGCCACGGCGATACGGCGGTGGATTCCCATCTGGGCCTGCCCTGTGTGGAAAAATCCCTGGGAGAGCTGCAAGCATGTGAGCTGAAGCCCTTTGCGGCCGCCATACGGGCGGGGGTTTCCGCCGTCATGACCTCCCATATCCTGTTCCCGATTTTGGAGCCGGACAAATTGCCCGCTACCATGTCCAGGCGGATCATTACAGGCTTGCTGAAAAATGAAATGGGCTTTACAGGGCTGGTGCTCAGCGATTGCATGATGATGAGCGCCATCCGCGAGCATTACGGCACCGTTCAGGGCTGCCTGATGGCGGCAAAGGCCGGGGTGGATTTGATTTTCATCTCCCATAGCTGTGAGTTGGCTGGGGAGGCGGCACACGCCATGCTGAAAGCTTGTGAAAACGGGGGATTGGATGCGGGCGAGATGGATGTTTCCGTGGAAAAGATACTGCGCCTGAAGCAGAATATACTGTCAAGGCCTGTGGAACCTCTTGAGGTGGTCGGCTGCGATGCGCACCGGGAGGCCGTTTCCCGCATGATGACTAAGGCGGTTACCGAGGTTCACGTGCCTCCTGCCGGGAGGCCAAAGCTTGGCCCATCGCCCCTGTTCCTGGGCTGCTATCCTTTCCGGCCCACCATTGCATCCAATCCGGAAGACCGGGGGATCAGCTTCCCCAAGTTCATGGCCGAAAGGCTCGGCGGGGATTTCCTCATCACATCCACCGACCCGAACGAAGCGGAAATTGATGCGGCTGTTGCATTATCGGCGGGCCATTCCTGCCTGGTGGCCGGCACCTATAACGGCCATTTGAAGCCCGGTCAAACCGCTCTTGTGCGTGCGCTGGCGGCTACGGGCATACCCACCGTATGTGTGGCGCTGCGCAACCCATATGATCTGTCTTATATTCCCTCAAATGTATACACGCTTGCCGCCTATGCCTACGATGAGCTCAGCCTGAACGCCGTTTTAAAGGTGCTGGCCATGAAAGCCGAAGCCCCTGGCAAGCTGCCCGTTACTTTGCCATAAAGGTGACAATAATACCCATATGTGCTATATTATTGACAGACGGCACGGGAGGGTGAAGAAACGATGGCAGTAGCGGAGCAATACCGATCCGATGTGGAAGCCATATTGGCGGCACGCCATGATAACGGGGCCGACCTTTGGACTACGCCCGACAGGCGGCTGAGCAAAGGCGGCCCGTTTTCCACCCTTGAAAGCGCTATGCTGTTGCTGGAACTGGGAATGCCCCCCTCCGATCCGCTTTTGAAAGACGTGGCTGATCTCATATTCAGCACATGGCGGGAAGACGGAAGATTCAAGCTTTCTCCGCAAGGCGTCATATACCCATGCCAAACGATCCATGCCGCCAATGTGCTGTGCCATTTGGGTTACGCCGCCGATCCACGGCTGCAGAAAACATTTGAGCACCTGCTGGCCACGCAATATGGCGATGGCGGGTGGCGCTGCAACAAGTTCAGCTTCGGGCGCGGCCCGGAGACGGAATTCTCCAATCCCGGCCCGACCTTGAACGCATTGAACGCCTTTCGGTTTGCAAACTTCCTCAACCGGGAACCGGCCCTTGACAGGACGGTTGAATTCCTCTTAAGCCACTGGACGATCCGGCAGCCGATTGGCCCTTGTCACTATGGAATTGGCACCTTGTTCATGCAGGCGGAATACCCTTTTGGGAATTACAATCTTTTTGTGTATGTCTATGTTCTTTCATTTTATCATAAAGCTCAAAATGATTCCCGGTTCCTTGAGGCGCTTGCTGCCCTGGAATCCAAACTGGTGGAAGGCCAGGTGGTGGTAGAGCGGGTCAATCAGAAATTGGCCAAGTTTGCCTTCTGCAAAAAAGGGGAGCCTAGTGCACTGGGAACCAAGCGATACCGCGACATCCTCAGAAACCTTGGCAGGTAGTATTATAAGCCGAAACTGCCGCACTGTGATCGTTTCTCCAGTGCGGCAGTTTTATTATTTATTAATGTACGGCTTCCATGCTGGACCGGTTCACGCTCGTTTCCAACTCCGACGCCCATTCGCCCGCAAACCTGGCCAGGGAAGCGAACCTGTTTGATACCGAACTTTCCTACCCGTATATCTCCCGGGCGCTGGCGGGCCGGGATGCGGGGGCCTTTCACGGTACCATCGAATTTTTCCCCGAGGAGGGGAAATACCACTGGGACGGGCACCGGGCCTGCGGCGTATGCCAAAGGCCGGCGGACACCAAGGCGGCAGGCGGTATATGCCCCGTCTGCGGCGGCAGGATCACCGTGGGCGTTTTAAGCCGGGTGGAGGAGCTGGCAGACCGGAACGAAGGCTTCACGCCCCCGTCAGCCAGGCATTCTGAAAGCCTTGTGCCCCTACATGAGGTGATTGCCGCCACCAAAGGAGTGTCCAGTACCAGTGAAAAGGTGAGGAGGACCTTTGACGCTTTGATATCAAGCCTGGGGCCTGAGCTATACATCCTGCGGGAGGCGCCGCTTGAGGATATAAAGCAAAAGGCGGGTTTCCTTATATCCGAGGGGATTCGCAGGCTGCGCATGGGCAGGGTTGAAATTCAGCCGGGATTCGATGGAGAGTACGGTAAAATCAAGCTCTTTGGCAAGGGTGAAGCCGAATCGTTAGCCGGCCAGCTCTGCTTTGTAGATGGGGAGAAGAATCCTCTCCCTTTGGCACCCCGGAAGGGCAATGTCATTAAGATAAGATGACATATGGGCGGCGCTTGTTTGTATTCATTGCATGAACGCTGTAGGGGCGGGGGGGGGCGGCCCCCCCCGACCGGT
>JAEZQK010000043.1 GCA_023413135.1 Bacillota bacterium
GGGGCGGGGCTCTGCTCCGCCCTATGTGAAGCATCACCGTGGGGGGCGTAGCAGAGCCCCGCCCCTACGGCGTTCATGCAAAGAATATAAACAAGCGCCACCCATATGTCATCTTATCTTAATGACATTGGAGCAAGCCCCCGTCCTATACTGATTCCATAGAAGCATTTATGTTTTGAAACAGTATGAGATAAAAAGACCGGCTGCCGCGATATGTGCGACAGCCGGTTTCGTCTTATGAAAAACGCGCAAGTTAGCGGGGATGCAATGAAGTGGTGGAACCCCTTCATTTTAAATCGTCTCACCCGGCTTTGCCGGATGGGCGGGTGCTTGCCAAGCAAGCTTTCCTTACACTTTTCACCGACCGCGGCCTTGCACCGGTCAAGCAAAGCGCAGATTGATGCAAGGTTGCAGGTGAAAAGTGCAAATCATGAAAATGCCAAGTAGCGGCATTTTCACGAGACGAAGTCAATCCCAATCCACCAAACCCTTTTCCTCCAGGAAGACTTGCTGGGCATCCATATAATCATCCAGCAGGGAGGCCACCTTCATGGCAGCGTCGGCCCCCAGCTTGTTTTTGCTGACCAGCGCGTCCAGCATGTACTCGAAGGCATCGTCGTCGTCATAGTAGGCGGTGCCGGCGTTGCCCCCTTCATCCAGAACGCCGCTTTCGCGCATGAACATAAGATCGGCATCAATGGCCTGTGAAACAAGCTCTTCCAGCTTAAGAGGCAATTCCTTATGCAGCCTGAAGTCGATCCTTTCCAGGATGAAGGGAAGCGCCTCCTGCTTATTGTACCCGTTCATGCGTTTTCCTCCTTTTGTTACAGAAGCCCGGCCAGGCGTTCGGTCGTCTTTTTGAACACTTGCATGGCGCTGCGGATGGGTTCCGGGCTGGACATATCCACCCCGGCCAGCTTCAGTGCTTCAATGGGGGGCAGGCTGCCGCCGGCGGACAGGAATTTGTAGTAATCCTTCACCGCGCTTTCGCCTTCCGTAAGGATACGGTTGGCCAGGAACACCGCCGCGGAGAAGCCGGTAGCGTATTTGTACACATAGAAGGCCCGGTAGAAGTGGGGGATGCGCATCCATTCCGACTGGATGAGCTCATCTACCACGCAATGCTGGCCGTAATATTTTTGGTTCAATTCCATATAGGCCTTGGAAAGCGCCTCCTTGGTAAGGGCTTCGCCTTCCTCCGCCATGCGGTGGCTGATGCGCTCAAATTCCGCGAACATGGTCTGGCGGAATACTGTGGTGCGGAACTGCTCCAACAGGTGGTTGCAAAGGTATGCCAGCGCCTTTCTGTTATCCTTATAATGCTCCATCAGCTTTGTCATGAGAATGATTTCGTTGCAGGTGGAGGCTACCTCTGCCGCGAACAGCGTATAATTGGCCTTGGGGGCAGGCTGGTGCAAATTGCTGTAGTAACTGTGCATGGCGTGGCCCATCTCATGGGCGATGGTCATGGCGCTGTCCAGATCATCCCGGTGGTTTAAAAGCACATACGGATGTACGCCGTAAGCGCCCCAGGAATAGGCGCCGTTGGATTTGGCCTTGCTGGAATACACGTCGATCCAGCCATCCTCATAGGCGCTTTTGAGCACCTTTTGATATTCGGCACCCAGGGAAGACAACCCCTCCATTACCATCTGATAGGCTTCGGGGTAGGGAAGCTTCATGTCGTAGTCCTCCACCATGGAGGCGTACAGGTCATACAGATGGATCTCGTCCAGGTTCATGACCGGCTTGCGCAGGGCGATGTAATCATTCAGGGCCGGCAGGCTTTCATGGACGACTGCGATCAGGTTGTCGTATACGGACAGGGGAATCTCATCCGGGAACAAGGAAGCTTCCACGGCGGTTTCAAAGCCTCTGGCCCGGGCGGTGAACAGATCCCCCTTCACGCTGCCGGAATAGGCGGAGGCAATCGTTGCCCCGAAATTGGTATACGTTTCAAACAACGCGGTAAATGCATCTTTACGTACGCGGCGGTCGCTGCTGCGGATGAGCATGCCATAGCCTGCTTCGGTAAGGGGGATTTCCTCGCCCTTTTCGTTGCGGATGTCGGGGAACTTCATATCCACCTGGGTGAGCATAGAGAATATATTTTGAGGCGCGCTGGCCATTTCCCCGGTCATGGCCAGCAGCTTTTCCTGCTCTGCAGGCAGGGTATGGGGCTTGTTTCGCAAAAGGGTACGCAGGTATACGTCAAAATCTGAAAGGACAGGATCCTTCATCAGCGCATGGAGGGCTGATTCCTCCATAGCTAGCAGTTCCGGTTCCAGGAAGGACGCGGCGGCTTCGGTCTCCACCGACAATGACTCTGCCCGGTCGGTCAGCGCCTGGAAGGTGGTATTGGCATTGTCTTCATCCCTGTGCATATGGGCAAAGGCATACAGCCGCTCCAGGATCAGATGGCTTTCAAAGTAAGCCTTGATGGCCTTGGCGGGATTTCCGGCCACGCGGCCCTTGAACGACTCCAAAACCGGCACCGATGCTTTTGCTTTTTGGAAATCGGCCTCCCATGCTTCCACGGTTAAGTAAAGGTCTTCCAGTTTCCATTGCCAGCGCTTGTCGATTTCACTGCGCAGTTTTACTTGCTCTGCCATTGTCTATCTCCTTACTTATTTTTTGTTGCGAAGATATGCCTTCACTTCGTGAAATCTTCGCCCGAAGCCTGTAAAGGAATTCTGTGTAATCTCCCTCACCACCGGGCGCATGGCATGCGAGCCTGCCTCCTTGACCAATGGAAGGACTAAAAGGACAGCAAGGATGCGCAGTACCGCAGAGGTGGCGAAGATATAATGATACCTGTTCAGTGTGATGCCCGGGAGTTGGAACCTAAGCGTCTCTAGGTGGGTATACACGCCTTGCACCATGATCCCGCCTATGGTATTCCCCAGAGCGACGCCTGCCAGGTTGATTATGGTAAAGAATACCGCCAGATACATGGAGGGATTCTTTTGCCCGGCCAGGTTAAGGGGAAGATTCTGCTGCCCCAGGTCAATGGGGGACCAGAAAATCCCCGTTAGCAGGTTTAGCACGATGACCAACCAGGTTGTGGCAGGGGTGACAGACAGCCATAGCAGCGGGGTCAGCATGCACATCAGGACGGATATATGAAGGATTGGCTTGTTGCCAAACCTATCCATCAGCCTTCCCCAGCGGGATACAAATATCACGGCCATCACGTTGGAAGTAATCTGGTTATACAGAGTAATCTGCGTATAATTCATATGCAGGTTTTCCAGCATATGCACATTAAAGAAGGGTGCAGACACATTGACGGAAAAGTGCCACGCGGTGTAAAACAGCGTCACCATCATGAAGGGCTTATCTCTGAGCACTACGCGGATCATGGTCAGGAAACTTTCCTGCTTTTCTTCCGGTGGAGGGGTGCGCATTTTGGGCCAGTCTACAAAAATGAAGAAAGAAAGATCGGTCATGCCCAGAATGCCTGCAGCTATCAGCACAATGGTATAGCCCAGCGTACCCGTGCTGTCCATGATCCAGGAAACCATAAGCCCCGCGGCAATGCCCGCCAGCACGAACGTGCGGTAACGAACGCTGAAATACCTGCCCCGGATGCGCAGTGGCACCAGATCACGCATCAGGCTGTTGTAGCCCAAGTTGACCACGGAGTTGCCCCCGGCGATGAGCGCCACCAGGACGATCACAGCCCATGGCCGGAGATAGAGCGAGACTTCCGGAATAAGAAAGGGAATCAGGCCGATGGGAATCCAAAGGGAACGGCCCAGAATGCCAAAGAACAGGAACAGGAAACGGCGGTTGCGTTTGCGTTCCATCAGGTAGCTTATGAACAGTTGGGAGGTGTTTGCGATAACAGGGATTGCGGCAATGATCCCCAACTGGAGATCATCAGCCCGTATCACCTCACGCAAGAATCCGGTCCAGGCTGCACCGGTGGTGATCACACCGGCAGCATTGCCAAATGTTGCAGCCCAGATGACCAAGTACAGGCTGCGGCGGAGACTGTCGGTCATGCCGGTGGAATCGAACAAGTCTCGGGAGCGGGGCCAACGAAGCATACGACCCCATTTGGGCATATTCATGGGATTAAGAACCAGCCTTTCCTGTGTATGAAGGCATAGTACGCGCCGCGCCGTTAGGCGCACATCCGGCATCATCGGTAAAGATACGGGGCCCTTGGCCCATGGATATTCTATCCCATCCGCTGGCAAGATGCAAGGAGGGGAATCACTTTCTCTCGGCTTTTATGTAGGTGATGGGCACCCGGATGGATGGGGCGGCTGCGCCCTTTGGCGTAAAGCTCAAAAAGCCTTCGTGAAGGGTCAAATTGCCTGTGCTGCCCTGGAGGCTTCCGTTTTTTATAAGCAGGGGCACAAGCTTTGCGGTGAGCAGAGGTCCGCCGCTTTTTTGAAGGCAATCCTTCCAAAGGGTGAAACGGCAGCCCTGACGGTACCGGGTGCAGTAAAAAGCCTTTGTATTCTCCGCCACACCGCCGTCTTGACATACGGGGCATTTGATGTCCGGCAAGGTCGGCGCTGCGGTTTTTGTTCGGGTTTTGCCTTTTGAACCGTCTTCTGTTGCAAAGCTGGCCGACTTTGCATCCTCCCGGGCGTAGCTGACCAGAAAACCGCACAGGCGGCGGATACCCGCAAGGAAGGGAGATGCTTCCTGAGAGCCTGCGGCAATTTGGTTGAGGGCCAGTTCCCAGCGGCCGGTGGTTTCCGGTGAGGCAATCTCCGGCGGGGCCACGCGGATCAGCTCAACGCCTTTTTCGGTAGCCAGCAGCGTTTTTCCCTTGCGCGCAGCGTAGCCCACCGCCACCAGCCGTTCGATGATGGCGGCCCGCGTAGCCGGGGTGCCCAAGCCGCTGCCTTTCATTTGCTCTTTGAGTTCCTCATCCTCAATATCTTTGCCGGCATGCTCCATGGCGGAAAGCAGGCTCCCGTCGGTATGGGGCGGCGGGGGCTTGGTGGTTTCCTTTTTGGATGAGGCCTTTTGTACCGTGCGTACATCGCCGGCCGCAAGGGCGGGAAGAGAGGATTCGTCATCCTTTGCCGATTTCTCTATTCCCTCGTACACCTTTTTCCAGCCGGTTTCCTTCACGGTCCGGCCTGTGGTGCGGAAGGTATGCTCATTTGCGCCGGTGATCACTTTCAGCGCATCGTACGTGTAGGCCGGGTAGAAGGCTGCCAGCAGCCTTCGGGCGATGAGGTCGAACAGCCTTTTTTCATCAGGCGGAAGCTTGGTTATGTCGGTCTTTTTGGGCGTGGGCAGGATGGCGTGATGGTCGCTGACCTTGCTGTTGTCAAATATGCGCCTGGGATGGGTAAGCCTGCCCTCCGGCATCGCACCGGGAATCAGGGGCTGGTATACATCCGGCAGGCTTTGCATCGCCCGTTTGGCGGGGCCGGCCATGTCGTCGGGCAGGTGGCGGCTGTCGGTGCGGGGATAGGTGATTGCCTTGTGGGTTTCATACAGGCTTTGGGCCACCTTCAGTGCTTTTTGGGCGGTGAAGTTCAGGAGGCGGTTGGCATCCCGCTGAAGGGTGGTCAGGTCGTACAGTTGGGGCGGAAGCTCCTGCTTCGGGGTGGATTCGGATAAAAGAACCTTGCCTTCCCGGCCTTTTATAGATTGGGCAATAGCCTCCGCCGCTTCTTTTGTGGGAAGGCGGGTGTCGTTCTCTTGCCCTTGCTTGAACCACATGCCCTGGTAATCGCCGAAATCCGCTGTAACGGTATAGTACTCCTCGGGCTTAAAGGAAGCGATCTCCAAGTGGCGTTTTACCAAAATGGCCAGGGTTGGCGTCTGCACGCGGCCGACGCTTAACAATACGTTATGCTTCAGCGTAAAGGCACGGCTTAAATTCATGCCCACCAGCCAGTCCGCCTGGGCGCGGCAGGAGGCGCTTGTGTACAAATTGTCATAAGCCGTGCCGGGCTTCAAGGCCGCAAAGCCTTCCAGGATGGCTTCGTCGGTCATGGAGCTGATCCATAGCCTGTCTACAGGCTTAACACATCCTGCCTCCCGATAGATAAAGCGGAAGATCAGTTCACCCTCCCGCCCGGCGTCGGTGGCGCAGATGACGCGTTCTGTCTCCTTGTCACATAACCACTTTTTCAGAATGCGAAATTGACCCTTTGTTTTAGGCAGCACTTTCAAAGGTATGCTCTCCGGCAGAATGGGCAGGTCGTCCATGCGCCACTTCTTGTACTTTTCATCCATCTCATCGGGATCACAAAGAGCCACCAGATGGCCGATGGCCCAGGTGACCACATATTTTTCCCCCAGCAGGCAGCCTTCGCCTCTTTCCCGGCATTTTAATACCCGGGCGATGTCCCTGCCCACGCTGGGCTTTTCTGCTACAACGACTGTTCTTCCCATGAAAGCCCTTTCTCCAGGGGCTCTGCCCCTGGACCCTGCCAAAGGGACAAAGCCCCTTTGGAATCCCCATATTTATTCATAAAAGATGATTCTGGTTGATACGCAAACAGATATAAACGCTGATACTGCCCTGAAAACAGGGCGCAAGACGAGGCTTCCCCTTGAGGCCCTTCGCACCGTACTGCGCTTCGCTTGACTGGTGTTCCGCATTATCGCTCTGCTCCAATGCTCCAGGCTCCGCCCTCCGGGAAGCTGTCGACGAAGTCGACTGATGAGGTGTTCATGGAAAGACATACAATCGCAGTTAAACACCTCATCCGGCGCTGCGCGCCACCTTCCCCTCAAGGGGAAGGCTCAAAAAAGCATCATGCAGCCTTTTTCATACCATGGGGCGCTTTTTCATTCTATGAACAGCTATTGATGTATACATTGATGTTTTCAATATAGCATGGCGTATAGAATAATGCATCCTCCCACCCGCTGTTCATTATATCCCAGCCAAATGGAAGGACGCAATATATCAAGCCTGTATACAATTTATAATGACAATGGGGATTCCAAAGGGGCTATACCGGCTGGCTCAATCGGCGCGCTGGTTCGCTGCCGCTCCCATCGCTTGTTTCGCCAGCTTCCTCCGTCCCGCCCATTTCCGCCACAGGCGGGGGCGGGACTTCGGAACCCTTTGGCAGTTGTCCAGGGACAGCGTCCCTGGTGGTGGCTTGGAGGATTTGAAGCCCCTGCTCATCCTCGAATTGGTTGGTATACAGGTGATAGTAGTAGCCCTTCTTGACGATGAGCTGGTGGTGATTGCCTTCCTCAATGACCTTGCCGTCCTGTATGACCAGAATGCGGTCGGCGGAGCGCACGGTGGAAAGGCGGTGGGCAATGATGAAGCTTGTACGGCCTTTGAGCACCTGCTGGATGGCTTGCTGGATCAGCTGCTCCGTTTCCGTATCCACGGAGGAGGTAGCCTCGTCCAGCACGAAGATGGCGGGATCGGACAGTATGGCCCGGGCAAAGGAGATCAGCTGCTTCTCGCCCGTGGACAGGCGGTTGCCGCCTTCGCCCACATCGGTGTCGTAGCCCTTTTCCAGGCGCAGGATGAAGGGCTCGGCATTTACCATTTGCGCGGCCTTATGAATCTGTTCATCTGTGGCATCCATGCGGCCATAGCGGATGTTGTCGCGGATGGTGCCGCTGAACAGGTGCGGCTGCTGCAGCACATAGCCCAGGTGGCTTTGCAGCCAAAGCTGGCTGCGCTTGCGGTAGTCGACGCCGTCGATGAGGATGCTTCCTGCCGTAGGCTCGTAAAACCGGCAGACAAGGTTGACGATGGTGCTTTTGCCGCTGCCCGTTTCGCCGACCAGCGCGATGGTCTGCCCGGCTTTTAAGCGCAGGTTGAAATTCTTCAGCACCTGCTCGCCTTCCTTGTAGCGGAAGGAAACGTTTCGAAACTCGATATCGCCCTTCAAAGCGGGCCAGTTTTCACGCTTGGGATGGAAGTTGTCGCCGAATTTTTTAACGACCTCAGGGGAATCCACGATGTCCGGCTCCGTTTCCAGCAGCGTGACCACACGCTCTGCCGCGGCCTGGGCGCTTTGCAGCTCGGCAAAGATTCTGGCGATATCGCGCACCGGCTGGAAAAACTGTATCGTATAGTTGACGAACACCTGCACTGTGCCCAGCGTCATGACACCGGTAAATACGTCGTAGCCGCCCTTCCATAGCGCGTATGCGGTGGCCAGGGAACCCAGGGAGACGACAATGGGCAAGTACAGCGCGGACAGGGAGGCGGCGCGTACGGAGCTTTTTTGCATTTGCGAGGTCAGCTCCTGGAACTCCTTGGTGTTCATATCCTCCCGCACCAGTGTCTTGGTGGTCTTGGCGCCCATGATCCCCTCATTGAAAGCACCGGTAATTTGACTATTGGTCTTGCGCACCAGGCGGTAGGAGGCCAATATCTTCTGCTGGAACTTCCAACTGATGAGTGCCAGCGGCGGGATCACCAGCATGACGATCAGCGCCAGCTTCCAGTTGAGGATGAACATCTGAATGCCGCACATGGTCAGGAAAACTGAGCCCCAGCCCAGGTCCAGCAGCGACCAGCCAATGGTGTCCGCCAGGCGCTGGGTGTCGGAGGTCATGCGGGTCATCAGGTATCCGACGGGCATGGTATCATAGTAGGAAAAGGGCAGCTCCTGCAGCTTGCGAAAACCCATTTTGCGGATCAGATAACACACGCCCGATTCCACACGGCCGCAGTTCTTCAAAAAAATGTACACCGATATGACCTGCAAAAGCATTAGCCCTACATACAAGGCGATGAACCAGGGCAAGTTCTGCATTTCCTGCTTGCCGATAAGGTTATCGATGGCGTAGGCGGTCATTCTTGGGAAGATCACGTCGATGGTGGCACAGAAAGCCATAAAAATGCCGATGCGTACAAGGTGCTTATGATAAGGCTTGGCATAGCCCAGCAGCTTTTTCCATAGCTTTATGTCAAACTGCTTGGTATAATCCATCTCCTCCTGAAACTGCATATCACACCACCTCGGCTTTCACTTTGGCCTGGCTTAAGGTAAACTCCTCCTCCAGGGCGGTCTGAATCTGGTTGATGCGTTGGTACAGCCCGGGGCGGGAACAAAGCTCCTGGTGGGTACCCTGATCTATCACACGGCCCTGCTCCAGCACCAGGATATGGTCCGCCTCACTTAATGTGGTGATCCTGTGGCTGATGATGATGGTGGTGGACTTGTGACTTCTTAAGCGGAGCGCGGTGCGGATTTGTGCGTCTGTTTCCGTATCCACGGCGGACAGGGAGTCATCGAAAATCAGAATGTCATTTTCCTTCATCAGCGTGCGGGCAATGGCGATGCGCTGCTTTTGCCCGCCGGACAGCGTGACGCCCCGTTCGCCCACCAGCGTGTCGTATCCCTTATCGCTCTCCTGGATGAAGCTATGAGCGCAGGCGATGGATGCCACCGACTCGATTTCCTCCTGGGATGGAGAAGGCTTGGCGATGCCCACGTTCTCCCGGATCGTTTTGCTGAAAAGGAAAGGCTCCTGCAATATCAGCCCTACGCGGCTGCGCAGGTACTTGCGGTCGATTTTGTTGATGGGAATGCCGCCGATTGTGATGGTGCCGGATTGCGGCTCAAACAGCCGCTGCAAAAGGTGGACCAGGGTACTCTTGCCGCTGCCTGTACTGCCCAGGATGGCCACAGTCTGACCTGCCTTGATGGTTAAGGACAGGTGGTCAAGTATGGGCCTTGACGCATCGTAGGAAAAGACTACATCGTCAAATACAATATCTCCGTCAAGGGTCGGGCATACAGCGTCAGGCTCAGGCGCTTCCACGGGATTGTCGAGAATCTCCCGGATGCGCTGCATGGACACCTTTGTTTTGCCGGCATCGCTTAAGATACGGCCCAACTGCCGCACCGGGAACAAAAGCATGCCCACATAGCTTGTGAACACCACCAGCGTACCCACGGTGATGATGCCCTGGACGGCAAACCAGATGCAAAGAAGCAGCGTCGCCATGATCTGCAGCATGCTCAAAAGGTCGGCAGAACTCCAGTAGACGGACAGCATGCGGATGAGCCTGAACACCTTGCCCCGGTAATCCTCACTGGCATTGTCAAACTTTTCCACCTCATACTGCTGGCGGCCAAAGGCGCGCACAACCCGTACACCGGTAAGGTTTTCCTGGAGAACGGCGCTCATCTTGCCTTCGCTCTCATCGGCATACCTAAAATGCGTAGTGACTTTTTTGAAGAAAATGAACGCGGTCAGGAACAACACGGGAATCATGATCATGCTGTACAGCGTGATTTCACGATTGCGGTTCCAGAGGATGGAAAAGGCCATGACAAGCATCAGCACGGTGTTTACGGCTTCCACCAACTGCACCGACAGGAAGCGGCGCGCCGTTTCCACATCGCTGGTGCAGCGCTGGATCAAATCGCCCGTCTCTGCCTTTACATGGAAGGAAAAGGGCAGGTGCTGCAGATGGGTATACAGCTTATCGCGAAGTGTCAAAGCAATATTTTCACTGGCCACGGCGGACAGGCGGCCTTTGAAATAGGTGAAAACGCCGTTGATCACATTCAAAAGCACCAGCGTAAGGCCTACGATCCACAAATTGCGGACAAGGTATTCCCTGCCTCCAAGAGCTATACGCAAGCCCTGCAAAAAAGCAGGCAGGCTGCTGGGCTGGGTGCCTAAAATGCTGTCTACCGTTTCGGCCAGCAGAAGCGGCGTGATGAAATTGATGAATACGGAAAATACGGTGCAGAAAACGGCACCAAGATATGTCCATGTATTGGCGGTTACTAGCCTAAAAAGCAGGCGGTTCTGCCTTTTTTGCATAATACGTCTCCTTTCGGGCGGAAAAAAACCATCGGCATAAACACAACCGACGGCGCCTTCATACATCAGCAAGGAAAGGGGCAAATGCTCATGTGCCAAAGAGCGTATGAAGCCGTGCGTGCTGGCGAGAGGATGCATTTACGTGAATAACCGTCCGCAAAGATCACCACGACCTTAAGGAGGATATTATTAAGACATGTAAATTTGACTGCAAAACGTAGTATACAAGAAAATGGATGAAAAAGTCAATTGTTTTTGAATATGAAAATATTCAAAGAAGAATATGTGGTAGATGGGGACACAGAAACGACATATTAAAATACATCAGGCGCTTTTTGGATATTTCTCTGCAGGATTTGTTTCATATTGGTCAATTTCTATTGATTTTTTCGCAATGAAAAAGTAGAATATATAGGAAGTGGAAAATCAAAGGCGCGGAGAGGATGGAAGCTCATGGCGAAGCGGATCTTGCTGGTGGATGATGAACCCCTCATTCTCAAGGGTTTGCGTTATACCCTGGAGCAGGAGGGCTATGAGACAGATTCAGCCGCCGACGGCGAAGAAGCAATTTCGAAATTCTTCTCCGGCGACTTTGACCTGGTGCTGCTGGATGTGATGCTGCCTAAGCTGGATGGCATTGCCGTGTGTCAGCGCATCCGGGAATATTCCAGCGTTCCTATCATTATGCTCACCGCCAAGGGTGAGGATATGGATAAGATCCTTGGTTTGGAATACGGCGCCGACGATTATATGACAAAGCCCTTCAATATTTTGGAGGTCAAGGCCAGGATCAAGACGATCCTGCGCCGGGCCAGCCATTTAACGGGGGCAGAGGAGAAAAAGGTCATCCGCGTCAGGGACATGGAAGTCAACGTGGTGAACCGCACCGTGACCCTGGGCGGGAAAGAGGTCAAGCTCACCGCCAAGGAGTTTGATTTGCTGCAGCTTTTTATCAACAACAGGGGCAAGGTATTCAGCCGGGAAGCGATGCTGGAAACGGTCTGGAAGTACGACTATACGGGGGATGCCCGCACGGTGGATGTGCATATCCGGCGCCTGAGGGAGAAAATAGAGAGAAATACGGCACAGCCCGAGTTTATTTTCACCAAATGGGGAGTTGGCTATTATTTCACCGACAAGGATTAACCCATTTGCCAGCATCCGCTGGAGAATACTGCTCGCCTTCCTGCTGATCGTCGGAGGTTCCTTCTACGTGATGGCAACCTCGCTGACCAGTTTGGTTGGCGATTATCTTTTTGAGCAGCGTATAAGGTCCGACCGGATCAGCGTGGAGAATCTGGCGGTGCAAATTGAACCGCTTTTTCGCACAGCCCAGGCCGAGGCGCTCACCGAGCGGCTGAAAGAGGCCGACAGCGAGTTGGGCGGGCGGCTGCTTTTGTTGGATACCGATGGCAAGGTTCAATTTGACAGCTTTTCGGAAATAAACGGCGTGCGTCTGCAGTACCCTGAGGTGCTGGGTATCCTGATGCAGGGAAAGACGGTGGATTACGGCCTGCACCGGCTTACGGGATCGGGGGATGCGCCCAGCAATACGCTGCTGTCCTTTTTGCGCCCGCTCAATACCAGCGTCAAATGGGTGGGCTATTGCACCGCTGCCCTGAATACTCCCCAGGGAGTGATCGGGGTTTTGCTTTTTTCATCCCCGGTGCAAAGCATGATGGAGGGCCTGTATCAGCTGCAGGACCAGATGATCCTGTATTTCCTTGCTGTGGCCGGTGTAGTGCTGATCATTGCCCTGGTCTTCTCCCGGGTGATCACCAAGCCTATCTTAACGCTTACCAAGGGAATCCAGCGCATGGGCCGGGGCGATTTTTCCGCCAGGGTGGCGGTGAAAGGCTCCGGGGAACTCAAGCGGCTGGCGGAAACATTCAACACCATGTCCGAGAAGCTGGAGGCGCTGGACAAGAGCCGCAACCAGTTCGTGTCCAATGCCAGCCATGAATTGAAAACGCCTTTGGCCACCATGAAGATTTTGCTGGAAAGCCTCATTTACCAGCCGGAGATGGATGCGGAGCTACGAAACGAATTCATGACCGACATCAACAAGGAAATCGACAGGTTGAGCCTGATCATCAGCGATCTGTTGACGCTTACGCAGATGGACACCAAGAGCATGAAGCTTAACAGGCAGAATATCCGCCTGTCCGACTTGGTCCGCGATACCATCCACCGGCTGACTCCCATGGCTCAAAAACGCCAGCAGACCATCCAAACGGATATTCAGGACGATGGCGAAATGTATGCCGACGGGCCCAAGCTTTCACAGGTGGTGTATAACCTGGCGGAGAACGCCGTGAAATATACCCAGCCCGGCGGGCACATCCAGGTACGCCTGTTCAAGGTGGGGAAGGAAGTGACCATCACCGTCAGCGACAACGGGCCGGGCATACCAAAGGATGACTTGACCCATATCTTCGACAGGTTCTACCGGGTGGACAAGGCCAGATCCAGGGAAACGGGCGGCACGGGGCTGGGCCTTTCCATCGTACGTCAGATCGTGTTGCTCCATGGGGGCACCGTAACGGTAAAAAGCGAAGAAGGGCAGGGGGCCACTTTTACGGTGGAACTGCCTGCTCACAGCGGATGATGAAAGAAAGGAGCGCCATGTATAAACGGTATTTGATGGCTTTATGGGCTGCGGCGCTGCTTCTTCTCTCCGGCTGCGCGGCGCTGCTGCCCGACCCTTTGCAAAAGGCGGAGGCTACCATGGTTCCCGGCGTAACGGCGGAGCTGTACAGCCCCCTGGCCAATGAAAGCAACCGGGATACCCAAACGGTGACGCTGTACTTCCGCTACGGACGGGAGCCCATGCTGGCGGGGGAAAACAGAGTAATTTCTATTTCTCAAAATGAAACGGAGGAAAAAGCGGTGGTGCAGGCGCTTTTGGATGGTCCTGCTGCCGGCATGACGGAACTGAACCGCCTTTTTCCCGATCAGGTGCAGGTGCTGAACACCGTTCCCAAGGGCGACGTGCTGTATGTTACATTCAACGACGCGCTGCTTAGACCTTATGCCGACGAGCCCAATGACTGGCAGTCAAGGGGGGAATGGCAGCGGGAAGTGCCCCTTCGGCGAAGGCTTACCATGGCCAGCCTGACGGCCTCCATTACGGAAAATTTCCCTTACCACAGCGTGCAGGTGCTGGTGCAGCAGCGCAGCGACGTATCTACCAGCCTGCGGCTGGAGAATTCCTATTTTCGGGATGAAAGCCTGAAAAGCGGGCTGGCGGCACCCTTTAACCGGGAGGAAGCACTGCTGCTCACACAGGAGAACACGGTCCGTACAATCATCACTGCCTGGCAGGAGAAGGATTGGAGCAGGCTGTACCTGTATGTGGCGACGTTCAATCCATCAAGCGGCCAGCCGCGGCCCGGCGTGGGAATCGCTTTTTTAAGGTGGGACCGGGCGGCGGCCGTCACAAGCTTTGATACCACAGGCGGAAGCGTATCCCATGACGGCAGCCGGGCAGTCGTGAGTGTCGATTTAACGATGGTGGTGGGGAACGGAAAGGAAACGTTGTTTTCCGCCTATCCGGTGATGCTTTTTCGCGACAATGGCATCTGGAAAGTTTCTTATGAACAATTGACGGCGTTGATGGCTTTGATGCCGGAGGAGGCCGGACAATGAAAAAGGCAAAATACATTTTGATGGCATCGTTGATTGCCGCATGCCTTTTCATTGCCGGCTGTCAGCCCTCCGTGCCTGTCATCTCGGGGGAAAGCGGTGTTGTTACGGCAACGCTGCCCCCTCCGCCCATGATCTATGAGCCGCCTATCGGCGATGCAGGGTTGGAGTATGAGACAACGGCGACGATCTTTTTGCCCAGGGCGGATGGTGTACGCCTGAGCGCCCAGTTGGTGAGAGTGAAGCTGCCCGTAGGGCGCCACGGAGCGGAAGCGGTATTGAGAGCACTTTTAAACCATCCGGGCAATTCAGCAGTGTCGCCCCTTTCCAAAACGGTGAAGCTTCAATTGGCCGGAACCAATCCCGTGGAGGTATCCCGCGATGTGGCCACGGTGAACCTTAACGCTTCGGCCCATCAATTGGAGCCTAAGGAGTTTTATACGGTATGCCAGGCCATTGCCAATACGCTGACGGAATTTCCCGACATACAGTATGTGAACGTATTGGTGGCGGGGGCGCAGGCGGGGCTGGATATATCCGCCAGCCTGCCCATGGGGACGCTGCAAAGGCGTACCGGCGAGGATCTTGACTCCCTGTGGGAGCAGGCGGAGGCCCAACGGGTTCTCCTTTCCGAGGACCCCTCCGCCCGCAGGCTTTCCACCACCGCCACGCTGTACTTTCCGGCCCGGGTAAGCACCGGCATCTTGCCGGAGGTGCGGAACATTTCCTTTGACGGGCAAACGCCCGAACAGTTGGTGACGGGTCTTTTGCAGGAATTGTCCCGGGAGGCGGAATACCTGGGCAATGTGCCGGCATTGCCGGATTTAACGAAGCTGCTGGTGGAAGCGCCTGCGGTCTCGGAAGCCTCCGGCATGAACGGACGGAAGGTTACGCTGCGCTTTTCCCAGGATCTGAACGAGATCCTTCTGGCCGGCGAAGTCACCCGTTCCGTCTGCCTGGCATCCCTTACATATACCTTGACCACCTTTCTGCCTAACGTAGTGGCGGTGGAAACATATATCGGGGAAGAATTGATCCCGAGCGTAAAACCCAGCAGCGTCTATACCCAGCAGGAAATTACCTTCCGGAATGGATTGCAGCAGCGCAGCGATTACGGCTCGCTTTTGCTTAACTATTGCCGGCTGTATTTTACGGCAGAAAATGGGAAGTTGACGGCGGTGAACCGGCCGGTGCCATACTATGAAGCCAAAAATCCGCGGTATCTGCTTTTGCAGCTGAGTGAAGGGCCCAGGCCTTACGATACCGAGACAGGCCTGAAAAGCGTCTTCTCTTCGGGTTTGAAGGACGCCGATCTGTTGGGCATAGGCCTTGTAGACGATACGCTGCTGGTGCATTTTTCCGATGCTGTCCGCGTATCCTCCGCTTCTCTCACCGGCGCACAGGAACGGCAGATGATCTATGCCATCGTGAACACGCTGTGCGAAAATCCCGTGGTTTCCAGGGTACGGTTTTACGTGGCCGGGACGCAGCCGGAATCGCTGGCAGGGGAAATCTACCTCCCGGGGGAGTTCCTGCCCAACCCCGGCCTGGTAAACTGAATGAGGGGGAACCAAGTATGAATTTCCCCCAAACCTTGCAGTCTGCGCTGGAGCAGTTGGTTTCCGGCATGCGTAAGCAGGATATGGCACGGGACGCGCATTTGATCAGCAGGCGCTACAGGGAGCAAAGCGGCTCCGGCCAGCGGCTGGTAACGAAGGATGCGGAAGCGGCGGCCTATGCCGCTTCCCGGATGCCCGCCACCTATGGCGCCGTATACGCCGCACTCTCAAAGGCGCTGGAATCTGCCGGGGAGATACCCAGGACACTGATCGACGCCGGCGCCGGAACAGGAGCGGCGGCCTGGGCGGCCGACGCAATACTTGAGCTTGAGAGCATCCTGTGCCTGGAGCGGGAGGAAGCCATGCGAAGCCTCGGCCAGGCCTTGATGCAGGCGGGTTCTCCAGCCCTTCAAAAGGCGGCCTGGATGAAAAGGGATCTATGTTCGGATGCGCTGAATGAGCGCGCCCAGCTTGTGATCATGGCCTATGTGCTCAACGAAATGGCGGAGGGTAAGCGGGCGGCGGCAGTCCAAAAGCTTTGGAATGCCGCCGAGATGATGCTTCTTATTGTGGAACCGGGCACGCCTGCAGGCTATGGCAACCTGATGGGGGCAAGAAAGCTGCTGCTTGAAATGGGTGCGCATATCGCAGCGCCATGCCCCCATGAAAATGGATGCTCCATGACAGAAGGCGACTGGTGCCATTTTACCTGCCGCATACAAAGGACGCAGCTTCACCGCAGTTTGAAGGGCGGGGAAGCACCCTATGAGGATGAGAAATTCGCCTATATGGCATTTGTGCGGGAAGCATGCCGGCCTGCGCATGCAAGGATTTTGCGCCACCCGCAGGTTCGGACAGGTCACGTGATGGTCACCGCCTGCTGCGAGGATGGCATAAAAGCACAGACGGTGTCCAGAAAGGATGGCAGCCTGTATAAGCTGATGCGGGACGCCGGTGCGGGAGACGGGATATGAGGCTTTGGGGCAGCCTGCCATCCGTGCGGTGGAGCGCGAAAAATGACCTTCCGGTCCATATTCCATGGTTTTGAACCATCTGCTATTGAGCCATCCTATCATCTGTGGTAGGATGGCTTGCTGGTGTAATGACGCTTGCCGAAAGGAGCACCCGTATGGAATGGCATGGGAAGAGCATGGAAGCCGTATTTCAGGAACTTCAAGTACGGCAGGAGACGGGCCTTGACCGGGAGGAAGCCGACCGGCGGCTTCAAAAATTTGGTCCCAACGAGCTGCGCGCCCAAAAGGGCCGCACCGTCGTTCAAATGTTTTTGAGCCAGTTTATGGACTTTATGGTGCTGATCCTGCTGGCGGCGGCCATTATCTCAGGTGTGGCGCTGCACGAGTGGACGGACAGCATTATTATTTTGCTTGTTGTAGTTATCAACGCTGTATTGGGTGTGATCCAGGAGAACCGGGCGGAGCATTCCCTGGCGGCGCTGAAAAAAATGGCCTCCCCGCACGCCAAGGTGCGCAGGGATGGGCAGGTGGAAATTCTTCCCGCCGGCGAGCTGGTGCCCGGCGACGTAGTGGTATTGGAGACGGGCGATTATGTGCCCGCGGACATCCGCCTGTATAGTTGTGTGAATCTGCAAACACAGGAAAGCGCATTGACCGGGGAAAGCACGCCTGTGGAAAAACGGGAAGGCGAGGTGGAGGAAACCGCCTCCCTTGGGGACAGGCGGAACATGGCTTACTCCGGCAGCCTTGTCACCTATGGCCGCGGCGAAGGCGTAGTGGTGGAAACGGGCATGCACACGCAGCTTGGCCGCATCGCGGGGATGCTGGACAAGGAGGAGGGCGTGAAAACGCCTTTGCAGCGGCGCCTTGCGGGCATGAGCAAAAGGCTGGCCTTCGCCGCCATCGGCGTATGCGCCATTGTTTTTTTGATAGGCATCCTGTACGGCAAAAACGCCGGGGAAATGTTCCTGACGGCCATCAGCCTGGCGGTGGCGGCCATTCCGGAAGGGATGCTGGCCATCGTCACCATTGTTTTGGCCATTGGCGTGCAGAAGATGATCTCGCAGCATGCCATTATACGACGCCTGCCCGCTGTGGAAACGCTGGGCAGCGCCACGGTGGTCTGCTCCGACAAGACAGGAACGCTCACCATGAACCGCATGACGGTGGTGGCGGCCAGCGCGCCTTTTGAGGCGGGGGATGCCCAGGTCTTCCGCAGGCAAAGCGCCGCAGTGCTTTTAGGCACGGCCATGGTGTTGTGCAACGACGCGCAGGAAGGAAAAGTGGATGGCAAGGAAGCGTTCCTGGGCGACCCCACGGAAACGGCGCTTCTCGATTTTGCCAAAACGCTTGGCTATGAAAAAAAGCGCCTGGAAGGGAAGATGCCAAGGGTAGACGAGGTTCCTTTTGATTCAGACCGCAAGCGCATGACCACCGTTCATCAGGAAGGCGGAAAAATGCGGGCCTTTTTAAAGGGCGGCTTGGATGAGGTTCTGGATGTATGCACCCATATCCAGGATGGGGGAGTGCGGCCCATTACCCAGGAGGATGTGGAGCGCATCCAGCAGACAGCCCGGGAAATGGCCGATGCGGCTTTGCGGGTTCTGGCTTTTGCCATGGGGGAAGTGCCTGCCTTGTCCAAGGGGGACAAACAGGCGGATTATGAGAAGGGGCTTACATTCCTGGGCATGGCAGGGATGATCGACCCGCCCAGGCCTTCCGCAAGGGATGCCGTTGCCATGTGCCGGCGGGCAGGCATCAAGCCTGTGATGATCACCGGCGACCATAAAGCCACGGCCGCGGCCATTGCCAGAGATCTGGGTATTCTGGGCAGGGGAGACCGGGTTGTCACAGGCCTGGAGCTTGCCAGAATGGATGAGGACAGGCTGCGGGAAGAAGTGCGCAACATCGCCGTGTATGCCCGTGTTTCACCGGAGCACAAGCTGCGCATCGTGAAAGCCTGGCAGTCCTGGGGCGACGTGGTGGCCATGACGGGCGACGGCGTAAACGACGCTCCGGCACTCAAGCGCGCAGACATCGGGATCGCCATGGGCATCACCGGCACCGAGGTGAGCAAGGAAGCCAGCGCCATGATACTGACGGACGACAACTTTGCCACCATCGTATCCGCCGTCTCCCAGGGGCGCACCATCTACAACAATATCCTCAAAGCCATACAGTTCCTGCTCTCCTGCAATCTGGGAGAGATACTGACCATCTTTGTGGCCACGCTTTTAAACTGGGCTTCGCCGCTTTTGCCCATCCACATCCTGTGGGTGAACCTGGTGACGGACACCTTCCCGGCGTTGGCGCTGGGCATGGAGCCTGAGGAAAAGAACACCATGCAAAGGCCGCCCAGAGACCCCAAGTCAGCCATCTTTGAAAAGCCCCTGCTGTTCCGGCTCGGCTATCAGGGAGCGCTTATTGCCGCGCTTACGCTGTGCGCCTTTTTGATCGGCCAGAGGACCAGTGTGGCGCTGGGGCAGACCATGGCCTTTGCGGTGCTCTCCGGCACGCAGGTATTCCACTCCTTCAACCTTAGAAGCAATGTGTTTTCGCTGTTTAACAAAGGACCGGGAAACAGGTGGCTGCTTCTGGCCGGGGCCGCCTCCCTGTTTCTGCAGCTGATAGTGCTGCTTACTCCCTTCCTGCAAAACATCTTCCGCCTTGTACCTATGTCGCCTGTGCAATGGCTGATCGTGGCCGGCTTTTGCGCAGCACCCATCCTGGTTGTGGAAATATTCAAGGCGCTTGGCTGGACGGGGGAGAAGCTGCAAAGGAAGCATTGAGATATGGATAGAGAAGAAGGCTGCACTGGAATGGATTCGGTGCAACCTTCTTCTTTTTCCATGTTATAGGCATGCTTATACTGCCCTGAAAACAGATGGGTTGTACCAAGCAGCTAAAGCGGGCGATTGATAATCGCCCCTACATCTTAAGGAGTTTGTTGCCGCCTTCGTCGTGGCTTATATTTGTTTGGAAGTGAATTCAACTTCCTCTATACAGCCGTAGGGGCGATTATCAATCGCCCGCCTATGCCTCAAGCAGGGCCAATACTCTTTCCTCCACAGCGCATATTTTCAGCAGCACATCGCAGTATGGCCTTAGCTTTCTTTTATCGCTGAACATGTCAAACGCCGAAAAATCCTGTGGGATGATATTTGCCAGCTCTCCGGCAAGCGCTGCAATCTCCCTGTAACAATCGGACAGATCCTTTCTTCCATTATCCTGAAGGAACTGGGTGGCGTATTGCCTGTCAAGATATTGCTTATAGTTGCACATCACATTCAGATACGGCTCAAAATTGTCATCCCACTCGTAGTTTAGCAGCGCATTGGCAAAAGCCCTGTGAGCGGCAAGGCCGTTATATTGGCCCGGAGCCAGATTTTCTTCCCGGATGAGCCGTGCCACAAGCTTCATGGTTTCTATAAATGCGGTTTTGCGGTCGGGCTTTTCGCAAGTGCCTTCAATGATGAGTATGCGCCCGATGCTTCCCTTTGCAAAAAAGCCGTTGTGCCAGTCCGATTTTCTGAAATAACCCGTATCATCCGGCGCTTCCTTGTGATCTTCCTCGATATTCATAAATGGATTATAGCCAAGCAGCGTCCATCCGTCGTTGTCATACCCGGAGATCACACATGCATCGGCACAGTTTATTACACCTTCCAGCGTAATGACAGGCACACTCTTGTCTATGCTGTCCATAATCAGTTTGCTGTCTACTTCAAAGCCGCCTCTGACACGGTGTGAAATCTGATACCCAAGCATTTTGAAAGTGTGCTCGATAATGATGGGTGCATGAATCACATGATAATTGCCGTGATTCCATTTGCACACGGACGGCATAGAAAAAGAAGTGCGAAACGCGCTGCCGGATACGGCGCAAACATAATCATAATCCAGTTCTTCGCCAAGAGCGTTTAGCACTGAAACAACGCTATTGACAAATTCGTTCTGCCTTTGGGCATCCGACCAGTCTACCTTCAATAGCCCCGGTATGAGGTTGCGCGTCATGCTGAATCCTCCCTTTAGCCTGAAATCGATTGATATCGGGGCAAACTTGTGATATTTGGATCCGAAAATGGGAACCGGTATCACTCAACCCATGTGACCGCCTGCTCCACCGGTGCCCGGCCCGGGCCTGCCGGCTTCTCCGCCGCATATCCGATGGGGAGGATGGCAACGGGACGCACTTCCGTTGGGAGATGGAGTACATCGGCGCACGCTTCCTCGGAAAACGCGCCCACCCAGCAGGAGCCCAGCCCCAAGCTTTCCGCGCCCAGCAGTATGTTCTGGATGGCGGCAGCCGTATCCTGCAGGCAATACAGCTCCGCGCCCCGCTCCAGGTACCGGCTGGAGGACCTGTTCCGGTCGGCGGCTACGACAATGAGCAGGGGAGCCTTTTTGATCCACTGTGCCGGATAGCATTTTTCGAAGATTTCATTTTTTGTTTCCCTGTTTTTTACCACGTAAAAGCGCCAGGGCTGCAAATTTCCGGCGCTGGGAGCCCAATGGGCAATCTCCAGCAGCTTGGCGATCATTTCGTTAGGCACGGGCGTATCCGCAAAATTGCGGATGCTTCTTCTAGCAGCGGCCAACTGTAGAAAATCCATCTGTCCATCTCCTTCTTACCAATTCTAAACATTAACGCGTCTATGAGCAATCCTCTGAAAGTGAATCTAATACTGCTTCCAAACATTATTGCGTCGTTGCCGTGGATCTTTTCGCGCACTACGGCGTCGACTGCCGCTCAGCGTAGCGCTGCTACGCCTCGCTTTGTCTCCTTGTATTGCGCAAAAATCCCTCACGGCCATCGACGCAATAATGTTCTCCATTAGT
>JAEZQK010000054.1 GCA_023413135.1 Bacillota bacterium
CTCCGTAACACCGCCCCTGCCTGTGGCAGAATAGGGCGGTGTGGAGGAGGCTGGCGAAACAAGCGATGCAAGCGGCAGCGCAGCAGCGCGCCGATTGAGCCAGATGGGAGGCGGGCCCTGGACCCAAAGAGGAGGATACGGAAGCCTCCTTTGGAAAGGAGGTGGCAGGCGATGCCTGACGGAGGATTGGTAGGCTTCTTTTGAAAGGGTGTTGCCAGCATCATCCTCATTATTCTCTTTTCCCCACCGAATAAGGGTTTATAGGCTCAAGCCTTTGACTTTGGGGAATTTGCGCGGCGAGCTTTTCGAGCTTCGACATGGCAATAGGCCGCGTTCCGGTCGACCTTCGTTTTCCGCAAGCTTCCCATACAGGAGCACCGGGGCCATTGTATACTTCCTGCGCCTCACCCGTATTATCATCAATCCACAGGACGATCAGGTGCTCCGGCTCGCTGCGCAAGGCGATGTGATGCCGGCCCTGTGTTGCCTTGATCTGTACCAAACGGCCATCAGGCGCGATGGCATCGTGCTGCTCCGTAGAGGATGGCAGCAAATCCAGGCCGTAATGATAAGCGGCGATCACTTCGCCGATGCTGCCGATCAGATGGCCGTCAAGCGTGAACTTTCTGCCGGGGAAGGCCTGCTCCAGTTCTGTTGATATTCTGAACAGTTCCCGAATGCGCTGTTTGATATGTTCAATAACATCATGGCTGTACGTCATGGTCACACCTACTTTACATGAAACTCGTAAGCGATTTCAGGCGTAGTACTAAAGGATATGTTGTCATGATTTTACACAGTATTCTGTTTGAAAGCAACCTCACAAACGAACAAGTATGAAACGATGTATAAATTAACCCTCATATAAAGCAAAAAATTCGGTGCTGCGGCGGAATCTAATCTGTATCGAGCTAACCGTTCCTTGCACTCCGCCCCTTGTGTTCCCAGGATCTTCAATCCATGGTAAGTGCACTGGCCGTTCAGCGACAACCAATTCTACCCTTTTTAGTGCTTTTAGTGTTTTTAGTGATGGTGCGTGGGCTTGATGTGATTTTAGGTAATCTGTATAGTAAGGATAAGATAAATAATTATATTATATAATTATTATAATGCCGTTTTTGCTGTTCTAACTGAGTTTGTAAGTATATGTCTGTACCTTTATGCTTTTCTTCGTATTCAGGCCCCAAGTATCACTAATAACACTATAAACACTAAATAGTCAGTACTGTTGTTCCAGGTATAGCAGCAAGTACAGTGTCCATGTCCAAAGCATAGGGACGGGTTTTTGTTATTATTCTAAGCACAATGAGCCATCCCCTGTGTTGTTTGACCAATCTCAGGACACAGGTGATTAGGAAATAAAGTTCGCTCAATCTGCCGCGTACGATGGACAAAGGAATACGATTGTGCTAGAATTTGGCAAACGATCCGGTGCATGTTCTGCCCGCATTTCGCTCGGCTGCATGGCACTACTATGGGGGTGATAAGATGATACGCGAAATCAGGACGGGCACGGATGAAAGTGTTCTGGACGAAACATCCACCGGCGGGCTCGGCCGTCTTGTGTTCCACCATCCGGCAGGCACATTCGCGTTGACGCCTGCAAGCCATATTCTCCTGAATGCGATCGTGCAAAATCAAGCCAGGCTTCGCGGCACGGGGATAGACTGGGGCAGCGGCATCGGCTGCCAGGCCATTCTCGCGGCCCAGATCCCCACTGTAAGCAAAATGTACGGCCTGGAGATTTCCATGGAGAACGTAAAGGCGGCTGCTTGGAACGCCAAGGAAAACGGTGTGGCCGATAAGGTAACCTTCCTGGCGGCCGACTCGTATGCGCCTTTTGATGGGGATGACCGGAAGACGGTGGAAGGCCTACGGGGAAACGTCGATTTCATCCTGTCCAATCCCCCATCCAGCGATGGAGACGACGGGTTCGGTTTCCGCAGGATCGTTATGGACGGCGCCAGGGCATTTTTGAAGCCCGGCGGCATCGTGCTTTTGAACATCTCGTATCAGTACGGGCCGGAGCGGGTTGCGCAGCTTCACCGGGCCGGGAGCGGATTTCATCATGAGGGCGTCGTTGCAAGCACCGACTGGGTGCCCTTCGATCTGAACCGGCCGGACCTACTTAATTGCCTGCGCCTTTACGCCCGTGAGGAGAAAAGGGGCGGCCACGACTACGCCTTTTCAGAGGATGGCTTTGATGACGACTTCGTCAATGCGCGAACCGCGCTGAAGACCTACGAGGATTGCGGAACGAGCCCCTTTACGAAATGGCAGACGCATCTGTTCCGATATATGGGGTAAACTTTGGGAAGGTTGGCGGACGGCCTGTTTTTCGACGGCTGCTTTTTGAGTGAGGGCCTGTAATGTGGAGAAGAAATATAAATACCGTACGATGCTATTCTTTTTCAAGTAGCGCATTCGTATCCGGTTTCAGAATATCAAACACTTTCATATCCAGCTGTTCCTCCGACAAATACATTTCCTCAGCTTGCTTTTGCGCATCCTGCAAAATTGCTATTGCGCGCGTAGTCGCTTGAAATAGAGAAATATACATTTCCTTATACTCCGACATATAAACGCCACCTTGCTCTGATATTGGAGCAATTATAACATAACTTCTTTGTATAATCAAGCCATATTTGCTCCCAAAATAGAGCTTGATGGCAGGTGTTATAATTGGCACAAAGTATTAAGTCAGATAAAACTATAGGAGAAAATATAAGAAAAGCAAGAAACGCTTTGAACATGACGCAGGAGCAGCTTGTCGCCAAACTGCAAATATTGGAGTGCGACATATCACGTGGTACGTTGGCTAAAATCGAAGCCGGAATACGGCATATCTCAGTAGATGAAATCAATTCGATCAAAGAAGCTTTGAATATGAGCTATGAAAGCTTTTTTGTTTCCGGTGAATAACAAATCCGATGAGTGTGGGTTCAGAATTAAATTGTAATAGGATGCGAACTCAAAAAACTGAGATTCTGTGCTTTTGCAAACGCCGGGTGTAAATACAGGGGACGCAGACTGTGTGAGATTTTTTGCACACGGGCATTTGTGATGCCTTGGTACCGTCAAGGATGGTACCGATGCCTGTTTTTTCCTTTTCTTCCTTTGATGACGAAATTGTCACCCGCATGATGCCCAAAACAGGTATAATGGAATAGAAGGGGGATGTCCATGAAGCGGATCCTGTTGGTGGAGGATGACAAGACGATCGTCATCGGCCTGGAATATACCTTGCGGCAGGAAGGCTATGAGGTGAGCTCCTGCTATACCGCTTTACAGGCCAGGGATGTGATTGCCAAAGCGGACTTCGACCTGTATTTGCTGGACCTTTCGCTGCCCGACGGCAGCGGGTACGACCTGTGCCGCCTGATCAAGGCCCGCTGCAACGCGCCGGTGGTATTCCTGACCGCCTGCGATGATGAGGTGAATGTGGTAATGGGCCTGGATATGGGCGCCGATGACTACATCACAAAGCCCTTCCGCGTACGGGAGCTGGTTTCCAGGCTGCGGACAGTGCTGCGCCGCTGCGGTATGGAGGCGGGAAACAGGGATGAAATGCATCTATTCGACATCGTTGTAAACACCCGGCAGGCTAAGGTGACAAAGAACGGCCAGGAGATACCCCTCACCGCGCTGGAGTACCGGCTGCTGCTCACGTTGGCTACCCATCCCAAGCAGGTGCTGAGCCGGACGCAGCTGTTGGAGGGTATCTGGGATATCGCCGGGGATTTTGTTACAGACAATACGCTGAGCGTATATGTAAAGCGACTTCGCGAGAAAATTGAGGAAGACCCCCAAAACCCGCAGATCATACAAACGGTGCGCGGGCTGGGGTACAGGGTGGGTGACGGATATGCGCATGTACCGTAATCCGGAGCTCAGGCGGTTTCTTATGCTGCTTTGCATCCTTGGGGCGGCGGCGAGCGCCGGCTGCTATTTCTTTGCGCAGGCAGCGGTTTTCATCGCGGGGGCCGCATCCATTGGCTTTATTTCGCTATTGCTTGTATATACCCGCAAGCGGTACCAACATATCGATAAGCTCAGCGCCTACCTGGCCAGGATCAACCGGGGGGATGATTCCCTGGATGTGCGGGACAACGCCGAGGGCGAGCTATCCATCCTAAAAAGCGAAATCTACAAGGTGACAGTCACACTAAGGGAGCAGAATGAGCTTTTGCTTAAGGACAAGACCGCCATGGCCGATGCGTTGTCGGATATTTCCCACCAACTGAAGACGCCCCTTACCTCCATGTTCATGATGACCGACTTGATTTTGGATGCCGGACTTACGGAGGAGGAACGCCGCACCTTTACGGGCCGCATCCGGCTGCAGCTGGAGCGGCTGCAGTGGCTGGTAACTTCCCTGCTGAAGCTGTCTAAGCTGGATGCCGGCACCGCCCGGATGGAGCCCGCGCCTGTAGTGGCTAAAAAGCTTTTGGACAGGGCTTTGGAGCCTTTGCGCATCCCCATGGAACTCAAGGAACAAAAGCTGAACCTTTCGGGGGAAGATACAACTGTATGGTGCAATGAAGCCTGGACCGCCGAGGCGCTTTTGAACATTTTGAAAAATTGTGTAGAGCATACGCCCGTTCAGGGGGAAATCATCATCGCCTTTACCGAAAACCCGTTGTTTACCCAGGTGAGGATCACGGACACCGGCCCCGGCATAGACCCAACAGATCTGCCGCATATTTTCAAACGGTTCTACCGGGGCAAGCACGCATCCGACGACAGCGTGGGCATCGGCCTGGCCATGGCCGCCGCCATCGTGGAGGGGCAGGGCGGAGCGGTGGAAGCCAAATCCCATCCGGAGCAGGGCGGAGAATTTGTGCTCCGCTTTCCCAGGCAGCCGTAACACAGGTAGCGGGGGCTCCGTTTTGTATGGGTTATGCATGATGCAGTGCATGATCTCAAAGGCATTGGGTACATGCTGCTTGGCGGGCGATTGATAATGCGAATCAAGGGTAGAAAAAGAGCAAGAGTGGAGCCAAAACCAAAAGGACAAACGTGCGATGGCGTAGAAAAGTTCTTTTGTGTGGAAAGAACAGCTCATCACGCTATACTGCACCGTTTGTCGGTACTATAATAGCGGAATATCAGAGCAAGTGCA
>JAEZQK010000072.1 GCA_023413135.1 Bacillota bacterium
CTCAATCGGCGCGCTGCTGCGCTGCCGCTTGCATCGCTTGTATCGCAAGCTTCCTCCGCCCGGCTTATTGCCGCCACTGGCGGCAGCCGGGTTACGGAACCCAGCGTAGCGCTGCTACGCCTCGCTTCGTCTCCTTGTATTGCACAAAAATCTCTCGCGGCCATGGACGCAATAATGTTTTACATTAGTATAAGGAGGTATAAAATGTATTATTCAACAACATACCCGTCACCCGTAGGAACAATTACACTTGCATGTGACGGAAGCAGCCTTGTTGGCTTATGGATTGAGGGACAAAAATATTATGGGGATACTATACCCGAAGATATGATAGAGAACGGCGGCCTGCCAATTTTCAGCACCGCTAAAAAATGGCTGGACAGATACTTTGCAGGTGAAAAGCCCGATATTTCAGAATTGCCGCTCTGTCCCGCTGGCGGCGAGTTTCGCCAGGCAGTATGGAATATTTTATGTGAAATACCGTATGGCAAGGTGATCACGTATGGCGACATTGCAAAAAAAGTGGCGGCGAAAATGAACAAGGAAAGCATGTCAAGTCAAGCGGTAGGTGGCGCGGTTGGGCATAATCCCATATCCATCATTATCCCTTGCCACCGGGTTGTAGGCTCAAACGGCAGCTTGACAGGGTATGCCGGGGGCATTCATACGAAAGTAAAGCTGCTTGAATTGGAGGGCGCCGATATGTCGCGGCTGTTTGTGCCTACAAAAGGTACGGCCCTTTGATATTGCCGGTACTTTCCCGGCAAGCACATGCCCCGGTGCCTGCTTTGATACACTTGTTTTCAAGGCGAATGCAGCCATGCCCCATCCGCTGTCATCCTGAGACGCGGAGCGACGAAGGATCTTGAGGTACATGAAAACAAAGATCCTTCCCTTCGGTCAGGATGAGGGTCTGTGGCGTTGAAATACCGTAATCCCAAACCTCCTTCCTTCCGCAACTGGGCGGGCGATTAATAATCGCCCCTACGCCGTATTGAGAAGGCTGGCTTTCCTCCCAGCTTCCGAATGCCCCGGCAGAGGCGACAACAAACTACATGCAAATGTAGGGGCGATTATCGCCCGCAAGCTACGGAACAATATTTAGAGCAGGAACATGCGTTCTGCGCCGACTCTGTCATGTTTCTTTATAAAATATCTGCTCATCATTGCCCCAGATATCTTTTTTGTCCTCTATTTTGATAAAACCATACTTCTCATACAGGCCTTTCTCGCCGCTTACAAGAAAGACTTTCGCAAATCCAATCTTTTTAGCGTAATCCGCCGCATATTTTATCATTCGTTCACTCAAGCGACAGCCCCGGTATTCTTCGCCGACGAACACAAAGCCAATGTAAGGCGTATATGGGACATCGGGTATACAATCCATTTTTGCAAGGGTACAATATCCTGCAATAGATGCGCCTTCCGTTGCAACAAAAACCCTTTCCCAGTCGGCAAATCCATTGTTTTGCATCTGCCGGGCGAGAAAAAGACCGGCCCGCCATGAGCAGCTTTTTGCATATTCCATGACCGGATACCACAAATCATCATTGTCCGTGATCGGTTTGATTTCCATATAAGCTCATTTCTCTGTAAGTTTGGCGCGATATTGTACCACGCCGTGAGGGAGCCAGCCTTTTCCCGGCAAGCACATACCCCGTTAAAGGCGGTACCACTCCATGGTTATTTATACTTTTTCAATTTCTCTGCCATGACTTTGGCCATAAACTCCAAATTCATGTCAGACACGACATTGACACTATAATCGCCATTACGCTTATAGATAACCGCGACTTCCTTTATCCCTCTGACATCATCAGGGAACAACCGCCTCTTTCTCGCTTTCAATATGTCAATCATGTCCCTGTAATTTGTAAAGTTGAGGAGTGCGTTGTTTAACACATAATCTGTTCTTTTGTTATGATCTTCTTGTACACATTCGTTCCACGCGATTGTCGCGCAATCATACAGCGTTGGCTGGTCAAGTTCGCCTTCATGAAAAGGTTCGGCCAACGCTATGAGTTTCGCGGACATTTTCATTTCATCCGGCATATCAGAAAGATCAACGGGATGGCCGTATCTCTCCTTCGTGTCCTTTTTGAATTGGGGATCAAGTCCAAATGACTTAGGTTTGTTTTTTTTGCTCATTGTATTTTCAGCTCCGTTCCCCGTATCGGCACAAAATTCATTTCACTTAAGGAAACCATCTCACCCGTACTTTTCCACCAGCTCATCCATCAGGGCATCCCACTCCATATCATAGCCCAGCCGCTCCGGGTGGTTGTCATACCAGGCAAGGGTCCGGCGGATGCCTTCTTCAAAGGGTACAGTGGCCGCAAAACCCGGCACAAACGTCTTGATTTTGGTATTGTCAAAAATTGCGGTCTGCGCTTTGTCCCCTGTGAGTGCGCCCCGCTCCTCGGGCAGGCGCTTGACAAGTGTGTCGGTAGCGATATGCACGATTTGGGCTTTCTCGCCCACGGCGCCGGCAATGATGTGAAGATACGCATCCCAGGTCATGGCCTCATCGCCGGTGATGTGGAAGGCATGACCCACCGCCCGGCTTTTACCCATCAGGCCCACAAATGCCTTGGCAAAATCGGTATTGTGGGTCAGCGTCCAGAAGCTGGTGCCATCCCCCGGCACCACGATAGGCTTGTGAGCCCTTAATCGGTGGATGAGGGAATAGCGCATAGCCCGGGAGTTAAGCACCCAGGGGATGCTGCTGTCGCCATAGGTATGGGAGGGCCGCACGATGGTCACCGGGAAGCCGTCCAGACGGTATGCTTCATTAAAACACAGCTCACAGGCGATCTTCTGCCTGGCATATTCCCAGAAGGGGTTATGAAGCGGCGTGCTTTCGGTGATCAAATAATGGACCGGCGGCTTTTGATAGACCGACGCGCTGGAGATGAACAGAAATTGATTTGTTTTGCCGGAAAACAGTTCGATGTTCTGCCTGGCCTGCTCCGGGGTAAAGGTTAGATAGTCGCATACCACATCAAAGGATTCGCCCTTCAGCGCCTTTTCCATGGCAGCCCGATCCCGCACGTCGGCATGGAACTGCCGCAACGCTTTGGGTACATCCTTTTGATTTCCCCGGTTCAAAAGGGTCACATCAAATCCCATCTCCAAGGCCCGGGCGGTAACCGCTGTACTTATGGTTCCCGTACCCCCGATGATCAACACTTTCATGGTATCCCCCTTTCGTGCGGCAGCAATTTTCCGTATGCCTACCGCTGGCAAATTTACAAAGTTGTGTTATGATATAAACAGCAGGCGCATATGGAAAACCAAGGAGGGTTCCCCATGGAAAAGAAGCGGGAAAACATATGGAATGTGCCAAATGTGCTGACCATGCTGCGGGCGGCGCTGATCCCCGTATTCCTTGTGCTGTACTACACATCCCAGCGCTACCTGGCACTGGCGGTGTTTTTGCTGGCCAGCGGCACCGATTTGCTGGATGGATATATTGCACGCAGATATAACCTGGTCACCAATTTCGGAAAGCTCATGGACCCTTTGGCCGACAAGCTGATGGTGGTTTCCGTGCTGCTTGTGCAGACATTCAGCGCAATCTTACCCCCGGCCGCCGTGATCATAGTTGTTCTCAAGGAAATTTTGATGGTGCTGGGCGGCGTTTATATGCTGAAAAAGGGCATCGTCGTCCACAGCGAGATTGTTGGCAAGGCCGCCCAGTTCCTATTCATCGTAGCCTTGTCCCTTTCCTTCTTCCATCAGGATTTCATTGACGCAGGAGCCTTGCAGTGGGATATGCTGACCTTATGGATTTCCGTGGGGCTGACGCTGCTCGCCCTGGCATTCTACACCCGCCGGGCGCTGGAAAAGCTGAGAGCGGCGAAGCGGTAAAAGGCCTATTGGGAAAAGGAAGCATTTTACTGCCCTTCCTCCCTTTTGTATATCATACATCCCCGCATTGATGGGTCCGGCGTAGGGCGGGGGCTTGCTCCCGCCGTATGAACTGGGAAGCTGCATCCTAGTGGTCTTTCAACCACAGAAGTTTCGTTTTTCATCTTTCGCCGCGAAAGCTGCACATGTCAAGCGGCAATTGTATCATGCACATCATGAGCCTTCCCCTTGAGGGCTCCGGAATACCGCCCCTGCCAGTGGCAGAATAGGGCGGTATGGAGGAGGCTGGCGAAACAAGCGGTGGAAGCGGTAGCAAACCACCGCGCCGATTGAGCCAGATGGAATAGGTGGCGCGCAGCGCCGGATGAGGTGGTTTGCTACGGAAATATTGCCGCCACATGCACCTCATCAGTCGACTTCGTCGACAGCTATCCCATCTGGCTCAATCGTCGCATTGCGAACGAGAGCTCGCAATGCTCGTTTCGCCAGCCTCCTCCGCCTCGCTTCGCCCGCCACAGGCGGCGCTTCGGCTTTGGAGCCCTCAAGGGGAAGCCTCTTCTGGCCGTTCATGTTCTCCATTTCCAAAGCATCTTCGTTGGAATACGGGACAATGATCCATCATTCATCTTTGCCAGAACACCGTAGTGGCGGGGCTTCTTAACCGCCCGTTGCGGTAGGTAATGTTTCCCTTCGGGCGGTTAAGAAGCCCCGCCCCTACGGCGTTTTTTATTGGTTTATCTGCCAAGGATTATGAATTTCGCAACTTCTGTAGTTGACAAACCACTAATTTATGCACGGATGCATGGAGAACGGACGGCGAACGCCCGCCCCCGCCCTACGCATACGTATCCAAAGATATCATTAAGATGCATTAGCGTTTTGAATTGGTACCAATCCGTTTGGGCAATGCCCAAACGGATTGATTTTATGGCTTCTTCTCCGCCGCCCAGTTGAGCACCGCTTCCGCCGCTGGGCGGGTCATGCCCTGCACGGCCAGCAGTTCCTCCAGCGTGGCATTGCGCACGGCCTGCAGGGAATGAAAGTGTTTCAAAAGCGCTTTCCGCCTGGCCGGGCCGATTCCCGGAATATCCTCTATCTGGCTGTGTACGCTTTCCTTGCCCCGTAAATTCCGGTGGTGGGTGATGGCAAAGCGGTGCGCCTCATCCCTGATGCGCTGGATCAAATGCAGCGCCGGAGACCGCTTGTCCAGCAAAATGGGCAGCTCCCTGTCCGGTAGGAAAATTTCCTCCAGCCGCTTGGCCAAGCCGAACATGGGCACATCCGCCCCCGCTTCCCGCATGGCGCGCCTGGCAAAGGCCAATTGTTCCGGACCGCCATCGATGAGCACCAGATCAGGCATGTCGGAAAACCGGCCGCCCGCCATAGGCTGTCCGGCCTCTTCCCGTTCCTTCTGCTCCTCTACCCCGTGGCGGAACCTGCGGCCCACCACCTCGTTCATGGAGGCAAAGTCATTGGGCCCTTCCACCGTTTTGATACGGAAATGCCTGTATTCCTTCTTGGCAGGCTCCCCGTCTATGAAAACCACCATGGATGCCACGCTTAAAACGCCTTGGGTGTTGGAGATATCATATCCTTCGATCCGCCGGGGTGCTCTTTCCAACCCCAGCGCTTCCCCCAGCGCCGCCGCCGCTCCTGTGGTGCGCTCTTCCTTGATAGCGCTTCTGGCGTTGCGCTTTTCCAAAGCATCCTGGGCGTTCTTTTCCGCCATCAGCACCAGATCGTGCTTCTCGCCCCGCTTGGGGGTATTCAGCGTTACCGCGCCGCCCCGGGCTTCCCGCAGCCAGGATTCCAGCTCCTCCCGGTTGTCGGGCAGCTCCTGGCACAAAACCTGCCTTGGGATCAGGTTGCCGTCCTCGTAATACTGGGTGAGGAACGCGGCCAGCACTTCCCCCTTTTGGTCTGCGCCGGCCTGAGGCAAAACAAAATGATCGCCGCCAATCATGCGTCCGCCCCGGACATAGAGCACCTGTACCATGGCGTCCAGGCCGTCCTGGGCGATGGCCAATATATCCTGATCAGCGCCGCTGACCTGTATGGCCCGCTGGCGTTCCATAAGGATCTCCACGTCGTGTATCTTATCCCGCAAATATGCCGCGCGCTCAAAGTTAAGTGCTTTGGACGCCGCCTCCATATCCGCTTTCATGCGGTTCACCACATCCTGGTACCGGCCGCCCAAAAAGGCCAGTACCTGCTCCATCATGGCGCCGTATTCCTCCTGTGTGCACTTGTTGGCGCAGGGTGCCAGGCACCGGCCGATCTCGTATTGCACACAGGGGCGGCGGGGAGTCTTCAGCGGCAGATCCAGCGTACAGGAGCGCAGCGGGAAGATATTCTGCACCGCATCCATCACCTGGCGGACTACCGTCGCACCGATATAAGGGCCGAAGTTTTTCGCCCCGTCCTTTTCGATGCGCCGTGCCACTTCCAGCCTTGGAAAAGGCTTTTGCATATCCACACGCACGTAAGGATAGTGCTTGTCATCTTTCAGAAGAATGTTGTAATAAGGCTTGTGGCGCTTGATCAGGTTGCACTCCAGGATCAGCGCCTCCAGGTTGGTGGAGCAAAGCATGATATCAAAGTCATCGATCTTCCCCACCATGGCCGCCACTTTGGGCGTATGCCCCCGGGAGTTTTGAAAGTAGCTGCGCACCCTGTTTTTCAGGTTCACAGCCTTCCCCACATAAATGATCTCCCCCTGCTGCCGCATCAGGTAGCAGCCGGGGCTGTCGGGCAAATTTTCTATTTTCAGGCGCAGCTCGTCCGTCATAGTTCTCCTACTTTCGCTTGGAAAGAAAATAATGTATTGTTCTTCTATGTAACTATGGGAATATCCTTTATACCGGATTGTTGCTACCTTTTGGGCGGCAAGCAATCATGACTCCCGGCACCCGGCAGAGAAGTCAATAAACAAGCGACGCCGTAGGGGCGATTATGAATCGCCCGCCAAGATACATATTCTGACCGCAGCATGCGGGCGATTGATAATCGCCCCTACGGCTATCATGCGAAAATGAATGGGTTTGCCAAGCAATCACAGTGCCCAGCAGAGTAGCAACAAGCATACGGCATCGCAGGAATACTTATCATACCATTTAAAAACATTAGTGCACCGATGTACAGTAGCGTATAGAGTACACGCAAGCTTCGCTCATGTGTCATCCTGAGGAACGAAGGATCTTTGCGCAGCATGAAAGATCAAGATCCTTCACTTCGTTCAGGATGACAGTAGGCGGGGGGAGATTCGCTTTCAAAACTCGTGCTTATAGATAAATTTATGTTTTTTTCCAGTATCAATCGCACGCTTAAGTATATCGGCTTTGCCGATACTCAAAGCCGGGCAGTATACACTGCCCGGCCGGTCGAGACTATGCAGTTGTGGGGAACCGACCAGATGTTATTCCTCTTCCTCGTCTTCCAGCTCTTCTTCTTCGTCGTCTTCTTCGCTGAAGTTGGTTTGAACCACTTGGATGAGTTTGTCCATCAGGTCTTCGTCCACGGGCACAAATTCTTCCACTTCTTCGCCGTTTTCATCGGTGGAGGTGAGCACCTTCATAATATAAAGGTCTGTTTCATGTTCGTGGCCTTCTTCATGCCCGCAGGCTTCGCAGTCACATTCCTCGCAAGCTTCTTCGTCGCTTTCCTCTGCAGCGCCAAGGACCACATATTCCTCACCATTGTAGAAGAAATACTCCATGACCTGCAGAAGGACTTTGTTTCCCTCCTCGTCCGTTCCTTCGACGATATCCAGCTGGTCATCCTCGTACAATGGAATCACCCCCACTTTCTTCGCATCTCCACGGCCCCCGCGGCCGCGGCCCTGATGCATTTTGTATAAGTACTTTCCCCTCGTTCCAGCTTCATTATACCAGATGCGCCCAAACCACGCAAGGTTTGGGTCAAACATTTTGCCTTTGACAGGCCAGGTTGTCCAGGATATACTATTAGTTGGGGCGCTTTTTGCGAAGCGGCGCAATAGAGCCGTCTTCCTCCTTGATGAGAACACCCTCCAGCATTTCAGTCATGTTTGCCCGGAAGGCCTTCAAATACTCGCTGCGCAGCGCCTGCTGCTCCTCAAGCTCCCCCTGGGTAAGGCCCACCGTTTTCTTTTTCCGGGCCAGTTCATTGATTCGGCGGATTTTATCCTCATTCATAAGCGTGATCCTCCTGGAAAGCAGGTGTCGGTATGGTGGAAGGAAAATGGCTCCCTCCGGGAGCCGACATCGGTCCGGCGCTTTTTTTGCGCCGGGAGGTTTTTTCATTGGACCGGGATACAAAGGATGATTATGCCTGGCAGGCGCTGGCCATCAGCGTTGGCCAGCCGGTTGGCACGGGGCGCATCTGGTGGGAGGAGGGCGCGTTTCACATCGGCACCATCGGCGTGCTGCCTGATTTCAGGGGCTGCGGCTTTGGCGATTTTTTGACACGGCTGCTGTTATTCAAAGCCCAGGAGCATTATGCCGGCAAAGTGGTTCTTCATGCCCGTCCCGAGGTGGCACCGTTCTTTTCGCGGTATGGCTTTCTCCCTTGCGATAAGCAGGATCAGTCCGGCGCTACCCGCCATGAACTATTAGGGCAGAACATCATGCTGGATGCATGTGCCGGCTGCAGGAAGAAGAACGGGCCTTGAACCTGTCACGCCTCTTCGATGAGCATAGCGCCTGAACCCTGCAATTGGGCCTTTTCCAGCACATCGTCGGCCCTGGTCATCCACTGGGCGGCCACCATATTATCCCCGGGCAGGCCATACACAATGCCCATGCTCAGGGAAAGGGATTCGTCCTGCGCATCCTTCCAGGTCTGCTTATGAAGCTCTTCCCGGAGGCGTTTTAGCAGCATGTCCGTATCCTGGCGGGAGGGCCCGGAATACAGGATGATAAACTTGTCCTCCCCGTACCGGCCCAGAAAGTCGGACTGGCGGCGGACAAAGGGCTTGAGGGCCGCGGCGAATTGATTAAGGCGCGCTGCGGCCACACCGGGCCCTTTTTCCATGCGGATCTTTCCCATTCCGTCCGGAGAGAGGACGATCACTGCCACAGGGATGTGGTTTCGCACGCACAGGGGCCATACGGCCTCCAGCCAGGAACTCATGGCCCGGCGGTTGTTCATCTGCGTCTGCTCATCCCAGGCCGTCATCCGTTCCAGCCGCCTAAGCAGCTCCTGATTGTCCTCTTTCTTCTGATCCGCCGCGGCGCTTGCGATAAATTGGGACATCTTCTGGCTGTACCGCTCCCGGGACATAAGGTAGCCGGCCAAAACCGAAACCAGGCCGTATATGAGCAGCGCAGGCTCCCCCACCAGCAGGAGCATGCTAAGCAAATAGCCGCCGAACAAAATTATGCTCAGCCCGCCCGTCATGGTCATCATAGCGCCCAAAAGCACCGCGGGAACCATTTGCAAAAGACCCGGCCGCATTTGGTGGCTAAGGAATAAAATGCACAGGTCCACCACCGTATAGTAGACGGCGAATGATGCCTGGCATGCCCACAAGGCAGGAACAGCCATATTCTCTTTTGCCTGGCGCAGGAAGAACAAGCCGAAAACACCAAGGCCGATCACCGCCAGCAGCGTGAACCAGCGCATGAGCAAATCATGCATGATGGGCATCTCCCGCAGGGAGAAGAGAACGGCGGCCTGCAAAACAGCGCCCAGCAAGCCCAATATTCCCAGCCGGACGCAGTTGTCATGCACAAATTCGCCAAAGAAGGTATCTTCTTGCCCGTGAAAAAGCGGCGGCAGCCTCCCGGTAACGAAACGGCCCATTGCATCCTTGTTTGCCTTCATTCGTATTCCCTCCCTTGGATCGGACGGGTCACGAGCGCTGCTTTTGCATTTTTACACTCTTCCAAAGAAGCAGCGCCACTGCCGCCAGCACCGCCATGGCCAGCGACATCAGCGCATATTCCCGGGTCAAGTTGTTGCTGGTGTCGATATCAAATTCCTTGATGATGGCAAGGCCAATCGCTGCCGCCGCGGCCAGCCAGGCTGCAAGAGGCCGCCAGCTCATGCCTTCCCTGCGTATAAGCCGGACGCTGAATACAACGATCGCAGCAACGGGCAAAAGGATGCTGACAATCTGGGAAGCGCGGACAAAGCCCCACAGCATATGCCCATCATCCCGCAGGCTTTCCATAATCACCTGGGCGGAGCCGAACAGCGTGCCGAACACCAAGGCAAGATCGCCCGGCTTGGCCGCTTTACGTGTCTTTTTGCCAAAGAACAGGCACAGCATCACACACACTGCAAGGACGGCCACCACCGCCTCATACCGGAACACCGCATAATAATTGCCCCAGGCTTCCCGGGTGCTGAAAAACGCGCTGTCCTGCATCCACTGGGCATCAATGAGCTTTCCCCGGCCCAGGACCGTATACGCTTCCCCCAGCCTCGCAATGGCGATGAACAGCCCCGCCGGCACCGCCAGTACGTCCATCAGTTCGCCAAAGCGTATCTTTTTGATCTTGGCCGCCAGCAGGGCAGCCAGGCTGATTCCCAGCAGCGCCCCCATCATGGACAGGCCGCCGTCCCAGAAGTACAGCATGGCTATTGGCAGGCCATACGTCTCCAGAAACTGTCCAAGGCTAACAAGGCAGTACAGCAGCCGGGCGAAGAGCAGCCCCATGGGGATGGCCAGAACGCCTGTCAAAAGCACCGTATTGCCGGGCAGATTTTTCTTTTTGGCCAACAGCCCGGAAAGGCACAGCCAGGCGGCGGCAGCCACGGCCAAAAACAGGCCGTACTTGTACACCGTTAAGCCCAGAAAGGGAAAGGATTGCACATCCTCAAACATATGCCTTCTCCTTTGTACAGGGAATTACTTCTGCCATGTGGCAGGATCCACCGCCGAGGCAAAATAGATGATATCGCTGACGGAGCGCTCGGAGTTATCCGTTTTCCGGCTGTAAAACGCGTTATTGAAGATCATGGTGGCGGAGTTGCCGCCATCCAGATTGAAAGCCTGGGTACAGTTAAGTTCCGCCATGAAGTTGGCCAGTTCCTCCATGGTGACGCCCGGGGAATCATCCCTGCGGCCGTCCACCACCACCATCACATATTCCAGGGGGCCGGCTTGCCCGATGGCTGCCCTGGGCTCTTCCCGACGGATGTTGAAAGGGTATGATTCCGGCAGCGGCTGCAACATGCCGTCCACGATCAGCGCCGGGCCGAAGGTGAACGCCTGAATGATGGGATTTTCCTGATCCTGTACAAGGGCGGTAAGCTTTTCAGGATCGCTTTTCACCAGCACATGAAAATTGCCCTTGCTATCGATCACCAGCATGTCCAGGTTCTTGGAAGGCTTTTTGCGGTAGGTTTCTCCCTGGCGGGCGATGTATCCGCCTTCCCGGTTGTTGTAGTAATCACCGTTGATGGCCACCACGGCATTGTTGGCTTTCGCCATGGCGGAAGTCTTGTTTGTCTTCTTGGTGCCGTAAGGGCCGGCCAGCGCGGTGCGCAGCTGGGAGGGATGTGCAATTTTGACATGGGCCACGTGGAACATGGAATCGCCCACCTCACGGCTTTCCATGGTCACGGTAATGCTCTCATCCTGATAGCTTTTTTCCGCGAAGCCCGCGGGATTGGGGACCAAGCCCGGCGTAAAGTCTATGGGCAGAGCGGCAGCGTCCGCTTCCGGGGCTGAACCGCCGCTGGCACTGATGCGAAGCAGGCCGGATTCCGGCGCTTCGCCCTCAGGCTCCTCAGCAGGCATTTCATCCTCGAAAAATTCGTATTCGTCCTCAAAATCCAATGCCATGCTATCCGTGTATGCCCGGTCGGCCGCCAGCGTAATCGCCCCTGACGGGATCAAGAACGGTATCGCCAGGAGCATTGCCGCAAGCAGTGCGGCGTATAGGATTGTTTGCTTGCTCCGCTTTTCATTCATAGCGCGTCACTCCTGTTTCCCATCATCTGCATAGGCCGATTCCGGCACCGCCGAGGCAAAATAGATGATATCCGATACGTTGCGTTCCGCCTTGTCCGATATGCTATTGTAGCACGCTCCGTTAAAGGCCATGGTCGCAGAACCGCCGCCGTCCAGATTAAAGGCCTGCCGGCAGCCAAGTTCGCCCATAAATTCCCCCAGCATCTTGATGGTGATGCCCCGGGAATACTCTCCCTGCCGGCCATCCACCACCACCAGCACATATTCCAGCGGACCCATCTGGCCAATGCCAACCCTGGGCGCCCTGTCCTGGGGGGAGAAGCCATAGCTGTTGTAAATCGTCTGCACTTCGCCGTCCATCACCAGGGCCGGCCCGAAGGTAAAGGCGTTGATGGCGGTATGCTCCTTCAAAAAAGCCGTCAGTTCCTTTTTGTTTGACTTTTTGAAGATGTGAAAATCCCCCGTCTCATCGATCACCAGCAAATCCAGCTTCGTATTGGGCGTCTTGCGGAGCACCTCGCCCTGACGTGCCTCATATCCGCCGCTGCGGTACTGGAAGTAGTCCCCGTTGATGGCAACCACCGCATTGTTCTCCGCCGCAATTTCCGTTGTCTTGGCGGTCTTTTTGGTGCCGTAGGGGCCGGCCAATGCCGTGCGAAGCTGGGATGGATCGGAAATCTTTACCCAGGCGATGTGATACATGGAATCGCCGATCTTCCGGCTTTCCATGGTCACTAAGAGGGTTTCATCCTCGTAGGCCGATTCTGAAATGTACCCCGCCGGATTGGGCACCGGCCCCGGAGATCTGTCTATGGGAAGGGAGTAGCCTTCGCCCGCCGCGTTAGCAGTCAGGCTTAGCAGAAGGAGAAACAGCAAAACGGGAAATGACACTTTCGCTTTCATCCGATGTTAGCTCCTTGCTTGACATAATGTGGGTGCTTGCGGAAAACCCAGCGCTGTTGTACGCGGTAGTTGATAAAGAACAGGAATGTATCCGTCAATATCTTGGCAAGCTTGTCGGAAAGGCCCAAATACTCGTGGGCGGAGATCACCGCACCCGAGGAGACAGCCCACACGCATACGCAAAGGATGGCATACCGCAAAAGGGCGTCCGTCTGCTTTTGCCGGGCGCTGCGGGTATGGAACACAAAATTCTTGTTGACCAGAAAGTTGAAGCCTGAAGATATCAGCCTGGCCGCACCAGTGGCAACGGCGATGCGCCATTCATTCGGGAACGGACCCATACGCAAAGCGTCCATCAGGACAAAGCTGATGCCAAGATCGATGGCCGTTGCCAAAAAGGAGGAGGACATGAACCGGAAAAAATTCTTGAAGATCACCCGGTATATGCGCAGGCTGTCCTTCAACGGATGAAAATGCGTGCCCTTGTTTTCGTTCTCGTACACCGTTTCAATGGGTACGGCCTTCATGGACAGGTTGTCCCTGGCGCAGGCGATGAGCATGTTCATCTCATACTCAAAGCGGTGCCCCTCCACCCGCAGCATAAAGGGAAGATGCTGGGCTGAAAAGGCCCGCAGGCCCGTTTGCGTATCCTTCAGCCAGCGGCCGTACAGCAGCCAGAAAATGAAGGAAGTGATCCTGTTGCCCGCCCTGCTTTTTCCCGGCACATGGGCCATGGAAAAATCCCGGGTGCCCAATAACAGGCCTTCTTCCCCCTCGGCCAACAGCTTGGCTAGCGCCAGGACATCCTTTACGGTATGCTGGCCGTCGGAATCAGCCGTCACCACGCCGGGGCAGCCGGGATATTTCTCCTTGATATAGGCAAAGCCCGTTTTCAGCGCATCGCCCTTGCCCAGATTTTTTTCATGATGGAGGACGTGGCACCCGTCAAGCGTGGCGAGTTCCTCAAAAACCGGCTGATAGGCCGGCCCGGAACCGTCGTCCACCACCACCACGCGGGCAAAGCCCTTGTCAAGAAGCTGCCGGACATAAGGCACAAGCCTGCCGTCCGGCTCCAGGGAAGGAATCAGCACCGCCACCTGAAGCGGTTCCATGACCATATGCGCACCTGCTTTTCATAGGTATTCAATTATTGATATGGGTATCCAGATAGTCGGTGATCAGGGCGCTCCAATCCTGGCCGGATACCTCTTTGAGCGTTTGCTGAAAGTCCGCGCGGGAGGTCAGGCGGAAGGCCTGGCGCTGATAATACGTGCGCAAAAACTCATCGAAGGTATCCCCTAGGGCTGTTTGAAGCGCCACCATCAGCGCCGCGCCCCGGCGGTACACCACCAGGGAATATTCCGACATGGAGCCGAAATAGTCGATAGGGCTTCCTGGGGTCACACCTCTTGGCACGGTCACCTGCATGGCGGTTTCAAACCGGGAAAAGGCAAGGCTTTCCCTTGCTTCCTGCCCGTAATACATTTGGGTATAGTCCAGCAGCGCATACTCCGCCAGCGCCTCATCCTGCCAGGGCTGATAGAATTGATCGGAGCCCACCACCGCATACCACCATTGGTGCGCCACCTCGTGCACCGTCACACTTTCCAGATTGCCTTCGCTGTCCGCCTCGTACAGGGCTTTTCCGATCAGCACGAGGCCCGGATACTCCATGCCGGCAAAGGGGAAATCCACCGTAGCAACGGCAAGGTGACGGTAGGGATACGCGCCGTACAGCTCATTGAAACATTGCAATGCCTGCTTAGCATACTTCATTACCTTCCATGCCGCCTGGGTCGTAAGGGCGTAGCTGGTGACAAGCACATCCCCCACCGTTTCCTGGGCGGTGGCGAAGCGGTCGCTGATAGACAACGCAAAGTCCCGTACCGCGGGAGCGTCAAATGCAAACGTCCACTTCCCGTCCTTCTCCGATTTTTCACCGTAAGCGCTGCCGGCACACAAATACCCCTTGGGCACGGTAACCGTCACGCTGTAGTTGGCACAGTCCGAGTAAAACGGGTCTCCCAGCGGAAAATATTCCTCCGTCCGCCAGGCCCCGTCTTCCCACACGGAAAGGATGGGAAAAACGTTCCCCAGTGTATATATCCCCGAAGCATGCCCAAAGCGAAAGGCCGTATCCGGGATCTGAATCACATAATCAAGTGTAATGTCGATCCACTGTTCCGGCTGCCAGGCAGTAGCAAGCGCAATGTGCAGCACGGTTTTGGCGGCATCATCATAGGCATGGCCGGATGCTTGTCCGCCAAGCAGAACTTCCGTAATGGAGATACTGCCTTCGCTGAATCCGCCGGGATAGCTCTGGTCGTATACGTCCTCGATGGCTGCGGGGCTGTATTCTTCCGAGGAGAAGGCGTTGGCATAGGTGCGCAGCACCACGTCACTGTGCATCTGGCCGCTTCTATTCTGAAGGTGCATCGTCTGCCGTGCCTTTACCTGCCCTGCTTCCGGGAAAAACTCCGCCGTGATGGATATCTCATCTAAGCCTTGGGCGGCAGCGGTGAGCACCGCCCTCTGGGGAGGCAAAGCCGGTGATCCCGCAAAAACATTCAGGCACAGCAGCACCGCAAGCAATGCCACGGCGCCGCCAAGGGCGGCAAACCGCATGATTGTAAGACGGCGCTTTGCCCCTTCCGGGGAAGAAATGGTCCGCTCCCGCGTTTTTTTCATATCGTCTCCCGCAGCGGCCGGCCAAGACACAGCCGCTCCATTCATTATACTACATTTTGTGGTGGCTTTCCAGCATTTCCCCACTCACATGTGCAAAAAATCGCTTCATCCTTTGCTATTTCCGCCAGCAATTGTGATTTTTCTCCCGAATGCACAAGCGCCAGACGATGCAAGGGCCTGGTGCACAGCACATACAAAAGTCGGCAGAAGAAAGGCTCATCCGGATACACTTCCTTGCTTGCATCGGCCACCAGCACGCAGTCGAATTCCAGCCCCTTGACCAATGCGGCGGGGATCACCAGCACCCCGCCCTCAAAGTGGCTGTCACCGGCTTTTAAAAGCCTTGCGTTCAGCTCCGCGGGCAAGGCGCGGTAGAGCGCCATGCATCTATCCTCCGTCTTTTCGATGAGGGCGATGCTGTGATATCCTTCCTTCACCCAGGCGGCCGCCTGTTCGGCAATGGCCCGGATCCGCTCCTTATCATTTTTGCAGGCCATGATTACCGGTTTTTCGCCATGGCGCAAGACCGGCTTTGCCTGCGGCTGATGAGGCACGGGATGGCGGGCGGCGATGCGGCTGGCCACCGTCATGATCTCCACGGTGTTGCGGTAGCTGACGACCAGTTGCTTTTTGTCGGCCTGGCCACGGAATACTTCCCCTGCCACCTCATCCCAGTCCCTTATACCCTCATCCCCGTGGATGCCCTGCATCAGATCGCCTACCATAGTAAACGATTCATGCCCGGCCATTTCTTTCAATAGCTGGCAATGGAAAGGCGAAAAGTCCTGGGCCTCGTCCATCACCACATGGCTCACGTTCAGCCGGGGGATTCCCCACACCCGCCGCCCGATCACCGTAATGGCCGGCAGATCCTCCGCCCCGGCCTCCCCGCGGCCAAGCGATTCCCGGGTACGCCTAATGAGCTCCGTCCCATCCGCCCCAAAGGTATTTTCCCGCTCCATGTAATCAAGGAACGATCCGTATACCTCCAGCACGTTCATGGACGGCCACACCCCGGGATACGCCTTGAGAAACTTCTTTTGCTCCTCCTTAAGCTCTACTAAGCGCTTCTCCCGGCTTTCCAGCAGCTTTTTGGTTCGGGCACGCCGTTCCTCATTGTCCGGCAGGCGCGTAACAAGCGCATCCAGCCGCTCCCTGACCATGGCTTCCAACTGCTCCGTCATGCGCTCCGCCGCCTTTTTGAGACGGCCCTGCATATACTTTTGCAGCTCCGTCACCCGCTGGCGCAGTGGGAAGGGTTTTAATTGTGTAAGATAAATGCCTTGCAGCTCAGTTTCAGTATAGAGTACCTCGTTTCCAAAGCGCACATCCCCGGCCGGGATGACCTGCCGCTCATAGATATTCAAAAATTCCTCCAGCGCTCTTTTAAAGCGCAGGGAACCTTTTATGCGGAGCAGGCTGCCCAGGGCTGCCCGTTCCGCCGCCGTCATGCGCAGCTGGTCCTCCAGGCGGTTTTCCCAGCGCACCTTGACCATCTGCTTACCCAAACAGCGCCGGCACAAATTCATAAAAGTCGTCTGCTGCACCTGCTGAACGCCCAGGTCCGGCAGGACGGCGGAAATATAGTCCAGGAAAAGAGGGTTGGGGGCCACAATCATCATGGAGGCGGGCGAGAGCGTTTCCTGATAGGCATATAAAAGCCAGGCGATGCGGTGCAGTGCGATAGTCGTTTTTCCGCTGCCCGCGACCCCCTGGACAATTAAGGGCTTCCCTATGCCGTGACGGATCACTATGTTCTGCTCCGCCTGGATGGTGGTGACGATTTCCCTCAGCCTATCGGTACTTACCGAACCTAGTACACCCTGCAGGTAAGCATCCTGGCTGACGACGCCCGAATCGAAAATTCCTGTGAGGCGGCTATCGGTGACGGTGATCATCCGCTTGAGTGTCAGTTCTCCCTCCACTCTGCCGTCCGGGGCCTCATAGGCCATGGGGCCTACCTGGCCGGAGTAGTACAGGTTAGCCACCGGGCTTCGCCAGTCCACCACCTCCACGCTGTACTCCGGCGTTTTCAAAACGCCCCAGCGGCCCAGGTAATGTGTCTCCGGTGTGCCGCCCTTGGGAATGAAGTCCAGCCTGGAGAAAAAGGGCTGTCGGCGTGCCAGTGCAAGTTGGTGCAGCGTTTGCAGCTTCATGCGTAAAATGTTCAGCGTTACCAATTCATCCGCATCGATGCCTTCCGGCACCTTGATCACCCGGTCTTCCTCCGCTCCGACTCCCGTTTCCGCCTCCAGCTTGCCTATTTCGCCGTGGATTACAGACAGTGTACGCGTAAGCCGCGCAGCCTCCGGCGCGGCATCCGGGTGGTCCGGCAGACGCCATTCCATGGGGAACACCTCCCATCATTTATGCTTTTTCAAAGCGAGAATAAATATTATAGTGTCCTTTCGCTCTGTTGTCAACCAGTTTTTTCTTTACGTGCCAATTGACAAGGAAGCCGGGATGATTTACAATTCTATATCATCTTGATATAGTTAAGGAGAAGCCATGGCCAAGGACAACACCACCCGGTACATCCTTCTTGGGCTGTTAAGCCACGAACCCATGAGCGGCTACGATATGAAAAAGCGTATCGATGGTACGATTAATCAGTTTTGGAGCGTTGGCTACGGCCAGATCTATCCTACGCTGAACGGCCTGGAAGAGGAAGGTTTGATTGAAAAGGTCATGTCGGAGGCTGCCAAAGGCCCTACGCGGAACGTGTACGCCATCACCGAATCCGGCCGTGAGCATTTGGAAAAGTGGCTGCTGCTGCCGGAAGAAAAGGAGTACACCCGGTATGAGATACTGCTCAAGCTGTTTTTTGGCGGCAAGCTGGACCCGGTATCCAACATGCAAAGGATTGAAATCTTTCGCAGGCGGTTTGAGCAGGATTTGAAAATGCTGAACCTGTTTGAGGAAGATTTGAAGCGGGTTATGGAAAAGGATCCGGACCACCTGAATTACTACATCACCGTGCGGTTTGGGCAATACGTATACAAGGCCTACCTTGATTGGGCGCAGGAAGCGCTTCATATGCTCGGTACCAAACAAGAAGAATCGGAGGATGAATCCCGTGAGCAAAATGACTAAAACCAGGAAGATCATACAGCTGTTTTTCTTCATCACCTTTCCCATCACCCTCAACTACCTGTCCCCCTACCTGATCGTACAGGGAAGCTTTGAAGGCGTGCTGGCCGGCAGCGCCCTTACATTTTTCGGCCTGTTTGTCTCCTCCCTCTTTTTCGGGCGAAGCTACTGCTCCTTTGTCTGTCCCGCCGGCGCGCTGCAGGATGCCTGCGCCGCCATTGTGTCAAAGCCCGTTGGAAAGCGGCAAGATGTAATCAAGTATGTCATCTGGGCCGTATGGCTTGGGGCGATTGTGGCGGGGTTTGTTATGGCGGGAGGCATCAAGGAAGTCAACATGATCTACATGACCGACGGAGGCATCTCGGTGAGTGATTCATCCAGGTATTTCATCTATCTCCCGATCGTTTTTTTGCTGGCCATACTGGCACTGGTGTTTGGCCGGCGCTCCCCTTGCCACAGCATTTGCTGGATGGCCCCTTTCATGGTGCTGGGCACGCTTTTGAAAGAAGCGCTGCATCTGCCCGCCAGGCGGCTTACAGCCGAGCCTTCCCGCTGCATAGACTGCAAGGCCTGCGTAAAAGCCTGCCCCATGAGCCTGAAGGTGAATGAAATGGTGGCAAAAAACCAAACGTTCAACACGGAGTGCATTCTTTGCGGCCAGTGCCAGGATGCATGCCCAAAGCAGGTGTTGAAGGTAGGGTTTGCGTCCGGGAAAAAGCATGAAGTCAAAGCAAATGTAGAGGCTGATAGAAGTTTTATGGGATAAGTATGCCTTCCTCCGGCTTCAAATGGGCCGCTGCTTGGCGGGCGATTAATAATCGCCCCTACGACGCCGTGTGTTTATTGGTTTCTCTACCGAGGCATATGGGAGCCGGAAGAAAAGCCAATACACTCTTTGCAGCCGTAGGGGCGATTATCAATCGCCCGCTTGTGACGGTTCATTAAAACTCAAGGCCGAAGGATGCTCTCCTCCGGCCTGTATCTTTTACACCTTAATTCGGGATTCCTAAGGGATTTCCCATCTGGCTCAATCGGCGCGTTGGCTCGTTGCCGCTCGCACTGCTCGTTTCGCCAGCCTCCTTCGCCTCGCCTATTTCCGCCAGCTTGCTCAATCGTCGTATCACTTCGCTACCGCTCGTGCTACTCGTTTCGCAAGCCTCCTCCGCCTGCCCTATTGCCCCCACAGGGGGCGGGCAGGCTCCGGAGCCCCTGGTCATTGCCCCACAACAGCCTTAATCCTGCGCACGCCGGCGGAGGAAGATTCCTCTTTGAGAATCTTGAAAGATCCCAAATCGCCGGTATTTTCAGCATGGGGGCCGCCGCAGATTTCCTTGCTGAACGTCCCCATAGTGTATACCTTAACCCGCTCGCCGTACTTGCTTTCAAACAGGCCGATGGCGCCCTGGGCCTTGGCCTCCTCCACAGTCATTTCCTCCAAGGTGATAGGGGCCTTGGCCGAAATGGCTTCGTTGACCAGCTTCTCCACCTCTTGAACCTCTTCAGGCGTCATCTTCCGGCCAAAGGAGAAATCAAAACGCAGCCGCTCCGCCGTGATGTTGGAGCCCTTTTGCGCCACTTCCTCGCCCAGGACCTTGCGCAGCGCGGCGTGCATCAAATGAGTGGCGGTGTGCAGCCTGGCCGTCTCATCGGTATGGTCAGCCAAGCCGCCCTTAAAGCGCTGCTCGGCGCCTGCCTGGGATGTGGCCTGGTGCTGCTTGAAGCACTCGTGGAAGCCTTCGACATCTACGGAAAGCCCACGCTCCTTGGCCAATTCCACCGTCATTTCAATGGGGAAGCCATAGGTATCGTACAGATGGAAGGCATTCAATCCATCAATGACTCCGCCTTCTACCTTTTGCGCCACCTTTTCAAATTCCTTGTTGCCCTGTTTCAGCGTGCGGGCAAACCTGGCTTCTTCCAGCTTCAACTGTTCCAGCACAAAGCCGGAATTCTTGTCCAGTTCGGGATACACGGCTTTGTACTGGTCGATGATGACCTGCGCGATCTCGGCGGTAAAGTTGTCGGGCATACCCAATTGCATGCCGTAGCGCACGGCCCGGCGGATGATGCGGCGCAGCACATAGCCCTGGTCCACGTTGGAGGGGCTCACGCCCCGGTGGTCGCCCAGGATGAAGGTGGCGGTGCGGGTATGGTCGGCAATGATGCGGAACGCCTTGGTGGTCTCGGCATCGCTCATATATGTCTTTCCGGACAGTTCGGCAATCTTGCCCAAGATGCCCGCGAACAGGTCGGTTTCATACACGGATTTTTTGCCCGTCAGCACGCAAATGGTCCGCTCCAGGCCCATGCCGGTATCCACGTTCTTCTGGGCAAGGGGGATGAAGGTGCCGTCGGTCTGCTTGTAATACTGCATGAATACGTCGTTCCAGATTTCCAGATAACGGCCGCAGGAGCAGGCGGGAGAGCAATCCGGGCCGCAGGGCTCCTTGTCGGTGATAATGAACATCTCGCTGTCGGGGCCGCAGGGGCCGGCACCCGGCAATCCCCACCAATTGTTCTCGCCAGGCAGGAAGAAAATACGTTCTTCCTTCACACCGCAGTCCCGCCATAATTGATAACTCTCCATATCCCGGGGGGCGGTTTCATCCCCGGCAAAGACAGAGAAGGCCAGCCGGTCGGGAGAGAGGCCCAGATACTCCGGGCTGGTTAGAAACTCCCAGCTCCAGGAGATGGCGTCTTTCTTGAAATAATCCCCCAGGCTCCAGTTGCCCAACATTTCAAAAAAGGTCAAATGCGAGGCGTCACCCACATCGTCGATGTCCCCGGTGCGCACGCACTTTTGCACATCGGTGAGCCGCGTGCCGGCGGGATGCTTGGCGCCCATCAAATACGGAACAAGGGGATGCATGCCCGCGGTGGTAAAGAGCACCGTGGGGTCGTTTTCGGGAATAATGGAGGCGCTGGGGATCACGGCATGGCCCTTGGACTCAAAAAATTTCAAAAACAGCGATCTTAATTCATTGGACGTAAGCGGCTTCATAATATTCTTCGCTCCTTCATCCTTCAGGCCGCATACGCATTTACGCGGCCCATATTCAGGCAATTTCCTGCAATTCGCTACATTATAAGGGAGATAAGCATTTGCTGTCAAGAAACGCCTCGCGCGTTTCTGGGATAACGGACGGCGCGTATGGCAACAGCCGACAAAAAGCCCATAAAGGCACTTTCCGCAAAGACGACTTCCCCACCCGCCATGGCAAAAAAGGCCAATGCCTCCACCTTTAAAACGCCGGACCTAAACAGGTACTGGTACAGCACGGTCAAAAACAGTATTGCGGCAGGAATGAAAAAGAGGCCGCTGAAGCTTTCCCTCCGCCGCGCCCCCGCCAAAGGGATCAAAAGCGCCAACGATACACCTAACAGCAATCCCTTGATCACATTCAGAAAGAAGCCCAGTTCAGGAAATTCCTCGCCCAAGAAAGGAAAAAACACGCCCAGCAAAAAGCATAAAAGCAGCGGCAAAACCACCACCAGCAGCTTGCGCAAAAACACTTATCTCCCTCCCTATTCCGTATGCTCCTGCAAAAACTTTCTGTCCGCCGAAGTTAATTCCGTCTTCTCCAAAAGATCCGGGCGGAATCTTTTTGTGGCCAGCAAGGATTGCTGCCGCCGCCAGGCCTTTATTTTGGCATGATCGCCGTTTAAAAGCACCTCCGGCACTGTGGCGCCTTCCCATTCCCGTGGCCTGGTGTATTGCGGATATTCCAGCAGCCCGTCGGAAAAGGATTCCTCCTCCGGGCTTTCCCCGCTGCCAAGAACCCCCGGGATCAGGCGCGCCACGCAATCCACCAGCACCATGGCCGCCAGCTCGCCCCCGGTGAGGATATAATCGCCAATGGAGATTTCCTCATCGATGCAAGCATCCAGCACCCGCTGGTCGACCCCTTCATAGTGGCCGCACAGTAGCACCAATTCGCTTTCCTTTGCCAGTTCCCTGGCCTTTGCCTGGGTGAAGGTTTTTCCCCTGGGTCCTAGATAAATCCGCCGGCCGGAAAAGGGCGGCTTGGCTGCTTCCGCCATGGCGGCGGCTATAGGCTGGGCCATCATCACCATGCCCGCCCCGCCGCCAAAAGGGTAATCATCGGTGTTCTGATGCTTCTTGTCGGAGAAGGGCCGGATGTCAATACATTCGATATCCAGAAGGCCCGCTTCCCGGCCGCGGCCCAGGATGCTGGCATTCAGCACGCTTTCAAACATATCCGGGAAGATGGTCAGTATCTTAATCTTCAAAGAAAGCCACCTCGGGAAGCTTGTCCGCGTTAAGAACGATCTTGCGCTCCTTCACATCCACGTGCGGGATGGCGGCTTTCAGCGCAGGCATCAGCATGCGACCCTTGGGCGTGTCGAAGACATATACGTCTGTGCTTCCACCGGGTTGAAGAACATCCACAAGGGTGCCGATGACGTTCCCATTGGTGTCCACCGCCTCACAGCCGATGAGGTCGCAGATGAACACTTCATCTTCCGAAAGCTTGACCGCGTGGGCCCTGTCCACATACAGCTTCTGCCCGCGTAAGCCTTCGGCCTTGTCCCGGTCAGTAACGCCCGGGAAGGTCAAATAGGCGTACTCGCCATTTACCCGTGCGCCTGAAATGGGGTGGGGTTCATAGGCGCTTCCGTTTTGAAAATACACCTGCGCAAGATGCAAAAAGCGGTTCGGGTCGTCGGTCAGGGGCTGGACCTTCACTTCCCCCCCGACGCCCTGGGGCTTTGTAATTTCTCCGATGAGAAGATACTCGCTCAATCCGGTATCGTTCATTTCTCCGCCTGTTCCGGCAAGGCTTCCCGCCGCGACAGCGACTTTGCGATGCGCTCCTTCATCTGACCGATATCAGCCAGAAACACATCCACCGGAATCCTGCCATCCATTTGATATTCCTGCCGGTTTACCTGCGCGCCAAATTTTTTGTAGAAGGCGTTGGAGGGTGCGTGATGAAAGCAGTAAATCACCATCTGCTCCATCCCCAAAAGGGAAAAAAAGTCAAGGACATATTGGATTAGCCGCAGGGAGACCCCCTTGCCCCGGTACTCGGGGTAGACCCACAGGCCGTTGAGCTCAATGCCCTGCTGCGGAATGTCCCCGTCATCGGCAAGGCTTGCGAACGCAACGCCCAGCATGTTCCCATCCTCAAAGGCGCCGATGAGCAGGCGGATGTCGTTATGCTCCTGCGCAGTGTGCATCCAATCCAACCAGAAACGAAGCTGCTTAGGAACGTTCATCGGATCATCCGCAAGCCCGGCCAATTCCTCCGTCCAGCACAGGGCCTTGAGCTCCATGGCCTGGCGCATATCCTGTTCCAGCAGTTTTCGAATCGTAATCATGGCCGTGCCCCCGACATGGACGCGGATAAAGGAAAGGCTGCCCTTTAAGCAGCCTGACCTTATGCGTTCACTGGATCTCCACAAAAACAGGCTTGCTGTTTTTGACCGTAGCGGCCTTGACCACCGCACGGATGGCCTTGGCAATGCGGCCCTG
>JAEZQK010000078.1 GCA_023413135.1 Bacillota bacterium
GTATCTGCACCATCGGCGGCATCTACGGCACCATCGTGGCGATCAAGGATGAGACAGTCACCGTCTCCGTGGGCCAGGACAACGTGAAGCTGGTGTTCGCCCGCTGGGCCATCCGCAACGTGGAAGAAGTCTCTGTGGAAAACGACTCCGAAGTGCTGGCGTAAGCAAAACCAACAAGCATAAACCCTCCCTGTCCTGCATACAGTTGAGCAAAAAGGACAGGGAGGTTTTTTTCATGTCCCAGACGAAAACCGCGACCCGCAGGCGGACCCGCACGCAAAACCAGGGCGCGTGGAGCCGCATCATAAGGGGCCTGATCGTAGCAGTGGCGGTATCGGCGGCGGGCATCCTGCTGTTTGCGCTTTTGATGCAGTGGTTCAAGCCGTCCGACGGTGTCATCCGCGTATTCAATCAGATATTGAAGCTCGTTTCCATCGTGGTGGGCGTCATTGCCGCTGTGGGGCGTGGTGGCGAAAAGGGACTGATCCGCGGCGCAGCGGTTGGCCTTTTATATATGGCCCTGGGCGTCTCCCTGTACGCGCTGCTCACCGGCCAGAACCTTCCCTTCACCTCCTACCTGGGTGATCTGGGTATGGGCCTTGCCGGCGGCGGCCTGACGGGGATGATTCTTTCCAATCTCGCCGCAAAATGATTGCAAGAAAAGGAAATTCAGTGTATAATACCTCCATTCCCATACATGCAAATGGAGGAGGATTCCCATGAAGCATATCAAAACCATTCAACGCGACTGCCTGAAACAGTCACTTGTTCACGGCGGCTGCGGCGAATGCCAGGCTTCCTGTCAGAGCGCCTGCAAAACGAGCTGCACGGTAGCCAACCAGTCCTGCGCCAACAAGGAAAACAATGCCGTATTAGCCGGCGGCGAGGGAAAGCTGAACCACGCCTTTGGCAAGTAACAAAACCATACGGGCTTCTTACAAGCGGGAGGCGGACTCCCGCTTCTTGTTGTTTCATAAAGACTTCATCTGGAGGAAACCGTCTTGATACATACCTTTACCGCAGTAGGTCAGCCCATGGCGCTGGATGTGGGTTCCGGCGCCGTCCACGCCCTGGACGAGCTTGCCCTGGAAGCATTGAAGCTGTGGGACACGCTTGAAAGGGATGCTATCATTTCAAATCTTTCCCAGCGCTTTGACCCAAAGGAAGTGGAAGAAGTACTGGAGGAACTGTCCGAACTTGAACGCATGGGCCAGTTAAACGCTCCGGACGATTACACCGATTTGGAAGTCCATTCCCCCGGCGTGGTCAAGGCCATGTGCTTGCACGCCGCCCACGACTGCAACCTGCGCTGCCAGTATTGCTTTGCGGGTGCAGGAGAATACCACGGCCGCAACCGTTGCATGCTGCCGGTGGAAACGGGCAAGGCAGCCCTTGACTGGCTGGTGAAAATGAGCGGGAAAAGAGTCAACCTGGAAGTGGATTTTTTCGGCGGGGAGCCACTGATGAATTTCAAGGTCGTCAAAGAGATCGTGGCCTATGGCCGGGAACTGGAGAAGCTTCATAACAAGCATTTCAAGTTCACTACCACCACCAACGGTCTTCTGCTCACCGATGAGATCATCGGCTTCCTCAACCGGGAAATGGATAACGTTGTCCTCTCCATCGACGGGCGGCCCGAAGTGCATGACCGCATGCGCCCAACGCCAAACGGCAGCGGCAGCTATGCCCATATCATCCAAAGCGCGCTGCGCCTGGCCAAATCCCGGAACCAGCAGCGCTATTACATCCGGGGCACCTTCACCGCCCATAACCTGGATTTTGCCAAGGATGTTCTGCACCTTGCCGACGCCGGCTTCGAACAGTTGTCTATCGAGCCTGTGGTGGCCGACCCCGCCTGCGAATACGCCCTTACGCAGGAAAACCTTCCCCGGATTTTTAATGAATATGAAACCTTGGCAAAAGAATACATAAAGCGGCGCAGGGATGGCCGCTGGTTCAACTTTTTTCATTTCATGATCGATTTAAGTGGCGGTCCGTGCCTTCGCAAACGCCTTACCGGCTGCGGCGCGGGCAATGAATACGTGGCCGTCACACCGGAGGGCGACATCTACCCCTGCCATCAGTTTGTGGGCAGGGAAGGTTTCTGCATGGGCTCCGTGCTTAATGGTTCCTTCGATACCTCCATCCAGCAGAAATTCGCCGCCAATAATGTGCTTTCCAAAGAGGCCTGCCGAAGCTGCTGGGCACGCTTTTTCTGCTCCGGCGGCTGCGCCGCCAACGCCCATCTGTTCCACGGGGACATTGGAAAGCCATACGATCTGGAGTGCCAGATGGAGCGCAAGCGTTTGGAATGCGCCATGGCGATCTATTCCCTTGAGCGGGAATGATACTTCTATTCATTTTCCAGAAAATATTCATAAAGCGTTCATTATCAGGTCAAAAATCCTGCTTATACTATTCTTGAATCCACCAAAGGAGGGAGATAAAGAATGAAGGATCATCTTAAAAAACATCTGTTAGGGTATATTGCAATCGCACTGGTATTCACTATGGCCGGCGCAAGCCTTACTCTCCTCACCACAAACGGCGGCAACGCCAGCGCGGAAATGCAAAGGCTGGCCACCAAAATCGAGGGCACCGTCACCAGCCCCTTCACCGCAGCCATCGCGGCGGTCCGGGACAGCGTGGTCGGCGTCAGCAACTACGCAACCTACAACAATGGCGGGTTTGGCCGTTTCGGCGGTTTTGACTTCGGCCTGCCAGGCCGCGGCGGCAGGAACGAAGAAGCCTTGCAGGCTACCGGCAGCGGTGTTGTCATCAGCGCCGAGGGCCATATACTTACCAACTTTCACGTGGTGGAAGGAAACACCAGCCTGAAGATCACCACCCCAGCGCAATCCTATGACGCCGAACTGATCGCCTACGATGTAGATCTGGATATCGCCGTTCTACTGGCAAAAGATTTGAAGCTGAATCCCGTTTCCCTGGGTGACAGCGATACATTGCAAGTAGGCGACTGGGCCATCGCCATCGGCAATCCCCTTGGCGCAGAGCTGGCCGGCACCACCACGGTGGGCATCGTGTCCGCTCTGAACCGGGAAGTAACTTCCAACAGCACCGATAAGTACGGCATGCGCAACACCAACGTCATGATCCAGGTGGACGCCGCCATCAATAGCGGCAACAGCGGCGGCGGTATGTTTAACGTGCTGGGCGAATTGATGGGCATTCCTACCTTGAAGTATTCCGGCAACCTCTTCAGCGGTTCCTCTGTGGAAGGCATCGGCATGTGCATTCCCATCAACGCCGCCAAGCCCTTGATTGAAAAGGTTCTCTCCGGCCAGGCCAAGGGCAATCAAAGCGGTTCCAATACTGCTGCCGAGAATCCCAGGCCACGTCTGGGCGTGAGCGTCATCGGCATAGACCAGACCAACAGCTCTTATGTTGCAGCGGGCAAACTCCCCGCCGGCGTATATATCAGCGAAGTGGAGGATAACTCCCCCGCCAAGCTGGCCGGTATTCAGGCGGATGATATCATTGTGGAGATCGATGGACAGCGCATGATCACCACCAACGAAATGATCTCTTACCTTTCACAGAAAAAGGAAGGCGATGTTGTCAATGTCAGGGTGTACCGCATTCCCGGTGTTCAGGAGTTCAATACCGTGGATGAGATCCCCAAGGGCGAATACCTGGACTTTGATGTGACGCTGGCCATCCTGGACGAAGTGGCGCAATAACCACGATCCGGATCGTGATTCGATCCATCCCTCAAGAATTTCATCAGGAGGCCCTCGGCCCCGGCAAACAGCCGGGGCCTTTTTTGCATGGATCACAGACAATTTGCCTTTCTTTTGTTTTCTAATTCGATTTTAATCTAATATTCAGTTGACATCCATCTAACTTTTGGTATACTATGGCTGATGTTATTCCATGATTATCAAAGGAGCGTATGATGAGTGTCTAATAAGCATGTCGGATATCGCGCCATTCTGCGCCACAAGCAATATACAAAGCTCATCGCCGCCAACGTGGTCAACCGGTTCGGCGATTCCATCGACGCCATTGCATTCACCTGGCTGGTGTACGAATTGAGCGGCAGCGCGGCATGGTCCGCCATCATCTTCGGCGTAAATATGCTGCCCACCGTCCTCCTTGGTCCCTTTGCCGGGGCGTTGGCGGAACACATGGACAAAAAGTGGACTATGGTCATCAGCGATATGATCCGCGGCCTTTTGGTGGCGCTGACCGCCGCATTGTATGTGTTCAACGTTCTTACGCCGGTATGGATGCTGGTCATCACGCTTTTGCACTCCACGGTGGAGGCTTTCCGCGTCCCGTGCGGAACGGCCATTGTGCCAAGGCTCTTGCCGAAGGAAGATTATGATTTCGGCCTGTCGCTAAACGGCAGCTTAAGCCGCGTAATGGAGGTCATGGGTTTGGCCTGCGCGGCCGGGATCATCGCCGTGACAGGCATCCCAGGCGCCATTTTGATCGACGGCATCACCTTTTTCCTGTCCGCAGTGCTGATTGCCTGGATACGTGCAGGAAAAGAGCCCGCCCGCGAAGAAAACGAAATGAAGACATCCTATTGGCAAACACTGCGTGCTGGCTTCGCCTATGTGCTTCATACCCCGGCCATTTTGAGCCTGTGCCTGCTGGCGCTTTTGCTCAACGGCCTGCTGGTGCCTTTGAACGCATTAAGCGCCCCGCTAGTCAAAGAGCTGTACAACCTGGGGCCGGAAGCCATGTCGGTGGGCGGTATCCTGATTACAGGCGGGATGGCGCTTGGCGCCTTCCTTTACCCCTATATCAAACGCCGGATCGGCGGCAAGGTGCTGATCATCGCGGGATTCCTGGCCATTTCTTTCTGCTATGGCTCGCTGGTATGGGTCAGGGGGCTTATGTCCAACCAGTTCATTTTCTTTGCCATACTATGCACGACGCTTGTGTTATTTTCCCTGTCCATCGCATTTTTGAGCGGCCATTTTTCCGTATCGGTGCTGAAGGTGGTCAGCCCGGAATATCTGGCCCGGGTAGGTTCTACCATGAACGCTGTCAGCGCGCTGGCCACGCCCCTGATTTCCTTTGCGATGGGCGGCCTGACGATGCTAATGGGGCTGACCGGGGTGCTATATCTCTTTGGTGGCGTTTGCCTTGTATCGCTGCTGCTTTTGTTGGGACTCCGTATGCTGGACAGTATGAATTAAGGAAGGAGCGCTTATGGACCGCATCTTTCATATCCATAAGGACATGATGCTGGAAGCGATGAGTTATCTGAATCTGTTGGCGGGGGATACATCCCTGGATGCCACTTTGAGCAGGCTGGAGGGGTTATATGCCCAAACGGGCATTGCATCTCAAACAAAAACGCGCACGGAGCCTGTCCGTTCGCTTTATCATGTCATCAGCCAGCACTATACCCCGGACGCCAAGGATCTGGAGCGCTTTTTCCATCCCTTTTCCATTGGCCAGAGAAGCCTTTCGCAAATGCTGATCATGTCTTTTTACGATCCAGCCATTTCCGATTGGCCAGGGCAAATAAAGAATATCCTAAGCAAATTTGCAGAATTTGCGTTAGACCCGGCCCCCGCTCTGCAGCAAATCAATATCGGCTGCCTTTTCGACGATACCGATCCGGACGACAAGGAAGATTCGCGCCCTCTTGTGGAGCAGCTGGATGATACGGGTCTTGCGGATGGGGAGAAGTGGCAGATACTCAGGGTCATACAAGATGCCGGTCCCTATCTTGAACAGCTGACGGCGGTACTCACGCCGCTCAAGGCGCTTATAGAAGCGAATCTACCCATGGTGCAACCTTTGCTTGATGATTTTGTGATTAGGTGGCAGGCCTATTTTGAGAAGGTATCCTTCGAGGTCTTCCTATCGGAGAATATCGGGATAGGGGCGGGCGATCTGAACGGCTTCACGCTGCACATCTACCCCTCTATTTTCGATTGCGGTACAATCATCTTGAGCATGGAAGCGGAGGCCAAAGCCATCTATATGCAGATCGGCGTGTGCCTTCAGGAGGGCATGAGCGTAAAGACGCTGCCGATGGAAAGCTACCTTCTTCTGGAAGGCCTGAAAGCGCTGTCTGACAAGAGCAAGCTTGCCATTCTCTCCCACATCCGGGACAAGCGCTCCTACGGCCAGGCGCTGGCGCGGGAAACAGGCCTGTCTACCGCCACCATCTCCCATCATATGAGCGCGTTGATCAACTGCGGCTTCATCCGTATGGAGCGTGTGGAAAACCGTATCTATTACCAAATGGACAAGGATAACCTTCGCAAGTTCCTGCAAAAGCTGTCTTTATACCTGTTAAGCGGCGAAGGCGCCGACGTATAGCGATCTGAAAGTCATAACTCCCCTCCTCCATGCATACCTTTCATCAAGCGGATGCAAGGAGGGAAACTCATGGATACTGCAAAGCAGTTCAATTTGTATCAGGATATTGCAGAGCGCACCGGCGGCGATGTTTACATCGGCGTGGTGGGCCCGGTACGCACCGGGAAGAGTACCTTCATCTCCCGGTTCATGGAGGAACTGGTGCTGCCCCGCATGCCTGCCGGACCGGTGAAAGACCGGCTGGCCGACGAGCTTCCCCAGGGCGGCTCCGGCCGCACCATCATGACCACCCAGCCCAAGTTTGTGCCGGGGGAGGCCGTGGAGGTCTTTCTGCAGGACAGCACGCCTGTAAAGGTGCGGATGGTGGACTCGGTGGGATATCTTGTGAAGGGCGCTCTGGGCACCACTGAAAACGAGGCCGCCCGCATGGTGCATACCCCCTGGTTCGACCAGGATATCCCCTTTGAGCAGGCGGCTGAGGTCGGCACACGCAAGGTGATCAACGATCATGCCACCATTGGCATGGTGGTCACCACCGACGGCACCATTACCGAGATTCCCCGCAGCGCCTACGTGGATGCGGAGGAGAGGGTTGTGGGCGAGCTGAAGGCCCTTGGCAAGCCTTTTGTGCTGGTGCTCAATAGCGCTGCGCCGGAAACCGCGGAAGCCGCCGCGCTGCAAAAATCTTTGCAATTGAAGTACGATGTGCCAACGCTGCTTCTCAATGTCAAGCAGATGGGCCTAAGTGACATCCAGGGCGTCCTGGAGAAAATACTGTACGAGTTCCCTCTTCGCGAGATCCGTCTTGCCGTGCCCACCTGGCTCAATGCCTTGGACACAAACCACTGGCTGGCCTCCCATGTGCTGGATGGCGTCCGTCAGGGCGGCAAAAACCTCAAGCGCATGCGGGACAAGGAAGTATTCGCCCATGCCTTCGACGGTTCGCCCTATACCGCCGGGCTGCAAGGCGACGGCACGGAGCTTGGCGAAGGCCGCGTGACCTATAACATGCCGCTGACAGAAGGGTTGTTCAACCGCATCCTGGGCGAAGAATGCGGCACAGAGATCAAAGGTGACGCCCATTTGCTGTCGCTGATGAAAGAACTGGTGGCCGCCAAGGCAGAATATGACCACGTGGCCGATGCCTTGAAGGCTGTCCGCGAAACGGGCTATGGCCTGGTAACGCCAGCCATGAACGAACTGACGCTGCAGGAGCCGGAGATCGTGCGCCAGGGCAGCCGCTTCGGCGTCAAGCTAAAGGCCCATGCGCCTTCCCTACACATGATAAGGGTAGACATTGAAACAGAAGTCTCCCCGGTGGTGGGCACCGAAAAGCAGTCGGAGGAACTGGTCCGCTACCTGATGGATGAGTTCGAAAACGATCCCCAGCGCATCTGGAGCACCGACTTCTTCGGCAAGAGCCTCCACGACCTGGTCAGGGAGGGGCTGTCGAACAAGCTGATGCGGATGCCCTCCGACGCCAGGGAGAAGGTGCAGGAAACGTTGACACGAATCATTAACGAGGGGTCGGGCGGAATGATCTGCATACTGCTGTAATACCGCATAGATGTGCAAAAAAGTCCGGTTATCCGGACTTTTTTTATTATCTGTGACAGGATAACACTGCTAACGCACGAATTCAAAGCATTATGCGAAATATTCATCCGGCACATGCAAAAGACAAGGAGGCAGTTAGTTGAAAACCAATATTTATCTGACTAGACATGCTCATTCAATATATACACCCGATGAACTGAATCGTCCCCTTTCTGAAAGGGGTCTCAAAGATGCTGAAAAAATAACTGAATTGCTTTCACATGAGTATATCACCCACGCTATTTCGAGCCCGTATAAACGTGCCATTCAAACAATTGAAGGCACAGCAGCCTATTTCAAACTCAAAATTGAAATTGACAACGGATTCAGAGAAAGAAAGCTATCCGATGGTCCTATTGAAAACTTCAAAGAAGCTGTTTTGTATGCATGGAAGAATCTGAACTTTGCGCCACCTGGCGGTGAAGCAGGTTACTGTGCTCAGGAAAGGGGGGTCAAATCTCTAAAAAACGCTATAGTCAAGTATCATGGCAGTAATATAGTGATTGGTACTCATGGAAATCTGATGGTTTTAATCATGAACTATTATGATAAAAAGTATGATTATACTTTTTGGAGCAACCTTAACATGCCTGATATATACAAATTGAGCTTCATTGATGAAATTCTTTTTGAAATAAGGCCGGTTTGGAGGACATAAAGCCATACGCCTTTTGCGTATTGTAGTGCAGGTATTCAACCCCATAGACCATCAACAAGATAGCTGGGATGGACTAGGCTTCTCCTTGAGGAGAAGCTGTCGCCAAAGGCGACTGATGAGGTGTAAAGGAAAAGCCGCAGAACTGGTATGAGACACCTCATCCGACGCTGCGCGCCACCTATTCCATCTGGCTCACTCGTCACCGCAGTTTACTACCGCTCCCTGATCCGCCACTGGCGGGGGCGGGGTTCCGGAGCTCAAAGGGGAAGGCTTAAACTGCGAACCATGCTCACATTTTCATTCCTTGGGATGATGTTCAAATTATGGGTATCTATTCTAAAGCATAAATGCACCGATAAGGCCAAAGTAGGGCGGAGGCGGGCGTTCGCATAAAGTTTGTTATCATTTTTATACTGTTCATTGTTCACTGTTCATTGTTTTCCCCTATTCCTCCGTCAGCCCATTATCCATCCGGGCCACCGGTCTTCCATAAGGATCATACAGGACGGCCTCGTCCTTTTTTTTGTTGTGCCAGACGTTTTTATCGTCAAACCGCCAGTCGCAAGCTCCCTGCGTAGCCTGGGAGCCAAGCCGGGCGGTGGCCCCGGGCGCCAGCGTGGCATTCTCCGGGAAGAAGAAGGTCTCCTCACCCCTTACGGAAAACACATACCAGCCCGCCAAGGAAAACGTTTCCGAGCCGGCGTTGCTGATGGTCAGTACATCCTGCTCCGCATCAAGCGCGGTCAGCCGGATGGCGCTGGATACCCCGGGTATATCTTTCCATTCCACCGCTTCCACGGCGGTCTTTCCATCCTTCAGCGTAACAAGCATGCCGCCCTTGGCGTTCTGGGTCACGGCAACCTCCGCTCCGGCGCGCTTTAGGATGAACAATACGGTAGGATGGGGCGTATCCGGCTCCTCCACAGAATTCGTGGAAATCACCGCCACCTGCGGGGATACAAGCTTTACAAAGGATGCGGAGGTGGCATCTTCCTCCCCGTGATGGGATACTTTCAAAACATCACTTTTCGTAAAGCTGCCTGCAGCCATCAGCGCACTTTCTTCCGCAAGCTCCATATCGCCGGTGAGAAGAATGCTGCCATCAAGCGTCTCCAGCCTCATCACAAGCGAATTGTTGTTTTCATTTTCCTCATCCAACGTAATAGGTCCCAGCACCTGAAAAGAGGATGTGTCGGATACCGCCACCGAATCTCCTGCCTTGAGCCATATGGGCTGCTTTCCCCTTTGCGCCGCCGCCAGGGGCAGCGGGTGTTTATCCGGCTTGACACCCGTATACATGGCGGAGCCATACCATGCGTCCACCTCGATATTATATTTGGAAAGCCGTTCCATGCCGCCCATATGGTCTTTATCCGTATGGGTCAAAAACACACCGTCCAGTTTTGTTACATGAAGCGCATCAAGGGCCGCCCGCAAAGCACCCCAGGATTGCACAGTCCCCGTATCTATCAAATATACTTTGCCTTCCGCCCATACCAGCAGGCTGTCCGCCTTGCCCACATTGATAACTAAAAGTCTTACGCCGCTTTCCTCCTGCTCTGCCCGGGCCGCAGGTTCGTGCCTTACGGCCAGGGGAACGGCAGCCGCCAGCGCCAAAATAGCAATTACTGCGATTGTCCACACTTTTTTGACATGCACACCTACCCCTCCTTGAGGATGGACATCCTTTGCTGATTATAACAGCTTTTTTCCCATCCGGCAAACGGTATTGTTTTTCCCAAAAGGGCGCACCCTACCCATGAAAAAGGAGGGGTTTGATATGATTTCCAGCAGGCACCCCCTGGAAAATATCCGCGTCGTCCAGTACGGCTGCGGCAAAATGGCAAAGGTTATCATTAAATACCTGTATGACAAGGGCGCGCGGGTGGTGGGCGCCATCGACGCGGACCCGGAGCTTGAAGACGTCGATATCGGCGATTTTGCAGGCCTAGGCTTTGAAACGGGCGTCAAAATCGTCAAGGACGCAAACGGTATTCTGGATGGCTGCCGCCCCCACATCGCCATTCTTACCATGCACAGCTTCATGCAGGATATGCATGCTGCCATGACCGAATGCGCTATCCGGGGTATCAACATGATCACCGCCTGTGAGGAAGCAGTATACTCCTGGACCACGGCCCCCGGCATTACCAACCAATTGGATGCGCTGTGCAAGAAAACGGGCTGTACCCTTTACGGTACCGGCATGCAGGATGTGTACTGGGTGAACATGGTGGCATGTGCGGCCGGCGGCGTGCACCGCGTCTCCCAGATTGAAGGCTCCGTCAGCTACAATGTGGAGGATTTCGGCATCGCGCTGGCCCGCGCCCACGGCGTAGGGCTGGACCCACAGCAGTTCGAACGGGAGATTGCCAGTCAGGAAGCGCCGCCCGCCTACGTTTGGAACTCTACCGAAGTTCTGTGCGCCAAGCTTGGCTGGACCATCGCCTCCATTAAGCAAAAGGCCGTGCCCGTCTTTGCCGACAAGGAAGTTTATAGCCACACCATGGAAAAGAATATTCTCAAAGGCAACGCTATCGGCATGTCGGCGGTAGTCACCGCCATCACCCATCAGGGGCCGGTAGTGCAGGCACAATGCATCGGCAAGGTGTATGCCCCGGACGAAGGCGATATGTGCGACTGGAAGATTTACGGCACACCGGATACCACCTTCTCCATCCAGAAGCCGGACACCGTCGCCCATTCCTGCGCCACCATCGTCAACCGCATCCCCGATGTGATAAATGCCCCGGCGGGCTACATCACCATGGAAAAACTGCCATATGCCTCCTTCCTCTCCTACCCCATGCACATGATGGTGAACAACTGGGAAAACCTTATGGGGGGCAAAATGAGGCCTGAGCCGGTTTATGCCCCGCCCAGCGGGTTTGGACAGTATCAATAGTCTTCAATCGCAAAGGCCCTGCTTTCAAGCGAGAGCAGGACCTTCGCGATTCAATAGACTCATACTGTTCCAAAACATAAATGCACCGTTAAATTCAAGTGTATAGAATACAAGCAAGCCCCACACGCCGTCATCCTGAGGAGCTCCGGAACACCGCCCCCGCCAGTGGCGGAAATGGGCGGTGTGGAGGAGGCTGGCGAAACGAGCAATGCGAACGGCAGTGAGCAGTGTGACGATTGAGCCAGATGTGAAACGACGAAGGATCTTGACGTAGCATGAAAAACCAAGATCCTTCACGCAGTGAGGGATAACAGCATGCGGGTAATGTACTCGCCTTCAAAGCACATTGCCATTGATGCATTATGCCTTAAATTAGTATCAACTGCTATCACGGGCACATTATCATTTTTCGCATCACTCAAAAACCACGATCGCCTGCTTCCGCTTGATGCGGAGCAGAACGGATTCCAGCACGCGGATGGAATGATTGAGGTCCTTTTGCTCCAGGTAAGCCGCCGCAAGATCCTGGCCAACCACCAGATCCATGTTTTCAGGCTGCGGGCAGAAAAGCACCGCCTGCTCCTTTGAAAGCACAGGCGTCTTGAAGACGAGCCCGTTTAGCAGCTTGCTTACGCGGTCGATCTCCAAAAGGCCTGTTCCCTGCTGCAGCCGCTGCATTTGCATGTACAGGTTCGGGCTCAAAACAAGTGCATAGGCGCCGTAGACGCCTTTGGAAACCAGCATTTCTATGGCGGCCGCCACATCCGAAAATGCGTTTTCTCCCGTCGACCAGTCTTTTTTCTTTAGCTTGCCCGCACCGGTTATGGTAAGCAAACCTTCGTAACCCAGATTCTGCTTTCCCGAAAAGATCAGCCGGTCTTCCTTCAATGCGCATGTCTGGGCGGCCGCCATAGCACGGGACAGGTCAATGGGATAGCCGGACTTCTCGCTGCCCGCCACTTCCTTGGCGAAAACGGTGAAATCCTCATAGATGGTCGGGATCTCCACAAGCCGCCTTCCCTGCACAGTGATGAAGCCGTCTTCTATCAGTTCGTCCTTTGCCTCGGCGTCATCGATGTGGATGCTCCCCACGCCCGCGCCCAAAGGCCCGAAAAGATGCAAAATCCTTCTTCCCGTCAGCACATTGCGCGCCGCCTTTACAACGGCTGCATCAATCTGCTCCCAAACAGCCGTATCAATCGGAGATGATTCCCTTGCCAGATAGTCCATTCACGATGCCTCCTTTTTAGGTATACTCACTTGCCCAACAGACTGCCCACGGTTGCTTTCCCGGCATTCTCCCCCTGGGAGGGCGCGGCATCAGGCGTAGGGATGCCTAATTCCTCCAGCATCTCCTGCACTTCCGCTTTGCCGGAGGCGAAGAACTCGGCTTCCCTGGGGTCAAGAGCATACAAAAGCGTCATCAATTCGCCTACATGCGCTTTTTCCTCGTCACGGATGTCCCCAATCACCTTTTTTGCCAGTTCAATGTCCGTGGCCTGCACATGTGCATCGTAGAGATAAATAGCCTCAAGCTCGCCGGCAATATCCAGCCGTATCGCTTGAATGAGTTCTTCCTTTGTCAGTTTCCGCGGAACATTGCCTTGAAAGGGATTTGCAAAATTAGGCATATTCTCACTCTCCATTTCAAATTGATTAGTTTATCCATATTCATGTTCGCATTCAATATGGCCAATTTTATTTCAAATGAAACACATTTGAAATTCTTTACTATAAAAAACTCTGCTTTGGACAAGCAGAGCCTTCACAAACAGCCAGAGGCAAGTATTGATTCACTTCCCCCACTGCCGAAGCATCTTTGGTTTTGACAGTTGGTTATGCAAGAATGGTGATTTTCCCCTCGTCCACCGGGTGCTTCTCCTTCCCGGCGGCAGGATAGCCCACCGCAATGGCGATCTGGAAGGATGCGTCCTTGGGGAAATCCAGTTCCTTTTCAAGCGCGTCCTTTTCCGGCCCCTCAAAGGCAGATCTGGGCATGCCCAGGATTACGCTGCCCAGATGAAGGCTGTGGGCGGCCAAAGCGATGTTCTGCACAGCGATGCCGCAATCCACCATGGCATAACGCCCTTGGGAATTGGCGGAAAGGAAGATCAGCGTGGGCGCACCGTGGAAAATAGTATACCCCGGCTGGTTCAGCCGGACAAGTGCCGCTTCGTCGGCGCCTTTTTTCAGCTGCTCCACTGCCACACGGTTGATTTTCTCAATCAGTTCCTGCCTTTGCACCACGGTAAAGTGCCAGGGCTGGCTGTTGCGGGCGCTGGGAGAAGCCAGAGCCGCTGAAAGCAGTATGTCCAAATGTTCCTTGGAAATCTGCTCCCCGGTGTAGGCGCGTATACTGCGCCGCTGGTCAATGGCCTGCAATACGGGATTTGTCATGGAAAATACCTCCTTGTCCCTGATTTACTGCCATGGTATGATACTGCCAGTGCTATAGAGGGGGGACTTACACTTGCCTGATCATGAAACCTATATGCGCCTGGCGCTTGACGAGGCCGGGCTGGCAATAGCGGCAGGCGAAGTACCTGTGGGCGCTGTCATGGTGCACGATGGAAAGGTTATTGCCGCCTGTCACAATTTAAGGGAAACCACATTCGACCCTACCGCCCACGCGGAGATGCTGGCGCTTAGGGAAGCTGCCCGCATCCTTTCCACCCGCCGGCTTTCAGGCTGCACCTTATATGTAACATTGGAGCCATGTCCCATGTGCGCCGGGGCCATCGTCATGGCACAAGTGGACGCATGCTTCTTCGCCGCCTATGACCGTCAGCAAGGCTGCTGCGGCAGTGTGTACGACATTCCCCAGGACCCTGCCTTTTATCACCGCACACGAATCGTAGGCGGAATTCTGGAGGAGGAAGCGAAGGTCCTTCTTCGGGATTTTTTCGCTACAAAGCGCTGTTAAGGAACTACTGATGAAATGAGGATGGGAAAGCCGCGAGGTGATATTTTAGCCCTGCAAGGAGCCAGAAGGGAGCAGTAGCAGCGCTACGGCGACCGGATGAGCGACACCGCAGGGCTAAAAAAACGACCGCTGGATACCCACCTGAATGAATCAGCGTTTCCTTAACCCTGCCTGATAATGGAAATCAGCTCCCTGACCACCACCGTCATCTCCTCCGGCGTTCCGATAGAAACACGCAGATACGGCGCGATGCGCGGCTTGTCAAAATGGCGCACCAGAATGCCTCTCTTCTTTAGTTCCGCCAGTACCCCGGATGCATTCGTTTCATGGGCCTTCACAAACAGGAAGTTCGCACGGCTTAACAAAACGGGGATGCCGGCCTCCAGCAGCGCATTCCGGGTTAGGTCGCGAGTCTTCACCACCTGGCTGTTGATTTTCTCATAATAGGGTGCATCCTCCATAGCAGCCGTGGCCGCGGCCTGGGCCAGCCGGTCCAGGGAATAGCTGTTGAAGCAGTCCTTCACCCGGTTCAGCCCGTCGATCAAAGCGGGATGACCCATGGCATACCCTACCCTAAGACCTGCCAAAGCATGGGATTTCGATAGCGTGCGCACAATAAGCACATTGTCGAAGCGTTCAAGCAGCGGTACGGCGTTTTCCGGCGCAAAAGCCTCGTAAGCTTCGTCTATCAAAAAGACTTGGCCCATGTTTTGCAAATGCTCCGCCATCATGGCCAGCGTTTCCACCGGCAGCATCATGCCCGTGGGCGCGTTGGGGTTGGCGATGACCACCGGTGCATCCTGCAAAAGCCCCGGTACATCCACCGAAAAATCTTCGTTCAGGGGCACCGTTTCATACACCGCGCCGAAGAGTTTGGCATAAACGGGATAAAAGGAATAGGTGATGTCCGGTGCAAGCACCCGCTTGCCCGCAAAGAAAGCGGCAAAGGCAAAGGCCAGCACCTCGTCCGATCCGTTCCCGGCAAACACCTGCCCGGGCCTTACGCCGTTTAGCCGCGCTGCGGCCTGGCATAAAGCCGTGTTGTCCATGTCCGGATACAGCCGCAAGGTTTGTGCCGCTTCCCGCATAGCCGCTTCTGCCCTAACACTGGGAGGATAAGGGTTTTCATTGGTGTTCAGCTTGATGTATTTTTTGTCCTTGGGCTGTTCCCCCGCCTGATAGGGCGTCAGGCTTTGAGCCAGGCCGCTTAAATAAGCCATGGGAATAACCTCCTCTTTCTCCGCACCGTCCTGCGCTTCGCTTTAACGGTGTTCCGGCCTGAAATAGCCAGCTATTTCAGCCCTTCAGGTTCAGGATTTCATCCCTCACCCTCCGAACGGGCAAAGCTGGCACTGCCAGTCTTAGGTGGTATCAATATATCATTGCAGGGTCGCAATGTAAACCTCCTTTTCCCCCAAAAAAATCTGTACGCCCTAGATTTCCCCCATTTTTCAGCCAAATTGGGGTTGGCAGAAGGCGCGGAAAAGAGGTATAATGAAGCGATCAGAACGGAGGGTTTACGCTGCATATCCGCACGATTGTGACAGATTTGGATGATACGCTGCTGGGTGATCAAGGGCAGATTTCCGCCTATTCCCTGTCGGTGCTCCGCCGGGCGATGGAGAAGGGAATCCGCATCATTTTAGCCAGCGGCCGGGCGGGAGCCAGTATGCGCTCTTATGTGGATGAGGTGAAGTCTCCGGCCCCCTACATTGCCTGCAACGGCGGAGAGATCATTGATCCCAAAAGGCACCGGCTGCTGGACGGATTGATGTTTACGGCGGATGAAGCCAGGGCCTGCGCCCGGTTCGCCGAGGAGAACAATTTCTACGTACATGTTTACGATGGCGATGTTTTCTACTATGCCGGTAAAGAAGCCTATGGACGAGAGTACAGCTATTCTTCCAACCTGCAGGGCGTATGTGTAAACAGGCTGTCGGATTTCATTTCGGCGCCTGCCCCCAAGCTTTTGTGCATAGGTGAGCCGGAATCCATATTGAAACTGCTGGACAAAGCCCACAGCCGCTTTGGGGACACCGTATCGCTTAGCATCAGCAAGCCCATCTTTCTGGAGATGACGCCCTTCGGCGCCACCAAAGGCAACGCGCTGAAAAAGCTTGCCGCCTATGAGCCCATCTATGCGGAAACCACCATGGCTTTTGGCGACAGTCTGAACGATATGTCCATGCTTACATGGGTAAAATATGGCGTGGCCATGGCAAATGGCCGCCAGGAGATAAAAGACATATTGCCCCTTGTTTGTCCCCCCAACACACAGGACGGCGTAGCCAGGTACATTGCGCGCCATGTCCTGAAGGAGGATGTTTCCTAATGATCCAGGCCAAGGATTTTGCCGAATCGCTGCAATTGAAGGAGTTGTCCCCTTCCTCAAGAAAGGAGTGGGATATCCGCACCACGGACCTGAACCGTCCGGGCATGCAGTTCTGCGGCTTTTATGAATATTTCGCCTACGAGCGCCCCCAGGTGATCGGCAAGGTGGAAATGACTTACCTGGAGGCCCTGGAGCCTGAGCCCAGGCGGAAGATGCTGAAGACCTACTTCAGCTATAATCTGCCCTGCGTGGTGATCTGCCGCGGCATGACGCCTCCTCCCGATCTGATTGAGGAAGCGGCGCTCCGGGACATCGCGGTTTTCCAAACCAATATGGTCACCACCAAGTTCACCTTCAGCGCCATCAACTTTTTGAACCGCCGCCTGGCACCCAGGATCACACGCCACGGCGTTTTGGTGGATGTGTACGGCGTGGGTGTGCTTTTGACCGGCGAAAGCGGCGTGGGCAAAAGTGAAGCTGCGCTGGAACTGGTCAAGCGCGGGCATCAGTTGGTAGCGGATGATGTGGTGGATATCTGCCGCGTCAGCGACGACCGCCTGACCGGCGAAGCACCGGAAATGGTCCGTCACTTCATGGAAATCAGGGGCATCGGCATCATAGACATCCGCGCCATGTTCGGCATAGGGTCTGTGATCGTCAACAAGACCATTGATATTGTGATGCATATGGAGCAGTGGAACGAAACCAAGGAGTATGACCGCCTGGGGCTGACGGAGGAGACCATCACCATCCTGGGTGTGAAAGTCCCCCATCAGATCATGCCGGTCAGGCCTGGGCGGAATCTAGCCATCATCATTGAGGTAGCCGCCAGGAATCTCAGTTTGAAGAGGCTTGGCTACAGCGCGGCTCATGAGCTGGACCGCCGTATGTCCGACATGATCGCCAGAAATTCCGGGAACGATTAATTTTCATACATAGGAAAGCGGGGACTACTTATGGTGTATATCGGCATTGACCTTGGCGGCACTGGCATCGCTGTGGGAATCGTGGATGAAACGGGCAAAATCATACAAAAGGGTTCCGCCCCCACCCTGGCCATGCGGCCTTATCAGGAAATCGTGAAGGACATGGCATCTGTCAGTTTGGAAACGCTGAAGGAAGCCGGCCTTACCTTGAGCGACGTGCACAGTATAGGTATCGGCATTCCCGGCATCGCCAACCCCGACACGGGTGTGGTTGTCTTCTGCACCAACTTAAGCTGGCATGATGTGCCCCTCCGGGAAGAAATCCAAAAATACATCGACAAGCCTGTTTTTATCGATAATGACGCCACTGTGGCAGGTTATGCCGAAAGCGTGGCGGGCATTAGCGCGGGCTGCCATTCCAGCGTGTTTCTCACCCTGGGTACCGGGGTTGGCGGCGGCATTGTCATAAACGGCAAGCCCTGGAGCGGCTATCACAACGTGGGCAGCGAAATCGGCCATATCACGCTGGAGTTGGACGGCGAGCCCTGCTCCTGCGGCAATAAGGGCTGTCTGGAGCGCTATTGCAGTGCCACCGCCATCATCCGCATGGCCAGGCAGGCACTGCTTGTCCATCCCGAAAGCCTTATGATGACCTTGTGCCAGAACAATCCGGAGAATGTGAACGGCAAGCTGGTGTTCGATGCTGCCAGGGAAGGTGACGAAACAGCGCTGAAGGTATTCCGCCGCTATGTAAAGTATCTGGCCCAAGCCATCAACACCATTGTGGCCTTCCTGGATCCGGAAGTGATTGTGCTGGGCGGCGGCGTCAGCAAGGCTGGAGATTTCCTGCTGGATGCCGTACGTGCAGAGGTACCTCAATACCTGATGTTCAAAACCATGCCCCATCCCAGAATCGAAATTGCAAGCCTGGGTGCCGAAGCGGGAATCATCGGCGCAGCCATGCTGGGAAAGTGATGCCCCTTCCCATTTAAATATTGTTTGGCCTTCCATCAAGAAAGAGAGGAAGAAGCACATGCCCACCTCCATCAGGTCTTTGTTTCAAGCCCCCCCCTCCCAGGACATGGAAAAGGTGACAGTGTCCGGCTGGGTACGAACGGTACGCGACAGCAAAGCCTTCGCCTTCATTGAGCTCAACGATGGCACATACTTCAAAAACCTGCAAATCGTATGCGAGGATGGCCGTACGGAGGATTTCAAGTCCGTTCCCCGCATTACCCTGGGCAGCGCCATCGAAGCTACCGGCACGCTGGTTGTGACGCCCGGCATGAAGCAGCCTTTTGAATTGAAGGCAGATACGATCACCGTAGTAGGCGCCTGTGATCCGGAGTATCCCCTTCAGAAAAAGAGGCACACCTTCGAGTATCTGCGCACGCTGGCCCACCTGCGCCCCCGCACCAACACCTTCACGGCGGTGTTCCGCATCCGCTCCCTGGCTGCGCAGCTGCTGCACGCCTTCTTTGCCGAGCGGGGCTTCGTATATGTCCATACGCCCATCATCACCACCAGCGATGCCGAAGGTGCGGGCGAAATGTTCCGCGTCACCACCCTGAATATCGACAAGCCCCCCAGGGACGACAAGGGACATGTGCTGGAAAGCGAAGACTTTTTCGGCAAGCCCGCCAGCCTTACGGTCAGCGGACAGTTGAACGTGGAATCCTACTGCATGGCTTTCCGCAACGTGTATACCTTCGGGCCTACCTTCCGCGCCGAGCGCAGCTTCACCGCAAGGCATGCCGCGGAATTCTGGATGGTAGAGCCGGAGATTGCCTTTGCCGACCTGTTTGACGATATGGCTTTGGCGGAGGATATGCTGAAGTTCGTTATATCAGGCCTCCTTGACAAGGCTGCGCCGGAAATGGAATTCCTGAACGCCTTTGTGGACAAGGAGCTCTTAAGCCGCCTTAACCTGGTGGCCACCAGCGAGTTTGCAAAAGTCTCCTATACCGAAGCCATCGACATCCTTATAAGCTGTGGCGAAGCGTTTGATTATCCTGTGACATGGGGCATGGACCTGCAAACTGAGCACGAGAGGTACCTGGCGGAAAAGCACTTCCAAAGGCCCGTATTCGTGTACAACTATCCCAAGGAAATCAAAGCCTTCTACATGCGCATGAACGACGACGAAAAGACCGTGGCGGCGGTGGACCTTTTAGTGCCGGGTGTGGGTGAATTGATCGGCGGCAGCCAGAGGGAAGAGCGCTTCGAGCGGCTGGAAAAGCGCATTTCAGAACTGGGCATGAGCCCGGAGGATTACTGGTGGTACCTGGAGCTGCGTAAGTATGGCGGCACTCCCCATGCCGGTTTCGGTCTGGGCTTTGAGCGGCTGATCATGTATGTGACGGGCATGGGCAATATCCGCGATGTGCTCCCCTTCCCCCGCACCACCGGCAGCGCGGATTTCTAAGGAGGATGCGCGGCTAAAATGCCTATCCCTGCAGCGAAATAACGCTTACCATAAAGAATCAAAAGCGCTTGATAAAGTTCTTTTGATTCTTTCTGTTTATGTACCCGCAAGCCTCATAAAAGCGGTGCGCGTTCTCCCGCTCCATGCCGGAGTTCAAGCGCACCCCCGTTGCCCCGCTTTCCCTTGCCCAATCCTCCGCGGCTTTGAGCAGTGCCCGGCCGATTCCGTGGCCACGCTCTTTTTCATCTACAGCAAGGGCCAGGATGTCCTTCAAAGAACCTACATAGCTGCACTCGTAGTCGGCGGCATGTATATAGCCCACCACCCTGCCCTCCAGCTGGGCCACAAAGATCCTATTGCCGGCCTTGGCAAGAACAAGCTTAAGCCGCCGCCGCGTATCTTCCAGCGGATAGTCATATCCCAGTCCGTCCCGGTTAAGCATATAAATGGCCTGCGCATCCTGGTCGCTGGCCGGCCGTATGATCATCTCCATCCTTCCACCTCATAAGCAGATATTTTCTATAAGCATACGCCCACATAGTTTTGAGTTGATGCTACGCAATAATATTCACTGATCTTTCAGGCTTGTCATCATCTCTTTATCGTGCAGGATGCTTGCCAGCAAGACGCAGACGCGTCCAGTATTTCGCGAAGTTTATCCCTGTTTTTATCTGAAACTAACATCACGTACCTCATCGTGAAACAGATCATATATATTGCATTGGCACAATTCGTCAAACAGGTTCTTCAGCGCAAAGATGGAATCCCACTTTTTTAACGTATAATCATTAAATCCATGCCTTCGGACCACATCCATCAAACGGACGTCGAGCAGGCAGACTCCTTGCGGCAAACTCAAAGAATCACCAAGCTGGATAAGACTGTCGTAGCTGTCATAATCAACGCTGCTTAATGTCGAATGAACTAACGCTATTTCTTCGGACGAGCAGTCAAACGATTTTCCGCTGTATGCACCTATATTTTTATAAGGAAATGAATGTGTCAGGCATATCCGCGCTACCTGCGGATATCCTTTTTCCATCATGAGATTGTAACCTGCAATAATGTGGTGCATATCCCGGATGCCTTCAAATCGGCCTATATCATGCAATAGCCCCAGAACATAGATGCCATCGCCATTCAAATCGCAGCGTCTCGCAATCGTTTCCGCCACCCGCGCCACCACCCGGCTATGTTCTGCCCATGGCCCCGGATTTTGTTCATTCGCCCATTGCAGCAAAGCCTCCGCATCCTGCCGGGAAGGCAATTGCCCAAACGGTATTTTTCGCATACACTCGATCCCACCCTCTATGAATTTGCTGTATTCTGTTAATCCGGAATCACCCAAGGCAGTTACCGCCCTGCTGTGTAAGGTATGAGATTGGGATCAAAAGATTTTCATGGTCATTCCCGGGTTCAGGCGGATGCGTACCGCTTCGCCGCCGTGCACAAACAGCTTGAAGTTCGTCTGGTCGCCGTTGCGAAAAAAGTACACGACCCAGTTGCCCTTCTCATCAAAATGGCCTTCTTCAACGGAGAGGTGGTTCAACTGGGTGGATTGGCGGGACAAGAGCCCGGGGAAAGGATTGGTGTCTTCGGGATCGGGACGGCGGATGAAATCAAGGCCAACCCCAGCACCGGCAACAAAGTATTCGTACTCGGACACTTCTATTAACAGCGCACGTCCGCGTTCCTTTGCATGAAACTGATATTCCGGCAATTGCAGATTCATCTGCGTTGCCTGCACGCGCTGACCACCCGCGCTAAAAAAAGAGGCAATCACATGGAATTTTTCCAGCCGCAGGTATTCCTCGCGGGAGAATTCGTCCTGCAGCAGCGCGTGAACACGGCCGGTACCGCGATACTTGATCAACAGTGGAGCCAGGTTACGGATTGCGCGCATGGTAAACATCATTTTGCGGGATTCATCGCTTAGCGTATCGTCATCTGTCAACGCCCTTTCCGCGCCGAACGCACACAGGCCGATGCAGCCATAATCGGCAAAGGCACGCATGGCATTCATCGCGTTTGCCTCGCCGCCAGTGGCCGATTCGGGGATGAACAGCGCGTTGTCTTCCCGCGCATAGCGGGCAGCAATCCGCGTATAATCCCGCTTGGCATGATTGTAGATATCGGGGCACAGCATGTCCAGGAATGGGGCGCCGGCCTTCCAGATATCAAGCACCCGGCCTACCGCAGCACCGGCGTTATAACTGAAGCCGGCTTCTTCAACGCCCTGCTCGCCAACCATGACGTTTGTGAACATGACAAGATCATAAATTTCCTTGCCGGCGCGGGCAATTTCGCCAATGTAGCGGGCATGATACCAAGCGGAGAATGCTTCGTGGGCATGCCGGCCAAACTGTCCGCGCCATGTGCGGGAGCCATCCCGCTTGCCGCAGTCTTCCAGCGTTATGTCATACAGTTCGATGGGAAGCGGTTTTTCGTAGTCTTCACAAGCAATGCGGGAGTAATCACGGTCGGTATTGGCATAACCCATTTCATTTTCGATCTGCAAGCCAAGCACGGTGCCCTGCTCGCCGTCGTATTCCTTCAGAAACCTCATCACTTCGCAGTAGGCTTTCTTGTCGCGCTTAAGCGTTGCCATGCCGTGGGGGGAGAGGGATGCGTGCTGGGCACCCGTGGGGCCGACGGCAATCTGATACTGTTGCGGATCGAGCTTGATATAATCAGGCGCGTAGTTTGGATGGCCGTTCTTGGAGGTGGCAAACCACAGGATTATCAAATGAAGGTCCGCTTTACGTACTTCATCAATCAACTCCTTGACAAGGGTCATATCATACTGATCCTTGACAGGTTCGATCATATTCCAGTAAATTGGCGCCTCAAGAACGTTTCCGCCATACAGCTTAACGGCCCTTATTGCCTTTTCCATCAGCGGACTTCCGGTAGAGGAGTTCATTGCCTGCAAACCCAGCAGAAGAATCGGGTTGCCTTTTTTATCAGTAAAGAACCGGTTCATAAGCGAACGCACCTTTCTTTTGAAAATGCGGCTGCCGCATATGGAATCATCCTTCATCTGTTCTTATTTTACCATCTTTTCTCTCACTTTCCTACTGATAGATATTCCATTTGAGCAAGAATTGTTAAGACAAACCATTCGCGTCATGTTATACTCCAACTGAACAACAGCCATGGGGGGAAGGCCATGAAGAACCTGGACCGCATCGAAAAGGCACTGGAGTATATCGACGGCCATCTGGACGAAGCGCTGCGCCTGGAGCAGATATCCAGTGTATTCCACTTCTCCCCCTACTACTTTCACCGCATGTTCACAGCCGTGGTAGGCCGGCCCATCACAGCCTACATGCGGGAAAGGCGGCTGCGAAAGGCCTGCACGCTGCTTGCGCAAACGCGGGATCCCATTTTGTCCATCGGTATGGAATGCGGCTTTGAAACTGCCCAGGCGTTTTGCAGGACCTTTAAAAATCAGTTCGGCATATCCCCTACCCAATACAGAAAATCGCCGGGCATCTATACCCAGCTTACCGCGCAGGAGCTGGTGGATGCTTTCCGGCACAAATTGAAAGGAGGCATCTTGATGGAACCCAGGATCATTGAACGGCCCCAAATGTACATCGCAGGCGTAGGCGGCGACGGCAGCAAAACCGCCGCCATATGGCAAAGCTTTATGACGCTTCAGGAAAAAAAGGAGCTTGCAAACGCATTGTCACAGGATGGCTACGAAGTCCGCATCTGTGAGGACAAGGGGCAGACGTGTCACGTGGGATTGAGCATCTCCTCTCCTAAAGCAGATGAGGATTATACGGTGTTCTCTCTCCCGGCCACGCTGTACGCATCGTTTGACGTATATGTCGCGGAAGGATATGACAGCCAAAACACCGCTATGGACGATTGGCTGAACAACAACAAGAACACATACACCCAGCGGCTGCTGGACGGAAAGTACTATGTGGTGGAGTATTACGACGAACGCTTTCATGGCAATGAGGCAGACTCCATTGTGGAAATCTGGGTGCCCATTGAGGAAATTAGAAAATAGGCATACAAAAAAGATCAGGCGAACCTGATCTTTTTGTTATGCTTATTTCTTCCTGGCCCACCAAGACGAAAAAATCAAATAGGCTCCCAGCAGCGCGGCCAGGAAAAAGCCGCCAAACGCCATCCACGGTATGCCAAACCATAGTGGCAGCACCGGAGCCTGGCACAAAAGTGCGGAGGCGATCAAAAGCGCGCTGCACAAAAGGCACAGGATGATCCGGTTCACCATGCGGCTGATCATGTGCAGGGGCTTTTCGGAGCCTGTCAGCTCCACATTGATTTTTCCCTGGCCCTTTACCGCCGCCTGCAAAAGCTCCGATAGCTGATAAGGCAGCTCCAGCGCCTTTCTCCCGGACCTGTACAGCGAACGCGCCCCGTAAAAAAGTTCCTTCTCCCAATCGATATCATCGAGAAACCTTTCCTGCATGCCGGCGGCCATGATAGACATGAAATCCACCTGGGGGCATAACGAACTCACCACACCCTGTACGGTGACAATGGCCCGGCTGAGCATCGCCATGCCCTGGGGCATTTGCAGGCCATGGCGGTTGGCCATTAAGAGCACTTCCTCCATCATCTTGCCCAGGTTCATCTGGCCCACTTCCATCTGGCCATACCGGCTCATGACCGTCTCGATGTCCTCATACAGCCTTGGGTGGTCGATGGTCTGGGTATGCACCGCCAGGGACAAAAGCGCCGTCTTTGTCTCCTGCACATCCTGCAGCACGACACCCTTTACGGCACGCTTCAAAAGTTGCTGCTCGCGGGGTGTCAACCGGCCTACCATGCCCAGGTCCAGGAATACGATCTTTCCCTCCCGCACGCTCAGGTT
>JAEZQK010000135.1 GCA_023413135.1 Bacillota bacterium
CGCAGCGCCGGATGAGGTGGTTTGCTACGGAAATATTGCCGCCACATACACCTCATCAGTCGACTTCGTCGACAGCTTCCCCTCAAGGGGAAGCCTCTTCTGGCCGTTCATGTTCTCCATTTCCAAAGTATCTTCGTTGGAATACGGGGCAATGATCAATCATTCACATTCCGAAACTTCTGTAGTTGTCAGAGTAATAGTGGACTTTCAACTACAGAAGTTTCGAAATATGGACCATTCATCTTTGCTTGAACGCCGTAGGGGTGGGCTCTGCTCCACCCACTGCGGTAGGTAATGTTTCTCATCGGGCGGAGCAGAGCCCCGCCCCTACGGCGTTATTTGTTTATTGGCTTCTCTGCCGGGAATTGTGAAATACGTATCATCTGAAGTTGACAAATCAATAGTGGATTATCAACTACAGAAGTAACGGAATATGGATGATTGCAAATTGCACTTCTATTGCATCCCAGGTACCAAGATTAAGCGGGAAATTAATAATCGACCTACGACGCCGTATGTTTGTTGGCTTCTCCGCCAGGGATTGCCATTGCTTGGCGCACCCATTCATCTTCGCCTAAATGCCGTAGGGGCGATTATTAATCGCCCGCCAAGTTAGGTATCCTGGCCGTGGCATGGGGAGAATAATAATCGCCCCTACGGCATCGTTTGTTTGTTGACCTCTCTGCCAGGGATTGCGAAATTAGTTACTTCTGTAGTTGACGAAATAATAGGCTGTTAATCGCTTGCAATATCGTTTATTTCCTCATTCTTCACCCGGCGGATATCCGTCGCCTGCCCGCCTTGCCCAGCGATATACAGCCTTGTTCATTCTCCTTCGCGGCCGATGGAGAAAGGAAAGGTATTGACCGTTGCGGACGCGCCGAACCGTCCGCCGGGGTCAAGCGCAATCAGGCTTATGCCGCCATCCGTCTCGTTAAGCTCATGCATGCGTTTAAGAAGGCGGTGATTGCGTACATGCACAGTCCTCATTTATGATTATTTCAATTGCTCGCAAAGCGCGCCGATATACGCGCTGTCGATCACTTCAAAGCTATCCTCCGGCGGATAAAGCGCACCGCCGAAGAAGATATTGCGGTTGTTGGCGGTGGATGTGTCCAAAACACGCTTGTGGCGCTTTAAGTGCAGATAGGAGCAGCCCGTCGCTTCCGCAACGCGGGCGGCATTTTGAAGCGTGATCCCCGCCCCCGGCAGGATCTCGATCGCGCCATCCGCAAAACGGACCATTTCGGCGATGGTCTCCAGCGCGAAAAACACGTTGGACGCCTGCCCGCTTGTCAGCACGCGCTTGACTTTAAGCTTGATCAAAGTCTCCAGCGCGCGCTTCCAGTCTGGTGTCACGTCGATGGCACGGTGGAATACACTGTCTCTGCCCCGGCTCAACTCTGCAAGCTCCCGCGTGCGCGCTTCATCCACCGTGCCGTCAGGGTTCAAAAACCCAAATACCAGCCCGTGTGCGCCGTTCTCCAGCAGAACCCTGGCATCATGAAGCGCCGTCTTGTATTCTGCTTCAGTATAGCAGAACCCGCCTGGCCGTGGGCGAATCATTGCCATAACCGGGATCGGGACCGACTCCCTGGCCACGATCAGCGATCCTGCGGAAGGCGTCAAGCCGCCGTGAAACAGGCTGGAGTTCAGCTCCACACGCTCCGCGCCGCCTTTCCACGCTTCTATCACATCGTCGGCTGAACCGCAGCACACTTCCAAATTGATTTTGGACATCCACTCATCTCCTTGCATGTATCATATCATGCGCGGCGCTCTTAAGCACCATAAATTTCAAAAGCAAAATGATTCTGACTGAAACAGTATACAAATAGAATAATATCAAAAATAACAAGGAGGTCGTTTCCATGAAGAAACTGCTCGTGCTTGTGATGGCTGCCCTGCTTGCGCTCCTGCCGCTGGCCGCCATGGCGGAGGAAGTCACGCTTACCATGGGCTCCTGGCGCAATACCGATGCCGCCATGGTAGAAAAGCTGCTGGCTAAGTACAAGGAAATCTCCGGCGTGACCATCGTGTTCGAGCCCACCCAGTCCAACCAGTACAACTCGGTGCTCAGGCTCCAACTGGACGCCGGCACCGGCCCGGATCTGTACTATTCCCGCTCCTACGCCACGGGCGAAGAGCTCTACACCGCCGGCTTCTCCATGGACTGCACGGACATTCCGGGCGTGAAGGAGAATTTCGCCGCCACGAGCCTTGAACCCTGGACCGCTGCGGACGGCAAGCTCTTTGCCGTGCCCTTTGCCGCCGTTTCCCAGCCCATTTACTACAACAAGAAGATCTTTGCTGACAACGGTATCACCGAGCTTCCCAAAACGTGGGAAGAGTTCATTGCCATGTGCCAGAAGCTGAAGGACAAAGGCGTGACGGTTTTTGCCAATGGCCTCGCCTCCGACTGGGATATTCTTGAGTGCGTGCTCCTGGGCATGGTCCCCAACTACATCACCGCCGAAGGCCGCGTGAAGTACGAAACGGGCGAAAAGAAGTTCAACGATCCGGAGTTCGTGAAAATCCTTGAAGACTTCGCCAAGCTCGTACCCTTCCTGCCGGAAGGCTTTGAATCCATCGACAATGACAACGCCAACATTTTCTTTGGTATGGGCAATTCCGCGATGCTGATGGATGGCTCCTGGAGCTGCGGCCCGCTGAACGACGATTATGACACCGACTGGGGCACCATGGCCTTCCCGGCGCCAGAGGGCATGACCCCCGGCATGTGCTTCCATCCCGACATGGGCATCACCGGCAACAACGCCACCAAGCATCCCGAAGAAGTGAAGGCGTTCCTTGCGTGGCTGGCTACGCCCGAAGGCGCCCAAATCACCGCCGACTACCTGCCCGCCGGCTTCTTCCCCATGATCAACGCGCCTATCACCTTTAAGAATGAGCGCGTAACCGACATTCTTTCCCTGAACCAGGGCAAGACGCTGGATGCCCGCTTCATCTGGCCGAAGCTGATCGATTACTATAACCCGATCCGGGACCAGCTCAATGCCATCTGCCGCGGCGAGGCGACCCCGCAGGCTGCCGCCGACGCGATCGTGGCGTTTGTCCCTGCCCAGTAAGGATAAGATACCGGATCCAAGCGCGTTCGGCACCTAATCACCCGGTGAAGAGCCGATGATGGATTCCGGCAGAACATTGCAGGGGCAGGGCTTCGTCTCCACCCGCCGGTGAGCGGACAGAGATGAAGCCCGGCCCCTACACTTACTATGCGGATTACCTTCACCGATAGAAAACGGGGGAGAACCTTATGCATGCAAAGCCTTATTTTCCGCCGAACCGGGGTGGCGGCAGCATCAACCCCAGCGGATGGTATTGGATACGATACATTCTGCCTGCGCTGATGGTATACGGAATCTTCATGGCCTATCCGCTGGTCGATTCGGTGCGGCTTTCGCTTTATGAAGGTACTACCGGCGCGCGGCAATTCGCAGGCCTTGCCAATTACGTGCGGCTGTTTACCGACCAGGTGGTGTCGGTAAGGTTCTGGAACGCGTTCAAAAACACATGGGTGTTCTTCGCCTTTCATATGTTTTTACAGAACGTGCTGGGCATTCTTTTTGCAGCAATACTCACCAACCGCACCATGCGGGGCAGGCAATTTTATCAGACGGTCATCTTCATCCCCTGTACCATTGCAGTTCTTGTAACAGGGTATCTTTTTAAGCTCATGCTCAACCCGATCTGGGCGGGCACCACGCTCAAGGCGATGGGGCTAGGCTTTCTTGTGCGTTCCTGGCTGGGCGATACGGCCACCGCGCTCCCCATCGTGTCGCTGGTCTCCGTCTGGCAGTGGGTAGGCATACCCACGATGATGTTCGTGGCCGGCTTTCAAAACATTTCGGATGATTTGATTGAGGCTGCCTCCATTGAAGGTGCCAACTCGTGGCATCAGTTTTTGAAGATCAAGCTGCCGCTCATCCTTCCGGTTATTGGTATGATCGCGATTTTAACGTTCGTATCCAACTTCAACGCCTTTGACGTGATCTACTCCATGGAAACGGCCGATGGCTCGCCGGGTTACACCACCGACCTGATCGGCACGCTCTTTTACCGCTATGGTGTTGCCGGCCAGCACCCCATCGGTATCCCGGAGCCCGGTGTAGGCGCGGCCATCTCCACGACGGTGTTCGCTATGCTGCTGTGCGGCGTCATCCCAACGCTGAAATTAACGCAGGGGAAGGAATGATATCATGAAAAAAAGGACACGGTATCGCTCCATGCGCATTGCCAACCTGCATATCCCCTCGCATATCCTGCTGGTCCTCTGGTCGCTGATCGTTATATTTCCCCTATGGATCCTGCTTATCAACACTTTGAAAATCAAAAAGGAGATTTATGGAAATCCATTTGGCCTCCCGGCTGCATGGACGTTTGAAAATTACCAGTCGGTTATCGCCGACAGCAATTTCTTCAATTATTTCCGCAACAGCTTATTGGTTGTGGCCGTCTCGCTGACACTGATCCTGCTGCTGGGTTCGCTTTGCGCCTATGCGCTGGCGCACTGGCGTACGAAGGTATCCGGCGCCTTATACTTCGTCCTCATCATCGGCATGATGCTGCCCATCAAGATCGCAACCATCCGCCTGCTGGAAATGATGAAAATGTTCGGCCTGCTCAATTCGCTGTGGAGCCTGTTTCCCGTTTATATCGCCATGGGCATCCCCACGGCAGTCTTCATATTGACAGGCTTTATACGCGGGCTCCCCGGCGAGCTGTACGAAGCAGGCTATATGGATGGCGCAAGCCGCTTTAAAATCTACTGGTCGATCGTTCTGCCGCTGATACGGCCCGCCCTTGCGACGGTGGCCATCTATAACCTCGTCCCGATTTGGAACGACCTGTGGTTCCCGCTGATCTTCATCAACAAGGAAAGCCAGAAGACCGTGCTGCTTGCCGTGACCAAGCTGCAGGGACAATATACCACCGACTGGCCCAAGCTCCTGGCCATCCTGTCGCTTTCCGCGCTGCCCGTGATCATACTGTACCTTACCATGTCCAAGCAGTTTATCAGGGGCCTGACCGCGGGGGCTGTGAAAGGATAAGAGCATCAGCTTGCGGGCCATGTGCCCCGTTTCGTTCAGATAACGGCTTGCATGCGCTACACCAAAGAGCATTCCTGCCAGCGGCCATTTCCGGCCAAGCAAACGTGAAGCTGCCAAATCCATGGCAGCTTTTTTGTTTCATGCATTCTTCGTTTGAAAAAAACCGCATAAGGGTTGGCAAAAAAAGGGGTTTCATTCGTCTAATCCGTGTAGGAGGTGGCGAAATTGAACAGTGCTTTGGTACCGGGCAAGGTTCAAGAAGCCAAATTGGAGGAATGGATCGTACGCTATGGCGACGCCGTTCTGCGCACCTGCTTTATGTATCTTAAAGACATGGCGCTGGCTGAGGATGCCATGCAGGATACCTTCATCAAGGCCTGGCAAGGTATGGCCAAATTTGAGGGGCGCAACGACAGTTCCGAGAAAACGTGGATCCTGCGCATCGCCATCAACACCTGCAAGGACTACCGGCGCACAACCTGGTTCAGGCATGTGGATCTGTCCAGGGCGCTGGAGGATCTCCCTCCCTCCCTTCGGGCTGTGGCCGATGAATCCCGTGCCATGTTTCTGGATGTCATACGCCTTCCCGCAACGCTTAAGCAAGTAATCCTTCTTTACCATTTCCATGATATGACCATGGCCGAGGTTGCGCAGGTGCTTCATGTAGGCCGGTCTACCGTTGCGAACAGGCTGCGCAAGGCATACGCGCTGCTTCGCTTTACGCCGGAAAGGAGCGATAGCGATGAGTAAAAACAACAGCATCAGGGAAGCCCTCGCCGATAATCTTTCCGGACTGTATGTTTCAGCGGATATGCGCGCATCCCTTGTACACGAAATAACAGGAGGGAAGAAAATGAAACGGAAACTGACTGTAGCCTTGATATGTTTGATCGTGTTGCTTCTTGTGACAGTCACCGCGCTGGCGGTAACTGCCGTGCAAGCGTGGTTGAACAGCGTGTCGCAAATGCAGGTGGACGGCATCTTTTTTAGATGGGAGCTTTCGGATAAGCTGCGCTTTGTGGACGCGCTAAAGGACGCTGGCTATGCGGTGGACGAAGCCTTATATAAAACCCTTGCCAATACTGCATTGGATGACGAAAAAAGGGAGGCCGCGGCCGACCAGATCGTGGATGCCTGCTATGGCGACGCGATGCGGGAGCATGCCAAGAACTGGATACAGACACCCGATACCGTGGTGGGCATGGCGCCCGACCCTGTGATCATTTTCCGTGAGGCGTATTACGCGGAGCATCCCGACGCCACAGAACAGGAATACATAGATGCGCTGGCTTACTGGATCCGCGATACAGCCAGGCAATATGAGGCGGAGCAGGAAGCTTTGGGGCCGACACCAAAGCCGCAAATAGATGAAGCGTACGCCATTTCCTGCGTCAAGTCCCTCATGACGGAGGTCCTCAGTTGGTCCCAAGCGGCGGCGGACCATGCCGACATCCGCGTTACGTTTGATGAGGAGCATACGGCGTGGGTGTGCACGGGCAGCGTAACCAAGGAAAGCCTCGCCGATAGCTTTGAACCCGTGACCGGCAGCGAGTATGCCGACGATCTGGGAGATGCGTATGAAACCCGTCTGGTGGTTGACAAAAACGGACGCATCTGGGCCTACGCCACCCTGGAGGAATACGTTGTGCAGGCGGCTGTGGCTGCGGCTGTCGAACCCATCTGGAACTATACCGCCAGCCAATGTGAAAAAATCGCCCTGCGGGGCGTGATGGACTTGTTCCAGCTCAGCTATGAACAGGCGGACCGCTATTTCACATTTGCCGGCCATTGGTATACGGACGAATACCAAAACGCCATTGTACTGGCGCTTTTCAAGGAGCACAGCAACAGCATAGACAGCCAGTGGACGTATGCGGCCATTGTCAATGCCGGCACGGGGGAACTGGTGGACTGCTTCAACGCCGAAATGCTGTGGGAGCGGCTGCCGCTTTTGGCGGCGGCCTATCCCCAATTGACGGAGGAGGAGAAGCAGCGCTCCATGGAGTGGTACAAAGGCAGGTACAACCCCGAAGGCGGCTATGAGGGGTGGCCGTAGGAACGCAAGGCGCAATGGAACGCGCTGTTTGGGCAGTAGGCAAATGAAACAAGAACCCGCTCATGCGGGCAAGATGGAACTGCTTTACTTACTTGCTGGATAGGCAATGCTAAGGAGCGGCCTGAGCTAAATGTAAGGCTTACAGGGGAGGCAGCGCGGTATGCGCAGCCTCGGACTGTAGACAAAAAAGACTGCTTACGCGCAAGCGAAGGCAGTCTTTTTGCAAGAGGTGAAGAAATGGTGAACAGGACAGAAATAGCGAAGGAAGAACAGGAGAAGGACCCAAATATATCTGTCCCCTGATAAGCAATACAAGACGACCGATTTTCAGCCTGCAGAGGCGCAAAACATACGAATTGTATAAAAAAGTACGAGAAGTTCAACGTCATAAGTTCAGTAAGTACAAAAAGAAGTGTGATTTTTTATATACATACTCCTGTTGCAGCGCTACAATATCGCCAACGATGCACAGGCCGTAAGCGCTTTTTGCGGTGCCGGCTGGCAGTATAACGCGCTATCCCACCCCAACAGGGAAAGCAGCGTACAAGTACATAATGAATAGGAGAGGTCGGAATGCATCCCCAATCCATCCGGGAGGCGCGCGCATTAAAGCGGCGTCTTGTTCAAAGAGACGGTTTTTGGGCTGAGCTTAAGCGGAACCGGGTATTGTTTTTAATGCTGGTCCCCACACTGCTCTTTTTTTTGATCAGCAACTACCTGCCTATGGTAGGCATCTACTATGCATTTACCAGGTTCAATTTCGCGGGCGGCTTGTTTGGAAGTCCATTTGTGGGCCTGGAAAACTTCAAATTCCTGTTCTCATCCGGCAAACTGGCCAGCCTGACCCTCAACACGCTGGGTTACAATTTTGCCTTCATTGTTACCTCCAACTTCTTTCAGATCTTCTTCGCCATTATCTTGAGCCGCCTGAACTGCAAGGCGTTCAAAAGAGTAACCCAGTCGGTCATCTTCCTGCCATACTTTGTTTCCTATGTTATCTTGAATGTTATCGTCTACAACATCTTTCATTATGACATGGGTTTTCTCAACAACATGCTTCTTTCCCTGGGCGCAGAGCCGGTCGACGTTTACAACACACCGGGCGTTTGGCGCGTGCTGATGGTGGTATTCTACCTATGGAAACAGCTGGGCTACGGCATGGTGGTTTACCTGGCGGCCATTACCAGCATTAGCCAGGATATCTATGAAGCGGCGGATATTGACGGCGCCAGCGTGATTCAGCAGATCCGGTACATCACCCTGCCTCTTCTGATGCCCACCTTCATTATTCTATTTTTGTTCAGCCTCGGCCGCATCATGCGCGGTCAGTTCGACCTGTTCTACCAAGTGATCGGCAACAACGGCGTTTTGTATGAGGTGACGGACATCCTGGACACCTTCGTTTACCGCACCCTCAAGCAGGACTTCGACGTGGGCATGGGCACGGCAGCCGGGCTGTATCAGTCCTTGTTCGGATTCGTGGTCATCATGGTCACCAACTGGCTGATCAAGCGCAAGCATGAAGAGTACGCGTTGTTCTAAGCATTCGGACAGGAGAATCGAAACAATGAAAATCAAAAAAAACAAGTCCACCATGGCCTTCAACGCGGCAGGATATATTTTGATCCTTCTGGCAGCAGCCTTTTGCCTGTTTCCGCTGATATTGATCGTATCGGGTTCCTTTACAGAAAACAGCGTTTTGATGCGTACCGGTTATAAGCTTTGGCCATCCAAGTTTTCGCTTGCGGCCTACCAGCAGCTATTGCTGTATCCCGAAGGGATCGTTGCCGCCTACCTGACCACCATCCTGGTTACCGTCATCGGCACGGCGCTGGGGCTTATGCTTATTTCCATGACGGGGTATGTGCTGCAGCGCAAGGATTTTAAATACCGCAACAGCATTTCCTTCATAATTTATTTCACCACGGTATTTGGCGGCGGCATGGTGCCCTGGTATATCCTGTTGTCAAAATACCTGCATATGACCAATTCCTATCTAGCCCGCGTATTCCCGCTATTGATGACACCCTTTTTAATCATCCTGATGCGAACGTTCATCTCGTCCTCTGTTCCCGGCGAGATCATCGAGTCGGCCAAGATAGACGGCGCCGGGGATTTCAAGATATTCACCCATATTATTCTGCCTGTTATCGGACCAGGTCTTGCAACGGTTGGATTATTTCTGGCGCTTGGTTATTGGAATGATTGGTACCTGACCTCCCTGTTTATTACAAACAAAAAAATGTATTCCCTTCAGTATTATCTTTATGATATGCTGAACAGCGTACGTTTTGCACAGGAGATGGGTATATACACCGGCGATGTACAGCTGCCCACCGAATCCATTAAAATGGCGATGGTGGTCATCGTAACCGGCCCGATCATTTTCCTCTACCCCTTCGTTCAGAGATATTTCATCGCGGGCATCACCGTAGGGTCCGTAAAGGGATAAGCCAAAACAATTTTGCAAGGAGGAATACCATGCTTCGGAAGGCTTTGTCCATGCTGGCGGTACTCGTTCTGCTCCTGCCCATAACCTGCGTGGCGGGCGCGGAAGGCGCTGCGCCTGACATTTCCAAAAAGGTGCAGATCAACATGTGGATGACCGGTGGCAGCACACCCAGGGATTTTGACAAGGTGGTCAAGCTGCTGAGCGAAAAATACGAGAAGGATTTGAACTGTACACTGAATTTTAGCCTGTTTAATGATACCAACACGGCCCAGCGCATGATGCTCATGCTTTCTTCCGGCGAACCCATCGATCTGCTCTACAGCGCCAACTACCTGGGATATGCCACCTATGCCAAAAAAGGTGCGTATCTGCCCCTTGAGGACCTGATCCCCAAAGTGGCACCCAAGCTGTGGGAATATGTGTCCCCCGAATTCTGGGAAAGGGTCAAGGTTGACGGCCACATTTATATGGTTCCCTGCATGTGGGAAGAATGGGTGCCCTACGGCTTCCTATGGCGCGAAGACCTGCGCAAAAAGTACGACCTGCCCGTGCCGGTAGATCTTGAAACCATCGAAGCGTACATGCAGGGCATCAAGGAAAACGAGCCCGATATGCAGGTTACCGGAGAAATGGTGATGAACTACAACCCCATCGGCACACATTTCTCCACCTGGGAACTGCTGGATATGAAGTACCGTTGGGCCGACTTCCGCACACCCTACGGCCTGTACATCGACTATGAAAATCCCACCCAGGTCAGCTTCTGGTGGGAATCCGACCAGTTCCGTGAGGATATGAAAATGTTCAAGCGCTGGGCGGACGCAGGCTACTGGTCCAAGAGCGCCCTGGCCACTACCGAGGCGAAGACCGACGCCTTCCAGGCCGGCAAAATCGCCTGCGACCTGGCCTACAACTCCCCCTCCGGATACGCCAACCTGGTATCCATTCTGGAAGTATCCCACCCGGATTGGGAAATCGGCTGGCTGCCCTTCTACCGCGTCAAGCAATTGGCCACACCCAACGACGCCACGCAGAACGGTTTCTCCATCCCCATTACGGCCGGCAACCCCGAGCGCGCGCTGATGGTGCTGGAAAAGCTGATCCTGGACAAGGATTACTATAGGCTGTCCCAATACGGCATTGAAGGCGAACACTATACCGTCACCGAAGACGGCTACTATCAGATCGTGGGCGACGCCGTGTCCAGCCCGTTCCCCCGCGAGGGTACCCGCCTGTGGGCCACCCGCAACGAGGAATTCATGCTCTATCCCAAGGCCACAGGCCGCATTCTGAAGGAATTGTTTAATGAGTTCCGGGGCTACACCTATCCCAATATTTGGACCGGGTTTGGCGAGGACACCACGCCCTATCAAGCGGAGCGCGCAGCCGTGATGAACGTGCAGACGCAGTATCTGCCCGCCATCCAGGCCGGCCTGGTGGACGATGTGGATAAGGCTATCGACGAATTCCTGGCAAAGGCAAAGGCCGCCGGGCTGGATAAGGTCCGCGAAGGATACATTCAGCAGTGGCTTACGTATGTAGAAGAGCGCGGCATACAACCCACTGATGTAAAGTGAGCTATGCGCCCGGCAGCGGCAAACAGCAGCGGTCTGCTGCTACCGGGCGCCCAAAAAGCGGTGCAACGACTTTTCGAAGGAATACATAACGGCCTGCCGGTTTGTTTTTCCGGCTTTTCAGGTCCCACACAGGTGGAACAAAAGGCGGGGTGAGTCGGATGAAGTGGCTGATTTCAAAAAACAAGAACCAAATCTACCGCAAGCTGAGAAGCTCGATCTTTATCCTTGTGTTTATCATCATCGCCGCCTCCTCCATTCTTTTTTATGACGCAAGCTTGCGTACCGTGCTGGACAACGCCTATCACGTCGACGTTCAAATGCTTAATACCCATAAGTCGGCTTCCCTGGTCATGCAAAAGCTGGCGCTGAACATTACCAGGCAAATCTACAACGACAATCAAATCGCCTATCTGCTGTACGGAACGGAATACAACCCCCAGGAACTGATGACCTCCGTGGTCCATCTGAACAACTACCGCATGTCCATCCCCTACATCGACTCCATCTACATCTACAACGGCGGGCTGAAAAGCATCTCCGTCAGCTCCGTCAGCGCGGGCGGTTACAACATCCCGCTCTTTGGCGATGAGAATACCAAGGATCTGTTTTTTGACAGGGAGATCGCGGACATCATCAATGACAGCGAAGGAAAGTACAACAGATATGCTCCTATCGCCCGCAGGATCGTCTATCCCGAAGAAAACAAGGAGCCGCAGTTTTGTTATACCTTCATGATGACCAACGTCTTCGGGGTAGGCAGCATCAGACACGCGGTGTTTGTCAACTTCTCCAGCGGTTGGATGCAGCAAATGGCTAAAGAAGGCGAAAACAGCCAGTCCCGCACGCTGATCATGGATGAGCAAGGCATCATTGTATTCAGCCCCGAAGAAGGGGAATTGTTTTCCAATGTATCCCAGGAGCCGTTTTACAGGCGGATTGTAAGCGGCGCAGACTCGGACAATTTCATCCAGCACATGAATGGCCAGGAAATGATGGTCACCTGCCTGCCCAGCGATGTAAGCGGCTGGCGCTATGTACGCCTCACCCCCTACCGCTCCGTTGTGGAGGAAATCTACCGCGTTACCCGCTTTATCCTGACGATGGCGGGCATTCTCGCCGCACTGGGCACGATCGCGACCCTGGTGCTTTCCAAGATCCTTTATATCCCTATCGGGGCGGTCAATGAGCGGATGAACGCACTCTCCCGCCAGCACCTTATGCGCAAGGCGCTGCTGGGCACCGCCGATATGGACAGCTTGATCAGCCTGAAGGGTGCCCAAGGCCAGCCATTGGCGTTAAGCTCCGCCACAGTATACTATGTTCTGCTTCTGAAAGCGGATAGATGCCGTGAATTTCCCCATCCGTTTGATCCGGAAAAAACGGCGGGATTCCAGCAAGCCTTTATGGATATGGCCGAGGAAGTTTTCGCCGGCACATTCATGGTGGATGCCGTAGACATGGGTGAGAATGTAAGCATTGCCCTGATTTTATACGCAAACGGGGACATTCCGGCCGACCGCACTTACTGGACAGAGGCTGTGACCCGGCTAAAGCAGGCGGCGGCAAAAAGACTGGAGCTTTCCTTCAGCTGCGCCGTCAGCACGCCCATATACAGCCCGGAGGATCTTGCCCAAACCTACAGGCAGGTACGGGAAGCGCTGCGCTACCGGATTTTCACCGGAAGGGGTTCCCTGATATTCCTTGCGGATGTGCAAACCTATTCCGACAGGGAATATGCTTATCCCGCCTCCAAGGAAAACCACATGGTGGACTGCATCATGTCCGGCAACGCCAAAGACGCGAAGGAAACGGTCACAGAAATCCTCAAGGAAATCCACGAATATTCCTTCCTGGTTATTGGCCTTACCGTATCCCGGCTGGCCATGTCACTCTCGCTCCTGGTGAAAGAAATGCAAAAGGGCGGATTTTTGGAAATGCCTCCTTCCGTCAACGCGCATATCCTTGCCGCCGCCAGCCTGGATGAAACAGATAATTTCCAGGATACCGTCGAACGTTTTTTGCAGGCCATCGACGTTATTTGCGGCAGTCTTGAAAACAAGCGCGACAACAAGCATACGGATTTGCTGCAGCGTATCAATGCGCTGATAGAGGAGCAATATTCCGATCCATCCTGCTGTTTGAATTCCATCGCCGAAAAGATCAATATGTCTCCCGCCTATTTGGGAAGGCTTTACAAGCACTACACACTCAAGGGCGTCTCCGAGCAAATCAATGCGGTGCGCCTGGAGCATGCCAGAAGGCTGCTCAGGGAGGACAAAAGGCTGAGTGTACTGGAAGTATCGCGCCTGGTGGGCTTCACCAGCGACTCCTATTTCTCCAAGGCATTCCGCAAGGCACACGGCATGACGCCCAACGAGTACCGCAATTATGCATCGTTGGAGGAACCATAATGATTGCAAGCAACGCGGATTCCGCCGCGAATTTGCGCAGAATCAAAATCACCTTCGGCTTGATCTATTTTCTGTTCATGTCTTCCCGGGCGATCTTCGGCCCGTTCATCACAGTTTTTTTGAAGGAGCGGGGATTGTCTGCCGAGATGATCGGCATCGTCACCGGAATCAATTCCATCGTCATCATCCTCACGCAGCCTGTCTGGGGCATCGTTACCGATAAAATCGGCTCCACCAGAAAAACGCTGGTGATGTGCATCCTCTTCCAGGCAGTGTTTGCCATGGCGCTTTTATCCGCGCACGGGGTGCTGCTTTTGTCCGCTTCCTTTTGCTTCTATACCGCATTTGCTTCCTCCGAAGGGCCTTTGCTGGATATGTGGAGCCTCAAGAGCGTCAAGGATGCCGGTGATGGCAATGCTGTCGGGCAACTAAAACAGTGGGGCTGCATCGGGTACGCGCTGTGCAGCACGGCCGCCGGCCTTTTCATCAACGGTTCCAGCACCGGTGCCATCCTGCCTGTGTTCGCATGCGTGCTACTGGGGATCGCCGCCTTCATGTTCTTCACAAAGGGGAACGACATGGCAGGCCGGGGTACGCGGATCAAGGATATGCAGCTTTCAAGGATTCTCAAGGACCATACCTTTCTCATCTTCCTCGTATACATTTTCTTCATGCAAATCGCCCACCGCGGTTCCTTCACCTTCTACTCGCTTTTGATCAAGCAGTTGGGCGGCGACACAGCCATTGTAGGGTATTCCGGCGCGCTGATGTTTGTTTCCGAGGCCGTGGTTATGGCCAGCGTCAAAAAGATGCTCAAGCGGTTCAAGCCGGTATACCTGGTGATGGCCTCTTCTTTCTTCTTCATGCTATGGCACATCTTTTTGAATCTGTCCACCAGCCCGTATCACGTGATGCTTTCCTGCTTGATGGACGGCCCCTCCTTTGCCCTTTTCACCATCGGCACGCTGTACTACCTGGATGCGCTGGCTCCCAAGGAGATACGCACCACATACCAGACCGTCGCCTACGCCGTGTACTTCGGCCTGAGCGGCATTGCGGGCAATGTGCTTAGCGGCTTCATCATTGACAACTGGGGCTACCGCACCATGTATACGGCAGGCATCCTGTTGACCTTCCTGTCCACGGCGGTGTTCTTTACCGTCACCAGGGCGCGCATTCGCCGTGGGCTCCCGGCTTAGGGCGCGTGGGGAAGAAAGGGAAAGCCATGAATTACCTCAAAAAAATCGGCAAGAGGAAGCTGGATATGACATCCGGCAGCCCCGCCAAGCAGATTCTGCTGTTTTCCATCCCCTTGCTTCTGGGTAATATCCTGCAACAGCTGTATAACACGGTGGATTCCATGGTGGTGGGCAATTTTGTGGGTAGCGGCGCACTTGCTGCGGTGGGCACCAGCGCGCCGGTCATCCGCCTGATGATTGCCTTTTTCATGGGCATTTCAGCGGGTACGGGCATCGTGGTTTCCCAGGCGTTTGGCGCCAAGGATTTTGACCGTCTCCAAACAGTGAGCCATACCATCGTAACTGTTACGCTCCTTTTGGGCGCGCTGATCTCCGCAGCCGGCGCGGCACTGGCGCCCATCATTTTGCGCTTGCTCAATACACCCGAGGCCGTGTTCGCCATTGCGCGGTCCTACATGATCATCACCTGCACAGGCATCCTGCCGGTAATGATGTTCAATGTGATCAACGGCATCCTGCAGGGCATGGGCGATGCCGGAACGCCCTTTTTGATCCTGCTTGTATCCTCCTTCATCAACATCGTGCTGGATTTGCTGTTCGTGATCGCCTTCCATTGGGATGTGGCCGGCGTGGCATGGGCAACGGTGATTGCCCAGACAGCGGCAGTGGCATTCGGCCTGCACAGGCTGAACCGCTCCCAGGCGCATTTGTCCTTTCGGCACCTTCAAATCAGCAAAGCCGAGATTCAAAAAATACTGCATCTGGGCATACCCTCCGGCACGCAAAATGTGCTGCAGTCGGTTGGCAATATCATCGTGCAAGGCGTGATCAACGGCTTTGGCCCGGTGATCATGGCCGCAAACATAGCAGTCATCAAAGTGGATTCCTTTTGCACCATGCCTATGATGACCTTTGCAACGGCAATTACGGTATATGTGGGCCAGAATGCAGGCGCGGGGCGCTATGACCGGATCCGGGCAGGCACACGGGCTGCGCTCTGTATGTCGGTGGGTGTGTCGGCGGTGATTTCGGCTGTGCTGTACTTTTTCGGCAGCTATCCGCTGCGCCTGTTCACCAACGAAGCCGCAGTCGTTCAGGCCGGCATGGACAAGTTCCACATTGTCGCTCCCTTTTACTTCTGCATTGCCGTATTCGGGGTGCTGGCAGGCGTCATCCGCGGCAACGGCCAGACGGTGGTGCCAATGGTGGTGGGTGTGGCGACCATGTTTATAGGAAGGGTACCGGTTTCCTACTTTCTTTCCAGACAAATTGGCGCCAACGGCGTACACTGGTCGCTCTCCGTGCAATGGGTGCTGGAAGCCGCGGTGATTTTGATCTACTATTTCCTGGGCCGCTTTAAGAAGGAGCCCAAGATCACACACAATCCTGGAGCTTTGATCGACGAAACCGCTTGAAAGGAGGAATATTCATGAAAAAGGCACTTATGTTCGGCAATTATGTAGCGCGCTACCACAGCGCCAAGGGGGTAGATACAAGGCTTCGCGAGCTCCTGAACGGCTCATTTTCCATCGACTATACGGAGGACGAAAGCCTGCTGAATACAAATACCCTTCAAGGCTACGACATGGTGATCTCCTACCTGGAATTTTCCAAGGAACCGATGTCAGACGAGCAGGCCCATGCGCTTGTTTCCTTCGTCAGCGGCGGCGGAGCACTTCTAGTATTCCACAATGGCATTTCCCTGCAGCGCAGGCCTGAGATCATGCAGCTCATCGGTGCAAAATTCACGGGCCATCCGCCCTATGAGGGGCTTCCGCAGATCCCTTATAAGGTCATCAAGCCGGATCATCCGGTAATGGAAGGCGTACAGGATTTCGTCATGGGGGACGAACCATATCGCTTCCAGATGGAAGCGCTGGCAGAAAAGGAGCTGCTGCTGGAATATGAGTATGAGGATACCCGCTGGCCGGCGGGCTGGGTCAGAAGTTTTGGTCTGGGCCGGGTAGCCTACTTTGCCAACGGCCACTGCCTGGATGGCTTCATGGACCCCAGCTTCTCCAAAATCATCGTGAGCGCTGCGACATGGTGCACAAGGATATAAAGGAGGAAAAGCAAATGAAAGTTTGGCTTTTGTGTGACGACTTTTACCACCCCGGCGGCATCCCCCAAAAGGGGCTGGAAGCGCTCCGCGAGGAGGGGATCGAGCTTGATATCATGACGGACGCCAGGACGTTTTCTCCGGAGCGGTTAAAGGAATACCCTGCCGTTGTGCTGGTCAAGGGCGACAGCATAAGCGCCCAGATACGGGAACCCTGGGAGACGCCCGAGGTGGAAGACGCATTTGTAAACTATGTGGAAGCAGGCGGCGGGCTGCTGGTCATCCATTCCGGCACCACCGGCAAAACAGGCGCGGACCGCCTGCACGCGCTGATGGGCTGCAGGTTCCTTCACCACCCGGAGCAGTGCCCCGTCACCGTGACACCGCTCAAGCACCACCCCGTCACTGACGGAGTTCAGCCTTTCACCCTTCCAGATGAGCATTACTTTATCGACCTGTACGCCAGGGACGCGGACATTTTTTCCGTGTCCTCCTCCCAGCATGGCGTGGCCGTGTCGGGATATACCCGCACCCAGGGCAAGGGCCGCGTGTGCGTGCTGACCCCAGGCCATAACCTTCCGGTATGGCTGGATAAAGAATATCAAAAGACGCTGCACAATGCGCTGCGCTGGTGTGCGGCGAAAGACTGACAGAAAGGAAAATGCACGAATGAAAACCGTCATCATTACCGGGGCCGACCGGAACATCGGCCTGGAGTTGGCCCGCCAGTTTCTTATGCAAGGCTGGCATGTGTTTGCGGGGCGCTATTTAATGGACCTGCTTTTGCTGGATGAGCTGAAGGCTGAATACGGCGATTTGCTGGACATTGTCCCGCTGGATGTGACAAGCATGGAATCCATACTGTCAGCCGCAGGCACCGTCCGCGAAAAGGCAGGATATATCGACATGCTGGTGCATAACGCCGCGGGTTTTGGCGGGCGGCATGGGGATATCAAGGGCGAGATGGACCTAAACGGATTCACCGTTCCCTTCAACATCAACTGCCTGGGCGCCATGCGCCTTATACAGGGTTTTCTGCCTCTCATGCAAAAGGGCATGCGCAGGCTGTGCTTCGTATCCTCTGAAGCCGGCGTGGTCGGCGTATGCTCCAGGAATGCCGTATCCAGCTACTGCCTTTCCAAAACGGCACTGAACATGGCCCTCCGGATGATGTTCAACCATCTTCATCCCATGGGCTACACCTTCCGGCTGTACCATCCCGGCTGGGTGCGTTCCAGCAAAGATGGGCGCAAATCGGAAATGGGCAAGTTTGAGCCGTGGGAAACCGCCCAGCCTGCGGTTAAGCAGTTCATAGAGGACCGTGATTGGGAAGACCGATTGGTACTCATCGACAATGAAGGCGCCGCCTGGCCGTTTTAACAGGAGGAGGAGAAAGCCATGGAAAATACAGTCGCCATCATCGGCGCGGGAGACTTGACCGGCAAGCGGATCGCCCGGGATTTTTTGAAAAGAGGCTGGCGGGTGCTGGCAGGCTGCCTTCCCGGCCAGGAGGAATCAAAGCTGGAGGGAAACATCTCCTTCTTTTCCGCGGACCCCATGAGCCATGCTTCCATGCTTGAGGCCGCCAAGAAATTGGACCAGCCCGTCGACATGCTCGTCATCAACGTGGACTACAATTTTGGTGAAGACTGCGCCACCATTCTGGATCCCCAAGACTTTGCAGCGCTCATGGCCGGCTATGAGTACAACACCGTTGGGCCGCTGCGGGCCATCAACGCCTTTATGCCTTTGCTGGAATTGGGAAAAGGCAAGCGTATCTGCGTTGTCACCACCAAGGACAGCAGCAACAATCTGTGCAGGGATATCGGCGGCTATGGCCGCCACATTACCAAGGCGCCGCTGAACCAAGCCATGAACCAGCTGTTCAACGGCCTTCGCCCGGAGGGATACACATTCCGCATATACTGCAAGGATCCAACTGTCGGCGAAGATACGGCAGGCAGCTTTGCCGCCGAATACTTCATTCGCAACCGCAGCTTCGAGCCGGAGGATTACAAGCACTCCGACGAAAACCGCCTGGTGCTCAGAGACTGGATGAGCATCGAACTGCCCTGGTAAATATTCTCCTTAATATTGCCGCCCGGAGAATCTTCTTTCCGGGCGGCACAATTTGGTTTAAAATGGAAGAAGAAAATGCAGAAAGAAGGTACCGGATATGCAGGTTATGGAAGCCATTGAAACAAGACGCAGCATCCGCAATTTCAAGCCCGATCCCGTTGAAAGGGAGAAACTTATGCGCATCGCTGAGGCCTTTCGCCTCTCCCCCTCCGCCCGCAACGGACAAAACTGGAAGCTGCTGATCGTAACCGATCCTAAAAAGAAGGAACTTGTACGCAAGGCTGCCTTGGGTGCGCCGCAATTTCTTCAGGATGCACCCGCCCTGCTCGTAGCCTGCGGCCTCCATCAGGGCGTCATGACCTGCGGCCACCGCGCCGACAGCGTGGATGTATCCATAGCCATGTCCTTTTGCGTGCTGGAGGCGTGGGAGTTGGGCCTTGGCACCTGCTGGATGGCAAGCTACCGGGAGCAGGATGTCCGTTCAGCATTGGATCTTGATGATGAAATGAGCATCGTTATGATCTCGCCTTTAGGATATCCATCCGATATTCCTGAAGCCAAACCCCGCAAGCCGCTTTCGGAAGTAGTTGAATGCATCGGCACCTGATTTGTTGGGAGGGCATGCACATGGAACTTGCCATTCATCACGGCCGCATCCGGGGCGGCTTTGAACAAGGCATGTATGCTTTTAAAAACATCCCCTTTGGTGCGGCACCGGTAGGGCCGCTGCGCTTCAAGCCGCCTATCCCTGCCCCCAAGTGGGACGGGGTACTGGACTGTACGAAATTTGGACCGAGGCCCATACAAACGCCGCCGCCCTGGTGTGTGGACAGGGATATTGCGGTATATGCGGAAGACTGCCTGAACCTGAACGTTTGGACGCCAGGCATAGACATGAAAAAACGCCCTGTGGTGTTTTATATCTATGGCGGCGGCCACATGGAAGGGTCCAACTCGGAATCGGGATGGGATGGCCAACATCTGGTCGGCTCCCGGGATATTGTGATGGTATGCGCCAATTACCGGGTAGGCGCGCTGGGATACTTATACCTGGGAAAAGCCTTGGGAGAAGGGTATGAGGCCTCCGGCTGCCTGGGACTTTTAGATCAGATTCTTGCACTGAAGTGGGTCAAGGAGAACATTGCCTTCTTTGGCGGGGATCCGGACCGTGTTACCATCATGGGGCAATCCGCCGGGGGCAAATCGGTGATGAGCCTTTTGGTATCGCCTCTTGCCAAAGGATTGTTTCATCAAGCCATTGCCATGAGCGGCGCTCTGCAAAGCATCAAGGATGCTTCAACCTCCGCGAAGCTTACGCAAAACTTTCTTCACGCCATAGGCCTCGAGGATAAAGATGCGGTCCAAGTGTTGGAAAAGCCGCCCAGGGAGATCGCAGCCGCCCAGGAAAAGGCCAATGAAACGTATTTTAAGGCGGAATCCTACGGGCCAACCGCCGACGGCATTGTATTGCCCGAGGATGTGGAAAGCTATATCCTCGCAGGAAACCTGCCCAAAATCCCGATACTCATGGGGCACACACTGGAAGAATTGTACCTCCAGCCCGGAACGGATCAAACCGATATCGGCGATGAAGGCGTGCGCAAAAAGCTGACATGGAAATTTGGGCTTGGAGGCGGCTACGTGTTCGACCAATACAAAAAGGCGCGGCGGACCATGGAGTATGCCGGCGCCTATGGGCATGTGGCTACGGATTATACGTATGTCCAGGCATTTTTAAGAACCGCTTCCCTGCTGGTGGAAGCCGGGGTTCCCGTATGGCTTTACCGCTGGGACTTCCGCGGCGGCACCATCGCGCACCATTCCTCCGACAACGAGGCGCTGTTTCAAAGAATGCAGCCTGCCATGCGCCTTGGGCATGAAGGATCATGCGATCATATATGTGGAGTAATAAGGGATGCCTGGCTGTCCTTTATAGAAACCGGTTCCCCCGCCTGTGCTTCCCTTCCGGAATGGACAGCCTGCCAACAGGGAAATGCGGCCCGCATGCTTCTAAACCATGCTTGCCATCTTGAGCCTATAGCTCTTGATGGTTTTGACAGAGATTTTCCTTTGCAGGTAATGCGGCTGGCTCTTTGATAATTGGGCAACGTTTAAATTCCAGGCTTAGCCACCACCCGGCGTTACCTGGTCATGCCCGGACCTGCGCGTCCTTTCCCGGTGCATCTTCCGCCTGCCGGGCGGCCTTGAAGCGCACAAACCGGGATACCGCAAAGGAGACCGCCATCAAAAGGAAGGGAAAGACCACCATCATGAACCGGGCGGCGTCACCGGGCCTTAAGCCGGGCTGCGCGCTGGACTGGTAGCCAAACCACCATCCCAGCAGTACGAACACCCCGCTTCTTAACAGGCCTGAAAGGCGGGTCACAAAGCTGATAGCGGCAAAGAATGTGGCCTCGCGCCGGATGCCGCTAAGACGGGCATCCTCCTCAATCAATTCGCTGTTGACCATGTCCAGGTTGGCGGTCACCCCCGCGATGCCGATGCCCACCAGCACGCCGGCGATGGAGGCAAACACGATCTCCCTGGCAAAGTACATGATACCAAGCGAAAGCGCCAGCCATAAAAGCGCCAGGCGCCACACTTTCAGTGTGCCCAGGCGGTTGATGAGCCTGTACCAAAGGTACATGGAGGGAATCGCCGAGACAAACACGCAGGCGGAAAGGATGGTGGCCATGACATCCGGCTGGCCCAAGGCGTACTTGATAAAGAATGGGATGCCCGCCAGCAAAAGCCCGGTGGTGGCATTGTAGAAAAAGTGAGAAACCGACACCAGCCAGAAGTTGCGGTTGAGCGCTACCGCTTTGAAGGTCTCCGCCACCCTTGGCTGGGGCAGCTGGCTGAAATCCTCCCGTTCACGGCAGCCCAGGAAGGAATACAGCATCATTCCGCCGCCCAGCACCCCCAAAGCCACCGCTGTCAGCCGGTATCCCATCACCTCATCACCGATGCTCCTGGCAAGCACCGAGACGATGGCGGGAACCAGCGATACACCGATGATCATGCCCACCAATTGCAGCGCCTGGCGGATGGCATTGGCGCGGTTGCGCACATCCGTCTCCCGGAACAGCTCCGGCAGCAGGGAATGGTAATTGACGGAGGCAATGGTATTGGCAGTCTCGGTCAGCATTAAAAAGAACGTGTAATAGAAGGCCAGCGAAAGCCCATTCCCCAATGAGGCCGGCGGGCTGAAAAACAGGATCGCCGCCACAACGAAAACCGGCGTGCATGCCACAAGCCATGGCTTGCGCCGCCCGAAGCGGCTGCGGGTGCGGTCGGAAAGAAAGCCGGTGATGGGATCGTTAAAAGCATCCCAGATGGAGAAGAGTACCGTGGCGATGCCGATGGTGGAAAGCGAGAGACCCAGCTTATCGTTGTAAAGGAAGGTGCCGTAGGAGACATACATGTATCCCGTGATGGAAAGGCCGAACATCGCCAGGGCGTAGCGCCAGGGGTGGTTGTAGCTGCGCTTGTTCTTCATGGTTTCTCCCTCCGTTTTCTGGGATTGGTCAGGGGCCCATAATCCCTTCTACATCATTTCCGCATCCACAAAGCAGTGCATATGCAAAGGCGACAGCACCTTCAGCCCTTCGCCCAGTGCAAAGCCCTTGCCTTTTGCCAATTCCGCACCATTCATTTGGAAATACACTCTATACATCGCCAAGGTTTGGTCATCCATCTGGCTTACATGCAGCGCGATGGCTTCGAATTTGCGCTCAAAATTGGCGCTGATATCGATTACCGTATTGGGGCGGGCAGTAAAATAAAATCCGATGGCCGATGCGGACCAGGAGGCCTTCCCGTCCTCCACCGGAAAATGATGAACACCGCTTAGGTGAAAGGCATTGGCTGCCGCGCGCCCGGTAACCACATGATCATAATGCCCCTCGTAGTTCAAATACGGGTCGGGGCAGAAAATGGCCTCCGGCGCTACCTTCCGTATCACCCGGGCAATTTCAACAGACAGGCCCGCCACATCATTCAGCGTGCTGTCCCCGTGGGATAGATAGTGGAACGCTTGCACCCCCAGGTGCCGTCCGGCCGCTTCCGTCTCGGCACGGCGCTTGAGGGCGGTTTCTTCCCGGGTGGCCGTCCGGTCCCGGTTGCCCAGATCGCCGGTAGTAACCGTCAGATACTGCACCTGGCAGCCGGCCTCAGAAAGAACGGCAATGGTCCCGCCCATGCCGATCTCGTTGTCATCCGGATGCGGCTGAATACAAAGGACGCGTTTTAGACCCATGATCTTCGGCGGCGCAAGCATAGCTTCGATATCAAAAGAAAGCGGCTCCATAGGATTCCTCCTCATCTGCTCAATCACCCGCATCATACCATAATCTGGATAAAAAAGCGATCCTATTTTCAGGACAATTGACCGCCATCCGCCGCCGGTACGATTTTGTGACGTTTCCGATTTACTTGAATGCGTTCCAACCTTTTTGCGGCGCAAAAAACCTCCCGCATTGTCCTATCGATGCGGGAGGTTTCTCATGGTTCCTTTCATTCGTCAAATCAAGCAATACTCAAAATATGACGCATATCAAAATATACACAACAATATAGTTCAATTTTGCTCAACCAAAAGATGAAATTTGAGAAGAATGCTCAGATTTAATGGTTGTCATCGATCCTCCCCTCCGATATACTCGAAAAAGCCAGGAGCGCTATGCCAAAGGGGAAGATCGATTTGATTCAAGCAAATGTTGCAAGCAAAAAAGTGCATACAATGGCATTACGCAGATCCATCCGGCGATTCAGATACTTCTACCTCATGCTGATCCCCGGCATCATCTATGCTGTATTGTTTCATTATGTGCCCATGGGCGGACTTGTGATCGCCTTTCAGGATTATAAGGTTTTCCTGGGCATTTCAGGAAGCAAATTCATGGGCTTCGCCAACTTTGAGCGCCTCTTTCTCACCCATAAGTTTTTAAACGTGCTGGCCAATACGTTCATTATCAGCGGATACAAGATTCTCTTCGGGTTCCCCGTCCCCATCCTTCTAGCCATACTGATCAATGAAGTAAGGCAGCGCTCCTTTCAGCGCACCGTGCAGACGGTAGTCTATCTGCCCCATTTCATTTCCTGGGTCATCATGTCAGGGATCATAATGAACCTATTTGCCCCGGGTGACGGCCTGTTCAACCTCATCCGCATCGCCATGGGGCAAAAGCCCATCTTTTTCATGGCAGAACCGCAATATTTCAGGAGCATTCTGGTGGTGACCGATATCTGGAAGGAGATGGGCTGGAGCGCCGTCATCTACCTGGCAGCCCTGTCCGGCGTTCCCCAGGAAATCCACGAAGCGGCGGTAATCGACGGGGCCAACCGCATTCAGCGCATCCTATACATTGCTTTGCCCTGCATTTTGCCCACCATTGCGGTAATGTTCCTGCTGCGCCTGGGCGGCGTATTGAACGCCGGTTTTGACCAGGTATTTTCCCTGTACAATTCAGCCGTGTACGATGTGGGTGATATTCTGGATACGTACGTGTACCGCATCGGCGTGGTGGACCGCAAATATGGTTTTTCCACCGCTGTGGGCCTGTTCAAATCCGTCATAGCCTGCGCCTTTGTGCTGACCTTCAACTATTTGTCAGACAAAGCCGGGCAGGAAACGCTGCTGTAACAAAGGAAGAGATCGCTTATGAAACATTCCGTAAACCGCCTTGCCCAAACACGGGTGGATAAAGTGTTTGAAGCTGTCAATCTGACCGTTCTCACCCTGATCCTGGTCATCACCATCGTGCCCTTTTTGATCGTGGTGCAGCGATCCTTCGTGCCTCCAGAGGAGGTCATGCGTTCCTCCGGAGGGCTCTCCAGCCTCATCCCCCGCAATATCACGCTGGATTACTACAAGTATGTGGTCACCAACCCCATCCTCTGGCGGGCCTACGGCGTCACCATCTTCAGGACAGCGCTTGGCACGGCCATCAACCTATTGGTAACGGTCCTCACCGCCTATCCCCTTTCCAAAAAGCAGATGCCCGGAAACAAGGGGCTTATGACCTTCTTCTTCATCACCATGATCTTCAGCGGCGGCATGATCCCTTCCTACCTGCTGGTCACATCCCTGGGGCTCCAGGATACCATTTGGGCATTGGTGCTCCCCAGCGCCATGAGCGTGTACAACATGATCATCATGCGCACCTTTCTTCGCAGCCTGCCGGAGGAACTGGAGGAGTCGGCCCGCATCGACGGCTGTCACGATATCATGATCCTCTTCCGCATCATCCTCCCCCTGTCCCTGCCGGCCATCGCCTCCGTGGGGCTTTTCTATGCCGTATGGCACTGGAATACGTTTATGGACGGCGTGCTCTACATCACGGACCGAAAGCTCTGGCCGCTGCAGATCCTGCTCCGGGAGACGATGCTTACCTCCTCCATGAGCGAGCTGGAGCTAAACAATGCCTTTGCCGAGGTGACTCCTCCCGCCCAGGGGCTGATCGCCACGGAGATCATTATCACCATGCTGCCAATCATTTGCCTGTATCCCGCGCTGCAAAAGCATTTTGTCAAAGGCATCCTCATCGGTTCCGTCAAGGGATGAAGCAAATCAAAGAGGCCAAGGCCTCTTGAGATAAAATAAAAGGAGGAAACGGAACATGAAAAAGGGACTGGCGCTGCTCCTGACCCTGGTGCTTCTTATGACGGCCATCTCCGGCCTGGCGGAAGACAAAATGGTCAAATGGGTGTTCACCAAGGGCGGTTTTGAGCCGCTGGACGAAGAAAACTCCATCCATCAGGCCATTGAGGAAAAATCCGGCATCACCTTCGAGCACATCGCGCCCCCCGCCGCCAATTATGCGGAGAAAGTCAGCGTAATCCTGTCAGGCAAAGACCTGCCCGACGCCATCCGCCTTTCCAGAACATCGGAGCTTTATGATTATGCCGAACAGGGCATGCTCCTGGCATTGGATGATTACCTGAAGGATTGCCCCAACCTTATGAGCGCCATCCCGGAAACGGCATGGGATATCATGCGCGGCTCCGACGGCAAAATCTACGGCATTCCCGTATGGACCAGCGAGCACCGGTACAACTTCATCATCCGCGGCGACTGGCTGGATAAGCTAGAGCTCAAAAACCCGACAACGCTTGACGAACTCCACGACGTGTATGCAGCCTTTGTGTCAAAAGACCCCGACGGCAACGGCGTTGCGGATACCTATGGCCTGATGGGCACCGGTTTGGAAACGTTTGAGCCCATCTTTGGCGCCTTTGGCGTAATGGGCGTGCACCGGGGCTACTTCTACAAGGATGATGAAGGCACCCTAAAGCCCCAGGCCGTCAATCCCAAGGCCAAGGAAGCTTTGGCGCTGCTTAGGGACTGGTATCAGGAAGGGCTCATCCATCCCGAATGGATCACCATCAAGGCGGAATCGGAACTGAACGAACGGGGCATGAAGAACCAGTTCGGCTCCACCCACCGCTGGTGGACCTGGGAGCCCAAGATCGAGGCGGAAATGCGCAAGATCGATCCCAAAGTGGAATGGCGCAGGATTGCCCCGCCCACCGGCCCCGAGGGCTTATCCGGCGTGCGTGGCGTGGGCATTGTGAACTTCCCCATCGTAGTGCTATCCACCACGCAAAAGGCAAAGGAAATCATGCAACTGTTTGACTGGTACCACACCGAGGAAGGCATGATGACGGCCTACTCCGGCGTACAGGGCGTGCACTGGGAAAAGCGTTCCGATGGCACCTATCACACCCTGCCCCAGTTCGACGTGGATGCCAAGTGGATCCAGTGGTATTCCTGCTTCGAAAATGAACAGCCCCTTCTTCAAATGGAAACCTATCTGGTTAAGTCCCGCCGGGATGCCCTCAACTGGAACATCGTCACCAACGCGGCCGACGGCATCGTCACCGAGGCGGAGAAGCAGTACAGCGCCGATTTGAACCTGCTGGTGGAAGAAGCCTATGGCAAGATCATCACCGGCAAAGCCGAGCTTGATTATTTCGACCAGTTTGTGGAGGAATACAACCGCCTGGGCGGCGGGGAATGGACGCAGCAGGTAAACGAAAAGGCCAATTAATACTAATGTAAAACATTATTGCGTCCATGGCCGCGAGAGATTTTTGTGCAATACAAGGAGACAAAGCGAGGCGTAGCAGCGCTACGCTGGGTTCCGTAACCCGGCTGCCGCCAGTGGCGGCAATAAGCCGGGCGGAGGAAGCTTGCGATACAAGCGATGCAAGCGGCAGCGCAGCAGCGCGCCGATTGAG
>JAEZQK010000038.1 GCA_023413135.1 Bacillota bacterium
GTGTTGGCGTGGGCGTGGGCGTTGGCGTCGGTGTTGGCGTCGGTGTTGGCGTCGGTGTTGGCGTCGGTGTTGGCGTAGGGGTTGGGGTCGGTGTTGGCGTTGATGTCGGTGTTGGTGTTGGTCTCGGCCTCCGTCTGGGTGTAGGTGTCGGCGTTGGTGTCGGCGTTGGTGTTGGTGGCATGAGCGGAGGCGGCGCCGACGAAAATACCAAAGGAGGCAAAAATACATAAGGCGGAGGAAATGGTGCAAAAGGCTGGGGAGCAAAAGGCGAGAGCGTCACCGGCGTGGGCGGCCCGTATAGCTCCAACAGCATGGATAGCGGCATAAGAATCGGCTGGAAGGGCGGAGCCGGCGGCGGTGCGGGGGGAACCCCGCCCTGCAGCAAGGAAGAGGGCGGAGCCGGCGGCAGTGTGGTGGAAGGCCTGCCCTGCTGCAAGGAAGCGGGCGGAAGCGGCGGAGGCGGTATGAAGGGAAACCAAAGCCCACCCTGCTGCAGGGAAGCGGGAGGCGGAGGCGGAGGCGGAGGCGGCCCGCCCTGCTGCAGGGAAGCGGGCGGAGCCGGTGGCGGTGCGGGGGGAAACCCGCCCTGCAGCAAGGAAGAGGGCGGAGCCGGCGGCTGTGTGGTAGAATACCTGCCCTGCTGCAAGGAAGCGGGCGGAGGCTGCGGAGGCGGTATGTAGGAAAACCAAAGCCCACCCGGCTGCGGAGTCGGCGGCTGTGTGGTGGAAAACCAAAGCCCATCCTGCTGCAGGGAAGCTGGCGGAGCCGGCGGCTGTGTGGTGGAAAGCCCACCCTGCTGCAAGGAAGCGGGCGGAGCCGGCGGCTGCGTGGAGGAAGGCCCGCCCTGCTGCAGGGAAGCGGGCGGAGGCGGTATGAAGGAACGCCCACCCTGCTGCAGGGAAGCCGGCGGCAGTGTGGAGGAAGGCCCGCCTTGTTGCAGGGAAACTGGCGGAGCGGGCGGAGCCAGTTCCGGTATGAAGAAAAGCCCACCCTCCTGCAGGGAAGCGGGCGGAGTCGGTTGCGGTATGAAGGAAAGCCCACCCGGCTGCAGGGAAGCTGGCGGAGCCAGCGGCTGTGTGGTGGAAGACATGCCCTGCTGCAGGGAAGAGGGCGGTGGCGGCGGAGGCGGAGGCGGAGGCGGAAGCGGCCCGCCCTGCTGCAAGGAAGCGGGCGGAGCCGGCGACTGTGTGGTGGAAGGCCCGCCCTGCTGCAGAGAAGCGGGCGGAGCCGGTGGCTGTGTGGTGGGAGGCCCGTCCTGCTGCAAGGATGCGGGCGGAGCCGGAGGCTGTGTGGTGGAAGGCCCGCCCTGCTGCAGAGAAGCGGACGGAGCCGGCGGCTGTCCGAACCCTGTATTTAGGTCCGGCTGTCCCATCAGCAGCGGCAACAGCGACTGCTGCGTAAGTGATACCACCATAACCATCTGATCTGGCTGTGACAGCAACATCGAGCCTCCGCCGTTAATCGATAATACTTGGCCTACCGACCCATCCGGGTTCAAAACCAGCACGACCACCGGCAGGTCCTCCCCGTTGCCCGACTCCCCGGCAACACTGGCGGCGGAAGCCGTCCGGATGAACGGAAAGGGAAGATCAGCACGGGAAAGGCTTCCTGCCTCGCCCGGATTTTCCGCAGGCCAGGCCCACAGCTGGGAGATAATCACAAAAACACAAAGAAAAAGAAATGCGCGAAGGCTTTTGCGCACGCTCATGCGTATACCACCTCTCTCATTCTTTTCCATTATATCATAATTTTCCATCCATACAATGGATAGAATAAGTTCCGCATATACGCATCATGAGTTTGCCAGGCAGCAATACCGCTTATTCCCACGGCAGGATATGCGGTTTGTCGAAGGAACGGTCCGGGCTGTCATTCCATGGATCAATGAGTTCCCCGGTTTGCGCATTTACAAGAATGGGCCCATATTCCCCAGAAATAGGGGAGAATTGTGCCGTGGGCCGCTTTTGTTCCTCATCTGCTTTCCTGAGCAGCTCGCCTTCCAGCACCCATGTGGGCAGCAGGGTGTAGCTCTCAGGTTCCCCCTTGTTAAACCAGGCCACATAGCCCAGGCGCAGGCTTTGCACCGAACGGAGCTTGCCTTCCGCAATAAGCTGCTCATAGGCACCGATGGCCTTATCCAGGCTGCACAGGGGCAGATCTTGCGCAATTTCCTGCTGTTCCTTGAGCAGGGAATATTGCATGCTTAAGGACATGCCCTCAAGACCGATATCCTTCATTCCCTGAATGATTGCGGTCCCGCCCACGCGCCCCCTGTTTTCCTGGCTTTTGGATCCTGCGTATTTTGTGAAGCTGTCCGAGGGATAGCAAAGCAAAGGGATGCCACGTATCACCTGATCAAAATAGACCATCAGCGGCCCCTGAAATTCCGGCCACGGCTCCCCGGTAAACGTATCCGTTTTGCTGTCGTACCGGCGCATTTCCCTGTAGGCGTACACCCAATGGGGTATCAGGGTGCATTCTTCGCCCGGGAAATAACCGACCCATATGTCTTTCATCAGCGTATCCGCATCCCGAACGGTGGAAGAGTTGTTGTAGGCATAGGCCGTATCCCATTCCAATTGGTTGAAGTACCGGACGATGGCCGTGACATCCATCCCCCTGGGAGGGTCCTTTTTGTATTTGCGCGATGCCTCGGTCTTTACTTCGCCGGACGGTGAATCCCAGCGGAAGAAGCCCGCTTCGTTAAAAAATTTGTCGTTCCCTTGGTTGTATCCCCGGTCATTCGTGATGGGCATGCTGTCCAAAGCAGGCATGGGCACGGCCTTGATGGCGGGAAAAGCATCCGTTTCCGGCACCTGAACCGGTATATCCACCACAATCGTCCGCCCGTATGCCTGGTATGTTTCGTGCCAGCCTTCCTTCGCCTCCTCCTTTAGTTCGCTGATGGAAACATACTCCCCCGCGGCCGCCTCAGACAAAGCCGGCCAAATGAGGATGCAAAGCAATACCGGCAGCAATGTGCAAATCAATGATCCCTTTAATCTTTTCATGAACATACTCCTTTGCATGGCATCATAACAGGAAGATGCTATTCTTTTACCTTCGGTATATACATGTCGTTTGAATGCCAAAGCATAACACGAATCGGAAGAAGATTTTCTCTTTTACATCGGTAACACATTTTTCATTTTGCAGCACTTGACATCTTTTAAACTGCCTGCTACAATATTTCCAATTTTTGAAAGGAGTCAATAAGTTGAGAACTCCTATTCATCATCACCATACCATTGGCGATTGCTATCCATGATGATGTTCTTTTCATGGGTATAATCGCCTGTTGGTTGTACCCGTGAGATGAATGCTTGCATAAATGAAACACATTTATCCGGCCATTCGGGTACAACCACCGAGTGGCCTTTTTGTTTACTGTAATAAGGAAAGGATGTACTGCCATGCGAATAGAGCCGGTAAAGGGAACAAGTGATTATCTGCCAAGGGAGGCGGCTTTGCGGGAATACATACAAAGCAGCATTCTTGCCACCTATCAGGCAAACGGCTTTCAACGGATCATGACCCCTGCCATTGAAGACATTGAGAATCTGAACAAAAGTGACGGCGGGGATAACCTGAACCTAATCTTTAAGATTCTCAAACGCGGGGAAAAGCTTTCATCGGCACTGGCCACAGGAGAAGGAACAGATCAGCTGGCTGATCTGGGTCTGCGGTATGATTTGACCGTGCCCTTAAGCCGGTACTATGCCAATAACCGTTCAAAGCTTATGCTGCCCTTCAAATGCATTCAAATCGACAAGGTCTATAGGGCGGAACGGCCTCAAAAAGGACGTACACGTGAACTGGTACAATGCGACATCGATATTATCGGTTCAGATTCAATCAATTGTGAAATAGAACTGATACATGTAACCGCAAAGGCGCTGCTTCAACTGGGAATACGCAACTTCAAAATAAAGATCAATGACAGAAGAATCCTTCGCGGCCTCTTGTCTTCTATTGGCTTTGCGGAAAGTGAGGTGTCCGGTGTTTGCGTCACTTTTGACAAACTGGACAAAATTGGAACAGCCGGTATACAAGCAGAACTGATCGAAAAGAACTATGCCATAGCAAAAATCGATGGTCTTATGTCTATGCTGAACAATCTCCCTGTCACCCTGGAGGATATAATCCATTATTTACCCAATACCGATGCAGCCGCCCATTTGAAAAGAATCATTGACACTACAAGCGTTCTTTCCCAAGGGGAATATACAGTGGAATTTGATTTGTCTCTGGTGAGAGGCCAGGGTTACTATACCGGTACTGTCTTTGAGATTAGGAGCGGCGACTTCAATAGCTCCATCGCGGGCGGCGGACGCTATGATCACATGATCGGCAAATTTGCCAATGAGCGCATTCCAGCCGTAGGCTTTTCAATTGGATTCGAAAGAATATATTGCATGATGAATGAGCGCAATTTCCCTATACCAACCGGCAAAAAAAAGCTGGCCGTGGTTTTTGACCAGGATATCGTTAAAGCGGAAAGGATTGCCGACGGCTTTCGGCCTCAATACGATGTCTCCATTTTCGAAAGGCCCAAAAAGCTTGGCAGGCTCATCTCATCCCTAAAGGAAAGCGGATACGATGGATTGTATATCTTAGGCAAGTCTGCACAGATAGAAGCACTATAAGTGGATTCTTATACCAATTCGAATACGTAATGCCGGGAATTGCGAATGGATAAATTTCACTCCCCAATACGTTTACATCCATATCAGACAAAGATTGGGTGGCGTGTATGAAACGATGGGTTTCCCTGTTGCTGGTTCTGCTGCTGTTTGCCTGTACCCATTCATCGGCGTCCGCCGGCAGCAGTTTCGCCGGTTTTGCCCGCGTTGAACAAGACAGGGTAAATGTGCGGAATCAACCAAACGGCGACCGCATACACTGGCTGAATACGGGCGATATCGTTTTTGTACGGGAAGAGAAAAAGGACAGCGGCTCTAAGACCTGGTACCTGGTCAACGTAAAGCCCCGGAATGGCCAAAATAAAACGGGCTGGATCCGGGGCGACATGCTGAAACTGAGCCGTGATATCTTCACCGGTGTGAAAAAGATTGCGGTGGGCCCGAATCTGATCGCCGTGCTGAAAAATGACGGCACTGTCGCGGCCATGGGAGAGCAGTATCCCAATGGATTCAACCCGGACACCATTCATTGGCAGAACATCACGGATATCGCCGCAGGCACAAATACCGTGCTGGGCGTGACCGCGGGCGGCGGGCTGGTTGGCGCCGGTAACTACGCACAGACCGGGTTTGGAAACACACCGGATGCTGCAAAGGTCTACATGCGCGGAAGCTGCTTTATTGTCATGCGCAAGGATGGCACCGTATTTACTTCCACCGATGTGCTGGGAAAACGCTACCTGCCGCAGAACAAGGGCGCTTCGGCACTGCCGGCCGTATCGGACGACATCCTTACCTGGTTCGACGCACTTGCCATTTCCGGCGGCAGACTGCTGGATCTATATACAAACGCCAGTGAGGAGCTTGGGTTATGGAGCAATGTAAAGGGCGTGGCATTCGGGGAGATGCACCGGGTGCTGCTTATGCAGGATGGCACCGTACGGGCGTTTGGCGAAAACCACTACGGCACAGGCAATGTGTCCGGCTGGACGGATATCGTACAGGTAGCCTGCGGTGCATTCCGCACGATGGGCTTGAAAAGCGACGGCACGGTTGTGGCCACAGGTTACAACGGCTATGGCGAGTGCGACGTTTCAGGCTGGCGCAATATTGTTCAGGTGGAATGTGCAAATCGGTTCACAGTGGGCCTGACGGCGGACGGACAGGTGCTGGTAGCCGGGGAAGCCCGCTTTGATTATGAGCAGGAGCATGATGAACTGTACAACGCGAGACACGAGGAACTGGTTTCCCTCTTATCCCAGGCGCGTGAACTGGATAAGGGATATGAATGATGCGGCGCTTCAACGCTTTTGAAGAAGGTGATGACATATGAAAATCGGCGTTATGTCCGACATACATAACAATATCGCCGCGCTTGACCGGGTACTGGATCATTTCCAAGCCTTAGGGTGCGGGAGGATCGTCTGCTGCGGCGATATCGTAGGCATGGGACCGGAACCGGAGGCAACAGTCAAACGTATCATGTCGGTCGAGGGCCTTGTCTGCGTAAGAGGCAACCATGAGGATTATTTAAGGGAAATCGCCCAGGGCCGGTCGCTGGCCGGTTTCATGTCTGAAGATGAAGCGCGTTACCATGTATGGGAGTCCGAAAGGCTGAGCAGTGAAAGCAAGCGATTTCTGAATGCTTTGCCAGTTTCTGACAGCATCTCCGTTCATGGAAAAAAAGTATACTTGACGCACTATCCCAAGGATGGGAACGGTTACCTGAAAGCCGGCCATGACTTGACGCTTGAAAGATGTGAACAGATGTTTTCGGATATACAGGCAGATATCATATTATTTGGCCACAGCCACAAGTTTTTCGATGATGCCAATAAGCGCACGCGGTTTATCAACATCCGCTCCCTCGGATGCCCCGCAGAAAGCAGGAATATCGCCCACGCCGGAGTTCTTGAGATTTCGGAGGGCATGGCGGCATATGAGCAGGTCGCTCTTGCTTATGACGTAGATTCGATGATCACGCAGATGGATACACTTGATTACCCGGCAAAAGATGAAATCAAGCAAATATTCTACGGCTTATAATAGACATGTTGGGGCTTTATACTGTTCCATCACAGTAAATGCATCGATGGAACCAAGGTAGGGCGGGGGCGGGCGTTCGCCGGATGTAGCGGTGCCAAGCATCTTGACTTATGCATGCTACGGACGGCGGCGGGAGCAAGCCCCCGCCCTACCTTATTCTGTGATGCCACGGTTCGGCCAAAGATACCAACAGCGACGCATTCATATTTTGAATTGGCAATCACTATCTTCGGTAGGGAAGCCAACAAACAAGCAACGCCGTAGGGGCGGGGCTTCTTAACCGCCCGCTACGGTGATGTTTTTTCTCATCGGGCGGAGCAGAGCCCCGCCCCTACGGCTATTTGGCAATCGACCGCTTAGGCTTGGTAACCGGGATAAAACAGGTATGCACTTCTCCTTATGGAAAAACTTATCACGTTCCACTTTTCACATTGTACCATGCAAGAAGAGGATTTGAAGAAATGTGGGAACAACTTACAATGTTACACCTGCACTCGAAGCACCTTCAAAAGAAGGCCACTTTTTAAAAAATTTTTTCCGAAGATGAGGATTTTTGCCCATGCCGCGTCTAATCCATGTAACGCGTTACGGCCAGGCAAATATGAGGTGAATTGCATGATCGGCAAAAAGGATTTTGTGGCGCTGGTGGATGAAAAGAGCGAAATGCTCTACCGTGTCGCGCGCACGATCCTTCGAAATGATGAAGACTGCAAGGACGCCTTGCAGGAAACGATGCTCAAAGCATGGGAAAGCAGGCACAAGCTGCGTGAACTTCCCCTGTTTGGCACGTGGATCACCCGCATCCTGATCAATGAATGCCATACGCTGCTTCGAAGAAAGTGGAAATATCTGCTTAAGGATGAAGTAGAGGCTGCTTTGCCCTCCCGCGCACCTGATCCGGCACTGCAGTGGGCATTGGAAAGCCTGCCCGAAAGGCTTCGCCTGCCGCTGGTGCTGCACTATCTTGAGGGCTATTCCTATGAACAGATCGCTAAAATGCTTCACATCCCTCAAAGCACGGTCAGAAGCAGGCTGAGCCGGGCGCGCAATGCGCTGAAAACGGAAATGGAAGCGGAAAAGGAGGCGTGGCTTCATGAAGTGCAATGAGATGAAAAATGCGTTTGGCCCGATTCCCGATGATTGCTACCATGCATTGATGACTGCGGCACGCAACGTAAAGGAGGAAACTGTTGTGAAGAAAAAGATATCGTTTGTGCTGGTGATGGTTTTGGTACTGGTATTGGCGGCAGGGGTGGCGCTTGCGCTTGCTTCCTGGCGGGATACCGCGCGGCAGATCGTTGAAACGGAACAGGAGGCGGGCTACTTTGAGAACTGGCCTGTGGAGAAGAAGACCGCTCTGGTAGGAGCGCTGGTGGAGCAGGGGTATACGGAAAAAACCGAAGCGGTCGAGAACCTGCTTTCCGGCAAGCTGCAAAATATGGAGGCTGAAAAAATCGCGGATGATGCCCTCAGCACGTTTACAGGGCGGGAGGTTTCGGAAATCAGCTTCATGGAGATTATGCAGGCAGCCTGGGGACCCTTTGAACAATGGACGGTTGAGGATCAGGCCTGGTATTCCCAGCTGATGGTGGACATGGGCCTGCAGGGAGCGGACCACACCCTGTATGTGACGCCGGAAGGCCCGGTGGATGAAGCAAAGGCTATTGCCATCGCCCGCCGGGAGATTGCCAAGGGCTACGGAATAGAAGAAAGCGTGCTGGACGCTTACGACGTGACCACCTCCTTCCAGGTGCCGGAGGACTCCGTGGTGACCGGCGATAAGCAGGCCTACTGGGCCATTGACTATTGGGCGCCGGAGAGCATGCCGGAAGAGACACGGCTTTTCTATAACTTCTGGGTGTATGTTCACCCGGAGACGGGAGAACTGCGTGAATCGGTGGAAAGCCTGCTGAAAAGCAAGCGCGCCTATGAGGAAGAAGCCAACAAGAGGCGCAACGATCCCCTCATGATCAAGCTGAGGGAGTTCAGCGAAGCCCACGGTGCCTATATGCAGGGGATCAGCCTGAAGGCAAAGGCCCTCTGGTCAAAGACGCTGGCGGAAGAGGTTCTCAAGCGGTATGCCCAGGAGCCGGACTTCATAAGCGTGAAGGATGCTGCCTTTTCCTCATTCACTTATGGCCTGCCGGATGATCAGGCGCTATCCCAGGATAAAGCGCTGGAGCTGGCCGGCAAAGCCCTTGTTGACCCGCTGGGCCGCAAGGAGGAGGAAATCAAGTTCTATACCCATCGGAAGGACATCTATTATGATGTAACCAACCCGGAAAAGCCGCTCTGGAAGTTTTTCTTCCATATGCCAAGTCCCTACGACAGTGACGAGGCTTTCGGTGCCGAAGTGTTGGCCTACTACGGCGAAAATACCCGCGTACCCAACTACAAGGTGGAGCTTGATGCCCGTACGGGGGAAATCACTGCCGCATACGCGGTAGACTTGAAGGATGTCGACACGCTGGAGGATTGGAAGGGCACCATGTAATACCACTAAAACACAACTGCTTTGATGAACGTGGAAGCACCGCTGACGATGTAGGGCGGGGGCTCCCGCCGTCTGTAGCGGTACCATGCATTTGCGGCGAACGCCCTCCCCCGCCCTATTGGTTGCATGCAGATTGCTTCGATTCTTCCAAGGATACAGGTATCAGCGCAATCAAGCAAACCCCGCACGCTGTTATCCCGAGTCGCGAAACGGCGAAGGATGACAGTCTACGGGGTTTGCTTTTTGCTTTCAGGGTATAAAGGCGAAAAATCTCCCGCCTGGCCGGTATCAAACTCCGGATAGAAGGCGCTGACATTTTCCCCCATGATTGTTGATGGTTCACTCTTCCTTTGGCACCACATTCCCGTCTTCACCGATTTCCATTTCGCGAAGCTCCGCCTGCACAACGCGCATAGTATCCAGGTCGACGGTAATCAGATACCCCATGCCGCTATCGGGAAAAAGCATATGGAATTGGATCGGCATTTTCCCAGAATATTGTCCCCGGAGCAGCGGCGCTTTGCGGGGGCTGATCACGCTTTCGGACCAGCCCAGGTAAAGGTATGAAGAGAAATCCCGGGCGGCCTCCATGGCTGTTTGCAACTTATCATTGGGGATTTGTTCTGCCGTCAGGAGAACCTGGCCTTCTGTTTCGTCCCGAGTGGGATAGACAGCCACATCGGAGATGGAATCGTGTAGGATTCCCACCTCATAACGTATCTTCTGGCTGTCTTCCCCTATGCGGATATCGAAGCATCCCGGCGCCCAGCAGGATTCGTAACGCCAGGGATACTTTTCAACGTCAACACCCATGGCGATTCTGAACATCGAATCGATCATGGCGCGATGCAGGGCCAGAGGTCTATTCCCGGGCAAGGCATCGTTGATTCCCGGAAAGTGGGTATGCATCAACGCGTCGTATTCCCCGGCGGTATCAACATCCATCAGCGCCCGGGCGAAATCCATCATGTAGGGATCATTGGGTTCGAAGTTATTCAGCCTGTCTTTGAAAACAGCTGCCGTGGCCAAGCCGCTGCCGAACCGCCTTTCCAGGCCGATTAGCTTGTTTTTCAGCATGTTCGCGTTGTAGTTTTCCATATTCTCACAGGCGTAACGGGCCACCAGCCGGGGCATATAGTCGAACCTGCTGTAGGAGGTCGCCACACGGGGCATATCGGTATGTTTACCGGCAGCCTCGGCAAAGATGTCGTAAGCGGACCCTACCTTCCAGCCGGCGCCGGTTGCGTTTTCAAGCACAACGTACAGGGAATCCCGGCTCGTCCTCATGGTAACCAGTTGCGGCTCGCTGCCGATGATGGCCGTAACGGTCCCGGTGAACAGGTAGATTTGCCTGTCCTTTACGCGTGCGTCCATGTTAATCAGCAAGTCGTCATAGTTGGTCGCATCCATGGGCCAGGCGCCCCGGGCATATTCCTCCGCGGGAGAGACAATTGTAAAAACGTCCTCGCCAAGGTCTGCCGGTGGCATGGCTTCGGGCGATATGAATAATGATGTTCCACGCGCTGTGGCGAAGCTGGACAGGCACGTCAAAGCCAGCAGGATGGATGCGAAAACGCTTACGGATCTTTTGCGAAGAGGACCGCCCATGATATATTCCAGCCTTTCTTTCATGTCGCGCTTTAGGTTGGACATGGCCGCTGCGGCAAAGGGCAAAGGCTTGCCCGCCAGGCGCAGGAGTGTTTTCGCGTATTCGAAGCGCTCCTCCCCGCACAAACTGCGGTTTACGGCATCGTCGCAGCCAAGTTCGCAGTCGCGGCGGGAAGCCATGGCCGCCAGCCATGTAAAGGGGCTGAACCAGTACAACGCGCAAAGGACATTGCGCAAAAGGGCCCACCTATGATCGCCGCGACGCAGGTGGCAGGTTTCGTGCATCAATGCATAGCGCAGGTTCTCAGGCTTCATGCTTTTTCCCGTCAGCGCTATGACAGGCTTGAAGGCGCCAAGCACGCAGGGGGAAGGCAGGCTGGAAAGATATACGGGGTATCGTGATTCGGGAAGATCGATGGGCCTAAGGCTGGCACGGCGTATGAGCTTGCGGTTGGCCATGATCATGAAGGCCGCATTCGAAACGACACCCACTCCCCACAAGATGAGCAGCAGCGACTCAATGGAAAGGCTGGGGGCGGAAGGGCCAGCGGGAGCGGTCACTACGGCCTCCTGCTCGACAGCCAGGGGAGGCTTTGGAGCGGTTTCCGGTACAAATGTCTGCATGTGGGCCGCAGGAAGTTGCATCACCGGGCTTTGCCGGTCAGATTCGGAAGGCAGCAGCGGATTGGGCAGGGAAAGGGGCAGGAGCAGCCGCAGGGCCACCAGCAGCCAGGCGCCGTACAAAAGCCCCGGGCGGACATGCTTTTTGATAAGCCGCCGAAAAACCAGCAGGAATACGGTCAGGGCGGCCCCGGCGGCGGCCTGGGTAAGCAGAAGGGCTAAGATGGTTTTGGCCACGGTCATCCCTCCCTGCGTTTGGATTCAATGAATTGGGACAGCTCGGCAAGATCCTCCTCGGAAAGGCCGCCCATCTCCACCATGGCGTGCATCAAAAGCACGGGCTTGCCGTCAAACAGGCGATTTAACAGGGTTTGGGCCTGTTTGACGGCCATGCCCGCCTTCTCGATCAGGGGATAGAAATGCTTGGCGCGCCCGGATTCCTCCATGCGCACCGTGCCCTTGAGCACCATGCGGCGCAGCAGGCTGATCACCGTATGTTTCGTCCATCCGGTTTCGGGTGCAAGGGCACGGGTGAGTTCCGTGATGGTTTGCGGGGCGCGGTCCCATAAAAAGGCCATGATCTTCCATTCGGCCTCGGTGAGGGAGGGATGGTCCATGAAGGTTCGCCTCCTGCAAGTTAGGTAGACGTTTTACTACCATACATATTACCAGGAGCAGGATGGCTGCGTCAATAGATTGGTGGAAGCTTTATTACCTTTTACAAATGTGATAGTGCTGCAAACCGCGTCAGCCTTTTTATTGCTGCCATACCTACCGGCTTTCCAATCAGCAAATCAAACCCGCACTTTACTTCCTGAGGCTTACGATTTCATAAGATTAGTCCCACACAGCCGGCCGTATGGTATAATCAGGCAGGAGATGGACGGCTGGGAGGGTTTGCGTGCGTAATAAAATCCTTTTGGTGGAAGACGATCCCTTTTTGCGAAATGGCTTGACCGAGCTCTTGGATCAGGCTGGCTATGCCGTAGCGGCTTGCGCCTTGGCCAAGGAGGCGCGCGAACGTGTTGAAAAAGACGGTTACGACTTGATCGTGCTGGATATCGGGCTTCCGGACGGGGATGGGATCGGGCTGTGCAAGGCGTGGCGCTTACATGGCTTAAGGGCGCCCGTGCTGTTTTTGACAGCCTGTGACGAGGAGATACAGGTGGTTCGCGGGTTCGACGCGGGCGGCGACGATTACGTCACAAAGCCCTTTCGGATGCTGGAGCTTTTGAGCCGTGTCCGCGCGCTGCTAAGACGGGGCGCGCCCAACGCGCTGGCGCGCTCGGGCCTGGAAATCGACACGGAGCGCATGACGGCGCACAAAAATGGCGAAGCGGTATTTTTAACGCCCATCGAATTCCGGCTGCTTCTGGCGCTGATCCGGGCAGGCGGGCGGATCATGACACGGGAGAACCTGCTGGAAAACATATGGGATATGGGCGGCCAGTTTATCGACGGCAATACGCTGTCGGTACACATCAGCCGCCTGCGGGAGAAGATCGGGGCGGAATATATACGCACCGTGCGGGGAGTGGGCTACCAATGGGAGGATATGCTTTAGCGGGGCTGATGGGCGCGCTGGCGGCGCTGCTGGCCGCCCTGCTTTTTATTTGTGTGGTACAATCTGTCCGGCACAGGCGCGAAGCCGTCAGGCTGCACGACCAGATCATGCGCTTTTTAAACGGAGAGGTCAAATCACCCAGCTTCAGCGTGAGGGATAACCGCTTTGCGCTGTTTGAAAACGCGGTGATCGAGCTGGAAGCGCGCCTTTTGCAAAGCGATGAAAACAAGCTTGCGGAAGAGAGAAAAAACGAAAAGCTGCTGGTGGACATCTCCCACCAATTGAAGACGCCCATCTCCGGGCTTAAGCTGTACTGTGAGATGGACGGCGGCGCGCACCTTGAGCAACAGCTGAGGCTGCTCAGCCGCATGGAGCACCTGATCGGCTCACTCCTTCGGCTGGAACGGCTGCGGGCGGACGGATACGAATTCCATTTTGAGATGAAGGAGCTTTCCGCCATCGTGCGGGAAGCTTTAGCAAGGGTTGTGCCTCTGTTTCCGGGCAGGCGGGTCGAGGTATCCGGGGAGGCAATGCTCTCCTTGGACGAAGCCTGGATGGGCGAAGCACTGGTGAACCTGATCAAAAACGCCTGTGAGCACACCCAGGAGGATGGAAGGATCAGCGTTACCATTGAGCAGGCGGAAAGCTCTGTTTTCTGCGCCGTCCAGGACGACGGCGGCGGCGTCCCCCCGGCCGAGCTTGGCAGCCTGTTCATGCGCTTCTTCCGCAGTTCGGCCTCCACAGCCCTGGAAGGCGCAGGCGTGGGGCTGGCCATCGTCCGGGCCATCGTGGAAAAGCACCATGGCACCGTATCCGCCGAAAATGCGAAGGGCGGACTTCGTGTCACGTTCTGCCTGCCGCTTTTGCACCGCCGCCTTAAGAAAACGTAAGGCGGCAGAAACCTAACCGCAAGCTTTGGGCGGTACAATGGATCCGTAAGGAGGATGCGGCTATGGAGATTATGCGGTGTCAGGCGCTGTGCAAGACCTTTGCCTCGGGGGAAACGGCGGTCCATGCAGTGCGGGATGTGGACTTATCTTTTGAAAAGGGCGAATTTGTGGCGGTTACCGGCCCCAGCGGATCGGGAAAGTCAACACTTTTGCATATGCTTGGAGGCCTGGAGTATCCCACCTCCGGCAAGGTTTTCTTTCAGGATGCCGATCTTTTCGCCTACAACGACAACCAGCTTTCGGTGCTTAGGCGGCGGCGGTTCGGCTTTGTGTTCCAATCCTACAACCTGGTAAAAGAGCTGACGGGTTACGAAAACATACTGCTGCCGGTGATGCTGGATAAAAAGAAGCCGGACCAAAAGTACATCGACAAGCTGATCGATATGCTGGAGATCGGGGACAGGACAAGCCACCTGCCCGGCGCGCTGTCGGGCGGGCAGTAGCAGCGGATTTCCATCGCCCGGGCCCTTGCCAACAAGCCCGCCGTACTGTTTGCCGATGAGCCCACCGGGAACCTGGACGGGAAGTCCGGCCGGGAGGTGCTCTCCCTTTTGCGCTATGTGGGGCAGGAACTGGGCGTAACGCTGATTCTGGTGACCCACGACCTGGCCATCGCCGAGCAGGCCGGCCGCATCCTTTCGCTCTCGGACGGCGCCGTCATATCCGATACCGGGCGGGGGGCTCAGCCATGAAAAAGGCACCCACCTACAATTCGCTGGCCCTGGGCAGCATACGCGTGAGGAAACGGCAATACGTAACGCTGGTCACCGGCATCGTGCTGGCGATCTTCTTTACATCCTCCATGCTGCTGATAGGGCAGAGCATCCACCATACCTATCAAGAGCGATATTTCCGCCAGGTGGGCCGCCAGAACGCCGTTATGCTGGACGCGGAGAATGTTTCCCCCGAAACGCTTTTGGAAAGTGGATATGTGAAAAGCGTCGGCAATGCCTTCATCATCGGCGTGACGGAGGGCGGGGAAACCGCCATCGCCTATTACGATGAAAAAGGGGAGGCGCTGGCGTACCGGCAGTGCGTGCAAGGCCGCATGCCTGAGGCCGCGGGGGAGATCGCGATGGAGCGCTCAAAGCTCCAGCGGCTGCGGGCGGACGCGAAGTTGGGCGACGCGTTGACTCTGCCCGTAAAGGTGCCGGACGGAAACGGCTTTTTGCCCGATGCAGTCACAAAAACATATACATTGGTGGGCATCCTTTCGGAGCAGACCGCATACCAGCGGGGAGACGGCTGGCGGTTCAGCTCGGCCAATTATCTTGAGTACCCCGGCGCGGTGGTCTCCCGGGCGGAACAGGTGGAGCCGGGCGGTCGGCCCATCATACACCGCCTTTTGCAGCTTTCGCCGCTGGTTTTAAACGCGGCGTTTACAAGGTACGCAGAAGATACGCTGCATCACCATTGGACGGATTACTTCGGCTTTCAATTGTTCTTGGATTCCGACAGCGGCATGCTGGCAGCCATGGTGATCCTTCTGGGGGTCGCGCTGGTGGGAGTAGCCTGCATGGGGATCGCCGGCGCGTTCTCCATGATGCTCTCCGAGCGCCGCGCCCAGATTGGCATGCTCCGTGCCGTTGGCGCAACCCGCAGGCAGATCCGCCGCATCTTTGGCCGGGAGGCGCTTGTCATCGCCCTTACCGTAGCGCCGGCTGCCATCGCGCTGTCACACCTTGCCGTGTGGGGGCTGTCCAAAGCCATTGGCGGGCTTGATTACTTCGCCGACGTGTGGTTTTTGCCCATTGAGCTGCTGTTTTCCGTTGCCTGCGTAATGGCCGCCGCGTTCATGCCGCTCTTTGCCGCATCCCGGGTTTCGCCCATGCAGGCCATTCGCGAAACGTCGCTGCTGCGGGCGAAAAAACGGTTGCGCATCCGTTTAAAACAAGACTTCTGGCCGCCCAGCCTGCTGGCCCGGCGGCATTTGCGGCTTTACCGTGCGAAGCAGGCCGGCGTTTGGGCGGTGACCGCCCTGAGCCTGATGGTTTTGACGGTGGGATTTAACGCGGCATGGAATATGAGCGCGGGCGGGCGGGACTATGGGCATGATTTTTTGATCAGCAACACTGCAGAATTTGGCCGTTTCGTAGAAGAAAACGCGCTCCGCCCGCTGCTAACGGAGGGCGACCTAACGGAGGCGGCGGCTGTGCCGCTGGCGCAGAGTTTACAGGCCGTCAAATCTGTCAGGGTTAATTTGCTGCTTGACAGCGTAAGCGAATACCTGACAGGCCAACTTTTTCCTCCCAATGAATATGATTACCTGCTGAATGACGCGCCGCCGGGCGAAGACCGGGAAAGACAGGGTCCCTTGGGATACTGGCCGATTAAAAGCCAACTGAATATCGATAAAAAAATGGTCAATACATCGATGTACGCCTTGTTTCCGGAGATGGCCGCCCAGCTCAAGCCCTATGTGCTTTTGGGGGAGATCGATATCCAGGCGCTCAGCGAAGGCCGCGAGGTATTGATCGTAGCGCCGGACAAAATGTTTATACAATACAGCAGGGATGCCAACGGGAATATAGACGGGGGATCAAGCGGCCCGAACCCCGAAAAGGGCAAGCGCTATGACAAGGTGCTTGTGAATGACATGTTCCATCCCGGAGATACGCTTACCCTGTGCAGGCTCTACATGGAAGGCAGGTCTATCAGCTGGGGGAATGAGAGCGAATTCGATTACAATGCCATCCGGCGCGCGGATGGCACTGTGCGCATCGGCGCGGTGCTGTCGGGTGAGATGCCGGGGGCGCTGAACAGCCACTTGGGCTGGGCAGATACGGGATCGCTGATCACCACCGTGGCGGGCCTTGATGCGCTGGGCTTTGAAACCAGCGGGTACAAAAGCCTGTCGGTAAAGCTTGCGGGCATCCCGGATGAGCAAACGGAAGCATACGCGGAAACCGTGCTGTCAGATATCGCAAGCCGCGCGGAAGATATGGACTTTTATTCAGCCTTCGCGTCCAGGCGGGAAAGACTTCAGTCGCAAATAACGATGACCGTCAGCCTTTTCGCGGTGCTGATCCTGTTTTTTGCCACTTGTGTCAGTATGGTCAACAATGCCGTCACCGGGCGCATCCGTTCCGACAAGCGGGCCATCGGCACGCTGCGGGCGGTGGGCGCACCGCTTCGGGTGATCATATCCTCCTACCTAAACCAGGTGGGGATCATGCTGTCGTGGGGCCTGGCGGCGGGGGTGCTTATCAGCGGCGCTATCCTTGCATACCAGGCATACGAAGGATTCCTTCCCGAGGGAATGGTTCTGCCGCTTATCGGGGTTATGGCGCTGTATGTGCTGATGATCCTGCTCTTTTGCGGGGTCAACCTCCGCGCGCGCATCCGTGGGATCGTGCGGTACAGCATCATCGACAATATCAGGGAACTGTAAGGGGGGGAGCGGCATGAAGATCATGCGGCGTAAGGCGCTGTTAAAGACCTTTGCCCCGGGTGCAGCCATGAAAAAGGCGCCCACCTACAATTCCCTTGCCCTGGGCAGCATACGCATGAGGAAACGGCAATACGTAACGCTGGTGACCGGCATCGTGCTGGCGATCTTCTTTACATCCTTCATGCTGCTCATGGGACAGAGCATTTATTATACGTATCAGGAGCGCTATTTCAGACAAGTGGGCCGGCAGGACGCCGTTATGCTGGACGCGGAGGATGTTCCGCCCGAAATGCATTTTGAAAGCGGATATGTGCAAAGCGTCGGCAATATCTTCATCATCGGCGTAACGGAGGGCGGGGAAACCGCCATCGCCTATTACGATGAGAAGGGTGAGGAACTGGCGTACCGGCAATGCGTACAAGGGCGCATGCCCGAGGCCGTGGGAGAGATCGCGGTGGAGCGCTCAAAGCTCCAGCGGCTGCGGGCGGATGTTCCATTGGGCGGTACATTGACCCTTTCCATAAAGGTGCCCGACGGAAACGGCTTTTTGCCCGACGCGGTCACGAAAGCATATACGCTGGTGGGCATCCTTGCGGAGCAGACCGCGTATCAGGAGGATAGATGGCAGTTCAACCAAAACAATTACCTTAGGTATCCCGGCGCGGTGGTATCCCGCGGGGAACAGGTGGAGCCGGGCGGGCGGCCAGTCATCCACCGCCTTGTGCAGCTTTCGCCGCTTTATATAAACCCGGCGACTGCGGAGATCGTAGGAAATGGGGAGCATCGCTACTGGGTGGATTACTACGGCTTCCAATTGTTTTACGGTTCCGATTCCAACATCAGCATGACGGCAATCATGGTGGTCATGCTGGGGATCGTGCTGGTGGGTGTGGCATGCATGGGGATCGCCGGTTCGTTCTCCATGATGCTGTCCGAGCGCCGCGCCCAGATCGGCATGCTCAGGGCCGTTGGCGCAACCCGCAGGCAGATCCGCCGCATCTTTGGCCGGGAGGCGCTTGTCATCGCCCTTATCATGGCACCGGCCGCCATCGCGCTGTCGCACCTTGCCGTGTGGGGGCTGACCAAAGCCCTTGGGCTTTTCTATTTCGCGGTATCATGGTTTTTGCCCCTGGAATTACTGCTTTCCATTGCCTTTGTGATGGCCGCCGCATTCCTACCGCTCTTGGAGGCGTCCCGGGTTTCACCCATGCAGGCCATTCGCGAAACGTCGCTGCTGCGGGCGAAAAAGCGAATGCGTGTACGGGCAAGAGAAGCCTTCTGGCCGCCCAGCCTGCTGGCCCAGCGGCACATGCGGCTGTACCGGGCGAAGCAGACGGGCGTTTGGGCGGTGGCCGCCCTGAGCCTGATCGTTTTGACGCTGGGGTTCAGCGCGGTATGGAATATATTCGCAAACAGAATAGACGACGGATATGATTTCCTGATTGAAACCACCTATAGTCAAGCAGACGGTTTTGTGGAAGAAAGTGCGCTCCGGCCGCTGCTGACGGAGGGAGACCTAATGGAGGCGGCGGCGCTGCCGCTGGTTGGGAGTATACAGGCCTCCAAGTCTGTTATGGTCAATTTGCTGCTGAAAAGCGTAAGCGAATACCTGACGGGTCACGACGTTCCTGCGTTCGAATATGGATATTTAACGGATGAAACGCAATCGGGCGGGGACTGGGAACCCTGGTGGGGGGATGAACGCAGGCGGTACCAGGCGTTTAAAAAGCGCCAGAATATTGATGCGGAAATGGTTTCCAAGCAGATGTCGGCCTTGTCCCCGGAAATGGCCGGGCAGCTCGAGCCCTATGTGCTTTCGGGGGCGATCGACATCGAGGCGCTCAATACAGGCCGTGAGGTATTGATCGTTGCGCCGGACAAAATGTACGTACAATTCGACAGGGATGCCAATGGGAATGTAATCGGGGGAGGATACGGCTCGAAACCTGAAAAGGGTAAGCGCTATGACAAGGTGCTTGTAAATGACATGTTCCACCCCGGAGATACGCTTGCCCTGTGCAGGCTGTACATGGAGGGCGGAGAAACCGGCCGGGAGGATGAGAACGGATACGATTATGACGCCATCCGGCGCATGGACAAAACCGTGCACATCGGCGCGGTGCTGTCGGATGAGATGCCGCGGCATCTGGCGGCCCACATCGACGCCGGAAGAGGATCATTGATCACCACCTTGGCGGGGCTTGACGCCATGGGCTTTGAAACCAGCGGGTACAAGAGCCTGTCGGTAAAGCTTACGGATGTTCCGGATGAGCAAACGGAAGCATACCTGGAAACCGTACTGTCGGACATCGCAAACCGCGCGGAAGACTTGCGGTTTTACTCAGCCTTCGCGTCCGCGCGGGAAAGGCTTCAATGGCAAATGATGATGATCGTAAGCAATCTCGCGGTGTTGATCCTGTTCTTCGCCCTCTGCGTCAGCATGGTCAACAATGCCGTCACCGGGCGCATCCGCTCCGACAAACGGGCCATTGGCACACTGCGGGCGGTGGGCGCGCCGCTTCGGGTGATCATATCCTCTTACCTCAATCAAGTGGTGATCATGCTGTCGTGGGGCCTGGCGGCGGGGGTGCTTATCAGCGGCGCCATCCTTGCATACCAGGCATACGAAGAGATCCTTCCCGAGGGAATGGTTCTGCCGCTGGCCGGAGTTATGGCGCTGTATGTGCTGATGATCCTGCTCTTTTGCGGCATTAACCTCCGCGCGCGCATCCGTGGGATCGTGCGGTCCAGCATTATTGACAACATCCGGGAGCTGTAAGAGCCGGTGCAATAGTATAAGCTGATGTGTCCGTTCCGCCTGCCGCTTTTGCATCGCCGCCTTAAGAAAACGTAAGGCGGCGGTCACTTGACCGCAAGCTTTCGGCGGTACAATGGATCCGTAAGGGGGGGATGCGGCCATGGAAATCATGCGGTGTGAGGCGCTGTGCAAGACCTTTGCCTCGGGGGAGACGGCGGTCCACGCGGTGCGGGATACCAGCCTATCCTTTGAAAAAGGCGAGTTCGTGGCGGTCACCGGTCCCAGCGGATCGGGAAAATCTACGCTGCTTCATATGCTGGGAGGTCTGGAGTATCCCTCCTCCGGCAAGGTTTTCTTTCAGGATGCCGATCTTTTCGCCTACAACGACAACCAGCTTTCGGTGCTTAGGCGGCGGAGATTCGGCTTTGTGTTCCAATCCTATAATCTGGTGAAAGAGCTGACCGGTTACGAGAATATACTGCTTCCTGTCATGCTGGACAAAAAGAAGCCGGATCAAAAGTATATTGACAAGCTCATCGATATGCTGGAGATCGGGGACAGGACAAGCCACCTGCCCGGCGCGCTGTCGGGCGGGCAGCAGCAGCGGATCTCCATCGCCCGGGCCCTTGCCAACAAGCCTGCCGTGCTGTTTGCCGACGAGCCCACCGGGAACCTGGACGGGAAGTCCGGCCGGGAGGTACTCTCCCTATTGCGCTACGTGGGCCAGGAGCTGGGCGTAACGCTGATTCTGGTGACCCACGACCTTGCCATTGCCGAGCAGGCCGGCCGCATCCTTTCGCTCTCGGACGGCGCCGTCATATCAGACAGCGGGCGGGGGGCGCAGCCATGAAAAAGGCGCCCACCTACAATGCCCTGGCCCTGGGCAGCATACGCATGAGGAAACGGCAATACGTAACGCTGGTCACCGGCATCGTGCTGGCGATCTTCTTTACATCCTCCATGCTGCTCATGGGGCAGAGCATCCATCATACCTATCAGGAGCGCTATTTCCGCCAGGTGGGCAGGCAGGACGCCGTTATGCTGGATGCGGAGGATGTTTCGCCCGAAACGCTAATGGAAAGCGGATATGTGCAAAACATCGGCAATGTTTTCATTATTGGCGAGACGGAGGGCGGGGAAACCCCCATCGCTTATTATGATGAGACGGGGGAGGCGCTGGCGTACCGGCAATGCGTGGAAGGCCGCATGCCCGAGGCTGTGGGAGAAATCGCAATGGAGCGCTCAAAGCTCCAGCGGCTGCGGACGGATGCCAAATTGGGCGATGCGTTGACCCTGCCCATAAAGGTGCCGGACGGGAACGGCTTTTTGCCCGACACAATCACGAAGACATATACGCTGGTGGGCATCCTTTCGGAGCAGACCGCATACCAGCAGGTGCATGGCTGGCGGTTCAGCGAAGATCATTACCTTGAGTATCCCGGCGCGGTGGTTTCCCGCAGTGAACAGGTGGAGGCGGGCGGGCGACCCTTCGTACACCGCCTTTTGCAGCTTGCGCCGCTTCATACAAACGTGGTGTTTACAAAGTATGCGGAAGATACGTTGCATCGCTATTGGGTAGATGACTTTGGCTTTCAATTATTCACGGAATCCGACAGCGGCATGCTGGCAGTCATGTTGATCATGCTAGGGATCGTGCTAGTTGGGGTGGCATGCATGGGGATCGCCGGCGCGTTCTCCATGATGCTGTCCGAGCGTCGCGCCCAGATCGGCATGCTCCGGGCCGTTGGCGCAACCCGCAGGCAGATCCGCCGCATCTTTGGCCGGGAGGCGCTTGTCATCGCCCTTACCGTAGCGCCGGCCGCCATCGCGCTGTCGCACCTTGCCGTATGGGGGCTGACCAAAGCCCTTGGCGGCGGGCTTCTCTATTTCGCGGCATCGTGGTTTTGGCCCTTGGAATTATTGCTTTCCATTGTCTTTGTGATGGCCGCCGCGTTCGTACCGCTCCTGAAGGCATCCCAGGTTTCACCCATGCAGGCCATTCGCGAAACGTCGCTGCTGCGGGCGAAAAAGCGGATGCATATCCATTTAAAGCAGGCTTTCTGGCCACCCAGCCTGCTGGCCCGGCGGCACATGCGGCTGTACCGCGCGAAGCAGACGGGCGTTTGGGCAGTGGCCGCCCTGAGCCTGATTATTTTGACGCTGGGATTTAGCGCGGTATGGAATACGCTCGCAAACGGAGCAGACGACGGGTATGATTTCCTGATTGACACCTTTGGGGAATTAGACGGTTTCGTGGAAGAAAACGCGCTCCGCCCGCTTTTGACAGAGAGCGACCTAACGGAGGCGGCGGCGGTGCCGCTGGCCCAGAGCATACAGGCCGCCAAGTCCGTTAAAGTTCATTTGCTGCTGGACAGCGTAAGCGAATACCTGACAGGCCAGAGTCTTCCTCGAAGCGACTACGCTTATCTGCTGGACGACGCGCCACCGGGCGAAGATCAGATTTCCTGGCGGGAGATTCAACGCAGGCAATACCAGTCGCTTAAAAAACAGTTCGATATCGATGCGAAAATGGTCAAAACATGGATGTACGCCTGGTTCCCGGAGATGGTCGCCCTGCTCAAGCCCTATGTGCTTTCGGGGGAGATCGACATCCAGGCGCTCAATGAAGGCCGTGAGGTATTGATCATAGCGCCGGACCAAATATACGTACAATTCAATAGGGATGCCAATGGGAATATAGTCGGGGAAGGATACGGCTCGAAACTTGAAAAGGACGAACGCTACGACAAGATGCTTGTAAATGACATGTTCCATCCCGGAGATACACTTACACTGTGCAGGCTCTATACGGAAGGCGGCTATACCGGCCGGGAGGATGAGGACGGATTCGATTACGCAGCCATCCGCCGCGAAGACAGCGCTGTGCGCATCGGCGCGGTGCTCTCGGATGAGATGCCGCGGTATGTAGCGGCCCACATCTACGCAGGAAGAGGAACATTGATCACCACCGTGGCGGGGCTTGACGCGCTGGGCTTTGAAACCAGCGGGTACAAAAGCCTGTCGGTAAAGCTTACGGGCACCCCGGATGAGCAAACGGAATCATACATGGAAACCGTGCTGTCGGATATCGCAAACCGCGGGGAAGATTTGCGTTTTTATTCCGCCTTCGCGACCGCGCGGAGCAGGCTGCAATGGCAAATGATGCTGACCGCCAGTCTTCTCGCGGTGCTGATCCTGTTCTTTGCCATCTGCGTCAGCATGGTCAACAATGCCGTCACCGGGCGCATCCGCTCCGACAAGCGGGCCATTGGCACGCTGCGGGCGGTGGGCGCGCCGCTTCGGGTGATCATATCCTCCTACCTAAACCAGGTGGGGATCATGCTGTCGTGGGGCCTGGCGGCGGGGCTGCTTATCAGTGGCGCTATCCTTGCATACCAGGCATACGAAGGAATCCTTCCCGAGGGAATGGTTCTGCCGCTGGCCGGGGTTATGGCGCTGTATGTGCTGATGATCCTACTCTTTTGCGGGATCAACCTCCGGGCGCGCGTCCGAGGGATCGTGCGGTCCAGCATTATTGACAATATTAGGGAGCTGTAAGAAATGGAGGGTCATTTCGATGCGCAGACTGGTACTTTGTCTATGTCTCCTATTCATTCCCTGCTTTTTTGCGCTGGCGGCGGAGCAGCCGTTTGCGATAGACACCGTTCATACCTATACCGGTATGGACCGTCCCTGGGGGCAGGGGTATACGCCGGCCACCTCCGGAAACACCATGACCATCGTCCTGCCGCTTTTGTCGGATGTGGCGCAAGGGGACATCACCGCCACCCTTGCACCCAAGAACTCAAAAAGCGCGCCATTTAAGCTGCAGGGGCTTGAAAAGCAATTTTCGCAAAAGGAATATACATTTAAACAGGACAAGGCAAGCGCGTATCTTGTGACATTCAAACTGGAGCTGTACCCTTCCCGGCTAAACGGTGAATACCCGCTTGTCATCACCGTTTCCGGTCTCGACGGTCAAGGGAACAATATTTCGCAGGCATTTGACCTGGAAGCCGTTGTGGCCGGCGGACGAGAGGATACCGAAGCGCCCCAGGCGGAGATCACCGCGTTTGAGGCGGGCGGCAAATACCTGAATGCCGGGGAAACGGGCGAGCTTCGCCTGACGGTGCGCAACACCAGCGCCACCCGCACCATGAAGAACATGACGGTCAGGCTCCTGGATGCGTCGGGGGATGTGCTGCCCCTGAATGTGGATACGGTGCGCGTCGGGCAGCTTTCCGCCGGGGAAAGCGTTGAATGCGCCATTCCGGTACAGGTCGCCCAAAAGGCCGCCGCCCAGCTTCATCCCGTGGAGATTGCGGTCAACTATACCTACGCCGGCGGGAAGGCGGCAAATTCAACCGTCAAATATACCGTGGACATCCGGCAGCCCGTGCATCTTGCATATACTGAGGCGGTGCTTCCTGTGCGTGTAACGCAAGGGGATGTGCCTTCCTTCTCCATGACGCTGATGAATATGGGCAAGAGTACGCTGAGCAACGTCTTGCTGACTTTTAACGTACCGGGACTGTCAAACGGCGGCAGCGTGCTGGCCGGGACCATTCTGCCTGGGGAAAGCAAGGCTGCGTCCACCAACTTCCGCGTGGACGGCGGCACGCTGGGCGAGGTGAGCGGAACGCTTACCATTTCCTATGAGGATGCCTACGGGGAAGCCCACGAAATAAAGCTGCCGCTGAATACCGTCATAGAGGAAAAAGTGGTGCAGGTTTATGGATCGCAGGAGAAAAAACAGGATGAAAAGCCATATCCTTTGTGGATCCCCTATACCGCCTTAGGAGTGCTGGCCTTCTTGCTGATTTTGCAGCGAATATTGTTGCTGCGGAAAATCCGCATACTGGAAGAGCGGCACTTGTAAAATTGCCCTCGCAATTGTCCAAGAGATTTAGATTATCCGGGCCTCAGCCGTCCGCGGCTGTCTGCGGGCGCTTAACAGGTACCATACCATGGAAGAAAGGCCGCGCAGCAGCGATGTAAGGCTGATAGCGCCCCATACGCCCAGAACGCCCCAGATGTTCACGAACACCCATGCCAGCAGCACCCTAAGCACATTGGTCGCCACGCTTACAATGGAAGGGGGAAGCGTTCGGCCGATCCCCTTGAAGGTCCCACCCGACACCGCCTCCAGGCATTGAGGGATCTGGCAGAAGGCCAGGATCCGCAGGTACACGATCCCAAGCTGCTGTACACCGGGGTCAGGCAGGAAAAACCGAAACAAATCGCCGCCCAGGAACCACAAAAGCAGCGTTACCAGGATGCCCCATGTGCCCATGGCCCAAAGGGAAAGCTTGAACCCGCGCCGTATCCGCGACCAGAGGCCCGCGCCGCAATTTTGGCCCATGAACGCCACCAGCGCGGAACCGTATCCGCCGCCGATGAGCCAGGTCATCGACTCGATTTGAGAGCCGATGCGCCCCACCGCCAGGGCGTCTTGCCCGAAGGGCGAGACCATGCTGGTAGAGATCATGGTCATGATGGTGAAAAATGCGCTTTCCGCGCTGATGGGTGCGCTCCAGCGGAATATCTGCTTTAAAATCTGTGCGCCGGGCTTTGTAAAAAACCGAAAGCTCCCAAACGGGCGGGAAGTGGAGCGGCGTACCGCCAGCGCCATCAACAGGAACGACACGCCCTGGGCGATCACCGTGGCGACGGCGGCGCCGGCAACGCCCATGTCAAAACCAAATATGAACAGCGGGTCCAACGCCATGTTGATGATGAGGCCGGCGGCGTTTACGAAAAACGGCACCCTGGAATTGCCCGAACCGTTGAAACACCCCACCATGGCCGCGGTCATGAAGCTGAACGGGATGCCTATGGACACGATGGCCAAATAGCCTTCAGCCGAGGAAACCACCTCGGCTTCCTGTATGGCAAAAAAACCGATCAAGGGGCTTCGCAGGAAAAATAACGCCAGCCCGAACAACACGCCAAGCACGGCGGAGAGCATGAAGGCGTTTTCGCCATAGCCTCTGGCGGCCGCCGCGTCACCCCGGCCCAGGCTCTGGCTCACGCCGATCTCCGCGCCCATGCGCCCCATCATCAAAAGAGACATGCTCAGCCACAGGAACAGGCCGCATGTTCCCGAGGCTGCCACCGCCACCGTACCGCTTGGCAGCCTGCCCAGCCAGAACATATCGGTGAGGTTATAAGACATCTGGATCAATTGGGTGCCCATCACGGGCAGTGCAATAACGAAAAGCTTTTTCAGGATACCGTCAGTAGTCAGGTCATAGTTTGCGTTCCGTTTGTGCTGCAAATCGATTCGTCCTTTGTCTCCGGGCCGCCTTTCCTGGCGGCCACGACTTTTTTTGATCCTCTTTCGCAGTGCGAAGCGGGTATAATCATACCATTTAGGGCATGAGTATTCAAGATGAGGAAACGCCTGGCCATTGACAACTTGAGTTTTATATAGTACTGTCCTATATAGGTGATGGACGTGATGAAAACATACGGTGGTTTCCTGATGTCTCAGATTCGGCACCTGAACTCGCGCGTCGGGGAAAAGCTGCTCAAGAAGAGCGGTGTGGATGTCTTCAATGGCGCGCAGGGGCGGATACTCTACGTGCTATGGGAGCACGGAACGCTGACGATCTCGGGAATCGGCCGATTGACCTCGTTGGCCAAATCAACGCTTACCAGTATGCTCGACCGCATGGAAGCCGGCGGTTTGATTGAACGCATACCAGACAAGAAGAACCGCCGGCATATATATATATCTGTAACCGAAAAGGCCAGAGCGTACCGCGAAAAGTACGATTGGATCTCCGATCAGATGAGCGAGATTTTTTATAGAGGATTTACTGAAGCGCAGATTACAGACTTCGAAAATCAATTGAGAAAGATTATAGCGAATCTTGAAAGCGAGGATGCGTGAGCGATGGAAAAGGTATCAATTGGTCCGGCGAATTCGTTTTGTCCACAGGCGTTATTTCTGTATGGAACGTACAAAGATGACGGAACTCCCAATTTCGGCATGTTTACTTGGTTCAGCTATTGTTGGGATTCTCAGATGGGCGTCATGGCCAGCATCGGCGGCAGCAAGCTGACCATTGACCGGATACGCGCCAACAAAGTCTTCTCCGCGAATCTGGTGACGGAACCTTTGCTGCCACTGGCGGACTATTTGGGGAACAACGCAGGGTATACTACTCCTTGGAAGATGGATATCCCAATAGAGATTGAGCGCGGCTTAGTATTGCCGGTGCCGGTGCTCAAGGACAGCCCCTGGGTATTCGAGCTGGAGGTTGACCGATCGATACCACTGGAAGGCAACGAGGTATTTCTCTGCAAGATGCGAAATGTGCTCGTTGCACGGGAACTGACGGATGAAACAAAGAGCGCGGAAGAACGGCTGAAGGGCATCGCGCCCGTCATATGGATAGGCAAAGGGCCGTACTTTTCGGTGAACCCTGTCGCATTGGGCGCAGCGGGCGATTGGAAGGATCTGTATAAGAAGGGGTAAGCACAAATATCGTCCTCTTGAATGGGATATGAACGATGTGCTCCAGAGAAGTGCGTATAATAAATCTACAAATAAACGAAATCTATATTAGGATGTGTTCGCGTTATGGATGATGAACTGAAAATCAAAATGTACTCATTTACGGTGGATAGCAAAGATCCGCATGAATTAGCAAAATTCTATGCAGCGTTGCTCAAGTGGGACATAGTGTTTATCGATGAAGAATGGGCGTGCGTATATGCTCCGGGAACGAACCAGGGAACATATCCTTCTATATTGTTTCAACGAAATCCTGAGTATAAACCACCCGTGTGGCCGGAAGAGCCTGAAACTAAACAGCAAATGGCGTATATAGACTTTGCAGTTATTGATTTAGGAAAAGCAGTTCAATATGCAGTCCATTGTGGAGCAACAATCGCAGATGAACAATTTGCTGATAATTGGAGAGTTATGCTTGACCCCGCCGGACACCCATTTTGCTTATGTCAAATGAAATCAATAATTGAGAGTGCCCATTTTGCCTTGTTATAGAAAGTAACAGCCAAGAAATCGAGGGTAAAATGAACGCCGCAAGCGGTGCCCTTGACAAGCCCGCCTCTATTCGCTACTATACGGCCAAAGCAAAACCAGCAGTTCCAAAGTATATAAGATTCACATAATATCCATCTTCATTTAGGTTTCCCATGTATAGCATCCTTTTTGCTGTCGATGGTAAACCCACTGGCCATACAGGATTTGATATAGTTGTTGAAGCCTTTTTCGAAAATGTCCTCTATTGTTGCCATAAAAGACGAATCAGTATTAATGAAAAAACTACCAAGTGAGTATTCCGAACCCGTATCTTATAGAGGCTTCGGCAACAAACTACCGATTCTCATATCAAACCAACGGGGTTGCTCATCGGCATCCCTGGACTTAATTTCAGCCTCAATTCTCCCCTGCAATGCCTGTAATTCGTCTAAGCTCACTGATGTTAGATCAACATTTTCAGCGAACGCCGATGTTACAAATAGAAGCATAGATAAGATCAGAATGAGAAACTTTTCATGAGTACAAATACCTCCCCATTTTCTGTGCTTTGATCGACCATTGCAACTCAGTATATGTCCCATGAGGAATAATCGACATTACTGATTATTACAGATGTCCCGTCCGCATACTTGACCTTGTGGATACCGCAATAAACCGTACTGATCTTACTATAGTCCGGGATTGTAATATAGTCTGAATACACTGTTTTTCCTCCACCCACCTTCTTCGTTGTCGTCCAGTAATAAATTTGGTCGGATCCATAGATTCTCTTTCCCCAGGTATCTTCAGCATACAGATAGAGTTCAAAGGCTTCCACATTCTTTCCCGTTTCCATGTTTGTTACCTGGAAGTGGATGCTGATCCGATCCTTGCTGCGATACGTCCACTCAGCATATGCTTCATTTTTAATAAACAAAGATGATGTACCGTCTTTGGGCCGAACAGTTAAGGATATCGTTACACTCTTATTCGTGCCGTCTTTGGTTGTTGCCGTAATTTTACACTTTCCTGCCTTCTTCGCCGTCAAAATGCCGCCATCGGAGACAGTAGCAATGCTCGTGTCCGAAGACGTCCAGGCAATTCTGTTGTTCGTGGAATTTGACGGCTCAATGATCACGATATAGTTCAACATATTTTCCTTACCTACGCTTGTGACAATAGTACTTATCATCGTCGAAATTTTTGTCACCGGCTGGATAACAGTCAACGAATATTCATACGACAAGCCACCTCCATCAGCCGCCAAGCACACAATCGTGCAGCTACCTGGAGCAACTGCAGTAACAATGCCTGAAGCGTTTACAGTGGCAATCTCATCATTTGTCGAAGACCAAGTCAGCTTTTTATTCCCTGCATGCTTTGGGCCGACCACTGGTGAAAGTGTGGTTTTCTTACCACAAAATAGTGTACGCTCCCTGTCTTCGTCGCTAATTTCTTCCACTGCATTTGCGACCTTAACTTTGCATGTCGCCTTCTTAGGCTGCATCGTTCCTTCTTCTGTGGAAGTAGCCGTGATTGTAGCTGTGCCTGTTGCAATAGCCTGTACGTATCCGGACTCATCTACAGTGGCCACCTTGGGATTACTGGACGTCCACTTCAGGCCCTGATAACGCGCATTTGCAGGCACTATGTGTGCCAGCAAGCCGATGCCATCCAATCCCGCATTCTTCGCATTCAAAAGCAGCATGACTGTCATGTCTTCTATGGTGATTTTCTCAACAGGCACCACAACATGAACAAACAACAACGAATATACCGACTCATCAGTTACAGAACTGCAAGTAACGATGGCATCACCCCAAGAAACACCAGTTATCGTACCATTCTTACTGACTTTTGCGATTGATTCATCAGAAGACGTCCATATATAGGTCATCTTTTTCGGTGCTTCATCATTCATACCAACGATGGATGGTGCTACTTGTATATTCTCTTTTGTAAAAAGCTGTATCTCACTCAGACCAAGATCGATGGAAAAACTTGCTGCCGCACCATAATTGACTACCTGTGGCGTAATCGTAGGTGTCGGTGCGGGGGTTGGTGTTGGTGTGGGTGTCGGCGTTGGTGTGGGCGTCGGTGTCGGTGTCGGTGTAGGTGTTGGCGTCGGTGTGGGTGTTGGCACCGGCGTGGGTATACTTGTAGGTCTTGGAGTTGGTGACGATGTAGGTGTCGGCACAGGAGTAGGTGCATGATACTGTGCCTTTTTATAGTCTGGCATGTCGTATTTCCGTCCATCCCATTTATCATACAAGTCCACAGCTTCGGCAATGTTAATCGCAATATTCAGGTTCTGTCCATCCTCATAAGACCCACTGGTGATACCGATGACTTCGCCCTTATCGTTGAACAGCGCACCCCCGCTACTACCATGAGAAATTGCTGCCGTAAACTGTATCTGCTGCAGATCATCTTGAGTATAAACCGCACTGATATTACCCATAGAAACCGTGTTTTTGAGACCGATCGGGCTTCCGATGGCAACAACAGTTTCACCACGCTTAAGCGGGTCTTCACAGTATGCCAGCGGTTGCATAACCGTAGGCGACATGAATTGAAGAATAGCAATGTCTTTTTCCTCACTGGCAATCAGTATCTTAGTCACAAAATACTGATATCCATCATCGCTGTCTGCAATAATCGTGTCAGCATTTTCGATCACATGATAATTCGTCACAAGAGTCATGTTGTCAAACATCAAAAACCCACTGCCTGTCGCGATGAGCTCGCCGGCTGCATCGTAAACCTCCAGCATCAATACAGATTGCGCTTTCGCCTCAATCACATCAGGTTCAGATGAAAACAAGTTCTCTGCCAGCGCAACACAAGAAATGGCTAGTAACATAAGCAGAATGACTGCGGCCGCTACTCTTCTTTTCATAGTTGATTGATCCTCCAACCTATCCATGGCGCCAGTTTTTTCCACTTCAATCTTTTATTCTACGACCCAACATTCAATAAATCAGAGTGCCTCCCCTAAAGGGATGGGGCTTATATCAACTTGTTTTAGGTTTTCGATAATCATATTATTTAGATATTCGTTTCTTGTTAGGTGCTCAAGAATTTGAGGAAACGAAGCTTTTCCTCCAATATATCCGCAATTTTTCCATTTCTGAAAATAAGGGTAAAAGTAACAAGAGCAGCCATATGACAAAAATCAGGTTTTCGACATTAAATTTCTCAAATTGCGTAATACTTGACCGATGATGGAAAACGTATAGGCTGCTACCAATTAATAACAAAAGAAACCACGCGTTTTTCTTCACGAACGAAAAAATCCAATAACCAAAAGCTTTTGGTTTCCTCATCATCGTCACCTCAACTAGGGAAGGCCTCGAAGTACTCTAAATATTGATTCTACATCCTATTATGTTATGCCTTTAAAACACAGGGAGATAGACGAACATTTTTCACTATTTTTAATGAAAATCTGCTAACCCTCTACTTCTTGTGAGTAGGTTTCAATATATCATGTATATTCCGGCCTTAACACTACGACCTATCAGTTCACATAGCTTATCGCGCCTGACGGGTGTTTCCACCGCGGAAAAACAGGACCGCCGCAAGCATCCCCAGGGACAGCAGGCCGATGTTCAACACAAAGGGCAGTGCCCTGTCCATGTCGCTCAAAAGGCCGCCGATGTACCCGAAGGGGACGCTGACCAGCATCACCGTGGTTTGCAGGAGCGCCATGATCCGTGAGCGGTCCTCCGGATTGACGTGGATGGCCACCAGGGATTCGCGAAGCGTAGCCAGGGTGGCGGAACCAAGGGACTCGAAGGCCAGGGACGCGCACAGGAGGACATAGCCGAGCGGTCCGGTTCCAGGCACGCAAATTAGAAGCAGGGCGCCGGCAATCGCACTCAAAAAACCGCCGTACAGGGGCCATTTGAGGTTGGACTGCTTGATACGTGACAGCACCGTAAAGAAAAGCAGGATGGACATAACGCTCTTAACCATGGGGAAGATGGGTAGCATGGGATCGGGAATACCGATGCGCCGGGAGGCTATAATCTGCCAGAAGGTCATGCCAATCATGCCGGCAATCTCCACCAGAACGCTTATAATGATGGCAAAGATAGTACCTGGGGAAGTTATGATCCGGCTCACAGCGCCTTTATAACTGCCCAGCATTTGGGGTAAGGTTTTACCTTTGACTGCCTCACGGCGGATGCGCCCGATGGCCGTCTCGGTGGAAAACCTGTAGAGCAGGATAAGCTTCAGTGTCATCACCACAAAGGCGTTGATATAAAGCACCCGTATGGCGGGGATCAGCGTCAGCTTCGCCACCAGTATGGACGAGATGGGGGCAAAGAGTGCAGACAGGTTCCCGGCAATGATGACCCAGGAATAGATATGGGTGATCTTGTCCCTGGGGGCATCCTCCACCAAAAGGCAGTCCCAGGACACGGTGGTGATCTTCATCATGCCGTTGAAAAGCGCCGCCACGGCAAAGAACCAGAAACCTTGGCTGGAAGCCCAGATAAGGCAAGGCACACTCCAGGCCAGGAAGTCAAAGAGCATGGTACTGAACCTGCGTCCGAATCTGTCGACGATAGCGCCGGAAAGGAAGGCAAAGACCGTCTGTGAGAACATATAGATGGACGCCACCAGCCCCACCTGCACATCGCTCATGCCAAAAGAAAGCATGAACACCGACGCGTAGGGAAGGCAAAGGTTCATAGACAAGCCCCACATGGGCTCGGTGAAAACGCAGGCCCGGGTGTTGCCGCGCAGTTCGGACAGGGTGCGCACAAGCGGATGTTTGAGCAAAAACCAATTCAAGGGATCACTCTCGTTTCCGGCGGGATCGGGGCCCCAAGCCAACCCATGGAAAAACCAAGCCTTTCGGCCTGGTCATCATACATATGGGAAAGTTTGTATAAGCGTATTTATTATAACAATGGAGTGAAGCTTAGTCAAGGGCCCGGGAATCTGATCTGCATAGAGTCCTTTCGAAATGGTGGTCGCAACACACAGATATATGGAAACATTTTGCACTTCAGTTTCGTTTTATCTATGATTTGAGAGGTGCAGTAAAAATGACGAGGCCGTATTCACATGTAGAAATCTGTAGATGCAATCGTACCAGCAGACTTTTTATTGCAATGCTGTTGTTAATCAGCATTACTCTGTTTACGCAGGCTAGTGCTGATAGTCCAAAGCAAACCGGTCTTGCGCGCATTGCTGGCGATAATGTCAGGCTTCGGGAAGAACCGGTATCCGGTAAAGTGATTGCTTATCTTCCTAACGGTGGCTGCGTATATGTATATGACCAAACGGATGATGCAGAAGGTTATACATGGTATCACGTAAATGCCTTTCATCATGAGCGTAATATGCAGGGATGGATACGCAGTGACCTATTGATCTTGCCAAATACGCTCTTTTGTGACTTGATTGACGTGGGAATCGCTGAAAAACATATCATCGCATTAAAATCCGATGGTTCCGTCATTGCTGGAGGATCGCTGTTTTCTGATGTATGCAGTGTGGAAGGTCTATATAATGCAGTCAATGTAGATGCGGGCTGGTATACGTCATTTGTGTTTTTTGAAGATGGTACATATTGGGCAAAGGGCCGTTCTGTGCTCAGAAACGGAGAAGGAGATTTCAGAGACCTCGCCACCGCTTCGGTTCTTAACGATACCTGGGCAGCCATACGTAAGGATGGGTCTTATTTTACACCGGATCGATATGATGCATATAATAATCTAGATCACATATATGATGCAAGTCATCTGGAAAATGTCAAGCAAATAGCAGGAGGGTTCAACTTCATGGTTTGTTTGACAGAAGATGGGAAGGCTCATGTATTTGGATTATTTAAGGATCAGCATGAAGATGTCGAAAGTTGGGAGAATATTGTCAAGATCAGTGCTAATCAACATGTTGTGGGGCTTAAGGCCGATGGAACAGTCGTAGCGAGCGGTGAGAATTTATACGGCGAATGTGATGTATCAGAATGGACCGATATAAAAGAGATAGCGGCCGGTGAATACTTTACTATTGGCATCCGCAAAGATGGAACCGCAATCGCAACAGGAAGCAATGCTTCTAATGCATGTAATGTGGGGGATTTTGCAGATATTATACAAATCGAAGCTGACAGATTCTATTGTGTCGGAAGAACTTCCCACGGTACACTTATGTTTGCCGGGGATATGCGGTTTTTAGATCAAAGTCCATTAGGGGTTCAAATCGTCATGTCTTCCGGCGAGTAAATGAGTAAGGCCGGCGCGGAGAGCACCGAGGCCACCGGGCAGCCAAAGAGTGACGTACATGCCAATATATTTACTTCTTGCCGATAGAAACGCGCCAGACTTCAGGACCTTCTTCGAGGTACTCCCACTCAAATTGGTCAGGCATTTCTACATTGAACTGATAGTAGAGAGGACGAGGATCATGGTCGTTAATCAACTCCATTTTCTCCTTGGGCTTAAGGCTTGCAAATGTACCTAAAATAGTAGGATGTTTATCCTTGGGCGCATATTGTCTTGCATCCACTGTTGCTGCGAAATCACTCATATCATTTCTCCTCATAGACTATTTTGTGAATAGCTTTATTTTATGAAAAAATATTATGCAAGCAACTAATGGAAAATAAAGTTTGCATATGCAGGTCCGGCTATGGATCGAGTTCCTCTTTCACGCCGTCATCCGCAAGCGAAATGCGGCAACGAGTTTTTTTCAGTTGTATAAAATGATAAACTATACATCAGATCCACAGGTCCCAGCCGCCATAAAAGAAAACAAAGAATAATAGAAGCCAACAAGCCTCCGATCCTTTTGCAGCTACTTCGCAATAAAAGCGCTTGCGCCCCGCAGGCTAACCACATAATAGTCGGCAAGCTCAGCAATCACCGGCAGCTTTACGCCCGGATCGATCAACCCTACGCGCTTGGCTTCTTGATCTCCATAGGCATAGGCCGGCGTTTCCTTGCCGGTGGTATAGTACGAAGGATTCAACAGCACATATTTTGTGTTGACCCATCCTTTCGTTCCCTGATCATCAATGTAATACCACCCTTCCTTCTCCTGATGAACCTGGAAGGTGGAGCCATATGAAAGGGTCAAAAGCGTATCCGATGAAGCGGAGGGTAATTGCTTTAGGGACAGCGATTCACACAGGACATAGCCGGTTCCAAGTGACGTAGTATCGTCCCCTTCAGTCGGTTTGACACGCAGGGTTACATAGAATGTAGCAAGCCTGATCTCTTTTTTGGACATGTGCGGTACTTCAAATACGCCGGCCCTGAAGGTCCATTCCCCCACCTCTTTTGCCGTTCCCTGAATCCAGGCATAACGTGGGTTCTCCTGAAAGCTGTTATAAATATACACCCAGTTGGGGCAATTCCCGCCGTCGCGCTTGGCAATAAACCCAACAAGCGTATCTTCACCATGATTGTCCCTATATATCTCCAGGTTAAATTCTTCCCCCCAAACGCAATCAATCGTTAACGTCTGCTCCGTGCCTGCGGCAAAGGCAGTAAAAGTGATGAGCGTCAACCCCAGGCACAACAAAAGACACCATAGCCATTTCCCCCGTTGGAACATGTTTTTCTCCTCCTTTACAACTTTGGCGCAGCGGCAGATGCTATCAAAACCATGGTCATTGAACGGTGACAGTATGGGGTACTTTGTAATTGTTAACGCAGCCACAGGCGATTTGGTGGATGCATATGAGCGGACGGAGCAAACCGAAGCATCCCTGTTCCGCTGACAAGCGCCCGGAAATGGCGTGCGCTGTTTTATCAATCGCCGGCGTATTTCAGCCGCAAGGGCGTGGCGGCCTGCGTAACGTCTTTGGCGCGCAGATAGCCGTACGTGCCCTCGATATCCATCCAGTACCCTATTTCGCCCGCGGGATGCACACATGCAGCTAGTCGCCGCAGTCCGCAAGGACATACATGGCGGTGCCTTCCGTTAACGTTGCGGCCGTTTCGCCGCCGTTATTGGCGGCCCGAGGGGGAAGGGGAGTATTCGGTTACGCTGACAAGCAAGGGCGCTGGCCATGGTAGCGTCGATCTCATAAAACGGAGGTTAGAGAAGAAAGATCCCCTGAAAACTTATCTGGAACAAGCAGAGGCAGAAAAAGGCAATTTTCATTTCTGGCCATTAAAGGATAAAGTGGACTTTTCCAGGGAGATCCGGGGCATGGTGGAAAGCATGCTGGCCCAGGGCTATTCGATTTTTCCCATGGCACAGACAATTGCCGATACAAAGTTCCGGCTGCCCGAAGATACGGATATCACCGAAGAGGAAGCAGTCTCCCTGGCGGTACAGGCGGTAAAGAAGGCGCAAGGCTTTCAGGATGGCTGGGAGAATGGATATAACATTGGCCGGTCCCTATTGGACGACGAAGAAGGCCTAAGCATCTGGCGCATCACGTTCTGGATCAAAGACCGCTCAAAACCAACTACGTATGGCCGCGGCCGGGTGCAATTGGATGCTGTTACCGGCGAAGTGCTCTCCTGTGATGCCGATGGAACAACCTTTGACACCAGTGTTCCCTATGCGGAAATGATAGAGGTTTCCGAGCATTGCGAAGCGGCGCCCTGTTATCGCCAATCTGTTTTATGCCGCGCACCATGCTATTTTGCTATAAACGCGCATGCCCCCCGCAGGCTGACAATATAATAGCCGTCCACCTCGGAAATAATCGCCAGCTTCACGCCCGGATCGATCAGCCCAACCCGCTTGGCGTTAGGGCTTGCATAGGCGTAAGCTGGCGTTTGCCGGCCGGTTGTATAGTACTTGGGGTCCAGCAGTACATAGCTTCCGTCTATCCAGCCCCGTTTCCCATTGTATTCGATATTGTACCATGCCCCACTTTTTTGCAAAACACGAACAATCGTCCCATAGCCAAGCTTCTGCACTACCGCTGCGGTGCCTGAGGCAGATGCGCGGACAGATAATGATTCGCATAATACGTACCCCGTGCTATCCTTGCCTCCATCGTTCTGGTTGCCGTCATTGCCGCCCCCGGTCAGGCTCAGATATATAGCATTTGTTGTAAGTTCCTCGCCATTATCCATTACAGGTACCAGATAAACGGAAGCAATGGGCTGATGATAGATGACCTTCACCCGGAAATCTGTCGGCACGGTCAAATGGTTTTCGTCGGTCCAGTAGGCGGGAATATTCCCCTCCATCTTATCATTGATATACAAATGATATTCATCCACAATATGGATGACTATGTATTTATATTGCAGCGCCACTCTCGCATCAAAGGAATTTTCTGATGTTTCCGTCAAAGATGCCGCGGCTGTGTAATTTTCGCTGTCCTGGTTTGCCCAATAATGCCGCAATCCGTTCTGTGGCTGTCCCGGTTGGCTTCCATTGATCTTAAGATATTGGGCCATCACAAAGCCGGCAAGGTTTCCCGTCTTCACATGGCACCATTCTTCCGTGCCACCCAAAACGCTGACCTTATCGCCATTGTATAACCGGCCGACGACCTGTCCCGCCATTGTCGGTTCATCCCTCATGTTCAGCCAGCTTGTCGGCTTGGGGTTTACAACCAAAGCGGAGGGAATAGTGGATATGACGCTACCGGGATCATTTCCCTTGTACAGGTACTGTGACTTCATATAACCCCGGTGTCCCTCAACACTTACAGTAACCCACTCGGCGTCGGGATCACTGTGGCATACGACCTTCACGCCATTATAGTAAAGGCCCATCGAATCCGACGTTTCCCAGGGAAGCAGCCGCATATGCAAGCGAAGCCCGTTGGGCGTTGAAACGATGGCGGTTCCAAAATCCCTGTTGGGTTGAACGGCTGTCATACCGGATATACGTACGTCCGCAGGCTGTTGCGCCGAATCTTCGGGCGGCCCGCCGGGGTAATCCGCCGGGGCTTTTTCGATATGATCGCTTTTGATCCAACCCGTTTGTCTGCCCAGAGTGCTATCGTAATAGGCGATTTCCAGCCAATCCTCCTGCATGAAAAGAATCTCGCAGGGTTCGCCAACGGCAAGGGAGCTTAAGATATCGCTTGAGAAATCCGGCATGGCATAGATATCCTTCGGTTCCCCTGCGTTTATATATCCTGCGCCCACCGCAAGAGATGTGGCGAATGCTTCGCTTCCCACAAGGCACAGCATAAAGGCGATACCGAGTATCCGCAGACCTTTGAGCCAGTCATTATTCCGTTTCGCGCCGATGCCCGGCAAGCCTCTTCTTTCCATATGCTTCCTCCTCTCATATACCTAATAAACGGGAATACGAGGCAGATTCTTCATCAATTCCCAAAAATAAACTTCAAATCTTTTGCTACTGTAATACCGCACGCGAAAGGGCGCCGCCTCACATTTTGCGAAGCGGCGCCCGCTTATGGTTTGTATTTAGAAGGCGCGCGAGTTCGAATACCTGGTAACTTCATGGCCGTCTGCATTGAAAGTAGCTTTGATGCGGTAGGTGCCTGTTCCGATTTTTGCTGAATAGTCCATAGAGGCGGAATAGCCGAAGGTATTTGTGTTGACCTTGCTGGGAGGAGTCAAACTGCCCGCATCCGTCCAGGCATTGTTTACATGCTTTTCCAAAGAACATGCTGTAACGGAAATTGAATCCATGATTTCATAGGTTGATGCATCGAAGTCAACTTTTTTGGTCGTCATCAACGATATAGTTGTTGAATAAAAAACAGGGTCTGCGTATGGGGTTATTTCAATAGCCAAAGCCGACGAGACCGTCATAAGCAGGAGAACCGAGGTGAAGACCAGGACCAGATGTTTTCTCACATTGTTTTTCATGACGTACTTCTTCCTCCTATCGATGTTATGATGTTTTTCATTTCATCCAAGCTTACTGAGCCGCTCAGCGTATAGATGATCAAGCCTTCCTGCCAGATACAACTCAGTTTTTCATCATTCTGCATGAAGTAAATTACTTCACCATCTACATCCAAACTCTCTCCTTCTGTGTTTTGCTCAAACGAGGCATAAGCATTTTGGGTATCTGAAAAGGTTCTGGTCTCATAAAGCAATGTACCTTTTTCCCCGCTTTTCGGTACATAGGATACATTGAATCTCTTGTTTCCCTCACCTATCGATACATAGAAATGCTTCGCTTCCCACCCCACCGGCAGCCAAGCCGGCATATCCGGCTGGAAACCCAGGAATGCAATCGCCTCCTGCAAATCAGCCGTTGTCAAATCTGACGGCTCGGTTTCGTGGCCGGCGGAGCCATCCGGAACAAGACCGGGATCAACGGCTTGTCCCTGAATCACATACTGCTGCTGGTCGTCCGTAGACCGGTGGCTCAGCCATTCGCGGTTGAAAATACCGTCGCCAACAATGGCAAGCACAAACACCGCAGCAGCAAAAATAGCTATGCGGAGGATATGCTTTGTAACAGATTTGCGTCTATGGCGCACTCTCTGCCGCTTCATGACCACCGCCCAGTTGGATTCTATATGCCTGTCATAGACCATTATGCCGTTCGTGTTCAGCAGCCGCAGCAATTCCTCGCAGGCGTTGACAAGCTGGATATCCGCAGGACCGTCTGTACGGTCTATCTCTTGCTGAACAATGGATTCAAGCCTCCTTTTCGTTTCATCAAGCGTAAGGCTCCCATACTCGATGAGATCCAAAATTCTTGCCACGCTTTTACTCTGATTAATGTTTATAGCGTCTCCCTCCCCCACCCTAAACAGTGCGTGAAAAATGAAAAATACACTGTCCAATGAAAAAAATGACAGAAATTTTGGATTTTATCGCTTTTTTCTTGATCCTTTCAACCGCAGAGCGAACAGCATTGGCAGACATATCGCATCTTTCCGCGGTTTCGTTCATGGTGTGGCCAAGCTCAAAATGGTCGCGGAAGACTTTCTTTTCAGCCGGTGATAGCTGTGCCGTAATAGCATCGAGCACCTCCTTTGCATCCATGCGGTTGAGCCAGCGAAGCACGCTGTCCATGGGGTCGGATGCTTCCTCGGAAGTTTCAAGGCTTACCGGAATACCCATGATTTCGCTGCGCCGCTTCTGCTTTCTAAATTCTGAACGAATGTAGTGCTGACAGCAAACCGCCAGCCAGCCAAAGGGATTCGGGCTGCTTCGTATGCTTTCAAAATTGTGGAACGCTTTTAAAAACGCCTCCTGAATGCAATCATCCACAAGCGGCATATATCGCGGATCATAATGGATAAGGCGGACACAGTAGCTCTTAAGCGCATCGTGATTGCGTATGAAAAGCTCGTTCATTGTCATTTCGATTTCTTCCATAAGCTATTTATCCCTCACAATTTGCTTTGCGTATAATAAAAACCCACTCTTACCGGCCATTAAAGCATTAAGGTGCCGTGAATGGGCATACGCTGCGCAATTTCCCAAATTCTTTCATTGATATTTTGTGGGAAAGAGATCCTTTTTTGACTATTATAGCATAAAAAGCGGACCATAGGTGTAGGTAATACGTATAAGATTGAATTTTAGTGGTTTTTTACAACATGAATTGCCTTAACTGTAAAATGTTACAATTTTGTGGTGCATTTTATATGTTTCACGCACTGTATAAAGTGGAAAGCAAATATCGTTTTCACAACGGAATGAACGGCATGCTTTTCTTAATCGTCGCTTTTGCACTTGCCTGCATGATCAAATATATGTTGCGGCACCGGGCTGCATTTTGCGAAAGGAGAGGCAATGATAAACGAGCAAAGAATCATATCCATATTTCAGAATCAGCGGCGGTATGAAGCGGAAATCGCTATTATGCGGGATTGCTCAGATGTGCTGAATGATTCTGAACAGTTAAAGCACTCGGCAAGATATGCCTTCCTGAAGAGAAAGCTTGCGCTGATTCACCATTGGCTATCATATCTTCCCGACGATGAACGAACACTGATCGAAAAGCACTTGATCGAAGGCCTGTCCTGGTCACGCATCGCCTCGCAAATGTCCAGCCAGCAGAGTATTGATATTCCGTGTGATGAACGGACGCTGCAGCGGCTGCAAGCAAAAGCGGTAAAAAGAATCAATGCTTTTATGCAGGATAGCTTTGCCGATATACTGGACGATTTGATTGAAAATGAAAATGAACCGAAATTGCCGGTGTTTTGACGTGGATCTGTCACCCCTTTGTCGCGGAACCGCCGTTCCTAAAAAAACAAATCAAACTTATCATATACATATCAACAGATGAGCCCGGCGCGCAAAATGAGGAGGTGCTATGGCGGGCTGCCCGGGCAAGCGCATATCAAAAGGAAAAAGCAGTGAGATACAAAAAAAGTCCCTGTAAAACGAGCTTGGCCGCTGCCATCCTCAAAAGGATGGATGTTCTACAAGGACAAATGCAGTGTAGCACACTTTATAAAAGGTGTAAAGCGGATTGTTTCTCACCTCTTTTCCTTCAACCCAAAAACAAAAGGAGGAATGGAAGTGGAAGAACTGGTACGAACGGTACTTAGCAAGTATACCGGCTTTGTGGCCGAGGCGGAGCTGTACGAGCGCTGGCTGTCTGCAAGAGAAAACCCGGAAATCCGAAACGCCCTCACGCTGCTGGAAATGAAGATCACCGCCATTCAAAGCTGGTTCAATCTTCTAAACTCTGATGAGCGGTTTGTGATTCAGAAGCATTTGATTGAGGAATTGGAGTGGCCGCGGGTGGCCTTTGAATTTACCGAACGGTGGAAACAGGAGTTTAGCCGGACAGAACGTTCCCTTGTGCATTATCAGGCCAGCGCGATCAAGAAGATTGTCGATTTCTCGAACGAGCACAAGGATATCGTGCTCGCCCTGTTCGGTGATTTGCGTAACACCACCCCGGCACCGGCCGGCGAATGATGCGGCTTATGTAAGCGGCCAGGCCACCCCGAATATAGGGTGGCTTTTCTTACATTCTGGACGGTGGCCCGATATTTCCGTATATCTTCTAGAACTCTTCAATTTTCATTTGCCTAGATATCATCTACAATATAAACAAGCCGGGAGAGAAAATCAAGCCTGGCAGGAATAAAGGAAATGAGCGAAAGGAGGTGGTTCCATTGGGCAAAAATCCGGCGTGAATGATCCGGGTAGACGAGCTTGGCCGCTGCCATCCTCAAAGGGATGGATGTTCTGCAAGGATACATTGCACGTCATAAGCACATCGCACTTTCACAACCATGGTATTTCACTTTACCCCAAACCTAACCAGCGCTTAGGTGTATTAAGCGCACCCAAAATGAAAGGAGATAAATAAAATGAAGAATATCAAGAAGGTTCTGGCTCTGGCTTTGTTTGTCATCACTGTAATGGCTGTCACTCTGCCTGCGACGGCGGCAACCATAGTGAATGTTGGTTGGGTCGATGCAACTACTGTTGGTGATTTGGGTGGCACGGCCTCTTGCATCTACTCTCGTAAGTCTGAGAGTGGCGCATACGTAGTCGTGAATTTACAGGATCCGACTGACATTCAAGTGAAGTTTGACCAAAGCAGCATGTATTGGGCATCTGCGAGATACGGTTCGTATACCGGCTATATCCCATTTCATCATTTTGACATTACTGACAGTAACATGCGAATTGGTATGTTCAGCAATAGCTCGTTGCAACGCGGATTCGAGGGACAAGCTGTGAAGAACCTCCAGATCTGCCTTGACAGTAAAGGCTATGATACCAACGGCATCGATGGAATATTCGGTGGTGGTACTGAAAGTGCCGTAGAAGCATTCCAAGATGCTTACTCGCTGTATGTAGATGGGATTGCCGGTGTAAATACTAAGCTCAAGCTCCTTGAAGTATGCAACTTGATTGATTGACACCCCATCCAATTTTACGGGCAGTAAACATCAGTGGGGAATCACGTGCTAAACGTGATTCCCCAAATCATATTCCATTACTCATCCCCAAGCAGGATGGGTTTCAAAATTGAAACGTAGTTTTGTAAATCATCAGCCCTGGCATATCCATTTGCAACCAAGATTGCTTTCCCATTCTGCGGAAAAAGCATGATTTTTAGTGGATTGTAAAGACTCCCTGTAGATTCGAACCAACTCTGTAACAAACGGCCATCAGCATCATAGTGTTGCATCATAACCTCCGAACGCTTTCGTGACCCACGCGCAGCGACAAGATAACCATTGTCTACTTGTACGATCGCATCTGCATAGCCATCACGCGGACGGTTATCGCTTTCATATCTGAAGTCTGTTCTCCATATTTGGTTCTCCTTATTGAATTTTGCGATAAAGCTGTATGCATATATGCTATCAACGCTTATATATCTCCTTGATTCGAAAGCGTTCCCTATCAAAACAAGAGAGCCGTCATCTGCTGGAACTGCTTTGATGTACTCCTCATCGGAATCACTATCATAACGACACAGGATATTCCCCGCATCATCGACTTGAAACATAACGCTTTTAGGAAATCCTTCCCGATCATCTTGTTTCCTGCCGATCGCAATATAGTTTCCGTCCTGTACTATGATATCAAGTATCATAATTGGCTCAGGTAATTCAGTTTTCCAAAGCAATTCACCGCTCATGCTCCTTTTTTCCAGGCGGCAGCTTTCGAAATCGTCTTTACAAAACAGGATAAAACCATCTGCCGTTCCAAGTATGCGATACACATTTGCCAAGTTACTTATTTCACCTATCGTTTGTCCATTGGATACAATCTCACCCACAGAGGCAGATCTGCCCTCTCCTGAAGAGCGCAATGCCAACACTTGATGATCACCAAGGCTGATTACATCGTAAAATAGCCTGGACACATTATTCTTCTTTATTTCCCATCGCATAACACCATCAGTACTCACGGCCAGCATGGTTGGAACGGGTTGCATGGGCGTACCTGTCCACCCTACGAGTACAAGATCATTTTCATCCGTTGTGATGGCTTGTGAAAGCACGAAATCTTGATCACAGGGAACAGTGATTACATCTGCCGCGCTTGCCCGAGCGATAGAACCGCCAAAGACCACCAACAGTAGTAAAACAATAGAGCAGTAGAATCGTTTCATTTTGCTTCCTCCTATTCTTATATGGACCTTCATGGACGTTTACCAGTATATCAAGAAAGGTTATACATCTCACGATTTACCATACAATCGATCCTTCTATCGCCAGCGCTGTGGCGTAAAACAATATCCAACACGTATGAGCATAGCCACTTTATATTGAACTGTGAATTGAATCTATCGTTCTTCTCAGACGCTCTCATGGCATATAACAACCTCAGTTAGTTTATCACCTCCCTCTACTTCATTAGACGAGTACTTCGCCATATTTGTCTGACAATCACTAAAATGTTTTCCAAGGATTTTCATGCTCAGTTCATATGAAATTCTAGAATGCTGTATTTTCTCGTTGACAATACTCATTTTTGCACTGAAAGCAGCACGCCGTCAACAGATAGCATCAAGGCAATATAGAAAGAGACTCATTGATAGATTTTCGTGAAATCTGCCGGAACTCTTCAATTTTCATTTTCTCAAAAACCATCTACAATATAGACAAGCCGGAAGGGAAAATCAAGCCCGGCAAAGACAAAGAAACGAACGAAAAGGAGGTGGTTCCATTGGGCAAAAATCCGGCGTGAATGATCCGGGTAGATGAGCTTGGCCGCTGCCATCCTCAAAGGGATGGATGTTCTGCAAGGATACATTGCACGTCATAAGCACATCGCACTTTCACAACCATGGTATTTCACATTACCCCAAACCTAACCAGCGCTTAGGTGTATTAAGCGCACCCAAAATGAAAGGAGATAAATAAAATGAAGAATATCAAGAAGGTACTGGCTCTTACTTTGGTTGTTGTCTCTGTCCTGGCCATCACGTCGCCTGCTCTGGCCCTTACAGGTGGTTACACTGCTGCTACCGAGTATTTGTACACCTACACTCTGAAGGAAGGCGCGAACAACAATGCGACCGCAGTTAGGAATCTCCAGATAATGCTGCTGAATCTGGGATACAATCCGGGCCCGATCGACGGCATTTATGGTCCTCTTACAAGCGGTGCGGTTGAGGATTTTCAGAGTGACACTCCAGGCCTTGCCGTAGACGGTCAGTGCGGCAGGTATACCAAGACGGAGATTTGGGCAGCCCTGGATTATGTTCCTTATGGATGCGTATCGTTGTGGGACTAAATGGAGCTATAACGCACAACTTCGATGCAGTCGAATTCAGGGACTGCCATCGAAACGTAAAGGGGGCTGCCATCTGGCAGCCCTCATTTATAACACCACCTTAGTACCACTTCAGTTCGTATTCGAGATCGTTTCCTATTTGGAATTCAAACTCTTCCAGATTTACGATTTCGCCGGTGTGCGCGTCAATTTCCACTTTGTAGCATAAGTTAAGTAGAGGATTATCCCTTCCACCTTCAAGGTCTCTCCACGATAGCGACTTAGGGTTGAAGAGGAATTTCCATAGCGGTTTTTCTGGTTCTGTTACATCAAAATATACACAAATCTCCCGGTATAGCCCGAATATGTGGGGGGCCATGCTATATTCTTTCTGCAGCGCTCTGATAGCTAGTTCGAACGCCCGCTTTTGTGAGATGTCTTTGACTCCCGGCAATCCGTATGTGAACGTTGATTGTGCGACAATCGAGTTGGGTACACGGCCATCATATATAAGGTCAGTCAAGTCACCGCTATCCATTATTGACTTGACCATGGGATTGATCTCCCTCGAATACTCAGCTTTGAGTTCTAATGACCAGTTGCGAAAGGTTTTATAGTTCGCTTTTTCACTATACGCATCCATGGCCAGATAAATGGGGGTTGTAGGGCGCACAAACCGCCTTGCCAGCATGCTTTCCACGGTTTCATATAGCTCTCCTGTTTCCGGGTGGATGAATAGAGAGAATCCATGGAACAGCCGCTCATCTTCCGGCATGTCCTCCGGCGCACGGTAATCCACATGCCAGTAAGGCTGGTCGTCACCCGGTTCCGAAAACTCAGGCACTTCAAATGTAGTGAAGACGGTGTAGTTATCCAGCTTGCTTTCCTCCACCCCATAGCCCTTGGCAATCGCCCGGCGGGCGATGGATATGGCCTGCGCCTCGTCTACGAGGCCTTCAGGCATCACATACAGCGTGTGATCTTCCTTCTGTATGCCCGTATCTACCATCAGTTGCGAATACCATGCCTGTTCCTCCTTGGTCCACTCTCCGAAAGGACCCCAGGCAGCCTGCATTATGACCAGGAAGCTGATTTCGGAAGACTCCTGCCCGGTAAACTTGGCAACCACTTCATTGGCAACGAGGTCCGCTTTCTCCTCCTGCAGCGCATTCGCAAGCAATTGTTCCACTTCCACTGTTTCTTCAATATAGCCCAAGTCCACCAATGCACTAACCAAAGAGATCTTTTTCTCGACCGGCCAATACCCGAAAGTGTCACCCTCCTCTTGTTCCGTTTCCACAATCTGCCGTGCCGCATCCCGTAAGGAAATGGCCGCCAATGCCACGCCGGCGATCAACACCATCACCAGAACGAATACAAGCGCTATTGATACCTTTTTTTTCACAACAATTTCTCCTCTCACCTGCCGGAGCACGTTTCTACGCATCTCCGGTTTCTTTGTAACGCCGGAGAATTGAGCATCGATGGCATATCGGAGATCACTTAAGCGCCGATCCTTGTTATTCATTGCGTTGCCCTCCCTCCAGCGTGGCGCGCAGCTTCTCCCTTGCGCGCTTGAGTCTTGATGAAGCGGTTTGATGCGGGATTTTCAGTGATTCCGCGATTTCTCTAATCGTCATCCCTTGATAGTAGTGAAGGAGCACTACCTCCAGGTATTTTTGCGGCAGCCGCATCACTTCCATGACCAGCTCGGTCTGCTCAAAGGTTCTATCACTGATGGGCGCGGGTATGCTTTCCAGCGTCACATTCCGGTCCACATAGCGGAACCAGGAGGCGCGCCGCATGTCCTTACAGGTATTGATGGCAATGCGCATCAGCCAGGTCTTTTCATCGCTTTCGCCACGAAAGGAATCAAGGCTCTTGTACGCCTTCACAAAGGTTTCCTGCACCGCATCCTCCGCCAGGGAAGCGTCGCGCAGGTACACGCAGCACATGCGCTTGAGCGCCACTTCATATTGATCCATCAGGCTTATCAGCCGTTCTTCCCGGACGCTGTCAGGGCCCATGACAACCTCCACCCGCCGTTCACCCCCTTCACTTATTAGACGAGTGCGTGGGAACGTTTGCCCGAAGAGGGAAAAATTTTTTCATGGATTTTGCCGAGGATTTTCATGCTTGGCTTTGGATGCATTTATTGTGCACTGTAAGCAGCATTCTGTCAACAGTTGGCAAAGGAGGCAATATTCAAAAAGAAGAATTTCGCATCTGCGGATGCGACCAAAGGGCTTTCCGGTCGGTCCAGCCCGCTCAATAGTCGCATTGCCTCGCTGCCGCTTGCAATGCTCCTTTTCGCGAGCCTCCTCCACCCCTCCCATTTCCGCCGCAGGCGGGTCGGGGTTTCGGAGCCTTTGGAAACCTTCGGACACCGTCTCTATAAATAATCGTGCTATTACGCTACTAATGCGGCAGCCCCAACCCGTTGGATGAACCTGCCCCCCCTCCAGCCTGGCGGCAGCCGGTGCAACGCGGGCGATTGATAATCGCCCCTACGACGCCATGTGTTTGTTGACTGTCTCTGCCGGGGTGCATGCTAACCGAAAGAAAGACCAATCAACTCGTTTCAGCCGTAGGGGCGATTATCAATCGCCCGCTTGTTCAGGTTCATGTCAGTCTATATGTAATGTGATTACAGCCACTTCACAACCGCGTCATACCCCGTATAATCGCCTTGCTCATACTCTTCCAAAGAAAGAATCCCGCCGGTATGGGCTTCTACCTCCACCCGGTAGTTGCGAAGGCGGCTGTAATCCTTTCCCGACAAGGCATCGGCGCTTTCCCCATAAGCGCTGAAATGAAACCGCGATTTTGCTCGTCCGGGCTGCGTGATATCATAATAAGAATAGATGAGGTTATACAACTCAAGCCTTTTTGCATCCAAACCGTACGATTCTTCAATCGCATCCTTTTCTTTTGCAAGGGCTTCGTTTTCGGGAATGGCCACTTCATCCGGCACGCCGTATGCATACCGGGAGAAGGCGGCGGTGGTGTAATCATAATATTCCGGCTGGGTTTTTTCCTTTTCCAGCACCTGGAGCCGCACCTTTTCAGACCACTCCTATGCGCGTTTGTGAGGAGATTTTCCTGGAATCTTCCTGAACTCTTCAATTTTCATTTTGAAACCTGTCTTCTACAATATAGACAAGCCGGGAGTAGAAACAAGCCCCAAAGAATACCCGTGAAACGAAGCAAAAGAGGTGATGCCACTTTACAAGCATCCGGCGTGAATGATTTGCGTAGATAAGCTTGGCCGCTGCCATCCCGGCAGGGATGGATGTTCTGCACGAACCAATTTCACGCCTTTCAATCTCAAGCATGCCTGTTGAACGGTCACTGGAAACACGCCCATGCTGAATTTGAAAGGAGAACACCATATGAAATCCACCAAACAGATCCTGTCCCTGGCGCTTTTACTTCTTGCGGTGCTATCCGCTTCATTGCCTGCTTTTGCCGATGAAACCATGTATATCGGCGCTTACCCCGATACATATCTTCGCAGGGACAAATCGGCGAAGAAGCCTTATCTTGCAAGGATGCCCTACGGCTCGCAAGTGACATATATCTCTTCTCGGGAAGTAAATGGCGATTCGTGGAGCTTCATTATCTATAATGACCAGTTCGGCTACTGCCGGTCGAAATACCTGCAAACCGATAATCCATATGAAGGCGTGACGCCACACCCGCAAAACATAGACGCGGCATTCGGTACAAATGTTTTGCAAAAGGGCAATGATACGCCTGATTACCGCGTGAAGAATTTGCAGCTTTGCCTCATACAGGCAGGCTATCTGGAAGAGGAGCCGGGGGCGGACGGATATTTCGGCTCGGATACCTACAAAGCTGTTATGAAGTTTCAAAAAGCCAATCATCTTTACCAGGCCGGGAGGGTCGGCAAGACGACCAAGGCGGTGCTCTGGTATCTATATGAAGAATATCTTCAGGAAAACGGCGTTATTCAGTAATGTCCGTATTGAATAGATGGCATTTCAATTCCCGGCAGCCATGTAAGCCGCCGGGAATTCCTTTATTCATCTGCCGAATGCGTTTAATAATATGACTGCGGCGGCCAGAATTACAATAAGAACAAGAACGGTAGCAATCTGATGAACAGATACCCTCTTTCCCGCAGGCTTTTCCCTTTTCAATACCGCCAGCAGAGCCTGCCTGTGCCGCTTGGTAAACTCGTAGCCTGACAGGCCAATGTTGACAGCTTCAAGCACTCTTTGCTTATTCATCGAAATACCACCTTTCCAGCTTCGACCGTATCTTTTCCATTGCTGTTTTCAACCGCAACTGTACGGCGGGTTTGGAAAGGCGGAGGATTTTCCCTACATCCTCCATAGTCATATCCTGATAGTGGGATAAAAGCACAACTTCCTTATGCCTTGCGGGCAGACCCATGATGGCTTTAAGCAGCTCCCTCCTTTGCCCGGCCAATGCAGCCAAGGAGAGATTGGGCAGCTCCATTGCTTTATACCTGCCGATGGAACGCAGCCGCCCGGCACGCCAGTATTTCCTGCATATATGAACGGCAATGCGCATCAAACATGCCTTTTCGCCAGCCGCCGCATTATCCTTGAGCAAAACCATATGATGATGCGCTTTGAGAAAGGCTTCCTGCGTGGCTGCCTCAGCCAGCGCGACATCATTAAGATAGATGATGGACATACGCAATATTGTGGTTGCGTACAGGTCCAGCCACTTCTCAAAGCGGGCATCGCGATCATTGCTATCCATCAAAGCACAGTCCATCTATTTACCACCCCATATGAATAGACGAAAGAAATGGGAGGATTGCCCAATTGTTGCAAAAATAATGTGAAATTTTTTGAAAAGCAAAATTTACAATCTGTTGGAAATTTTCTTATTGACGAAGGCATTGGACCGTGATAAAGTCGTATTAAGCGTTTGCTTAATCTTTTGAACGGGCGTGAGCATATGCCTTCTGAAAAAACCTTTTCCCCCACGGATGTGGAATGGAAGCTGATGCAGTCCCTTTGGAAGCTTGGGAGACCGACGATCCGTGAAGTGGTGGATGATGTGAAGGAAACCGGCTGGACGGTCCATGCCGTGATTTCCTTCCTTGGCCGCATGGCGGCAAAGGGCATGGTGTTTATCGAGGAAACGCGGCCCAAGCGGTACCGTGCGCTGGTGGAAAAGGATGCGATGCTCCGCAAGGAAACCCACGCGCTGCTGAACAAGGTGTACGGCGGCGACCTGATGCTGATGGTCACCAACGCGGTGCATTCCGCCGATTTGACGGAGGATGAAATCAATGAACTGATCGGGATCCTGAAAAAAGGCAGGTGACCGGGATGGCGACGGTTTTAGAAATCACCAGCCAAAGCGCGCTTTTGATCCTTGTCCTGTTTGCCCTGCGGCCTGTGTTCAAAAGAACGCTGGACGCGCGCTTTAGGTATGCGCTGTGGCTTTTGCCCGCCCTGCGCCTGATGGTGCCTGTATCGGTCCAAAGCACCGTGAGCCTTTGGAACATCGTAAGGCCCGCACCGCCTGCCGGGATGGCCGCGTCAGGCCTTGGAGCAGCGGCGCAGGGACCGCCGCCCGCCATTGGAACCATCTCCCATTCCCTGCCGGCTGTTTCGCCGGTTTTGAATGCATCATCCCAAGGGAGCGCATCCATTGACTGGGCGCAGCTTTTGCCCAACCTTTTAATGGCCGTCTGGATTCTGGGAAGCCTTACCGCCTTCACGCTGCTGATTGTAAAGAACATCCGCTTTTCCAAAAGCCTCCGGGGCGCCAAAAAGATCCCCGCGAATATCCCATTGCCGGTATTGCAGGCGGATATGCTATCCTCCCCCTGCCTGATGGGGCTTTTCCGCCCGCGCATTATCGTCACGCCGGTGGCAGTACAGTCCGAACCATTGCTTGACATGGTGCTCCGCCATGAATGGACGCACTACCGCCACCGCGATTCCCTGTGGACGGCGCTGCGCGGGATGCTGCTGTGCATTTGGTGGTGGAACCCGCTGGTCTGGCTGGCGGCGCATGTAAGCCGCGAAGACTGCGAGGTGGCCTGCGACGAAGCGGTAATCAGCAAAATGTCCTTGGAGGACCGGCAAAGATATGGCATGAGCCTGATCGCGCTCCTTGGAAAAAAGCCCTGCGCATCGTCCCTTCTGCATACGACCACTGCCATGCACGGCAGCAAACGTGCCATGAAAGAGAGGATCACCATGATCGCCCACTGGAAAAGCAAAAGGCGCACCGTAACCGTATGCGCCGCGTTGTGTATTGCGCTGCTGGTGCCCTTCATTTGCACATCGGCCGCCGGGCAGGCCGGGGAACAAACCGCCCCATTGGCGGACATCACCGGCGGGAATGCGAATGCGCAGGATGATGGGTATATAGCTGAAGTTTATTCCCGGTATTTTGATGAGAAGGCCCGCATGCTATTGAGGCTTGGCGAGTATGACGCCTGGTCGGTTGAAGACAAGGCGGCGCTGGACATGATCCTGGTAGACGGCGGCGCCATTTCACCAGACAACGTGATCTACCATTCGCTTCCGGGCAAAGAGGATGTCTCAAAGGATATAGCGCGCCGCCTTGCCGAAGAGACCATCGCGCAGCATTTTGAAATCGGCCAGGGCGAGCTTGCCGCGTGGAATGTTCAGTATACATTTTACCAATTGCAGAGCACCACGGAGTGGCACCTTTTGTTCCTGCCCCCGGACAAGAATCCAAACGGGCCTTACGATACATACCTGGTTAAAATCGAATCCCCCTCCGGCAAAGTGTTTTTCTTTCAATCGGAGGAGCGGGACGACCGCACATTCGGCGGGGAAGACGAAATCCTGCCAGGCCCCGATGAAATTTCCGAAGAGGATGCCATTGCAATCGCCACCAAGGTGGTGATGGATACCTTCGCACAAAAGCACGGCTTGACGGAAGACATCATAAAAGTCTTTACCCCGGCCGCCGGGATTTTGATAGACGAGAAGCTTGGGCGCGTCTGGATGGTCAACTTTGTGGCCAGCGACCTGGTAATGCAAAATTACTTTCCCACGTTCTCCATCACTCTCTCCGCTGCCAGCGGGGAAGTTCTGGCAACCGATGACGCCGCCAACGGATAAAGGTAAACATCACGGCACATTTCTCAAAACGAAAATTCCAGCAGTAATCCTTTCTCGCCCCGGAAATGCTCAGGTTGTTGGCCTCCATCTCGCAATTTGCGGATCTTCAAAAAAGCCACGCACCGCGTTGGTCACGGGGCGCGTGGGGTCCGCTTGTGATCCTTTTCGGCAGGAGGCTGTCACCGCAGGTGACTGGAGGAGTTCCACCCAGGAATCAACAGGTACTATTTTCAGGGCAGTTGAACCCGTCAACCCTCAAATGACTTCCAGATCATCCCGGCTTCCCAGTGCGGGATGCTGTACCGCTGGCGAATCCTGGTACCAATAGGCCACGGAGGCGATATCATCCTGCCCCGGCAGATACCTGCCGCCGCTGCGCCAGCCCAGCGCCTGAATGGTGACACGGATATCCTGGGCAAAGCAGATGGGATCTTTTAAATGCCAGCGGTACATGCCAAAGCGCGTTTGGGAGCGGTAAAGCCCGTCGGGGCGGATCACCTGGCACAATCCCGCGTAGGGGGTACAGTATTCCTGGTATTGATGCGTCACCTTGTTTTCAAAATTGTAGGAGCCGCAGAAGTAGTCCTCCGTACCCGTGCCGCAGATGGTGGGGAATTCCTTGTCCCCGTCCAGATAAAACTTGATCTCCCCTTCGCCCCACCAGCCGTTGTTGTTCACACCCCAGGCAAGGTAGGTGCCTGCATACCGGCCCTTTCCCTGAACGCCATCCAAAATGGTATAGACGGATTGATAAGGCAGCGGATTCACCCGCCGGAACTGGGCCGAAAAATACCCTGCATCCTCCGGCACCTCGGTCAGCCCATAGGTGATTTGATAATAGATGACCACCTGGTCGTCATTGCGGTTTTCCAGCGTTACCCGGCACCGCTTCCGGAAAGGCATAGGCCAGTAGCAGTTGAAAGCACTGCCAGGATTGACGCACACCGCCAGGGAAGAAACCGGGGCAAACTCACCCCAGCCGCAGGCAAAAAAGTCCCCCACCGGGCATTCCACCGCCGGGGTCTCTTCGCCATCCCAGTAAATCCGCAAAATCTGGTTGCGCCATACCCCGGTGCACGTCATCCAGATATGCTGGATGATCCCCGGCCCTGTCACATCCATCAACTCCGCAACTTCACCGGACTTTACGTAAATATAAGGATCCAGCTTCCAGCCGATTCCCAGGTCCCTTGCCTGATGGGAAGCGACACCTTCCCCCGGCTTGGCCATGCCGCCCATGCCCTTGCCGCCCGTTCTGTTCTCGGGGCATACGGAGCGTGTTTCCATCTTGCTGATCCTGAATATATCCTCCATTGGTCGATTCAGTCCTTTCATCTATTATACGCACCTGATACAGGATTCGCGGCAAATGAGCTCCAGGTCCAACGCGACTTCCATCACGTTGCCATCCGCGTTCTCAATCAATTGCATCATGATCGCAGCGCCTTCCGACCCGATCTTGCGCTTGCTCTTGCGAATGGTCGTCAAGGAGGGGATCAGATAGGTGCTGAATTCCATATCATCGAACCCCATTACCGAAATATGGTCGGGCGCAGGCTTCATATTGGCCGCACACGCCTTCAGCACACCGACTGCGGTAAGGTCGTTGGCCGCGAAGATCGCCGTTGGCGGGTTCGGCAGGGCCAGCAGTTCTTCGGTCGCGGTCAAGCCGGTTTCGGGCTGGAAGTTGCCCTGCTTCAAATACTCCTTGACAAAGGGGATATTGTGCTGCTTCAAGGCGCTCAGGTATGCGGAGCAGCGGAGCCTGGTGGATACGATGTCGCCGGGGCCTTGAATGTGCGCAATGCGGGTATGCCCAAGGGATATCAAGTATTCCATCCCCATCAATACGCCCTTGTGCTCATTGGCATATACGCAGGATACGCCTATGTCCGAAGTATTTCTGTTAAGCACTGCAAAGGGCACATTCAGGCTTGCCAGCTGCATAATGATTTCCATATCCGATTCCATCAAATAAACGAACATGATCCCGTCAAAATGAATGCTGGCGATCAGGTTATCCAAGGTCTGCATGGATTTGACCTTGCGGTAAACCAATGTGTACCTGCCTGGAAGCACGGAGTTGATGCCATCCATGATCTCATAGGAGAAGGAGGCCGGATACGAGGCGATACCCTCGGAAACCAAAAGCAAAATGTTGCCCGACTGGCTTGCCACCAGGTTTTTGGCCGCCATGTTGGGAACATAGTGCATCTCTTCGGCTATTTTTTTGATCCGCTTCCGCGTTTTTTCCGCGATTAGGGGGTTATCATTCAGCGCACGCGATACCGTGGTATGCGATACTTTTGCAACATGCGCGATATCCAGTATCGTAACAGCCATCAATAATTCACCCGTTCGTTGCGATTCTTTCTTGCATATTACTATATTTTGGGAAGGACATCAAGCCTTAATATGGACGAGACAGGGCCAACGCATTTAAATCCCTATTTCCCCCATTGGCCAGCATCCTTCTCTTTGGGTCCAGGGCCCGAAGGCCCTGGTCGTTTTAAGGGGGATATGGAGAGTGCAGGGGGGAGTTAAGGGGGGAAATCGAAATCCCCCCTACTCCCTCCTGCCCCTCCGCCTATCCTATTGCCGCCACTGGCGGCGGCTAGGCTGCGGAGTCCTTGGAAACCTTAGTCTTCAAAATCCAAATAACAAGTTATTAATGCGGTTGCCCTGTATGCTCCAGCGCCCGCAACACTTTATCTACAATATCGTCATCCGTCAAATGATAATGCCTAAGAAGCGACTCGCTGTCATGGGCCGACTGACCGAAAACATCCCCTATGGCAACGGCCTCCATCGGCAAATGGTCGTTTCGCAGCGCCCAGGAGACGGCGGAGCTCAAGCCCCCGATCACCGAATGCTCCTCCGCTGTAACGACTGCGCGGACGCCTGTTAAAAGGGCTCGTATAGCCGCCTCGTCCAGGGGCTTCAGGCAGGGAACATTGATCACCCGGGCGCTTACATGCTGCTTAGCAAGCTTTTCCGCCGCGCACAAAGCCGCATGCACCATGGTGCCGCAGGCAAGGACCGCTGCATCGCCGCCTTCCTTCATGACGGCTGGGGCAATGGGATCGGGGTTTTCCCCGGTAATCTCCGGAATATCATTTCTGGACACCCGCAAATACATAGGACCGGGGGTGTTGACCATAAAGCGCATCATGGCGCGAAGCTGCGGCACACCGGCCGGCACAAGCACCGTCATATTCGGGATGGCCCGATCATACAGGCCACATCCCTGCGAAGCTGATTGGCCTTTTTTTGCAGCTCAACCGCATTCATGGTACTTATTCACTTCCTGCTTCTCAATGACCAATACATAGTCTGGCTCGCCGTTTTCCAGGGGAAGGATATACTGTTCCCCAGACACATTGCCTTCCATAATCGTCAGGTATGCGCCGGTGCGCACGTCAAACCAGCTCACCCTTTTAGGCCCGTCCACCACGTTCAGGTTTACCTTGAAGGGCATCGGCTCGGGCACATAGGCCAGGGCAAAATCCCGGTCCTTGGAGACCGCCGCCGGTATGTACGTGCCGTCGCTTCCGTTACCGTATGTGATCACCTTTGCTTCAAAGTCGGGAACGAGCTTGTAAAACGGGAATTTTTCAAACAGCGCCCGCATGTGCCTAAGCTGCCACGCGCCAGGCAAATCCATGGCCTTGCGCCAGTCCATATCCGTATCCCGGGTTTTGAGCGTGCCTTCCCGGTAGAAATTCCACACGCACCTGCAGCCGTAGGTATGCCCGGCCGCGCCTGAAAGCATGGAATTGTACGCCGCCTTGCGCACCTGGTGGGCGTCAATGCGCCGGCCATGGGGCGGTTTCACCTGCGGGAACTGGTTGAAGTATTCATGGCTGTACTCATAGCGGCATTCGCCGTCCAGCGTAGGCTTTTTTTGCGCGCCTGTCTTTACATAATCGCGGTAGGTATAGATATAATTGGGGCGGTCGATCTTCGTACCCGTCTGCAGCATATAAAAATCCAGCCATTCCTCATTGGGCAGCCAGTGCGAGCAGCTGAACTGGTCAGCGTCCGGCTCGGGGGCAGGGTGATAGGTGATCAGGTGCGCGCCCTCGTCGCCTTTTTTGATCCCCTTTGCCATGCTGCGCCAGATGGCAACCAGGTCCTCCGTATAGGGGTTCCGGTCACCGCCAAGCACCCAGATCAGATTGGGGGATTCTTTGTACCGCTTTCCTAGGAACTCGCCATACACAAAAGCGTTCTCCACAGTAAAGCACCGGGGACCCTTGCCATACTTTTGCAGGCCCACAAATTCCCCCCAGGTGGGCAAAAGGCCAACGATAAGGCCGATCTCTTCCGCGCTCTTTATAATCTTATCCACATATTGGAAAAACTTCTCGTTGGGCCTGGTAGGATCCCAGTCGATCAGCGCCAGGTCGCCATATTGATTTTCGTCATTTTCATCAGGATTGACCTCGCTGAGAAGAACGGGCATGAAAACGGTAAACCCCTGCTCCTTGCGTTTTTTCATATAACGCTCGGCTTCTTCAAGCGTCGTATCATAAAAGAACCGCCAGGCGGTATCGGCAAGGTAAAAAAAAGGATTCCCGTTATCGTCCAGAAGATAGCATTTGTTGTCACTGACGCGCATATTGGCATCCTCCCTAGATTCATAAGGACCGGCCGGGAGGGCAAAGAGCGCTTTGCACTCCCGGCTCCATTAAATCGGTTACTTCTTGCTTTGGGCGTAGGCAGCCTCATATTCGGCAATGATCTGCTCGCCGCCCTCGTCAAACCACTGCTGGTGGATCGCCAAAAGGTCTTGCTCTGTAATGGCGCCCATGATGTACTGGATGGAGGCGTCGTCGATCATCTGGTAAAGCTCGCTGCCCCGCTTCATGTTGGTTTCCGAGATGAATGCCATGGAGGGATCCCCAATGCAATATTGTTCCATGGTCGCGTAATAGTAATTGCGCTTTTCCATTTCAGGCGCCGCGACGCCGCTTTCCGCATCCACCAGGGTAAACGGCTTCAAACGGCGCAGGACATTCACCTCCGCATTGTAGCCGCTGGGGTCGATCATCTCCAGCTTTCCATCCTTGTTATAATCCGAATGGACGCCGGTCAGGCCCCATTGCATAAAGGTCTGCACTTCCTTGGCGGCAAGGCGCTCGAAGAAGGCCAGGACGCGCATGAGCTCCTCTTCGGTGGGAACGCTGCTCTTGGGGATCATGTAAATGCCGCTGACGCCGGCGGAAGGGTACAGGCGGACGCCATGCCCATCGTCGATCACGGCATAGTCCATGTCATAGTTCGGGTTGATCCCCCGCAAAACCGGCACGCGCTCGGTAATCTGGGCAATATGCTGGATGGAAACGCCCACCTTGGACGCCTCGATCATTTCCTTTTGCTGCTGCTCGGTGATGCTTGCAAAATCAGGATTGGCCAGGCCTTCGTCATAGATCCGCTTGAGCCAGTTCAGCGTGGGCATATAGCTCTCATGCTTGAAGAAGGGAACAAATTTCCCATCCGCGGTTATTTCCCAATTGTTGGGCCCGCCCATGATCAGCTGGATCTGCTCCGTGCTCAGGTTATTGCTGCTGTTCATAACAAGGCCATAGGTGTCGTCCGCACCGTTGCCGTCCGGATCGTCCTGCGTAAAGGCCCGGATAACCTCATACAGCTCATCCAGCGTCGTGGGCTTTTTGAGCCCCAGGTTTTCAAGCCAGTCGGAACGGTAGGTAATGGCATGGAAAGGCAGTTCCAGGTTACGGGGCAGCGCGAATAGCTTGCCATCGATCTTGATGTTGTTTACAACCACTTCGTTCATGGACTTAAGGCGCGGGAAATCGCCCTTTTGAATGTAATCGGTCAATTCCCAGAATACGCCGGCCCGGGCGGCATTGATGATGTTGGCATTCTTGATGTCGGTGACCACGACAACGTCGGTCAGCGTGTTGGCCGCGATCATGGCGTTGATCTTTGTCATGTAGTCATTGGAGGGGATCCAGTTGCAGTCGATATCCGTTTGGGTCTTTTCCTCCAGAAACTTCATGGATGCGGAATCCGCCGGGGGCACTTCCGGCATGAAGTTGTCCAGTGAAATCGTCAGCTTGTAGTCATACTGCGGCGCCTCTTGCGCAAGCGCGGGAACCACGGCCAGGGCCATGACCGCCGCCAACATGGCGGCAAACAGTTTGCGAAGCATTGTTTTTCCTCCCTTTTCGTATGTAAAATGAATAAGGATACCCGGGTTATCCCTTCAGCGAGCCCATCATAACCCCCTTTGCGAAGTATTTTTGCAAAAATGGATATACAACCAATATGGGGAGCGTGGATACCATGATGACCGCCATCTTGATGCTCTGGGGAGGCGGAAAGCTCTCCGCCGATTCAGCGGATTCGATCAAGCCGCCCTGGGACATAATCACAATCTGGCGCAGCCATACCTGAACAGGCCATTTTTCCGATGAATTGATGTAGAGGACCGCGTTGAAATACGAATTCCAGTGCCCCACCGCATAAAAGAGCGCGAAGGAGGCCAGCGAGGCCTTGGACAACGGCAGAATGATCCGCCAGAATACCTGCAGGTCGTTGCAGCCGTCGATGATGGCCGACTCCTGTATGTCGTAGGGGATGGCGGAGAAAAAGTTCGTCATCACCATCAGGTTGAAGGCCATCACGGCTGTCGGCAAAATAAGCGACCAATAGCTGTCAATGAGTCCATACATTTTGACCACAAGGAATGTGGGGATCATGCCGCCGTTGAAGAGCATGGCGAAAATGACGCCGATCCGTATGATTTTTCTTCCGGCAAGGTCCTTCCTGGACAGCGCAAAGCCCATCATGGAAGTAAAGGCAATGTTCATCAATGTGCCGACCACCGTAATGCCGATGGAGTTGAGCAGCGCCCTTGGGATGGTATTGGATGCAAAAACGTATTTGTATGCATCCAGCACCCATCTTTTAGGCCAAAGGATCAGGCCGGTGCCAGACATGGCAAACTCCGTGCGGGAAACAAAAGAGATGGTGAACACATACACAAAAGGAATCAGCGCCAGGAGCGCTACCATTGCCAGGATCAGATAGTTGAGGATATTGAATATACGCCCCGGAACGGACTGCTTGATCCTTAATGGCGGCTGATTATGCACAAGCCCATCTCCCCTCTTTATGCAGGCGGACCTCATATCAATAGAGCCCCTCTTCACCCGTTTTTTTGATGACCGCGTTTGCAATCACGATCAAAACCAGTCCGAATACCGACTTGAACATGCCGATGGTCGTTGCGTAGCTGTAATCGCCCTGCTGGATGCCCGCCTTATATACATAGGTGTCAAACACCTCGCCTACGGAGCGGTTCATGGCGTTGAGCTGCAAAAAGATCTGCTCAAACCCCGTATCCAGGAACGTACCCAGGCGGAGGATGAACAATGTGATCACCGTTGTCTTGATGGCCGGCAGCGTGACGACCCATAACTGATGCCACCTGTTGGCGCCGTCGATCTTGGCAGCCTCATACAACTGGGCGTCCACATTTGAAAGCGCCGCAAGAAACAGGATCGTACCCCAGCCCGTTTCCTTCCAGATCATTTCAATAATGATCAACGGACGGAAAAACTGTGCGGACATCAGAAAGTTGACCTTTTGCCCCGAAAGGCTCCGGATGGCCAATGTTACCAGCCCGCTGTCGACATTAAAGAATTGCTGCACAAAGCTGACCACAACCACCCATGAGATGAAATGGGGCATGTAAACCAGGGATTGAATCGTGCGCTTGTACCCCAAGCGGCCCACCTCATTGAGCATCAGCGCCAGGATAATCGGCGCGGGAAAGAACAGCAGCAGGTTCAGCCCCGCAAAGGCCAGGGTATTGCGGAACATGTTCTGGAACGCGGAGGCATTCAAAAAACGCTCCAGATTTGCCCAGCCTACCCACGGGCTTTGAAAGAGGCCCACGTACGGCCGGTAATCCATAAACGAAATGATCAAACCCCACATCGGCGCATACCGGAAGAACAGGAAATACAATATCCCCGGCAGCATCAAAAGCCAAAGGTAACGGTTCCTATACAGGCGCTGCATGAGTTTTTGTTTGCGGCGGCGTCCGATCATATCCATGGCCATGTGTTCAGACCTCCCAAGTCACTCACTGTTTTGCCAAAGCGCAAAGCGCTGTCTTCACCACATCCCCGGGCCGCAATCCGTAATGCGCCATCAGCGGCGCGATCATATCGCTTCGGATCACATCATCGCCGATCCCCATGCGGATCACCCGGGCAGGCGCTGCGGCGGATACCGCCTCGGCGACAGCGCTGCCGAACCCGCCTGCGATCCGGCCATTTTCCAGGGTTATAATCAGGCCCGTCTGCTTCGCCGCCTGAACGGCCAGCACCTCATCCAGGGGCTTGACCGACCCAAAGTGAAGCACCCGGGCAAAAACGCCCTTTCCCCTGAGCATTTCCGCCGCTTTTAAAAGCACGCCCGTCATCATACCCATGCCGGCAAGCGTCAAATCGTTACCCTGGCACAGCGTGTGCCCCTTGCCCCACTCAAAGGCATACCCATCCTCGAAAAGTGTGACTGCCTGTACCCGGGGCACGCGAAAATACACGGGACCTGGCGTTTCCATCATCAGATGCATCATAGAGGCAAGTTCCCTGGCGTCTCCCGGCGCCGCCACACGGATATACGGCAGGTTCCGCATCACCGTAAGGTCTTCGCCGCTGTTATGGGAAGCGCCGCATTCCGCCGCCGTGATGCCCGCATAGCAGCCCGGTATTTTGACCTCCGCACGGTTTAAACAAGCGCCTATATAAGCCTGATCCAGCGCTTTGCGGGCAGCGAAGGCCGCAAAGGTCACAGGAACCGCCACCATGCCCTCCAGGGCAAGCCCGGCCGCGATGCTGAACATGTTCTGTTCCGCTATGCCGCACTGCACAAACCTTGACGGAAATCTTTCCTTAAACAATACGGTCCGGGTCGAGGTGTTCAGGTCCGCGTCGAGGACCACCAGATTGCCATACATTTCGCCAAGCTTTACAAGCGTTTCCCCAAACACGTCGCGAAGGCTGTGACTATCAAAACGAATCATGCCTTCACCTCCATGCCGGCAAGCAAAGTGTTCTGCTCCTCTTCCCGGATGTCGCCCTCCAGCACAACGGGCGCATACCCGTACCGCCTGGCCAGCTCCTCCAAAAAGCACTGGGCTTGCTCCTGCGTTGGGGGGTGGGTATGCCAGGCGCAGTTGAACTCGAATTCCTCTACGCCTTTTCCCTTGACCGTATGGGCGATCACACACCCGGGGCGCCCGCTGCGGGCGCGGTTGCGGGCAAAGTGAAGCGCGCGGTCGATGTCCGCAATGTCATGCCCATCGCATGCCATGGTTTCCAGGCCGAAGGCCTTCAGCTTATCCTCCAGCGGCTCCAGCCCTATCTCCTCATAAATGAAGCCCTTCGCCTGCACCTTGTTGTAGTCCACGATCAGGATCAGGTTATCCAGGCGGTACTGGGCGGCCGCCATCATTGCTTCCCAGTTTTGACCCTCCTGCAGCTCTCCGTCCCCAACGATGCAGTACACGCGGGTGGCCGTTTCCCCCTTCATCCGCAGCGCCAGCGCCATGCCCACCGCGGTGGACAGGCCAATGCCCAGCGAGCCGCCCGAAGTCTCGATACCGGGAAACTGCATGCGCTCCAGGTGCCCGTCCAGGCCCTTCAAATGGCAATACCGGGAAAGCATCTCCCCGGGGATTTGCCCGGTGATGCTTAGCGCGGCATACAGCGCCGGCGAGCAGTGGGCCTTGGACAAGACCACCCGGTCCCGGACAGCGCTTTTTGTCCCGTCCTTCACGTGGTGCCCATACAGCACCGCCAGGATCTCGGCCAGCGAAAAAGAGCCGCCTATATGCCCCCATTGGCTTTTTGCAACCATGCCAAGCACCATGGTCCGGATCCTGTATGCATCAAAATCCAACTCTTTGATCCGTTCCCGGCTAAGCATTGGCTTTCTCCTTGGTTTTTACGGCTGCCAGAACACTGCGCATCCGCTTGAATCCCTCGTCTCCGCTGTTGAACACCGGCACCCCGAACACGGATACTGGATCGGGATATTCCATGCCGAATACGGACATGGAAAGCTGCGCCAGAACCACCTGGGTCACCCCTTCGTTTTTTACGCCCTCTCGGATGGCCTTTGCAATCAGGTCGTTGTGGGCTTTCACATTGCCATCGCTCAGCAGCGCAAAGCATTCCTCGATATTGGCATCCAGGAAATTAGGTGCTGCGACGCCGATTCTTTGAGCGGTTTCACACAAAAGCTGTTTGGTGCTTTCCACCGTGGGGCCATGGGTCGCAATAACCAGCGTCCGCCCGCCCCTTTTAGCGGCCTCCTCCATCATCGGCTCGTCGATCTGCACAACGGGAACGCCGTACGATGCCACCGCGGCGCGGACCGCGCCGATGCTGCGGTTCATGGTGGAGCAAGTCACCATAATGGCGTCCACATGCACCAGCTCCACCAATTGCCTTGCGTACTCCGCAAACAAATCAATATTCCTTTGGGGCGGACAGGGCTTTTGCTCCGCATGCGCCTTCATGAAATTCAATTGGACGGCCTCGTTGCCGATGCTGGCGATTTTCACGCCCGGCAGATACTTGCGGCAGAAATAATAACCCCAAAGCGACATCCAGGCACCGCCGTGAATAAGCCCGATGGTTTTATTCCTCAATTCATCCGGCGCGCCATCATCATGCGTAAGCTTGGGCACGCCCACCATTTTCATGTAGTTCGAGAATAGGTCCATTGCATTAAGCTGCTCCATATCTGCCCTCCCCATAAATTTCCCATCATAAATAACCTAGCGTGAGCATGCGGCCGGATGCGTTATAAAGGGAAATGACCGCCCATAGGTCCACGCATGAGCCTGTTGCTTTTCGGCCAGGCCTGCAGGCAGTCAGAAATGCACGCGTTTGCATTTTAAGTCCTGCAAACCCCTGTGAAATCCACGAACATGCTCCATTGACAATATAATAACACCTATACATCGGGAAGTCAACGGTATTTTAATAAAAATATACAATTATGGTTTTTCATTATGGACATTATTTGCACGCGTTAACATTTTTCCTTCGCATAGATGGCATAGCCTAAATAGTGGATTTTAAATGGAAAATGGCCAGGCTTTGGTTTCCCCGCCATTTCGTGTACAATTAGGAAAAAGTCATCTCCGTATCCTGTCAGCCTGAGAAACGGAAATTTGAAACAGTCAATTGAACGAGCGCGGTAAAGAAAGGAACAGCAAAGCAGACTGCTGAGAAGCAGCTGACTCCTGCCTTGCTCATTGCTTATACCCGGATGCCTATGCCCAATTATATCAATATATGGTACGATACTACAATTGACAGGATGTACCGCACTTAGATTCCTGTATCACGCAAGAAAAATATGCCTGCCCTCAATCGCGTTCCCTATTTCGAGAATGCCAACAGAAGGATATGCCTGCCTTCTCTTTGCCGTGGGCGAGCCGGGATTAAAGTACAGCACGCCATCTATCACCTGGTTGCACGGGATATGGCTGTGGCCGAATATCACGCATTCCACCAAAGTCTCCGAAAAAAAACCGGTCATTCTTTGCATAGTCGTCCCCTTCTCCCCGTCCCCGTGAACCACGCCGACCCTGTGGCCGTTCAGCGTTAGGATCAGCTTCTTGGGCAGCCGTGACTTCAATGCTTCGCTGTCCCTGTTTCCCTGAACAGCGGTCACAGGCGCGATCTTCTCAAGCTTCTGCAAAACGCACTCCTCCGTGATATCCCCCGCATGGATGATCAGGTCAACGCCGGCGAACAGGGATGCAACCGCATCCGGCAGGGCTTTTTTGAAAACGGGGATATGGGTATCCGCTATCACGCCAATCTTCATATCAGGAAATCAGCTGCCACTTGATCCCGTATTTATCCTCTACCGAGCCGTACATAGGGCTAAAGAACTGGGGACCCAGCTCTACTGCCACCTTGCCGCCTTCCTTCAGCTTTTCATAGGCATGGCAAACCCCATCCGCATCATCAAAAAACACATTCAGGCAGATCATGTTGCCGGCGATTAAGGGATCCATGGCATCGCTGAAATTGACGGGCGTACCGCATATGGTCACGCTCGCGTGCATCACCAGGCCCAGCATATCCTCCGTGATCGTCATGCCTGAATCAGCGGGGGCATCGCGGTAGTAGTCAATATGTATGTCCGTAGCATGAAAAGCTTCCTCGTAAAAGCGGATCGCCTCGCTGCAGGTTCCCGGCAAATGGATGGCTGGTGAAATCATAATTCAGCTCTCCTTCCAGTTTCTTCATTTCGTTATACCAGAAATTATGCTGCCTGTCCAGACAGAAAGAAATCCCTTCCATGTAAGATTGATGTTTAGAACTTTTGTAGTTTTTGTGCTATAATAAAAGTGGATGCAGTGTCGCTGTCAAAAGCGTTCATTGCATTTTAAATGCGGCTTTTTATTTATAGCATTATCGGGAACAAAGGAAGCGAACATTCTTATGGCCTTACGGAACCGCGACATGGATATGTGCAATGGACCTTTATTCAGCAAAATATTGATCTTCGCCCTGCCTATCATGGCGATGAACGTCCTGCAGCTTCTATTCAATGCCGCCGACATGATTGTTGTCGGGCAGTTTTCGGGCAGCAGGGCGCTGGCCGCGGTAGGCGCGACAGGTGCCCTGATCAACCTGATTATCAACCTGTTCATGGGTTTGTCGGTAGGCACAAGCGTGATCGTGGCCCAGGATTACGGCGCCGGCAAGCCGGAGGCCGTAAGCCGTTCCGTTCATACATCCATCGCCATCAGCATCATCAGCGGGATCTTTGTCATGGCGGTGGGCCTTACACTTTGTAAGCCGCTGCTTATTTGGATGGGTACGCCGGCGGACATTATAGACCTGTCCTTACTCTATATCAAAATCTATTTTATCGGTTTGCCTGCCAGCATGGTATACAACTTCGGCGCAGCCATCCTGCGCGCCGTAGGTGACAGCCGCCGCCCCATGTACTATCTCATCATATCCGGCTTCGTGAACGTGATATTGAATATGTTTTTCGTGATTGTGCTGCATATGAGCGTTGATGGCGTGGCATGGGCGACGGTCATATCCCAATATCTATCAGTCGTGCTGATTATCATATGCCTGCTAAGGTGCGACGGGGCCATACGGCTCATGCCCCGCCGGGTACGCATTGATTTTAAAAAGCTGAAGTCCATCGTGAAAATCGGCCTGCCGGCGGGCCTGCAGGGTTTGCTCTTTTCCATTGCCAACGTGCTGGTCCAATCCTCCGTCAACCTTTTCGGCTCCACCATGGTGGCAGCCAGCTCCGCCTCGGGCAATGTGGAAGGCCTTGTAGGCACCACCATGAATGCCTATTACAACGCGGCCATTACCTTTTCCGGGCAAAACATGGGCGCCAGAAAATATGACCGGATTGACACCGTTGCAAAGGTATGCACGGTATTGGTTTTCGCCACCTGGATTCTGCTGGGCGGTTTGACATGGATCTTTGGCAGGCCGCTGCTGGGCCTTTACACATCCGATCCCAATGTCATCGATCTTGGCATGCAGCGCCTCACCGTGATAATGGTTGCCTACTTCGCCTGCGGCGTAATGAACGTGTTTCCGGGCTTGAGCCGCGGCATGGGCTATTCAGTCATGCCCATGCTGAGCACTTTGATAGGCGCCTGCCTGATGCGCATCCTTTGGCTGGCCACCATCTTTGCCTGGAACCCCACGATGACGACGCTCTATGCCTGCTATCCGGTTACCTGGACGCTGGCAGGACTTGGCCAGGTAGGCAGTTTCTTATACGCAAGGAGCAAGGTCCGCAAGCAAGGTATGCAGGAAGCTGATGTCGTAAGTCCTGTACAGAGTACGACGTGATATGGCAGTCCCATTGGCGGCAGAAGGAGCAGCCACATCAACTCTGACATGTTTTTTACATAAGCCATTCCATTTGTTAACGGGTTTATGGTATATTTTAGCAAGAACCGGCAGAAAATCCTGATGAATGCTCCGGGAAGCGGGCCGGTCCATGTGGAGGCCGGCCTGAGCAACTTTCGAACGCTTTGGGAGGGATCGTATGAACATTTGGAAAAAGATTGCCGCCATCCTGCTTGTCCTGACGCTGGCATCGGGCATGCTGCCCGCAGCTTTCGCGCAAACCGTGGGCGGGGAAGAACCCGCGGCGGGGGACATCGTCATTTTGTACACCAACGATGTGCACTGCGCGGTGGATGCCATAACCGATAAGGACGGGAAGCTTACCAACATCGGCTATGCCGGCGTGGCGGCCTACCGTGACGAAATGGCAGCCCTGGTGGGGGCGGAGAACGTCACGCTGCTGGACGCGGGGGATGCGCTGCAGGGTGACGCCATCGGGACCATGTCCAAGGGGTCCTACCTGGTGGATATCATGAACCAGATGGGGTACACGCTTTTCGTGCCGGGCAACCACGAGTTTGACTATGGCATGGCCCGCATGCAGGAGCTCATGGGGCAGATGAAGGCCAAGGTGATTTCCAGCAACTTCACGGACCTGAAGGAGAACAAGCTGGTCTTTGCGCCCTATGCCCTCCTTACCTATGGGGAGCGGAAGGTAGCCTTTGTGGGCATCACGACGCCCGAATCCTTTACCAAGTCCACGCCCGCCTACTTCCAGGACGAGAGCGGGGCCTATATCTACGGCTTCTGTGAGTCCAACAATGGCCAGGCCCTGTATGCGGCGGTACAGGCGGCTGTAGACGCGGCCAGATCAGAAGGCGCGGACACGGTGATTGCCGTGGGCCATCTGGGCATCGACACCCAATCCAGCCCCTGGCGCTCCACCGACGTTATCGCAAATACCACGGGCATTGACGCCTTTATCGACGGGCATTCCCACAGCACCGAGGAAAGCGAGCTGGTTCCCAATAAGGACGGCTCCAAGCAAGTGGTGCTTACCCAAACCGGTACCAAACTCGCCAATATCGGCCGCATGATCTTAAAGGCTGACGGCACCATCGAAGCCCGGCTGATCAGCGGATATACGCAGCAGAACCTGGACACCCTTGCTTTCATTACGGATATTGAGAACAAGTTCGCCGCGGACCTTGCTCAAAACGTCGGGCACACCGATGTGGCGCTGACCGTGAATGATCCTGCGACCGGCAACCGAAGGGTCCGCACCGGGGAGACGAACCTGGGCGACCTGTGTGCCGACGCTTACCGCTATGTGCTGGGCAACGGCAAGACCGGGGATGAATACGGCCCGGCGGATATCGCCTTTGTCAACGGCGGCGGCGTTCGCGCCGACATCGACACCGGGGATATCACCTTCGGCGAAGTCATCTCGGTGCATCCCTTCAACAACGTAGGGTGCGTTGTGGAGGCCACGGGCCAGGAGATACTGGACGCGCTGGAGATGGCCGCGCGGCTGGTGCCGGAAGAAAATGGCGGCTTCCTGCAGGTCTCGGGCCTGAGCTACACCATTGACACTTCCGTGGCTTCCACGGTGGAGACGGATGACAAGAAGAGCTTTATGAAGGTGGCCGGTGAGCGCCGCGTCAAGGATGTGCTGGTGGACGGGGAGCCCATCGACCCTGCCAAGACCTATACCCTGGCTTCCCACAACTACATGCTGCTGGACGGTGGCGACGGCATCAACATGTTCCGCAACAACACGGTGGTGGTGCAGCCCGTAATCCTGGACAATCAGGTTCTCATCACCTACATCCAGGACTACCTGAACGGCACGGTAGGCGTGGATTACGCCGATCCCTATGGCCAGGACCGCATCCAGGTCTTGACCGAAGATGCTGCCGAGGATAAGGCCGCCTGAGAAATCTTAAGCGTACGCAAACCCAAGGGCACGATCAAAAAAGGAATACCATTCCCCTCCTCCGGATGCTCCGGGGGAGGGGAATGGGTTTTTGGAGAACGATGTTTTAAGGCCAGCTGATAAAATCGCTCATTGCCTGCGCTGAAAATGCGGATTGCAGCCGAAGTTCGGATGGAAAACTCCAATCCATTTTTCAGATTTTTCTAATCAAGCATTAAGCCGTTTCACAAGAATCTTTGCCCATTGCGTGGTAGACTTAGCAAGTAGAAAGCAATCATACTTTTCAAGGAGGATCATCCACCATGACTGACGATATGCTGCAAAAAGCTGTTTACCTACGCGAAAGAGCAGATGTGACCTATGAGGAAGCGGCGCAGATGCTTACGAAAAACGACGGCGACGTTGTCGCTTGCCTGGTTGAGCTGGAAAAACAAGGACGAGTAAATGGAGGCGAACACGCTAAAATGCAAAACAACAATCACTGTACACAGGAAACCAAGGAAAAAGTCACCTCCTTCTTTAAGGAAGCGTGCAAAACCCGCATCGTCATTGAAAAACGCAAAGAGAATGGCGATAGGGAAACAATTGTGAATGTCAATGCTCCGGTAGCCGCCGGCATTACAATTGTAGCCCCCTACCTGACCCTTGCTGCGGGAGTTATCGCCCTGGCGACCGGTCATCAGTTTAAGGTAAAGAAGGAAAACGCTTAATCGAAACGGGGATATGAACGCAGGTCAGCGGCAAACACAAAGAATCCGTCATTTTGAAGTGACGGATTCTTTGCATTGTTAGCTTCAGCGCAAGAAAACCACCAGCAGAGCTGGTGAGAGTAAAAAACTTTAGGTATAAGGAAACCTCCTTTGCTAAAATGAAGCTGGTCTGGCAACCGCAACAAAGCAAAGGAGGTTGAGTCATTTATGACAAATGACAACCGTAGCTTATCACACACCAAGTGGAATTGTAAATACCACATTGTATT
>JAEZQK010000104.1 GCA_023413135.1 Bacillota bacterium
ATTCAATCGCCGCTGCTGCTCAAAGCATAACTAAAAACGCGCGCATTCTTTCTCAAACTAACTGCATCTTCCCTTGCACTTACTGTGAGAAAACCTTCCTGACAGTCGTTTTGCCATTCAAAAAAATGGAAAATTATCTCGTCTTTCACCCGTTTCGTCCTTCCCACTCGCCATTCTCTCATACTTACTGCCACTGTTTTTTATACTAAGCGCAACAACGGGTATCACTGTTGCACTTACTTTGAGAATTTACGTATTTGTGAAGTTTTTTCCACTTTTTACGCGTTGTAAGGCTGTTTTAAGTACTTATCCATCCAGGAGGTGATCTCTTTTAGGCGGCGGATGCGGTTTTTCGGCTTGCCGGAGCGGGATAATTCGTGGTTTTCCCCGTGAAACACACACAGCCGTGAAGGTATGCCATGATGGCGCAATGCGTAAAACATTTGGATCCCTTCCGCCACGGGGCAGCGGTAGTCGTTGTCGCTGTGAAGGACCAAAGTAGGCGTTTTGATCCGGTCGGCGTACTTGAGCGGCGACTGCCGCCACATTTGCTCCACATCCTTCCAGCAGGAAGACGCCATTTGATCCTCGCCAAAGATGTCGCCGATATCCGACATATTGGAAAAAGAAATCCAGCTGGCAATGCTGCGCTGGGTGGCGGCACAGCGGAAGCGGTTTGTGTGGCCGATGATCCAGTTGGTCATGAAGCCGCCATAGCTGCCGCCGGTTAAGCCCATGCGTTCCCCGTCCAGAAAATCGAAGGTGCGTAAAGCCGCATCCACAAAGGCCATGATGTCCCGGTAATCCGTTTCACCGTATCGGCCCCTGATATCGGCAAAATCGTTGCCGCCGCCGTCGGAGCCGGTGGGGTTGCAGAAGATGACCGCGTAGCCGTTTTGCGCCCAGTACTGCATCTCATGGAACAACGCCGTGCCGTATACCGTTTTGGGCCCGCCGTGGATATCGAGGATCACGGGTACTTTCTTCCCCGGCGCAAGGTCCATGGGCGGGATCACCCAGCCGGAGATGATATCCCCGTTCTCGTTGGGGAAGGAAATTTCTTTGGGTGCAGACAACTGATACTCCGCCAGGGATCCGTTCAGATGCGACAGTTGCGTTTCTGCTCCGCTATCCTTGATCTCGTACGCTTCCATGCCGTAAAGTCCCCGCATGCACAGGGCGAACAATTTGTCTTCTCCAACGGCGCATTCCGCCACCAGGCCGCTTTCCCGGGAGACTTGCCGGATTTCTTTTCCCTGCTGCCAAAGGTAGAGGTGCGCATCATGGCCTAAGGTAGCGATGAAGGCGAAACCGCCCAGACAAGGGTACAGCTTGTAGGGATCGTTGCCCATCTTCATGTCGCTGCCCACACTGTTGCCCAAAGAGAGGTTACCGCCGTCATGTAAAATGTGCACCTGGCCATCCGCAAGGGACAAGGTATAGAAGGCAGCGTTTTCATTGACGCCATATTTTCCGCACAGGCCCGCCGCAACGGCCACCGTATCTTCCGAAACGAAGGCTGCCGCCATGTGGCTTGCGTTTTCAGCCACCTTTAATTCTTTGGCTTTGAGGGTTTCAAGGTCCAGCAGCATCAACTGGTCAAACAGGGGCATGCAATCTGCGTACGTGCAGGCAGTATACAGCGTCTGCTTCTTTTCTGGGGACAGGCCTAACAGCCGGGCCTGGGTAAATTCCTCCGTGAGCGGGGTGATATTCCCCCTGTCGTACAGATACAGGCGGCTGCGCCGTTTGTTTACCATGCCCTCTCCGTTTGCAAAGAAGGGCAGTTCATCCATCACATCGCAGCTTTCCCGGTCTTCCTTCACCTTTGCCAGCGCCTTTTCCGGATCGCCGTCGCATTCCTTTTTTGCCGCCTCCAGCTCATGATCGTACAGCGCGGTGAATAGGAAACGGTCCTTGCTGATGAACATAAAATCTCCTGCCATGTACGGAAGGCGCATGAATTCCCTGGCCTCGCCGGGTGACGCGGGCAGGAATTGAAGCACGGTGAGATGCTCGCCCTTTTTGACCTTTTCCTTGTCTTTTTCTGTTCGAATAGCGGGGAAAACGATGCCATCCTCCACGGGATAATATGCGGTCACATCCTGGGAAGAGGTGAGCCTGAAAGCTTCGCCTTCCTTCAGGGCATACAGGTCGCTTACGTTCTTGTTTTCATCCAGATCCGCATGCTTTAACAAAAAATACAGCGTGCCCGCCGCCCATTTTAATTGGCAGGGGAATTGCGCTTTGGTGAAAAAGTCCAGTTCTACCCGCTCCATATATTGCCCTCCTGGTTTTTTCATCCATTATACCAGCCGTGAAGACTAATGGGCCGGCAGATTTTCAAAAAAATCGTTTTGCATCACATCCGGACCGACAGCGGAATGATACAAACCAAACAGGCTGCTGTCATACTTACCTACATTCTCCATGTTGTGCTCGCCCTTCTGCTGGGAAATGTGCATTTTAAAGGCATCCTTCGCCACTTGGATGGCCGTCTGGCCGGAAAAGGCAGGAAGGGGTTTGAGCCAATCCATATGAATCTGTTGGTCTTTATACAAATGCAGATACATTTTGGGGATTTGCCATGTTCCGTACATGTCGGCGCTTTGCGCGTCATAGGCGCTGTCCTGCGCAAATAACAGGCTTTTTTTGCAGACGTCTGCCGCCGCCTGGTGGGCACCATGCCCGTATTCGCCCTTTACATCGTGGGTGACAAGCACATCCGGTTTGTATTGCCGGATCAGAAGTGAGACCCTTTTCATGATCTGTTCCTCGTTCCAATGCGCATAGATTTTTTTCAGCGACAGCAGATAATAGCCTTTCAGCGTACCCATTTCCGGATAATCCCGTACGCCGCAATGCCACAAGCCGTCCAGCAGCTCGCTTTTCCGCATGGAATGCGAATCGACCAAATAAACGGCGATCACTTTTTTATAAAGCTGGCCGGCATAATAGGGAATGGTGCCGCCCATGAACAGATATTCGTCGTCGGGGTGAGCCACTACCACCATCAGGTCCGCCTTTTCCTCCATCCTGTGCCAGACCTGCACCCAGCCGGGCAGCGTCCCTTTCCCCAGCAGGCGGATTTCCGAAATCGCCAGCGGCTCCTTGGGCTTATCCGGGTTGGAGTAGATGCGAAAATGGTTCAGGCCGGAAAGCGGTATATATTGGTGATAAAAAGCTTCTTCAGGCGTATGGATGGTTTTCCATTCGCCATCCGCATTCTGCGCCTGAACTTCCCAATCGGTTAATGCGCCGCCAAAGCAGATATACAGTCCATAGCAAGGCGTATCTTCGGGCAGCGTCATTTCCACCCAGCCTTCCCTTGCGCCTTGCCAGAGGGTGGCATACCGGACATCGGTCAGATGGGGGATCCGGTCACGGTTTTTGGAGACACGGAATGTGCAGCTGGAGGTGAGGTCGGCTGCAATGGATTCTTCCGCATTTGCACACCCGGCCAGCAACAGGCAGAAAAACAGTGTTACGGCTATGATACATCTCCGCATACATGACCTTCCTTATACGTTTTTTATGGTTTTCATTTTCCTTTGCAGACGGCGGCACTAGGGTTGTCAACTACAGAAGCTTCGGAATATGGACCGTTCATATTTGCCTGAACGTCGTAGGGGCGGGGCTTTGCTCCGCCCGCTACGGTAGGTAAAGTTTCTCATCGGGCGGTTAAGAAGCCCCGCCCCTACGGCTTTGTTTGTTTATTGACTTCTCCGCCAGGGATTATGAAATTCGTAGCTTTTGTAGTTGAAAGTCCACTAGTGCTCTGGCAACTACAGAAATATCGGATCCGAGGCGATGATGGATAATGACGAAAGCAGTGTAGGGCGGGGGCGGGCGTTCGCCGCAAGTGCCGGTACCATGCGGCTGGATTGATATATGGTGCAGACGGCGGGAGCAAGCCCCCGCCCTACAGTGATCAAACCATACAGTCCATAAAATCATAACTTCTGTAGTTGTCAGACTACTAGAATGCACCCAAGGCCGGATCGACGCGGCCGCTAATCAACTGCCCGCCCTCTTGCACAGGATTGTATGGGTTTTCCAATTCGCTGCCGCTGCCGTTGCTTCCTGCTTTGAATGGAAAAAGAAAGGGAGGCGAACCGCCTCCCCAGCCTGAGAAATTGACTTAGGGCTCCAGGTTGATGATTACCGTATCTTCCGGCTTAAGTACGTTGGTTCCTGCGTGATACTGGATGCTAATCGCCCTTACCTTTTTCAGATCCTCCGCATCCACACGGGCCACGCGCTTTCCCTTGTATTCGCTGCTCCAGAATCCGCCGGCTTGTAGATATCCATGAACCAGATCTGCATCTTCGAAGCTGACAAAGTTCAGCTTCAAGGGCTTAGCATCTTCCCCGGCCAAGTCAAAAGCCAGGTAATGCGCATAGCCTTCCGATGTATATGAAACCAGAAAGCCATCCTCTTCTATGGAAACGGCCTGTACGTGCACAGCCCCGCCGCCTTCCAGCGGTACGGTGGCCGGCAGGCTTTCGATGGGAACGCAGGCGGTGCGCACAAACTGCCCATAATCGCCGCCATCCGGTATGATATGTTGGACCGGAACAAGATGAATCGCGCTTGCGGCTATGTCAAACAAAAACCATTTCTCATTGCGTATCCAGGCGGGATACTCCAGGCTGGCACTGGAATTGGAACGCAGCATATCAGTGTAAGGGGACAATAGTTTGCCGTTATCGTTTGCAAAGGCATAGCTGAAATAGGTGCCATTTCCGATATTTTCGTTGTTTACGACAATGCGGATGCCAAAGGGCGTACATGCAATACGTTCGATCACTGTGGTCAAGCCGTATTCCCTGTCTTCCGGCGCGGCGAAGGGATTGCTTTTTATGGAAAGCATTGGGGCATAGCTTCGTGTAGGATCCTGCCGGCGGCTGGAATTCAGGGTAAAGGGAATGGATGGCGCCAAATGCCCTTCCTTGTTTACTGTTGCAATTGCCAGTTCCTGCCCCATAGGGAGCGGTTCCTCCAGGGAATAGGCTGCCATGCACATTAATTCCCGGTCACTTATCAAGTGGGCTTCCTTCAGGAACACGTCCAGGATTTCAACGGTACTTCCCTTCGAAGACAGGGAGATGAAAGGCACTTCCCAATTCAGATTGTATTGCATTTTTCCATCCGGAAACGGTATGGGGGCGCCATACGTCATTTTGAAGAACAGCGCGTAAAAGTCGTCGGTAACGGCAATGTTTTGAAGGGTGATGGTGCGTGAGCTGGGGCCTCGCGTTCCACCAATGGATTCCAGAACATAGCTGCCTTCGATGGCGCCTGTAATCCCGGTCAGGGCGGAGGGACCGGCGGTTTTGCTGCTTTCAAACCCTTCAAAGTAGGGGATGGGCGCGCCGTCCCCCAGCATGACCGTCTGTCCTTGTGCCAGCGCGGTGCCGGCACCCGCCAGGCACAGGAAGACAACCAGGGCTATCCACAATCTTTTCATTCGTTCATACCTCCTTGCTTTGTAAGGGGAATGCGCAGCGTATCAAAGCGCTCCTTGGTCATGCCATTAAAAAACTCCAGCGTGATGCTTTCGGGGATGGTTTCAAAGGCACGGTAGGAAATGGTGAGCTCCATACCATCCTCGCCAAGGGGGTGAAGGCCCGACTGGCTGTTACCCTCGGGATAGGGCTTGCCGCTTTCATCAAGCCAGTTCAGCCAAATGCCGTCCTGCATGTTTATGATCTGTTTGCCGGTGGCGCCTTCCTTCAAACGGTATTGGCAGGTAAGATAGGTGGCCACGGGCGTCTTAACCAAAGTCAAGGAATCCATGGTCAGCCCGGCCAGAGGCATGTCAATGGGTGTGGCCGCCTGAAACACGGTGCGGGCATCGGTCAGGGTTATGTTAAACTTCAGGCTGCCGGTATTAAGCCGCCGGTCGTGAGGCAGGTCCTCCCGGTACACGTTGTAGGTGGAGATGAAAAACTCCGGTGTGACTTCCTCGGACCCGTCTGCGGACAGGGACAGGGTGTACAGGATATCCTCCCCGTCATAGGTGATTTCTGTGGTGTTTATCTCCATATCCGGCCTGCTTTCAAGGCTTGAAGATATATTTGCCTGGAGTATATCCCGGTTCGATTCGTAGGCCTTGCTGGAAAAGGTTTGACCTTCCTCCGTGTCAAAGCGTTTCCACCAGTCCGTCCCCCAGGAGGGCTCCGCATTGTTGTCCATCAACAATGTTTTGGCGGGATCGCCGGCATGCACGCGGACAAGTACATATATTTGCCGGCCGTCATAAATGGCTTCCTCCACGGTGAAGGTGGCGGAAGACAGCTTGCCGCCGCTTTGGGTGATGCCCTGCTGCACCATGGTGTGTGCTTCCTGCTGCAGGAAGGCACGCAGATTTCCGGTCAGCGTTTTAAGCAGGCCGAACCCGTTCAGCGCCAGGGCAGAAACCGCCAGCATCAATATAAGGCAGGCAAGGATGGGCAGGTACCGGCGCTTAACCCCGATAGCGCCACCCTCCATTTTTAGCACAGTCTCCTTGACGCGGCCCGCAAAGCCGGCGGGCACGTTGCCAAAGGCCTGTTCCCATGTATTTTTAGGTTTATTTTCCACGGATGTCACTCCTTCAAAAGCAGGTCCTTCAGTTGCTTGCGGCCGCGGTCCATCCGCGACAGCACCGTTCCCTTGGGGCAGCGCAGCATGGATGCGATCTGGACGATGGTGAAGCCTTCCATGTAATGCAGCACAATAGGCAGCCGGACGATTTGCGGCAGCGCCATCAGCGCTTCCCGCAGATCATCAGCCTCCTGGTTATCCGGGATGGCGGCCTCCGGCACCGTTTCGGTAGGAATCTCCCGAAAACGCCTGCGGCCGATGGTATAGCACTCGTTGATGAGGATGCGGGTCAGCCAAGGCTTCAGCTTCGATTCTTCCCGCAAGCTTTTTGCCTTGCGCCATGCCTTTTCGATGGCGGTCTGCACCGCATCCTCCCGGTCCGCCTGAGAATGCAGCAGGCTGCAGGAAACCCTATAAAGCGTCGCGGTCAGGGATATGATGCACGTCCCCAGATCCTGGTCCGTCATGAAGTCCTCCTTGGTATTCTCATCAGGCCTGATACCTTAAAGACGTTTGAGAATATATCCTTATTCGCTGGAAACGAAAATAATGGAAATGTATGGACTTAAATAAGAGCAGATGCATGCCCCGGGTGGAGCATGAGGGCGGGATACGCAAATGGGAAGATTTTGATGCAAATTTTCCCTAAACCTGATATACTATAACGTGGCTGAAAAGCCGATTTACTAAAGGAGGTTTTACCTTGTCCTCTGACCCAATATGGGGCCAATTGTTTTTGCAGTTGGTCCTCATAGCTGTCAATGCTTTTTTTGCCGCAACCGAAATGGCTGTCGTTTCCCTGAATGAAAACAAAATCCGCCGTCAGGCGGATGAGGATGATATAAAGGCACGGCAGCTTTTGAAGCTGGTGGAAGCGCCCAACGGATTTCTATCCACCATCCAGGTGATGATCACCCTGTCCGGATACCTGGGCAGCGCTTTTGCCGCTGACAACTTTGCATCCCGCCTGGTGGATTGGCTGATAAACGACGTGGGGCTGACCTTTCCTTCTCCCCAGGTGCTCAATACCATTTGTGTGATTTTGATCACCCTGATCCTGGCGTATTTCACGCTGGTGCTGGGGGAACTGACCCCCAAGCGGGTGGCGTTGCAAAGGCCTGAAAAAGTGGCCCGCATGGTCAGCGGGGTCATTACGTTTTTTGCCAAGCTCACCAAGCCCGTGGTATGGTTCCTCTCGGTATCCACCAATGGCGTGCTCCGTATTCTGGGGATCAACCCCAACGAACAGGGCGGGAATGTTACCGAGGCGGAGATCCGCATGATGGTGGACATCGGCGAAGAAAAAGGCGCCATTCAAACCAACGAGCGGGACATGATCGAGAATATCTTTGAGTTCAACAATTCCTCCGCCGAGGATGTGATGATCCACCGCACCGACGTGGCCTCCATCTGGATACAGGACACGCCGGAAACCATTATCAAGACCATTCTGGATACGGGGCTCAGCCGCTTTCCCGTATATGAGGAAGACATCGACGATGTGATCGGCATCCTGTACACCAGGGATTATCTGCTCAACGAGCATGCGGATCCCCCCAAACCCCTGCGGGAGCTGCTGCGGGAGGCGTATTTCGTGCCGGAGACGGTGCAGGCCGACGTGCTGTTCCGGGAAATGCAGCGGCGAAAAGTGCACATGGCCGTTGTGGTGGACGAGTATGGCGGCATGAGCGGCATCGTGACATTGGAGGACCTGCTGGAAGAAATCGTGGGCAGCATCTATGACGAATTCGACCCCGCCGCCAGGCAGGAGATCACGCCCATCGGCGAAAACCAGTGGCGGGTGGCGGGCAATGTGGATTTGGAAACGCTTTCCGAGGCGCTGGATATTACGCTTCCTTTGGAGGATGAGTTTGATACTTTGGGCGGGCTGATTTTCAACCAGCTCACCACCATCCCCCAGGATGGCAGCCACCCAGAGGTGGAAGTTTGCGGCCTTCGCATTTATGTGGAGGAGCTTTTGGAGCACCGGGTGGAGACGGCTATCATCACAAAGATTCAGCCCCCGGAAGAAGCAAAGGAGGAATAGGACGGTTCGTCCTAAAGGATTGTATATGAACCGTATTGAAGTGGCCGCAGCCATTTTCCGCCGGAACGGGCGGATTTTTCTATGCCGCCGGGGGGAAGGCGGCTCCTGCGCCTTTTTGTGGGAGTTCCCCGGTGGAAAGCTGGAAAAAGGCGAGACGCCGGAGGATTGCCTTATACGGGAATGCCGGGAGGAATTGAAGGTTGGCATCGAAATAGACGGCCTGTATGACCGGTTCGATTACGACTATCCCGACAAATCCATCCGTTTTTATTTTTACGACGCCCGCATCGTGTCCGGAGAACCGGAACTGTCGGTGCATCAGGAGGCCAAGTGGCTTTGGCCGCGGGAGCTTACGCAGTATGAGGCCTGCCCGGCGGATAAGGAATTGATTGAAAAGCTTGCGGGCGAACTGCCCTTTGACCATTATCTGTGGGATTTTGACGGCACGCTGTTTGACAGCTATCCCCAAATCGCTTCGGCTATCCGGGACGCCTTTGGGAACTTGGGCTGTTTCGTAGCATATGAGGAAGCCTATGCCTTGACCAAGGTATCGGTAGGCCATGCTTTGCAGACACTGAAGGAACGGTTTGCATTGGATTTATCCGATGAAGAATTGAAAAACCGTTTCAGGGAGTTTACGAATGCGGATCCGAATGTGGGCTCTCCACGTCCATACGCAGGCATTCCCGAATTGCTGGAGGTTATTGTACAAAGAGGCGGAAAGAACTATCTGTTTACCCACCGCGGCTTATCGGCGCTTACGTACCTGGATACGTGTTCCCTTGCCCATCTGTTTGAGGATACCATTACCAGTGCGGACGGCTTTGCGCCCAAGCCTGCCCCCGATGCGGTACTGGCGCTTGTCGAGCGTTACCACATGAAAAAAAGCCGCGTGGTGATGGTGGGGGACAGGGATATCGATGTGCTGTCCGCTCAGAACGCGGGAGCTTTCGGCTGCTTTTTTGACCCGGACCACTTTTTTGACGGTTATCCCATCGAACTGATGGCCCATTCCGTGCAGGAACTGCAAACACTGCTGCTGGGGGAGTAAGATATTCACTGTTCCTCCAGAAACAGCAGGCGGGCGATGCCGTCGATTTCCGCAATGTACTGATCCAAGGACATCTGCCCATCCAGGTAACGCCGGGCAGCCGCCATCAAGGATTCAAAGGCATCCCGGTCCCCGTAGCCTAGGAACTGGGACCGCTCCCCAAAGGCTGTATAGGGCGCAACCGCCCGGTAGGCGGCGATCTCCTCCGGGGAGATCATATGATCTTGAAGCGCGGCATCCAATTTGGCCTGGAGTTGGGCAATTGCCTGTTCCAGGTCTTTTTTCTTATCATCGTGGGTGGCTGATAAATTTTTTTCATACTTGCTCAACTGCTCCTGGTAGGTTTGTGCCTTTTGGAGGCTCACGGGGGCCACGACAGGCACATTTTCATTGGGATTGAATTGGATGCGGAAAGCACTGGGTATATGCTGTGCCATGCATTCCAGGAAGGAGAGGGCCAGTTCTTTTGATGGGCTGCGGGGATTTACCACCAGCACCTCCAAATCACCATATACAGCGGGAGGCTTATTGGATGATACCTGAGGCGGAAGAATCAGCTGAGCTGGCAGCAGCTGATAACCACCATAGTCTTCCTTGCCCAATGGCTGGGGGTAGGCAGTGAGCAGCAACGGGCGGTTTAAATATTCGTTTGATTCCCGGTCTTCTGCAATGCCTTCCTCCATGCGCAAAACCAACTCTGCCGCATTTCGGAAATCCAGCACGTTAAAGGAGAGCGGGGATTCTGCAGTTTCATTCTGCAATATATACCGTTCCAGCAGCCCCTCCATCAGGTCGGCCTTGGTGGTACGCGCCTCCATAAACACAATTTCTTTTTCTTGCCCGTAGGTTTTATTCCATTCTTCCAGCTTCTTTATATACTCCGCAAATGTGACGGGGATAGGGCCAAGGCCCATGGCATCCCACCGCTTTTGATCCACTGCCCAGGCATGCAGGTAAAAATACGCCGGAAAGCCGATGATTTTGCCCTCATGGGTCACCACTTCCTGAAGAAAGGGATAGAAGGTGGCAATGGTATCTTTCAGGATGGATGAGGAACTCAAATTGGTGACAAAGCCCTTGTCTTTCAGCGCAGCCAGGCCGCTTGAGATGTGGATGGCATACAGATCAGCCACTTCGCTGCCGGTAGTCATGGCCATCATGATTTCCCCGCTGTCCTCCAGGCCTTTTTCTATGGACATGATTTTCACATCGGGATGTTGCGTGGCAAACGCGACAAAGGCTTCCGGCCATGTCATTGCGTATAATTCCCCCTTGACGATGCGAAGCACCTTTTCGTTTTCCGGCAGAGAGGCTGATTGTGCCAAAGCGGAACAGGAGAATGACATCAGGACCAGAGTTATGAGAAGGCATAGCGCTTTGATGTGTTTCATAGGCGTCCTCCGAACAAAAGATCGCGGCAGCTGTCGGTTAATCATCTAACGTATGGACAGAGGAAAATGTTGCCATAAAATGATGGATAGGAATCCTGATATATGCATATTGCATTGTGCTGTATAGCTTAAAACGTGGACTCGATGATGGGGCCGTATTGGATGGCATACCATTCTCCGGCATGAAATTAACCGGTGTACTGCGGGCGATTGATAAGTGCCCATCTGGCTCAATAGTCGCATTGCTTCGCTACCGCTCGCACTGCTCCTTTTCGCCAGCCTCCTCCACCCCTCCCTCATCCGCCACTGGCGGGGTCGGGGTTTCGGAGCCCCTACGGCTGCAAAGAGTATATTGGCTTTTCTTCCGGCTCCCGTATGCTCCGGTAGTGAATCAGTAAACAAATTGCGTTGTAGGGACGATTATACGCCCGCTTGTATCGATTAATATAATGGTTTGAAGCATGGATGATTTGAAAAAGATACCATATTGCAAGTGTCGGCCCAAGATGCCTGCATGATGCACACATAGCCTTCCCCTTGAGGGGAAGGTGGCGCGCAGCGCCGGATGAGGTGTTTAGCTGCAAATGTCTGCTTATCCCATGAACACCTCATCAGTCTCCTTCGTCGACAGCTTCTCCTCAAGGGGAAGCCTTTTGGAAAGCCTCCCTCTTGAGGCTTCGTAGCCGAAGCGCCGCCAGTGGCGGATGAAGCGAGGCGGAGGAGGCTGGCTAAACGAGTGGCGAACGCCCGCCCCCGCCCTACGGCAGGCGGGGTGCAGTGAACGCCGCGACGATTGAGCCAGATGCGATGGTGCCGCCCGTAGGCGGCAGAAGGAGTTCTCCATGAAGCGGCAAGTACAATTTTCAGGGCAGTAAATTATTATAATAGAAGTTTTTGAGGGTGGGGTGCGGGGGGGGAGTTTTTTTTTAAAAGAACCCGCCCCCCAAATTCATCCCATCCGTTTTCCCGTCACTTCTTCTCCACCGGCGGAATCATGGTCAGGGAAATCCGGTTTTTCTCCTTTTCCACGGACACGACCCAGACCTTGACCACATCGCCTACCTTGACGGCCTCGCCGGGATGGTTGACCCTGCGGCGGCTTAATTGGGAAACGTGGACAAGACCGTCCCGGTGGACGCCGATATCCACAAAGGCCCCGAAATCTGCCACGTTGCGCACGGTACCCATCAGTTCCATGCCCGGCTTCAAATCTTCCAGGCTGAGCACGTCGCTTCTAAGAAGGGGCGGGGGCAGCTCATCCCGGGGGTCGCGGCCCGGCTTTTCCAGCTCCTTGACGATATCCTTCAATGTGGGCACGCCGATGCCCAATTGCTTGGCTGCTTTATCCGGGCCCAGCTCCTCCACCTTTTTGAAAAGGTTTCCCTGCGCGGTACGCACGGTCAGGCCGGCCAATTTTAGAAGCGCTTCCGCGGCCTCGTAGGATTCGGGATGGACGCCGGTATTCTCCAGCGGGTTTTTGCCGCCGGGAATGCGCAAAAAGCCGGCGCACTGCTCAAAGGCCTTGGGCCCCAGCTTGGGCACTTTTTTGAGGCCGGCCCGGGTGGGAAAGGGCCCGTTTTCCTCCCGGTAGGTGACGATGTTTTGCGCCACGGTGCTGTTGATGCCGGCAATGTGGCTTAAGAGCGATGGGCTGGCGGTGTTCACGTCCACCCCCACGGCGTTGACGCAATCCTCCACCACGCCGGAAAGCGCCGCGTCCAGCTCCGCTTCCTTCAGGTCATGCTGATACTGGCCCACGCCGATGGACTTGGGATCAATTTTGACCAGTTCCGCCAGGGGATCCTGCAAACGCCGGGCAATGGATACGGCGCTGCGCAAGGATACGTCGAACTGGGGGAACTCCTTGGCGGCCAGGGGCGAGGCGGAATAGACGGAAGCCCCCGCCTCGGAAACCACCATGTAGGACAGGTTTTCCTCCGGCATTTCGTGCAGTACGTTTACGAAGAACTCCTCCGTTTCCCGGGAGGCGGTGCCGTTGCCGATGGCCGCCACCTGAATGCGGTGCTTGCGGATGAGCTTTTTCACCGTATCCTTGGCCTGATCGACCCGGCCATGGCTGGGCAGGGGATAGATCACCGCCGTGTCCAGAACCCGGCCCGTTTCATCCACCACCGCCGTCTTGCAGCCGGTGCGGATGCCGGGGTCCAGCCCGATGGCGGCCTTGCCCCGGACCGGGGGCTGCATCAAAAGCGGTTTCAGGTTCTGGGCGAACACCTTCACGGCGGCTTCCTGGGCACGGCCGGTAAGGTCGCCGCGAAGCTCATTTTCCAGCGAAGGGGCGATCAGCCGCCGGTAGCTGTCCTCCGCCGCCATCTGCACATACTGGGTGGTGATGCTGCCGTGGCGCACAAAGGGCTTGGCCACTTCTTGAATGGCATCAATCTCTTCTACTGCAAGGGAAACCTTCAAAAAGCCTTCCGCTTCGCCCCGGTTCATGGCCAGCACCCGGTGGGAGGGCATCAAACGCATCAGTTCCTGGTGGTCGTAGTACATGCGGTACACGGAATCTTCTTCATTGGCCGCTTTCACCTTTACCTGGCAGGTGCGGTTGTACATCTCCTTCAAGCGGGTGCGAATGTTGGCATCATTGCTGAAATCCTCCGCCAGGATGTCCATGGCGCCGGCTAGGGCCGCCTCCGTATCTAAAACGCCTTTTTCCTCCGATACATAGGGCGCAGCCAGATCCTCTGCATTGCCCGACTTAACAGACTGCATCAGCAGGATATTGGCCAAGGGTTCCAGTCCACGTTCCCTGGCGATGGTAGCCCTGGTGCGGCGCTTGGGGCGGTAGGGGCGGTAGATATCCTCCAGCGCTCCCGTGGTTTCCGCTGCATCGACGGCCTTTTGCAGTTCCTCCGTCAAAACGCCCTGCTTTTCCATAGAAGAGAGAATTTCTTCCCGCCGCTTTTGTAGCGTGCGAAGCTGCTCCAGACGAAGCGAAATATCCCGCAGCACCTGATCGTTCAGTTCCCCGTGCTGCTCCTTGCGGTAGCGGGCGATAAAGGGCAATGTATTTCCTTCGTCAAGCAGGCGGATCACCGCCTCCGCCTGCCAGGGCTGGATATGAAATTCCGTGGATAAGGTTTGTGCGTATGTCATTTGAGTCCTTCATTCCTTTCGCTGCGCCCAGGCACAAAGAAGGGTGAAACCCCTCCGCTTATAAAGTTATCCTTTATTGTAGCCTGAAATGGCAGGAAATTTCAAGCCTTATTCCATTTGGGGCTTGCGTGACCTTGTTTTTGATGGTATTGTACTGGAAGAAGGCTTTCCCTTCGCCTGAATCGAAAGGGGATGTTTGGGATGAGGAAACGATCGATGGTGATCCTTTCATAACTCACGAAATGGCGCCGTGAAAGTGGAGCATAGTTCTTTGCTTGCCGCGCCTGGCGGCTTTTTTTGTGTTTCCAAAACCAAACATCTCTTACGAGAATGATAAGGAGTGCCTTTATGCCAAATAGGAAACAGATCATTGATCATTGGTTTGCCGATTTGTACGATCAGGAAGAAACGTATACGATGGATGTTGCACTGCTGCTTGATACACTGGGCCCTGACCCCAAAAACGTGCTGGAGGCCTGCTGCGGCACGGGCCGGATACTGCTTCCCATGGCCCAAGCCGGGCATACGGTTACGGGATTTGATGCGGAGGAGGCCATGCTGAATAAGCTTAAGCCAAAAGCCGAAGGCGTGCCGCGCCTTCATTACCGAAAAATGGATGCCATTTCCGGGGATTGGGGACAGGGGTTTGACGTGGTGGTTCTGGCGGGCAACATACTCATCAATATCGAATCGGAAATGAACTACAAGCAGGCGCAGGAGACGTTCATACAAAAAGCTGCCGCCTGCCTTCGTCCGGGCGGGTATTTGTACCTGGATTTCAATCTGCATGCAAGGCCGCAGGAGGTATTTACACTCAATAGGGAGCGGATCATATTCCAGGGGACGGATGACCAAGGCGTAAGCGGGAAGTGTACTCTGCTGGAAGGTACCTATGATCCCGACACTCAGATGTGCAGGTCCAGGGGCCGGAAGGAATTGACGATGCCCAACGGAGAGATCATTGTCGAGAATACGGTTTCCACAAAGCACATTCCAACGCTTGATGACGTCACCGGCTGGCTGCATGCCAACGGGTTTGAAATCCTTACAGCCTATGGGGACTATGAGAAACACCCCATCGGCCCGGATACCCACCGGGCGATCCTGTACGCAAGGAAATGAAAGTTTTTCAGGGATGGGTGCGGGAAGGCTCCGGAGCCCTGCCCCCGCCTGTGGCGGAAAAGGGCAGGGCAAAGGAGGCCGGCGAAACGAGCGATGCGAGCGGTTACGAAGCAGCGCGACGATTGAGACGGCCGGAGGATTTTTTCAAAAAGTCCCCTTCCCGCAAACCTTACCCTTCAAATCCGTTGCGCCGGACCCTTTGCTATGGTAAGATAGACCGTACAATATTACCAGCCCCCAAAGGAGAATGACCCATGGATATGAAAGCCCGCATTGCCGCATTGATTGAGACCGGTATGAATGCCGCCTGGCCCGGAATGGAGAATCTGCCCGGTCGGGAGGAGATCGCCGGATTTTTGGAGATACCCCCGGAGCGGGAAATGGGCGATTACGCCTTTCCCTGCTTCCGCCTGGCCAAAGTGCTCAAAGCCGCGCCGCCCATGATCGCTTCCCGGCTGCAGGCCGCCATTGACGCGCCCCAGGTGGCGCGCTTGAGTTGCGTGGGCGGGTATTTGAATTTTTTCCTGAACCGGGAGAATTTTGCCCAGGAAACGCTGCAAACCGTACTGGACGCCGGTGAAAAGTGGGGTGCGACCAATGAAGGCGAGGGCAAAACCATCTGCCTGGACTATTCCTCCATCAATATTGCCAAGCGCTTTCACATTGGCCATTTAAGCACCACCATGATCGGCCACAGCCTGAAACGGATTTTTGATTTCCTGGGTTACAAAACCGTGGGCATCAACCATCTGGGCGACTGGGGCACCCAGTTTGGCAAGATGATTGCCGCCTACAAGCATTGGGGCTCCAAGGAAACAGTGGACCAGGGCGGCGTGCAGGCCCTTGTCGACTTGTATGTCCGCTTCCATGAGGAAGCTGAAAAGGACCCGGCCCTGGAAGATGAGGGCCGGGCCTGGTTCAAAGCCATTGAGGAAGGGCAGGAGGAAGCCCTGGCCATTTTCAATTGGTTCAAGGATCTGACATTGCGGGATACGCAAAAGGTGTATGATCTTTTGGGCGTTTTCTTTGACAGCTATGCCGGGGAAAGCTTTTACAACGACAAGATGGACCGGGTAGTGAAAGAGCTGAAGGAAAAGAACCTGCTCACCATCAGTGACGGGGCTTCCATTGTGGACTTGGAAGAATACAAAATGCCCCCCTGCCTGATCCTGAAAAAGGATGGCGCCACGCTGTATACCACCCGGGATATCGCGGCGGCGCTGTACCGCCAGGACACCTACCATTTTGACAAATGTTTGTATGTGGTGGCCTATCAGCAGGACCTGCACTTCCGCCAGTGGATCAAGGTAGTGGAGCTGATGGGTTACCCCTGGGCCAAGAATTTGCAGCACGTGGCCTTTGGCATGATCTCCTATGAAGGGCAAACCTTGGCCACCCGGAAAGGTCATGTGGTCTATCTGGAGGAGTTGCTTGCGCGGGCCCAGGAGAAGGCCTTGGCCATCATTGAGGAAAAGAGCCCTCAACTTGCCAACAAGGCCGAGGTGGCCCGGCAGGTGGGCATCGGCGCGGTGATCTACGCCGATCTGCAGAACAACCGCATCAAGGATATCGACTTCTGGTGGGACAGGGCACTGAACTTTGACGGGGAGACGGGGCCGTACGTGCAGTACACCCATGCCCGCTGCTGCTCGCTGCTTCGCAAGGCGGAAGAAGTGGCCTTGCCGGAGCCTGACTATGCGGCGCTTACCGACGATGAAAGCCAGGAAATTTTGCGCCAGCTTTCCCGCTTCCCGGAAGTGGTGAAGGAGGCCGCGCTCCGCTACGAGCCTTCCATCCTCACAAGAGCCATCACTGATTTGTGCCAGGCCTACAACAAGTTCTATTACGAGCACCGCATCCTGGACGACGGCGACGGTCTGGCTGCCGCCCGGGTGAAGCTGACGGAAGCCGTCAAGAACGTGGTGAAGCAGGGGCTTTATCTGATCGGTATGGAAGCGCCGGAACGGATGTAAACCGGTTTCCTTTTAAAAAGCACTTCCTTGAGAAAATTTGGGAGAGTGCTTTTTTTCAGGTCCAAAAACTTATTGCACCATATATCTCTCTAACTTTACGACAGGCCTGTCAAGTTACCTTAAGTACAAGGAGATGCGTACATGACCTCGGAGGAGTTTGAGCAGCGGATAGTAGCCATGCAGGATACGCTGTACCGGGTTTCCTACAGCCTTCTAAACAGGGCGTACGACCGGGAGGACGCGGTACAGGAATGCATCCGCCGGGCGTGGGAAAAACGGGAACAGCTGCGCACGGATGCGTACATGCAGACATGGGTGATCCGCATCCTGTTAAGGGAATGTTACCGCGCCGCAGGAAAAGGCAGGCGGGAGATCCCCACAGATGTGCTTCCCCAAAGGGATGTATCTCCTATCCGGGATGATGCCCTTCATGATGCGATACTGAACCTGCCGGAAAAGCTGCGCATCCCCGTTGTGCTGCACTACATGGAAGGCTATGAGCTGAAGGAGATCGCAGCCATGCTGCGACTGCCCGTGGGCACGGTGAAAACGCGGCTGCTGGGAGCCAGAAAGAAGCTCAAAGCCATATTGGGCGAGGAGGTGTAAAGGATGAGCGACAGGGATTGGAAGGTTGCGTTCGGGCCTACGCCGGATGCTTTCAAACAAAAGGTGTCCTTTACCCTCCACAAGGTAAAGGAGGATAAACCTGTGAAGAAAATCAAAATGGCAACCGTTGTAGCCATGGTTATGATTGTTTTGCTTCTGGCCGCTGTTGCCTATGCCGCGGCCACTCAATGGGGGGTGTTCAGTTTCCTGGAATACCGCTATGACAAGCAAATGCCGCCGGAAGCGAAAGACGCACTACAGACCAATGTACCTCAGACCGGGGGCGAAGAGGCGGACGTTGCTTTCAAGGTCAGGGAGGCGTTGTATGACGGTGAGCAGCTTCATGTCATTATTGAAGCGCGGCCTAAGGATGCAGGCAAGGTTCTTTTGATGGCGTTTGACGAGATGCCGGGCGACCTTGTTTCAAACAACGGCCCTGTATACGAAGGAGACAAGCGCACCTTTGAACAGGTTGCTTCCGAAGAGGGGAAGAGCCTGATAAGCATAGGCCTGGGTATCAAGTCGAATGGTGCGCATGTGGATGGCAGTGCCGATTGCCTGGCGGAGGAAGACGGGACGCTGGTAATACATTTGTCCGGCCCGCTGAATGTGCCAGGCGAAACGGTTCCGCTGGTCTGCGCCTATTCCATAAGCAAGTGGACAGACGAAAAACCGGTAGCCGGCCAGACCGTGCGTGGAGAATTATCCTTTGACCTGAAGGCTGATACAAACCGCACGCAAAAGCAGTTTTCCGGACCTGCAGCAATCGAAAAGACAGGCGTGACGGTGGACAAGATCCTTTTGACAAAGACCGATGCCGGCGTCTATGCGGAGCTTACATTCTCCATTTCACCGGACGCCACTGAAGCGGAGGCAACCTCGGCCAGGAACGGGCTTTGGTTTGAATACCTTGACGATAAGGGACAGCAAATACAATTGGGTACATCCTCCCAAGGCGGCATTGACGGCCTTGTGCTTCCGGACGGCACAAAGAGCGATACACAGTTTGTGCAAAAAGAGTCGCTTGATTTGATCGATTTGCCGGATAGCGTTACCGTTCGCGGCTACGATTACATGGAAAAGGCAAGGTTTGGCCAGCACACCTTTACGGCGGATAAATAGCGCAATGAACGGAGCTTAGAAGCAGCCGTAAGGTTATGCAACACGAAAAAGCCATATATAAGCTCAACAAAATTTTGGAACCACGTCCGCGCATATTCCGCATTTAGCGGGGTATGCTAGCATTGGGGCGGATGATCCGAAAGGATCGTTTCGAACCGGCGCATGAAGGCCTTTCGTTCCTTTTTTTCAATGTAGACGTGGAATTGGAAAGCGCCTGTGTAGATGTGAGAGAGAAAAGAAGCTGTGCATGTGCCCGTTCGATTGCGGCAAGCAAACCTTTCCTTTTTTTATAGGTGGTTTACTTTAACCCGCAGGCCCTGAAAGGATACTTCGTAATGAAGTATCCTTTCTTAGTTTTATGAAAATGCGGGCACATTTCTCTGCTCGGCCTATAAAAAAACTGCAAAACCAGTTGACAATTATATCGCCAGCCGATATAATTACATCGTCTTCCGTTATATCGGGAGGCGATGTATCGGAGGCGGAAGAAATGGCGGAAACCATTGTACTGACGGAGGCTGTGTACTACATCCTTCTTTCCCTGTTTGAGCCTTTGCACGGCTACGGGATCATGCAAAAAGTGGAGCAGCTCAGCCGGGGCCGTGTGAGGCTGGCCGCCGGCACGCTGTATGGCGCTATCAATACACTGCTGGAAAAGCGGTGGATCAGGGCGCTGCCGGAGGAAAGCAACAGCCGGAAGAAGGAGTATGTCATTTTGGAAGAGGGAAGACAGGCGGTTTTAAGCGAGATCAGCCGCCTTCGCGAGTTGCTGAACAACGGGGAAAAAATAGCGGGAGGAGTATTGCAATGATTCATACGGTGAGGCGGCTCTTTTTTGTATGGGATTTTGAAAAGCAGGCGGAATGGCTCAATGAAATGGCGGACAAGGGACTTCATCTGACAAATGTTGGCTTTGGCCGGTTTGATTTTGAGGAAGGCGAACCGGGAGCATACGTGTACCGGATGGAATGGCTGGCACGGCGGCCCGGATGGGGAGAAAGCGTCGACTATATCCATTTTCTGGAGGAAACGGGAGCGGAGTATGTGGCTTCCTTCAAGCATTGGGTCTATTTCCGGAAGCAAACATCGGAAGGGACATTCGACCTGTTTAGCGACTTGGATTCACGTTTAAGCCACCTGAAGAGGCTCATGACGTTGGTTCTTTGCCTGATCCCGTTGCTTCTGCCCGCCATAGCATTGAATCTCTGGGTATGGCTAAGGCTTTGGCAGACCCCTAACGCCATCATGGCAGGGGCGCTGGCCGTTTTTCTGCTGTTTATGACGTCCGGGCTATATAAAATCGTCAAGCGCTACAGACAGCTCAAAAACGAACGCATCTTGCGGGAGTAAGGAAAGGAAGGAAATGTATGTTCAAATTTACCCTTCCGGCTGGACTTGTGATCTATGCGGTATATAAGATGATCAGCCGGTATGTTAAGATCAGCGAAACGGTTTCGATTATATTGTGCGTAATATCCATCGTACTCATGCTGATCGGCGTCGCCTACCATGGCTGGTGCTTTGGCAAGGGGAAAAGCCCATACGCAAAATAGGCAGTGTGAATGAGCTGCATGGTTGAGAAAAGGTGATGTTATACTAAACCAAATCTTTGATGCTTCGTTGTCTGCATCGTTTTGTGTTAATGGTTCCATCCTCACACGACGAGCGTAGGGCGGGGGCATGCTCCAATGTCATTAAGATAAGAGAAGGGCTAAGACACGCAACGGCGAAGGGCTCTCTTTTCCTCATCCTTTGCCGTAGCGTATCATATATTAACCTCCATGCCGCCGGGATGCAGGCGGAGAAGTCAATAAAAAAACAACGCCGTAGGGGCGGGGCTCTGCTCCGCCCGATGAGAAGCATTACCGTAGCGGGCGGAGCAGAGC
>JAEZQK010000081.1 GCA_023413135.1 Bacillota bacterium
TTTGTTGTATAATCTGGCTGTAAATTTATTGTTCCCACAAACATAATTTTACAACAAAAGACGGCTTCTGGCTACCGCTAGATGCCGCCTTTTGTATTTCCCCGGGCTCTCCTGGTGCGACAGCCCCGCCTGTTGCGGTCAGAATATGTCACTTGGCGGGCGATTAATAATCGCCCCTACGGCATCGTTTGTTTGTATATTGGCTTCTTGCCGAAGGTGCCTTTAGGTCAGTGATTCCGGTCGCTCATGGCCTTCTCCTGCTGCTCGATCATCCGTTTGACCATGTTGCCGGCCACGCGGCTGGGCAAATCGCCTTTATGGCCCTGCTTTAAGTCGATGCCCAGTTCATTGGCAATCTCGAACTTCATCCTATCCAGCGCTTCGCGGGCTTTTAACACGCTGGAATCATTGGAGGAACCGGAGGTGTTGGGACGATTAAACAAAACAAATCACTCCATTATGCCATCTGCTTCCTGGCCCAAGAAAAAGACCGGCGGCTTTCGCCGCCGGCCTCATATGGAAAGGTCTTTGCCTGCTAACCTTATGGATTAGCGGCCCTGGCCGCTCATGGCCCTTTCCTGCTGCTCGATCATCCGTTTGACCATGTAGCCGCCGATATAGCCAGCCTGACGGCTGGGCAGGTCACCGTTGTAGCCCTGCTTGAGGTTGATGCCCAGCTCGTTGGCGATCTCGAACTTCATGTTGTTCAGCGCCGCGCGGGCTTCGGGTACGGTATAATTGTTGCTGGTGGAACCGGTATTATTGGGACTGTTGAACATTTCATTTCACTCCATTACTTAAAATGTGGACGTTCGATAGCGCGGCGCATCCTCGCCCCGCCTGCTTACCGGCCTGGTTGGCTGCCGGCCATCTGCTTTTCGGCCTGCTCGATGAGGCGTTTGACCATGTAGCCGCCCACATAGCCGTTCTCCCGGGAAGACAAATCGCCGTTGTAGCCCTGCTTGAAGTTGATGCCTAGTTCCCTGGCGATCTCAAACTTCATGTTGTCCAGCGCAGCCCGGGCTTCCGGCACATTTGCGTTATTGGACCTGCTGGAACTGCTGTTGTTGGCGGTTCCCTGATTCATCATCGGACTTTTCACCTCCTGTTATGGCGTCAACGCTATTTTGACCCGTGCTGGCCAAATTACGCTGCCAATTGTTCGCAGGGTGCTTATGCCAGCCCATATGAAAACAATGCACGAGCGCTTTTTTGCTTTTTATGCGTACCAATGCAAAAAAAGATTGACGAAAATTGAAACACATGCTATGATGTTTCAGGTTTTAAGAAAACCTGTGCCGTAGACAGCGGGTGCCGGGCGAATAGCCGGCGTAAAGAAGCGTTTGCTTCGCCAGCCGAGGTGTAAGGAAGCCTGCAATATTTCGATTTTGCTCGCCCTTGCGCCTGCGCAAGGGTTTTCCTTTATCCTTAAAAAAAGGAGGTGCAAGGAAATGAGCAAAAATCTGGAAATCAAAAAGCAAGCAGTTGCCGATATCACCCAGAGATTCATGAACGCCAAAAGCGTCGTGGTGGTGAAGTACAACGGCCTGACGGTGGAACAGGTGACCGAGTTGCGCAACCAGTGCCGCGCTGCAGGCGTGGAATACAGCGTGCTGAAGAATACTTTGGCCCGCCGCGCGCTGGACGACCTGGGTATCACCGCTTTGGACCATGTGCTGGAAGGCCCTTCTGCTTTTGCCTTTGGCATGACGGACGCCGTGGCTCCCGCCAAAGTGATCGATGGCTTCATCAACAAGACGAAGACCACCGCCATTGAAATCAAGGCCGGTTTGTTGGGCAGGGACGCGCTGGACGTAAAAGCCGTCAAGGCACTGGCCGAACTTCCCAGCCGCGAAGTCTTGCTGGCCCGTTTGCTGGGTAGCATGACCAATTCCATCTCCAGCTTCGTGCGCGTGGTGGAAGCTTACCGCAAGCAAAAGGCCGGCGAGGCCGAATAATCCCCCACTTCATCGCCGCTTGAGCGGCATACACAGATTGATCGAATTATGAGGAGGATAACCCCATGACGCATCAGGAAATCATCGCGGCCGTCGAGTCCATGACGGTGCTGGAGCTGGCCTCTTTGGTCAAGGCCATGGAAGAGAAGTTTGGCGTTTCCGCCGCCGCCCCTGTGGCTGTGGTTGCCGGCCCCGCGGCTGCTGCCGAAGTTGTTGAAGAAAAGACCGAGTTCGACGTCATTTTGAAGGACGCCGGCCCCGAAAAGATCAAGGTCATCAAGGTTGTGCGCGAAGTCATCGCCGGCCTGGGCCTGAAGGAAGCCAAGGACATGGTGGAAGCCGCCCCCAAGACCATCAAGGAAGGCGCTTCCAAGGACGAAGCCGAAAAGATCAAGGCCAAGTTCGCCGAAGCCGGCGCCGTTATCGAGATCAAGTAACAAGCAAAAAAGTGACGCAAGCGCGTCACTTTTTTTGTTTGTATGATTTTTGGTTCGGATTATCACGAAAAAATTCTATAGCCTTTAAGTGAAAACCATTGCCTTATGCAGTTGACAAACCACAAGCTGATAAACTATAGTTGAAGAAATAGGAAATAAATCCATAAAGGAGTGATGCAAATGAAACAGCACACTACCAACTACGTTGACACCTTCATTGAGATTGCCGAGGATTGCCCGGTATCCGCAGCCGAAGCGCCGCCATCAAAAGAACCGAAGACAGCAGCGCAAATCGAGTATGAAATGCTTTTGAGCAGTCCGTATCGGTTCACTTCCGACGATGTACTCTACGAATCCAACGGCAACCGCAGGGGCATAAGCCGCGAGGATTTCTTCTCAAAAGGCCAGCCGTGCTTTCGATCCTCGGCGCTTACAAAGCGTTACGGATGGGGCGTACACAGCGACGGGGACGGTAAAATCGCGATCTACGCCGTTGAATCGGCTGAATATAAACGATTGTCAGCCGATGAAAATATAAAGCATGTCAAGGCGATGCGATCAAGCAAAAAATAGAACAGCTTTCATCTGCCCTGGTTTCGAATGCAAAATGCGGTGAAAGATAAGATGGGTACCGTTTTTATAATACATAGGAGGAATCAAAATGAATGAGGCAGTCATTTCCAGGGCCGGAGAGATAGTTGTGCAAAATACTGGTGAAGCCAGTTATTGCGTGCTTTCGCTGATTGACCTGGACGGATATCCAACCGCTTCAACAATCTCAGCCGCAAAAGCTGACGGCATACATTGGCTGACCTTTGGCACCGGCCTGAACAGTCCCAAAACCGAACGAATCAAAAAATGCAAGCGTGCAAGCGTTTGCTTCAACTCCCCTGAATACAATATCACGCTTGTAGGTACCATCGAAGTGTTGACAGACCCGGATATTAAAAAAGAAATGTGGTACGGCGGCCTTGCCAATCATTTCAGCGGGCCGGACGATCCCAATTATTGCGTCTTGCGCTTTGAAACAGAACGTTACAATCTTTTGGTTGATTGGAAGGAAGCAAGAGGAACGTTTTGAGTTTTGTACTTCTCTTGTGAGATTGCTTTAGAAATGAAACATGATGGCTAAAAAATGATAAATGCCTTGCTTATGGCAGGGCTTTTTTTGCGCTTGTCCCAAGAATTCTTGACGTGGGACGTGCAGTCTGTTATCATGAAGCTGGCAAAAATAGCATAGAGCGGCAACCGCCCCCTGCCGTCGCAAGGAGGTAACCATGTCTTTCTGGATCGTTACGGATAGCTGCACGGATTTCCCCGAGGCTTATGTGCAAAAGCAAAAAAACCTGACCATCGTCCCGCTGATGTATCAAATAGAAGGACAGTTCCATACGCCGGATGGCTCTGATGAAGGTACCCGGGCCTTTTATGCCAAGCTTCGCAGCGGCGTGGTTGCTACCACCGCCCAGGTCACCGCGGAAGCTTGGAAGGAAGCCTTTCAAGAACATCTGGCAGCCGGCCAGGATGTTCTGTGCATCGCCTTTTCCAGCGCGCTAAGCGGCACCTATGAGGCTGCCGTAAGTGCCAAGGAGCAGATGAAGGAAGAATTCCCGGATAGCAAGCTCATCGTCATCGATTCCAAATGCGCATCCATGGGACAGGGACTATTGGTCCATCAGGTCCTGCAAATGCGCGATTCCGGCGCGTCTATCGAAGAGACCGCCAAGTGGGTAACGGAGAACCTGCAAAAGGTCGTCCATTGGTTTACGGTGGATGATCTGCAGTTCCTGCGCAGGGGCGGCCGCGTTTCCGCCACCAGCGCATACCTGGGCGGCATCATGAAGATCAAGCCCATCCTTCAAGTAAACGAGGAAGGCAAGCTGATCCCCAGGGAAAAGGTTCAGGGCCGCAAGCGCTCGCTGCGCACGCTGTTTGATAAGGTTAAGGAAAGTGCCGTGGAGCCTGAGAAGCAGACCATCTTCATCAGCCATGGCGATTGCCTGGAAGAGGCCGAATGGCTGGCCTCCCTCCTGCGGGATGAACTGCATGTCAAAGATGTGATGTTAAGCCTCATCGGGCCCGTCATCGGCTCCCATTCCGGCCCCGGTACCATGGCTATCTTCTTCATGGGGAACCAAAGGTAACTGCCATGCGCCGCATTCTGGGCTATCTCGGGCTTGCTTTACTGCTGGCGTCCGCTTTATTGCTGGGCGCCAGCCAGCTTTTGCCCCGCCTGGATGCGGCCCGCTGGGTGAATTCGGAGGAGACCACAGGCCAGATCATAGGCTTTGCCGAAAGCGGACCTGACCAAAGACCCCTTGTTTGCTTTGTGGCATATAGCGGCGACCCATACGTATTCGAAGCTGAATCGTTCAGCTCCGCCATGCGGCAAGGGCAGATTGTTACCGTCCGGTATTTTCTGGAGCCGGAGCTTACGGCATCCCTGAAAGCGGATTTCGCGCCTGCTCAATTATGGCTTGGGATTTCGGGCTGTGTACTGGCGGCGGCAGGCCTTGCATCGCTGATATTGCAGATGCGCAAGTCCTCCCTGCGCAGGCAGCTTATCCAGTACGGTACAAGGCTTGAAGCCACCGTCACAAGCGTGGATGCAAACCGCCATGTAGCAATCAATAGCCGCCACCCTTATGTCATCACCTGTACATTGCGCAACCCCCAGGGCATCGGCGACTGGACCGTGAAAAGCGGCTGGGTATGGAAGCTCCCGCCCGCCTTGCAGGTTGGCGGCACCGTGCCCGTGCTGGTGGATTTGTACCGCCCCAGCCAGTATTGCGTGCTTACGGAGGAGGCGGCTGCCTGCCCGGCCTCGCCGGAAGCCGCTCGGTGAGGTAAAGAGCCTTCCCCTGGGAGGGGAAGGTGGCGCGAAGCGCCGGATGAGGTGTCAATTTATGAGATCATGGTGCAGCAGCATCGGCATTTTAAACTCCGTCACCCTGAAAATTCTGTTGCCGCAGTTGACAGAAACCCCGGTATCGGCTATAATCAATAAGCCTTGTTTAAGGCATATGTGCCCGTAGCTCAGTTGGATAGAGCGTTGGACTCCGACTCCAAAGGTCACAGGTTCAAATCCTGCCGGGCATACCAATAAGAAACCCTGTAATCGCTGAGGTTACAGGGTTTTTGCTATGTATTGATATATAATGTATATTTCTGCCAGGTGGCCTGCTTTGGGGACAACAGGTAATAAAACTGCTATTTTACCTCCTAGCAAAAATCTACCAAAGCTTTGTAACACGCTTTTCATTGTGCTTTTTCAGTGCACATGATATGCTTAATCGTATGCTTAATCATATCGAATTTTTAGCGATTTCACAGGAAACCTAAGAGAGCGCCGCGAAGCAAGGTCAGGTCGCGCAGCCCTTGCCGGAACAGGCAGCCGGGCAGGCACAGAAGGAATTAGAACCGGCCACAGGTTGGAGGCAGCGGAAAAAACGGTGCCGAACATCGCCGCCGCCATCCACCACAGCCACATCATCATTACCCTGTCTGAGAGGAGCGCGCGAGGCATTGGATGCTGCCGTCGCAAAGGAAAAGCGGGATGCGTAAGCGGAATGGGAAACTCATGCGCCTGCTGGGCGGCGTGATGGCACTTGCCGCCCTGGTGGTGGCCGGGCTGGTTCTGTACGCATATAAAAGCGGCCTTCTTCCTCCAAAGCCGCCGCCAGTCATGGAGCCTTCGCCTGCCGCGGGGGATGCGCTGGTGATGCGGGAGGACATCATGCCCGAGAAGGATTCGTTTTACAAGGTATGGGATCTTTCCTTCATCGACCTTAAGGGGCGAAGCGTATCGCTGTCGGACTTGCGTGGAAAGCCGCTGGCGCTGATGTACTGGAACAGCTGGTGCCCGGATTGCAAAAAGACGATAGCTGGCGCGGACCAGGCGGCGCAGGCTGCGAACATGGCAGGCGGGCAATTGGTTCTGGTTGCGCGGGAGGGCGTTAAGGGCGAAACCGCCGGTACCGCCGCCGGGACTCTTTCGTCAATGGGCATCGCCCAAACGACCCTGCTGGACCCGGGCGGATCGGCGTACGGGCGGATAGGCCTAATTCGGGTGCCGACGATCCTCTACTTCCGGTCGGACGGGACCTTGATGTACGCCGATACGGAGGTTGGCCTGTCGCCCGATGCAATCCGGGCCGGGCTGGATTACGCGGAAAACGGCGGACGCGCCGCGACGGAGGCGTTTGTCCGGGATCGCCTGTTAAGCGCCCAGGGCAGGGTGTCCGCGCGCTTCACCGTCGAAGGGGACGGCCGGATCAAACCCGCGGATGAGTCGCTCAGCGAGTCGCAAGGGCTCGCTATGCGGTATGCGCTGGTGCAGGAGGATCAACCGCTTTTCGATATGGCGTATGAATATGTCCGCTCATCGATGAGCGTCAATAATCTCGCCGCCTGGCACCGGAAGGGCGATGTGCTTGAGGACGTCAACGCAACGATTGATGACCTTCGTATCGCAGGCGCGCTTAAGGACGCGCAGGAGGCTTGGGGCGGCTATGAGGCGGAACTGGCAGTACGCGCAGGCGCGCTTAAGCGGGTTCTTGCAAACGGGTATCCCGTCGATTATATACAGCTTCATTCCAGCGGGCGCGCCCCGACACTGACGCTTTGCTACGGAGACCTTACGGCACTCAGAAAGCTCGCAGACGCGGAGCCGGCATTTTCCGGCGTAGCCGATAACGTTCAAGCGCTGATGCTGGGCGGCCGTTTGAGCCAAGCGTTCCCCCTGTACTACCCGCGCTATGATTTTGAAAAGGCGCGATACGACGGCGGCGAGATCCACGCTGCCGAGGCCATGCTGACGCTTTTGCACCTGGCACAGGATGGTGCGCTGCCTGATGACACGCGGGATTTCCTTATCAGGTGGGTACGGGAAGGTGCCGTGTATGCCCGCTATGCGGTGCAGGGGGTGCCGGTACCCGGCTATGAGTACGAATCGACCGCCACGTATGCCATGATGGTCATGATAGGCTGCGAGCTCCATGACGATGCGCTGATCCGGCCCGCGCTGTACCGGATGGAACGCCTTCGCAGCTTCGGGCCCGGCGGGGAGAACGGCGCGTACGTCGGCGAAGCGGAAAACTACACGTTTGACACGCTGTATGCGCTTCTGGCCTGGCAGGCGCTTGAGGAGGAAGGCTTTCCCGGCGCCGTACGTGATTAACGGCGGAAAGCACGAAACGGCCTGAAGGCGCCAGGAAGCTTGCGGGCAATTTCCCGTTGAATGCCGGCTACTTAATAGACAACGGAAAGGCGCATTCAGTTTTACATGCGGTCATGATTTATGATTTTTTCAGATGTACGCAATGATAAACCATCCTGGTCATTGCATATGAATTATTGTTGCCTGACAAGCATAAATCTGGTATGATAGGTATGCAAAGAAGCGAAAGGGATTCCCTCTCCGCTTCTTTTTTGTATATTCTCCCTCTATTTCGCATTTTGGAATGCAGGAGATTCAGGCGGACACATCAAAAATACGGCTATTTTTCTTGACAGCAGCATCTTTTTGCCATAAAATCTCAGTTATAATGCATATCCGGTTTTAATATGCCGGCAAGACAGGCGGAGGGATTGCCAGTATGCAGGCGTTTGTCACCATGGAGAACCTATCCATGCGCTTTAGGGGCGTTCAGGCCATCGCGGGATTTTCCGGAACGCTTCAAAAGGGCGGCATATATGGCCTGATCGGTACCAACGGCGCGGGAAAAACGACGCTGATCAATATTTTATCAGGACAATTGAAACCCACCGGCGGGCAGGCTTTGCTGGAGGGCACCCGGCTGACAGGGCTTAGGCCCGACAGGGTGGCCCGCCTTGGCGTGGGCAGAACATATCAAAACCTGCGGCTGTTCGGCCGCATGACCTGCCTTGAAAACGTGCTCATCGGAGGTCAAATAGACAAGGGGTACAACTTTGCCCAGGCGCTGCTGGGCCTGCCTGCATATGGCCGGGGAGAGAGAAATATGCGGGATACCGCCAGGGAAATGCTTCAGTTGGTGGGGCTGTCGGGTCACGAAAACGACCGGGCCGATCAGCTCCCCTATGGCGGGCAGCGGCTTTTGGAGATTGCCAGAACCTTGGCGTCAAAGCCCAGGCTCCTCTTGCTGGATGAGCCGGCGGCGGGCATGAACCCGCGGGAGAGCGCCGATCTGATGGATACCATCCGCCAGCTTCGGGAGCAGTTCGGCCTGACCATCCTTCTTATTGAGCATGACATGAAGGTGGTCATGGGCCTGTGCCAGCATATTTTCGTAATGGCGTTTGGCGAAACCATCTTTGAAGGGCCGCCGGATGAGGTAAGCGAGAATCCCAAGGTGATCGAAGCTTATCTGGGGAGGGCTGCCAAACGTGCTTGAACTTACAGGGGTCAGCGTTTCCTATGGGGCCATCCGCGCGGTGCGGGATGTATCCCTTCGGGTGGATAAAGGTGAGACCGTGGCGTTGATCGGCGCCAACGGTGCCGGGAAAACCACCATTCTGCAAACCATATCCGGCCTTTTGCGCCCGGCGGTTGGTCAAATTTCGCTGTCGGGCAAGCCCATCGGCGGCCGCCCGGTTCATGACATCGTCAGGATGGGCTTGTCCCATGTGCCTGAAGGGCGGCAGGTGTTCGCCGGCATGAGCATTTTGGAAAACTTAAGGCTGGGCGCATATTTTGTGACCGACAAAGAAACGATCCGCCGGCGGATGGAACGGGTTTTTGCGCTTTTTCCGGTGCTTGAAAAGCGGCAAAAGCAGCTTGCGGGCACCTTGTCCGGTGGGGAGCAGCAGATGCTGGCCATCGGGCGGGGCTTGATGGCCGACCCGAAGATGCTGCTGTTGGATGAGCCTTCCCTGGGCCTCTCCCCTTTGATGACCCAGACGGTGTTTGATGTGCTGGCCGAGCTCAAATCCCAGGGCATCACCATGCTCCTGGTGGAGCAAAACGCCTATGAAGCATTGGAGATATCTCACCGGGCCTATATTTTGGAAAACGGGCAGGTTTCCATGACCGGGGACAGCGCTTCGCTGATCGATGATCCCCTCGTCAAGACCGCCTATCTGGGGAGGTGAGAGGAATGGCTTTTTCCTATATACTGACGCAATTGGTGAACGGCCTCAAGCTGGGCAGCATCTACGCCATCGTAGCCACGGGATATTCCATTGTGTACAGCATCCTTCGCCTGATCAACTTCGTCCATGGCGACATTTTGTGCGTAGGGGTATATGCCGCCTACATGATGCTCACCTTTCTCGTGGCACCGCTGCCTGTAGCCATCGTCTGCGCCATGGTCACATCCATGGCCCTTGGCATCGTGGTGGAGCGCATCGCCTACCGGCCGCTCCGGGTACGGGGCGGCGGCGAAGAAGCGGTGATGATGACATCCATCGCCGTATCCATGTTTTTGCAAAATCTGATGACCATGCTGTTTTCAGCCCAGAGCAAGGCATTCAAGCTGCCCGAAGGCTTGACCCGTCTTCATCAGTTCGGCTTTATCACCTTGTCCACCATGAACCTTTTAACCTTTGCCTTGACGGCCGTGCTGCTCACAGGGCTGAACTTCATCATCCGCCGGACAAGGATCGGCATGGCCATGCGGGCCTGTACGGACAACCCCCGGGCTGCCAGGCTGATGGGCATCAACTTAAACGGCGTGGTCACCTTCTCCTTTGCCGTAGGTTCCGCATTGGCGGCGGTGGCCGGTATCATGCTGGCGGGAGAATACAAGACCATCGATCCCCTGATGGGCTTTGTGCCCGGGGTGAAATCCTTTGTGGCGGCTGTGCTGGGCGGCATCGGCAGCCTTTCCGGGGCGGTGCTGGGCGGCGTTCTTTTAGGTGTGGCGGAGATGCTGTTTGCGGGGCTCCTGCCCCCCGCCTGGTCCGTGTACAGGGATGCGCTGGTGTTCGTCATCCTGATCCTGATGCTCCTTATCAAGCCCAACGGCCTGCTGGGCGCAAAAAGCGGGAGGAGGAGCTGATATGATGAAGATCGTTCGCAACAGCGCTTTCCGCTTCTGGGTATTCATCGCCCTCCCCGCGGCGCTGATCCTGCTATGCAGCCAAACGCTGCCCAGGTATTATGTGCAGCTCATCAACCTGGTGGGCATCAACATCATACTGGCCGCCAGCTTAAGCCTGTGCAACGGGTTTACGGGCATATTCTCCATGGGCCATGCCGGCTTTATGGCCATCGGCGCCTATTCTTCCGCGCTGCTCAGTATCCCTGCCGTCAAAAAGGCGGCGCTGCTCAAAAACCTGCCGGAGCTTTTGCAGCGGCTGGAAATCCCCTTCCTTCCGGCGCTTTTGATTGGCGGCCTCATCGCCGCGGCGGTGGCGCTATTGATCGGCTTTCCTGTATTGCGTTTCAAGGGCCATTACCTGTCGGTTGCCACTCTGGGGCTGATCGTCATCATACGGGCCGTGATCCAAAACAATCCCGACATTACCAACGGCGCCAAGGGGCTTACCTCCATCCCTTCCCTATCCAACACATGGAACATTTACGGCATCATGATCCTGATGATGTACATCCTCCACCGCACCCTCCATTCCGCCTATGGGCGGGGGATGATCGCCATCAGGGATGATATGGTGGCAGCCCAGTCGCTGGGGGTGAGCCTTACAAAGCACCGGCTGATGGCCTTTTGCATCAGCGCCTTCATGGCAGCGGTGGCCGGAGGCTTGTGGGCACACCTGATCAAGGTGATCTCACCTTCGTTCTTCTTCTATGACAAAACCTTCGTGATTGTGGAGACCTCCATCATCGGCGGCATGTATTCCTTAAGCGGCGCGGTCATCGGCGCCCTCATCATGACGTTTGTGCCGGAATACCTGTCCAGCCTGGAGGGAGGCATCTCCATCCTGGGGATACAGATCCCCCCGATCTACGGAGCAGCACAGCTCATTTTGTCGGCGCTTTTGATCGTTATCATCATCTTCCGCCGCCAGGGGTTGATGGGCTACAGCGACATTCTGGTGGACAGCTGGTTTGACCCGGCTGTTTACCGCGGAGCGGTGAGCAAAAAAGAGTACACCGCCCTTTTCAATGCATTTGCAGGGCTCTTTCACCGCCGCAAGGACACCAATGTTTGAACATAACGCGGCTAACCGCGATATGGAATATGGAAGCAGGAGGGTATTACCATGAAACTATGCAAGGGGCTCCTTTGCGCGGTCCTCTCCCTTATGCTGGTTCTGGGAACCGCAAGCTTTGCCCTGGCCGATGAAGCGGCAATCAAAATCGGCGCGATCTACAACGTCACAGGCGGCCAGGCTTCCCTGGACCAGCCGTCCCTCAACGGCTTTTTGATGGCTGCGGAGGAGATCAACGCGGCCGGCGGCATCGGCGGCAAGAAGGTGGAAGTCGTCGCCATCGACGGGAAAACCGAGCAGGATGCCGTATCCAACGCCGTCACCAAGATGATCGATGTGGACAAGGTTTCCGTAGTGGCTGGCCTTTCCGACTCCAACTATGCGCTGGTGGCCGGCAACATCGCCCAGGAAGCTGGCATTCCCTTCATCACCTCCGGCGCCACGCTGCCCACCCTGCCCGACCTGGTAGGCGACAAGGCGTTCCTGGCGGCCTTTGGCGACAACGTTCAGGCCTATGCCTGCGCCGACTATCTGTTTAAGGACCTGGGCCTCACCAAGTGCTACCTGCTCACCGACATGTCCATGGAGTTCACCACCACATTGGCCTCCTTCTTCAAGGAGCGCTTTGAAGAGCTGGGCGGCACCTTTGTGCTGGAAGACATCTATATGAACAAGGACCCCGACTTCTCCGCGCAGATCGACCGCTTCCTGGCCAACGGTTCGGAAGCCCAGGCCATCTTCGTGGCCGGTGTTCCGGATGATGCGGGCGTTATCGTCAAGCAGTTCCGTGACAAGGGCATCACCCAGCCCATCATTTCCGGCGACGGCTTTGACACGCCGCTGCTGATGGAAGTGGCCGGCGACGCCGCCGAGGGCGTGCTGGTAGGCACCCATGCCTCCTTGAAGAACCAGAGCGAAAAGGTGCAAAACTTCGTCAAGGCCTATACCGCCAAATACGGCGCAGCCCCCGAAAACGCCTTTGCAGCCCTGGGCTACGACACCATGTACCTGCTGGCCGATGTCATTGGCCGCGCCGCCTCCCTCTCCGGGGATGACATCGCCGCCGCCATCGGCTCCACCGCAGGCCTTGCCGGCGTTACCGGCACCATCACCTACAAGGATGGCAGCCATGTGCCCATGAAGTCCGTCACCATCAACACGGTGAAGGATGGCGCCTTCGAATTCGTCAAAGAAGTGACCTTCGAATAAGAAGTGAAGCCTGAAACGGGGAAACTCCTTTCATAAAAAGGGTTTCCCCGTCCTCTTCCGGAAGGATGAATGAGAAAATGACACTCTGCATTGTTTGGAGTGCGGCGTGTTGATATAATCGGGAAAAGGAGGAAGATCATATGCACGAGGCATGGAAAATGACGGCCCACCAATTCAAGGCCGGCAAGTATGACAAGGCCATCCTAGCCCTGGGCTCCTGTGAGGCACACGGACAGCACCTGCCCCTGGGTACGGATACATGGGTCAGCTATATGGTGGCCGAAAAAATTGCCGACCGGGTACCCGGCACCCTGGTGCTGCCGCCGGTGGCTGTTGGCGTCAGCGAGCATTATGCAGCGTTTCCCTTTACGCTGTATGTAAAAACCGATACCATGATCGCCATAATCAAGGATATTCTCCGCTCCACCATCCTGGGCGGCATTGAAAAAATCTTTATCATGAACGGCCATGACGGCAACATCGCGCCCATTGAGGTGGCAGCCAGGGAAATCAAGATGGAGTTTCCCAAAGCCCACATCATTGCCCTGAACGATTGGTGGGTGGCCGCCGGAAAGCTTCTGCCCGCAGGAACCTTTGAGGTATGGGACGGGCTGGGCCATGCCGGAGAAGGCGAAACCTCCATTGCGCTGCAATTGTTCGGCGAATGGTGCGAAATGGACCATGCGGCAGGCGTGGTGCCCGATCGCCTGCCCGAGCACATGGATGTCAAATGGAGCTTTGCCGAGCTGACCAACACCGCCGCCACCGGCGATCCCACCAAGGGCACGAAGGAAAAAGGCGCTTTGATGGAAAAGGTGCTGGTGGAGCTTGTAGTAAATACGCTGAAAAAGCTGGACGCCACCGGTTGGGACTATACATCCAGCGTGTCTGCACAGAAATTCTGATAAGTATTCTTTTTGTTTGGGTATGCAAGATCATTTTTCAGGAAAACATGCGCAGATTGATGGAGCATGCAACGAATTTCATCACAATCCGTATACAAAAAACCGCTGAGACCATTTGATCAGCGGTTTTCCTTTAACGAGCATCTCCCAATAGCTTTCTAACATCATAGTAAATACGCAAGGCCCTCTATTACCCCTTTACCGCCCCTATGGAGATTCCTTTGATAAAATAGCGCTGAAAGGCAAGAAAGAACAGCACGATCGGCACTGCGGAGAGCGTAGCTCCCGCCATTTGCGGCCCGATGGTGGAAACGCCGTCTGCAAGGCCGATAAGGTAGCTCAGGGCCAAGGGGATCGTACGGTTGGCCTTGCTGGTAAGCATGATGTTCTGCCAGATAAAATCATTCCAGTTGCTGATGAAGGTGAAGATCATCAGCGCGCCGATCACCGGCTTTGTCAAAGGCAGGATGATCCTGGTAAAGAGGCGTATCTCTCCGCAGCCGTCGATGACCGCAGCCTCGATCATTTCATCCATCAGGGATGCCATGTACTGCTTGCACAGGAAGATGCCATAAGCGGCGTTGACGCTGGTCAGAACCACGCCAATGGGCTTGTTTACAAGGCTCAGGGAATTGGCGATGATAAAATTGGGCACCATCAGAAGCTGCCTTGGCAGCATCATGGTTGCCATCAGCACGGCGAATAAAGCGCGCTTGCCCGCAAATTGCTTTTTCGCAAACACATAACCGCCCATGGCGGATATGCATACGGTGATCAGAACGGTCATGCCCGTAATAAAAAGGCTGTTTCCAAATGCCCTGAACATATCCACTTTCTTCAATACAGCTTTATAATTGTTCAAGCTAAGGTTGGTAAAGGGGTTCATGTCCATGGGAACCATAAAAAACGCCATGCTGGGCTTGAAGCTGCCTGCTATCATCAAATAAAACGGCAGCAGGCTTACCGCCATCAATATCAGCAAAAGCACAAGCGAAAACGTCAGTTTTCTTTTGCGCCGAGTGATCATAGATTCGGCTCCTTTCAATACTGCTCGCTGGAATTGGTTGTATGATATTGGAAAAGAACAAGCACGGCAATGATCGCAAATAATACGATCCCCATGGCGGCCGCATAACCGTAACGGCCAAACTCAAACGCATTCCTGTAAACCATATACAAAATGGTGGTGGTCTTGTAGTTGGGCCCGCCTCCTGTGAGCAGATAGGGAACGACAAAAACCTGCAGGTTGGCAATGGTTGCCGTGATGAAAACAAACGTCAACGTAGGCCGGATCAGCGGCAGCGTAATGGCAAAGAACTTTTTTGTACGGGTGGCCCCTTCCAGTTCAGCCACCTCGTAATAATCCCTTGGGATATTGTCCATGGCCGCGGAGAACAGGATGATGGGCTGGGAGATGGAGAAGGTCATCACCAACGCCGACACCAGGGGGATAACCAGCTCCTTTCTTCCGAACCAGTCCAGGCGCTTGGTACCCAGCACATCCATCAAGGAGGCGGAGAGGCCATATGCAGGGTTGAACATGAACTTCCATGCAATGGCCAGCGCCACCTGGCTGACGACCGATGTGATATAGAACACCATTTTGGCGGAGCGCTGCAAATGCCTGGACCTGTCCTGGATGGTCCCGGCGATCCATAGCGATACCACAACGGTGCCGGGAATGATAATCAGGCACATCTTCAAGGTGGCGCCGATGGCGCCAAGAAACATGGCATCACGGAAAAGCTCCGCAAAATTCAGAAACCCCACATAGCTGCTTTCCTTGTAAGTCACCTGAAACAGCGACATCACAAAGCCGTATACAAACGGATAGACGGTAAATACCGTCAAAAACACAAGCCACGGCAGCAGGAACAGATAGCAGACCACATTGTTTCTTCTTCGCTTTAATTTCAGGGATATTTGAGGGGCAAGCATAGGACGGCCTCCCTTGCATGTACCGGAAACGGGGCTGCCATGCTATGATAAGCAGCCCCGCTTCCCTCACCCTTTCGCAGAGATTTCCCTACCGGGCCGACAGGATCTTATCCACGTTTGCCTTGAAGGAATCCATGGCCTCCTGCGGCGTTTTTGTCCCGGCATACACCGCCTGCAGTTCCGGATAGAAACAGACCCTGACCTGCGGCCAGTAGCTTTCCAGTATGCCGAAGGAGGAGTTGCTGTACTTCCCGGACCATTCGGCACGGATGGAAACCTCCCGTGCAATCAGTTCATTCTCGTTTTCATATTGCAGCCCGATGTCCCGCACGGGTGTATAGGTGGGGGTGTAATTCCAGATCGCCAGCGCCATCTCCTTTGTATCCATGAATGTCTTTACAAACGCCTTGGCGGCGACGATGGTATCCGCGTCGCCGCTATTTGTAAACACGGCAAAGCAGTTGGCACCCCAGGATGCGCTGTTCATGCCCGGCTTCCCATCCACCGTGGGAACCGCATAATCCCTGATCTCGGGAACACGGCCAATCAGGCCGTCGTCAAAGCTTTGCTGCATTTGTATCATGGTATTGGCGGCAGGCGAATTGAAGCAAAGCACTGCCTTTTCACTGAGGAAAAACGTGGTATCCGCCTCCAGGCTTCCGGCACCCGGCACACAGTATCCATTGTCATTGATCTTTTTGAGCATTTCCATAATCGCTACGCATTCAGGGCTGTTGGCAAGGCACTGGCTCCTGTCATCGCTGATGATCTTGCCTCCGTTTGACAGCATCAGCGTATACATGATGTCATCGCTGGTCTGTGAGCCGGCATACAACGTGGTTCCGTAGATGCCCTTGTCCTTTCCGGCGATGGACGCCGCCTCGATGAAGCGGTACAGGTCGTCAAACGTCCAACTTTCCCGGTCTTCCGGAAGAAGGTCATATACCCCCAGTTCCTTCGCCAGCGTCACGTTCACCGAAAGAGCGGAGCAGGCAATGGTGCTGGCAGGCACCAGGTAATGTTTCCCATCCACCCGGCCGATGGAAAGCACCGCGTCATACCAGTCGCCAAACGCCGCCACCACGTCGGACACATCCTCCACAAGCCCGGTAACCGGCAGCTTGGCCGTGCGGGCCGTACCATCCAGGAACACGTCGGGCGTTGTGCCGGTGCTCATGGCTATCTCCATCTTTTCCGTTACGCCCTCCCAGGTAAGCAACTGATATTCCACCTCCACGTTGGGGTAGAGCTGTGCAAACCTGGGCAGCAGAATTTCCTCCATATCCTCTTCCATGGTATTGGTCAGCGGCGTAAACCAGACGGTAATGGATGCCTGCAGGTCCTCATCCGCAGCCAGGGCGGGCAAGCCCACGGACACAAGCATCAAAAGGGACAGAGCAAACGCGATCCATTTTTTCATCCTTTTTTGCCTCCTTTATTCGGCCTGTCACGTAAGTTCGGTGTTCGGCAGAGATGACTGCGAAAGGGACAGAAATGCGAATCCGATCATCCATTTCCTATTCCATTTTTTCTCCATTTTTTTGCAACAACTTTATTATAATTTTGAAGTTGTCAATTGTCAACCAAAAAGAAATACTAGAATCAGGGCAGTATCAGATGAAAAAGAAAAGCCGCACTCCCCCATCGGAAGGAGTGCGGCTGAATTTCACAACTTCTGCAATAGCCGATCCTTAACTTTGCAGCTGCATCTTGGTCTGCTGAACCTCGTCATCCTTGGCCATCACGGCAGGCTTGTAATATCCTTTTGTCTGGGCCAGTTTGTAAAGCTCGTACTGCGAAGCCTCACACTTGTCCCTGATCTGCTGAATGGTGGTGCGGAGCATGGGATTGGCACATTCGGAAATGGTGTTGGCATAAACGGTGAGGCTGCTTTTCACCGAGGCCAGCGCGTCGTTGACCATAGCTTTTTCCTGAAACATGAATCTTCCCTCCTTTACTGCAAAAACGACATCAACTGCTGCTTTGTGCTTTGGGCATCCTGGGCGGATTTCTGGAAATAGGCTTTTACCTGCGGATCCGTTGCCTGCTGGGCATAGGCCTGCATCTTTTGATATGCTGTGTCATGCGCCCCGATCAGATGCCGGAGATTTTGCAGCTCTATCTGGTTCAACTGCGACATAGTAAGGCTCCTTTCCATGTTTTGAAATTTCACTTTTAGTATTGCATTTCAAGGACAAGTCATTCGCAGGAAATGAAAATTTGGATGAATTATTCCTTACCTGGTATACTTGCAGCAATAACAAAAACAACTCAAGAAATCCATAAAATTGTTCAAAACCCCGAACCGCACATCATGATAAAGCCGCCATCCTCATGCGCGACCTTCTGGCGGATTCCGACAGTTCCCTGGACCCACAGGCCTATGTGCTCCGGCCGGACGTGGTGCTTGAGATATAAAAGGAGATCATCGGCGAAAAGGGGGATTACGCCCGCACCAAAAAGGCTGCCGCGGTCACGCTTGAAAAGCTTGGGAAGGCGCATAGGGACGGCGAGCTTCACCTGTCTGAAAAGGAGCTGGATTGGCTGGACCGGCTTGCCGGGGAAGTGGATGATCTGCCCGCGGATGCGCAGAAACCGACCGAGATGATGCTGCCCCAGTGCGAAAAGCTGGACCCCGCCAAGTATGACATGGCATAAACCGGGCCCGGTTCCCCTCTGCCTTTTGCAGAAAATCAAAAAAATATTCCACGAATTCTAAAAAAAGTCCAAAAGATAACCGATAAATTTTTCTATACTCTTATTAAATAAGTAGCTATATGGAGTGTATGGTATGCTGGATGATGATGCCCAGAAGCGGTACGAGGCCTTTTGGGCCTGCGAGGCGTACGAACGTTGCTGCCTGTTCCTGACGGTCCCCAAGTACACCGAGGCTCCGCCCGAGCCTTTGGATCCCGCCGCCCGGTGGGAGGATATCGACGGGAGGCTTGCGCGGGAGGAGTTTATTCTTGACAACACCGAGTATCTTGGGGACGCCTTCCGGACAGTTTTCGTAAACTTCGGCCCGGGCTGCCTTACCGCCTGCATTGGCGGCACGCAAAAGTGGGCGCCCAATACGGTCTGGTTTGAGAACGAACCGGTGATTGTGGATTGGGAGCATCCGCCGGTGCCCGCGCTGAACAGTGAAAGCCTTATGTACCGGCTGATCGAGCGGTTCACCGAAACGTTCCTTCAGTACGGCGCAGGCAAATTCTATACCTCCATCACCGACATTGGCGGGACGTACGACATCATTGCCGCCATGCGCGGCACGGAAAACCTGCTGACCGACCTGTACGATTACCCCGAGGCGGTCAAGGCCTTTGCCGATTCCATCTACCCGATCTGGCGGGACTATTTCCTTGCGCAATCCGCGCGGCTGATTGCAAGGCAAGGCGCGATGACCAGTTGGATGCCGATCTATTCGGAAAAAGCCTACTATCCGTTGCAGTGTGACTTTTCGGCGATGCTTTCACCGCAAATGTTCGCGGAGTTTGTACTGCCTGACCTGAAACGGCAGACGTGTCTTATGGACCGTTCGATCTATCATCTGGACGGGCCGGGGGAGATCCCGCACCTTGATATGCTGCTCTCCATGGAGCGGCTCAGCGCCATTCAGTGGGTGCCCGGCGCGGGTGCGGCGGATACTACCGACCCGTGCTGGTACGAGCTGTACGCACGCATCCAGCGCGCGGGCAAGGGGCTGATTTTGCTTGAGGCGGATCCGGCTGGGATCGAGAGCCTGCTCCGCCATGTTTCGTCAAAGGGGCTCTTTGTTCAGACCAACACGCAGGATATAAAGCAGGCGCGGGAGATCGTAGCCCTGGCGGATGCTTTAGGCAAATCATGAATATGGAAGGAAAGAACATCTTGAATCTGGAAGAAGCAGCTTTGGCCTGCGGCGCGACGCATGCCGCATCTCTTGCTGTGGATCAGATTGTGCTGGATCCCATGTTCCGTGATATCTGCAAGTCAAATGGGTGCGGAAATTACGGCAAATGCTACATGTGTCCGCCGGATGCAGGCGATATCCACGACTTGATGGAAAGGCTTAAAAAGTACCGCCACGCCGTTCTGTACCAAACGATCCATGCCATAGAAGACTCCTTCGATATTGAAGGAATGCTGGAAGCGGGCGCACGCCATGTAAAGGTCTCCCAAGCCATCGAAAAGGAGCTGCGGCTTAAGGCGGAAAAACACCTGCATCTGTCCGCGGGGGGATGCAGGGTCTGTGACCGCTGCGCCAAGCGCGACGACCTGCCCTGCCGGTACCCGGAGCAGGCGATGCCCAGCCTGGAAAGCTATGGCGTGGATGTATATAACACATCGGCCCACGCTGGGCTGCGCTACATCAATGGAGCGAATACGGTCACTTATTTCGGCATGATCCTATTTGATCCGCAGGAGTTGTGATACCATGCCCTATCTGCGTATCTACAAAGGGGAGACTGTCAGGGATGTGCCTTTTGAAGGCACACCCCTGCTTTTACATGTATTGTTAGGTGCGGGTGAATCTGTTCCAACCCCGTGCGGCGGTAAGGGGACTTGCGGAAAGTGCCTTGTGCGGGCGGAGGGATGCCTGTCCGGACAAGCGGAAAAAGGGAACGGAATCAGCCTCTGGCGAAGCTGCCAGACCCGTCTAACAGGCGACGCGCAGGTATGGCTGAACGAGCAGGAGCAGCTGCAGCATATTGCGCTGAGCGGAGATATGCCTTCATTTGTATTCTCCCCCATGGAAGGGGAGAAGGGATTGGCCGTGGATATCGGAACGACGACAATGGCTGCCACCCTGATCGATTTGAATTCCGGGCGGGTGCTTGCCGCCGATTCCATGGAGAACCCCCAAAGATCTGTGGCCTTTGACGTCATCGGCAGGATAGAAGCCGCGATGCATGGGCAGGGGATGAAATTGGCCGGGCAGGTCCAAGAGGCTATTTCGCGGCTTTTGCAAAATCTTGGCGGCCAGGCGGATGTTGCGGTCATCACGGGCAATACCACCATGCTCTATCTGCTGACCGGCCGTGATCCCGAGCCGCTGTCCCATGCACCCTTTGAGGCGGATTGCCTGTTCGGGGTTTCGCAGCCTTTTTCTTTCCTGCCGCGCGTATATCTGCCCAGATGCATCAGTGCGTTTGTGGGGGCGGATATTGCCTGCGCCATTTTGGCTTCCAGAATGATGACAAAAAAGGAGACATCCCTCCTGATTGATATTGGCACCAATGGAGAGATAGCGCTTTGGCATCAGGGAAAGCTATACTGCTGTGCCACAGCAGCAGGTCCCGCCTTTGAGGGCGGCAGCATCCGCTGCGGCTGCGGCAGCATCAAGGGAGCCATTGACCGCGTATGGATCGAAGAGGGAAAGCTGCATTTTACCGTCATTGGCGAAGGCAAACCCAAGGGGATCTGCGGTTCGGGCCTTCTGGATGCGGTGGCATCCCTGCTGGCGCTTGGGCAAATCGAGGATACCGGCCTGATGGAACAGGAGGTAAATCTGACAGATGATATACGAATCATACCACAGGACATTCGCAACCTGCAGCTGGCCAAGGGTGCGATTGCGGCTGGGCTTATGACCTTATGCGAAACGGTAGGCATCCGCCCTGGGGATATCCACACCCTGTATCTGGCAGGGGGCTTTGGCAAACATATCAATCCCGAAAGTGCCCAGGCGATCGGCCTGATCCCCGCCGTGCTTACCGGGCGAACAGTGGTGCTTGGAAATGCGGCGCTGACAGGCGCACAGATGCTGCTGCTGCGCAGCCTCTTCACCGAGGAAATCGAAAACATGGCGCAATCATGCGAAGTGGTTACGCTCAGCGGAAGCCCGGTGTTTTCTTCGCACTATATGGAGTGCATGATGCTATGCCCGATCGAGGAATGAGCGCCAAATATTCCGAAAATAGTCTTTATACAACAATACTCCGTTTCTATATCGTTAAATGTTTTTTTCCACACGATCGCATAGCCAGTTTACCATATAGTCAAATCGATCTCTTGTGAGGGCATGGCCACCGTGATATCTTTTATGTTGTATATTGTCGCCAGAATTGAGATCAGCATAAACAGATTTTGCTTGCTGGCAAATAAAATCAGCGTCTTTTGAATACTTGTCATCGTCTGCCGAGACAATCAACAGTTCATTTGGAGCTATACATTTCACAAGGTCATCGATATCATATTTTTCATAAAAACGTGGTATTACACTGGCCATTTCGATTCCAACGCGGTTCTCCATACGGTTTTTAAACGTGCACGCGCATCCGCTTGCACATCCATAGCGAATGCGTTTGTCTATGGCCATAAGAAAAAGAACGGTATTTCCACCATATGAATGTCCCAGCGTGCCAACTTTTTGTTTATCTACATACGGCAGATTCTCTAAGACAGTAACACCTGCCATGGCGTCTGAAATCACAGTTCGCATTAGCGTATCCCCCTTAATAATGCGATAGCACATTTCGTTGTAGTGCTGTAAGAAATCCTCGTCATTGTCCAGGGGGCAGATTCCCGTTGTATTGATTCTTCTATCTTCAAAGCAAATTGAATCCCGACACAAAACAACAAACCCTCTTTTAGCCAATTGAGGTCCGAAAGCTTGCAATGGGTCTCCGATCAAGCCACAAACTTCACTTTTCCCGAAATTTCTTTGACCGTTGTGCTGATGGTGAATGATAATCGCAGGACAATTTTGGGCATTATCAGGAATTAATAAAAATGCCGGGATTTTACTGCCTTCATTTTTATAGATGACCAATTGTTGTTCATAACCCTCTTTGATTTCAGACCTAACTATATTATGTTCAATGATATTAGGCAAATCGCTTTTGAGACAAAGCAAAGCGGAAATGTCGCGTGTAATATTGTTTTGCACCAATATCAGACACTCGCTTTCTGTTTATTTGGGGAAGCACTGGGGACGGGTTCTGTGTGTTGCTGGATGAGAATCGAGACACGAAGAAACCGTCCCCTGTGCTGGTGATATGAACATCTCCAATCGGCATTATATGCGTATTGTGACATAAAAGGTAATGCCTGTCAAAGGAAAATATCCATATATGGAATTTGACATCATGGCGGAGATAGAGGTGGAGCGCGAGGCAATGGCCGCGAAGCGTGGGCAGATCATGGTCTATCTCTTGAGAACGAAAGCCTTGTCAGGAGCTTCGACGAGGCGCTGTTGTACGGCATGGTGGAGCAGGTGCGCATCGGTGAGAGCGGGACAATGAAGTTTATCTTCAAGGACGGCTCGGAGATCAAAGGCTAAAAATATGCAATAAAAGGACACGCATCATCGAAAAATTGAATAGAAATGCAAACCCCCGGCATCTATGCCAGGGGCGAAGGAGAAAAAGTGTCAGTGATAATATGCGCAACTTTTTTCGCCCTTGTCAACTTTCATATCATATAACTGGCGAAGACGAGTAAAGCATTCTGCCAACATTATTTCTAATGAGTGGATCATATGGTCTGATCGAGGGTATCCAGTGTTGTTTTGCATGTGCAGCTCCGCAAGTCTTTTTTGAAGCAGTTCTTGCTTGTGTAGTTCGCTTTGAATCCTAATTTCGACCGTGTTCACAAGTACCTCCACCTTTCGGTCCTTCGTGTACAATATCATTAGTACATCAAATTCTTATCCATATGTCAACAACTAATAGCACTATTCATTATTTTCCCATGATAAAAAACCCCAGCATATCTGCCAGGGGAGAGGAGGAAGGCGCAGTGATAGTAGGACTAACCAGGGAAACTTTCATTTGGTTTACAGAAAACAGGGGACTATGTAACCGAAGGAACCGTCAGACTGTGTCAAAACCAAAATTCCCAACCCACATTATACTATATATGGTATAATTATATTTTCTATTATACAGCATATTGTGCTGCAAAAAGCATCTTTCGGAGTTTTGACACAGTCTGCCGTCCCCCCTGGTCGTGGATGCTGACATGGCACTTCGCCAGGCCGAGGTCGGCATCGCCCAATATGCCAGCGACTATGAAAGGCTGATGCCCTTTCTTGAGGAAAAAGATCGGCTCGAGGCTGCGTTGGCTCTCAAGATGGACCGGTGGGTATACTTATATGAGTTGGCGGAGAAGATCAATGAAAACATGTAGCATAATTGTAACATTTTAGTAATTTGTATTCACATTTGGAAATCTTTTGGTATACTACCTCCTGTGATATATTTGGAGGTTTGAATATGAGATGCATTAGGCGCTTGGCTGTGTTTACCCTCGTATTGCTGATGCTGGCAGGAGCGGTGCAATATTCTGCCTTTGCCGCAGGGTATGCGACTTTGGAGCTTGGCGATACCGGTAGCGAAGTCAAAGATATGCAAGCAACACTGGTAACGCTGGGCTTCCTGACGGGCAATGCGGACGGTAAGTTTGGCCCCAAGACGTTGAAGGCGGTCAAGAGCTTTCAAAGGGCAAAAGGCCTTGTGGCTGACGGCAAGGCGGGAAACCTGACGTTGACAGCCTTGTACGGTGTGAGTGGAGCCGGTGAATCCACAACAACGGGTATGAGTGGAACGAGTGCGAATGGAAGCCTCGTCTATGGATCCAGCGGAAGCGCCGTACAAAGCCTGCAGGCCGCGCTGACAGGCCTTGGATACAGCACCGGCGGCATCGATGGAAAGTTCGGCAAAGCCACACTGAATGCTGTGAAAGCATTTCAACGGGCCAACAATCTGACGGCAGACGGCAAGGCGGGCACGCTTACCCAGGCCAAGCTGTATGAGCTTTCGGGAAACGGGAACAATGCGACAAGCGGTTCTTCCGATACGAACACCTCAAACACCCTTTCCCATACGTTGACCCTGGGCAACACCGGTTCTGACGTCGATAAGGTGCAGGCGAAACTGGTGGAACTGAACTACCTTACAAGGACAAGCGGCACCTATGACAACACAACGGCAGCAGCCGTAAAGGCCTTTCAGAACCGCAACAATCTGACGGCGGACGGCCTTACCGGCACAAAGACTTTCAATGCGCTGTTCTCTTCCTCCGCCGTGGCGGCAGAAACTGCCTCCAACTCCAGCGGTGCTTCGACCACATACTCAACCCTGCGTACAGGAGCATCGGGCGAAGAGGTAAAAGCTTTGCAAACGCAGCTTAAAGCGCTTGATTATAATGTAGAGGCCACAGGCACCTACGACAGCCAGACCGCTCAGGCAGTCAAGAGCTTTCAAAGCCGTAACAACCTGTCGGCAGATGGCGTGGCGGGGGTCCAAACGCAAACTAAGCTCTATTCAGGCAATGCAGCAAAGTACTCGGCGCAGTCCGCTTCCTACAGCGTTTCTTCGGTAGGAAATATCAAACTCCTGCACTGGTTCGATGACGTCAAGCCTGCCCTCAGGGGAAAGAGTTCAATCTACGTTTATGAACCCGCATCGGGTTACAGCTTTACGCTGCATTTATACTCCCTGGGCCGGCACGCAGACGTGGAGCCCATGACGGCCGATGATACAGCCAACATGATGGCCGCCTTTGGAGGGAAGGCCATATGGGACCCCCCCAAATTTGTTTATGTCCGGCTTCCCAGTGGAACCTGGACCGTGGCCACCATGCATAATGTGGCTCATGGCGGACAAAGCATCAAGGACAACAATTTCAAGGGCCAGAACTGTGTTCATTTTTTGCGGGACATGGAAGAGGTCAGCAAGAACGATCCCGATTATGGCGTTAAAAATCAAAAAGCCCTGCGCAAAGGCTGGCAGGAGCTGACCGGGGAAGTAGTCGAATAATACTATTTCAAAACCTTAACGCTCCGATGCCTTGGATCTTTTCGCGCATTACTGTGTCGGCTTGTGCCCGGCTTGCTCAATCGGCGCGCTGCTGCGCTGCCGCTTGCATCGCTTGTTTCGCAAGCTCCCTCCGCCCGGCTTATTACCGCCACCGGCGGAAGCCGGGCTACGGAACCCCACGTAGCGCGGCGTTGCGTCGCTTCATCTGGACCGGTTGGTGCATAACGCTTACAAGTACAACCTGACCGGAGAGTCCATGCGCAAAACCCTTGCCTTGCGGCAATTTGAGGATGGTGCCCCCGGGCGCTGACGCGCCCGCCTCCGCGCCCTTGGGGCGCATTCCCTGCTTGCGCAACAAATCTTGTGCGTGTATACTATGGGAAACGAAACAGTCCCCAAAAAGCGGAAAAGCCTTGATTTCTCAAGACTTTTCGTTATTGTGGTGAGCCTGGCGGGATTCGAACCCACGACCTTTTGATTCGTAGGGAAACAGTCCGATTAACAGGGCCTTTATGTATCAAGATTCGCGAACATTCGTTCTCGATTGTGGAGGCTCATTAGGACGATTAGGAGGGTTTGAATTATATGCATGATGTCAAAATGATGTATCTACCCTCATTCATCATCAGGCATATACTCCATGATGTCGCCCGGCTGGCACTTCAAAAAAGCGCATATCTTACCTAGACTATCAGTCGTTATCGACTGTCCCTTGGCCAGCTTTGCCAGGGTCGGGCTCGATATGACCGAAAGCAGATCGGTTCTTTGCATGTTTCGTTTGCGCAGTAATATCCATAGCTTGCTATATTCCATGCCCATAAAGATCACCCCAATGGGATTATACATGGATGCCATTTTGGTGTAAACTGTATAAAAGACTTTGATTGCCCGACGCGTTAACATATGATAATATATATTTGCATCTGCTAATGTGTGTATTGTGGAGGGCGCTATGAATAGGGATAACCAGCTGAAGGCCTATGTCATGAAAGCTGCAGCGCAAGAGGAGCTTTCATTTTTTGAGGATGATATTGTCCCTCTCGAGTTCGGTGCCAGAACTGACATGGCCACAGGCGAGTATTATGATATTCAGTATGTCATTTTCGAGCGACCCTCAAAGCGCTCGGTGTGGAAGTGCGAAACCATCGGTGAAAACGAGTACAACTTTTCAATTATAAGCATTGCCGGGGATGGAGATGTAGTCGCCGGCCATATTGTATAAGAAATATTCTTCTATTCAACCCTCATTTATTGTGGTATAATATGGCAAAACAAAAAACGAGGGTTCATATGCAGAACTTGTATTGCCTCTTTGTGCTTGCTCTCTTTAAATATCATGCCCTTCATGAGCTGATCTTCAAGGAGGTATAGATATGATTGATCCAATGACCGCATTATCATTTTCAATATATAATAACAAGGGTGTATATGCATTATTGTTAGGTAGTGGTGTATCGAGGGCAGCAAACATCCCTACGGGTTGGGAAATAGTAATGTACTTAGTAAAGAGATTAGCTACTCTTAATAAGGCTGTTTATGAGACAGACAATGAATATATTGATTGGTATATGGCTCGTTATAACAAATATCCTGATTATAGAGATGTAATAAAAGAAATAGCGCCTTCACCATCTGATCGAAGAAAATTGTTAGCAAGTTTTTTTGAACCAGATGATGCAGACATAGCTGCAGGAAATAAGGTGCCTACAAAAGCCCATAAAGTAGTTGCCAATTTAGTAAGAGAAGGATTTATAAGAGTCATAATTACAACTAATTTCGATAGGCTTCTTGAAAGAGCTCTTGTTGAAGTCGGAATAGAACCAAGTGTAATAAGTACCAGCGATGCGGTAAAGGGAGCTATGCCGCTTGCACACTCAAAATGCACAATTGTAAAAATTCATGGAGACTATAATGATATAAGGATCAAGAATACGATAGAAGAACTCGCTAAGTATGAAAAAGCGCTGGATATTTTGCTCGACAGAATACTCGATGAGTATGGTATGGTAGTATGTGGTTGGTCATCGATATACGATATTGCTTTAAGAAAGGTTTTCTTTAGATGCAAGAATCATAGGTTTTCTACGTTCTGGACGTCTATTGGACAACCAGTTTCTGAAGCTAAGCAACTTATAGATTTCAGATTCGCGGAAATCATATATATTAATAGTGCTGACATGTTTTTTTCTGAATTGGAAGACAGAATAAAATCATTATGTGAGCTTGATTGCATAAATTCAGAGGAGAAGATAGCCATTATTTCTCTAGTAAAAAAATATGTGCGAACAAAAGAATATGATAACCTATTTCATGATATGATACTTACCATAATAAATCGTTTATGTGAATTAATAGCTACAAAAAAGTTTAGTGATAGTAATGATGTGCAAACTTCTGATATAGACAAGTGCATAAAATATTATGAAAGCATATCAGATTTGATTGTTTCTATTTACATAATTGTATTTTATTGGGGCAGCGAACAACAACAAAATTTGTTAGTAAGGTGTTTAGAAAAGATAGCAGATATTCCTGAAAGGAATAAAACAGGCTTCTGGAATGATATAAAATACTATCCATCACTTCTAATGTTATATGCAGGGGGGTTGTCATTAATATGCTCAGAGAATTATTCTGCATTCGCCAATCTGCTGATGAAAACACGTATTGAGGATTATTTTCATCTTACCTTATCTGATCCAATCATTAGGAGAGTTAATAATACTGATGTTTTTATTCGTAAATATGCTTCACTTATCAAAAAAACAAAAGTCAATACAACAGCATGCAGCGAGTACCTTGAATGTTACTTTCGGGACAGAATGAAAGACATAATTTTCATTGAAAGTGATTACACGCAGTGTTTTGATCGATTTGAATATTATTTAAGTCTATTGTATGCATATTACTTCAAGGGTAATCACACTTGGCATACAGTGGGACATTATGCATGGCGTAACGAAAGTAATGCTGAGCTATCTATTATGAATATTATTGATAATGAGATTATTAAGATGAAGCAAGCTTTTCCATTAGTGAAAGCAGGATTATTTGATGGAAATTACTCCAATTTGCTAGAAATAAAGAAACGGTACGATCTATTTGCAGCAAATGTAATTAAAGCAAACAAGAAGGAGGTGAGAAGATTCCGCAAAATTCCAGATTGAAGACTCATGGATAGAATAGCACATTCTTTGTAAGAGGTGATAACAATGTGCGGCCGCTTTTATGTTGAAAAGGAAATCCCCATCGAAGAGCTAAAAGAGATCATTGACGCGGTAAACCGGAAGCTGCAGAGCAACCCCGATTACGAGCAACTGAAAATGCCGTTGGGCGAGATCTTCCCCACCAATGTTGTGCCGGTAATCGCCCCAAACAAACAGCACATCGCCACCCCATACCCTATGCAATGGGGTTTTACCATGCAGGGCAAAGGCCAGCCGCTGATCAATGCCCGCGCGGAGTCCGTGCTGGAGAAGCCAATCTTCCGCAAGCCCGTGCTTGAGCGCCGCTGTCTTATACCAGCCAGCAATTACTTTGAGTGGGAGAAGCAAGACAATAAGAAGATCAAGCATGCCCTGCGTGATCCCTCAAGCCAAATTATCTACATGGCAGGTATATACCGATATGAATCTGAGAAACAGTTACCGGTCTTTGTGATCCTCACCCGCGATGCAGCGCCCGGCATTCGCTATATCCATGACCGTATGCCGGTGATCCTCTCAAAGGAGGCCCGCGAAGCTTGGGTGTCCGATACTGCAGATATAACCGGAATACTTGCTACAGCCCTCGATGATATTACGGCAGAAGCAGTTTAACACAATCGCTAACCTCAGCGCCCGAAAAGGGCGCTTTTTATTATGTGTGCATCCAAGAATTCTCATTGCACATCTCTCTCTCAAAGTGCTATTATGAATAGGCGAACGTAAGTTCCCATATAATAAGGATGAGGCGATACTATGGAGCATACCATCCTGCATTGCGATGCAAACAGCTTTTATGCATCGGTATGTTGCTCGGATAACCCCATCTACCGCGGTTTACCCCTGGCAGTGTGTGGCCGGCAGGAAGAACGCCACGGCATTGTCCTGGCTGCCACGCGTGAAGCAAAAAAGATGGGCATTAAAACAGGTATGACCAATAACGATGCCCGAAAGCTTTGCCCTCGGTTAATTATCCAGCCACCCGATTACCCCGAATACATGCGCTTCTCCAGGCATATGAACAAGATCTATCGCGAGTACACCCCACTTGTACAAGGCTTCGGGCTGGATGAATCATGGCTTGACATATCAAACCCAGGCGTCACCATAAGGGATGGCGAGAAATTGGCCAACCAACTGCGCAGGCGCATATGGGATGAGTTGGGGATTACCATCAGCGTGGGGGTCTCTTATAACAAAATATTTGCTAAATTAGGGTCCGATCTAAAAAAACCTGATGCCACCACTGTGATTACCAGAGAGAATTATCAGCAGCTTGTCTGGCCCTTGCCTGCATCCGACTTGCTGTATGTCGGGAACAAAAATGCCCCGAAGCTGGCGTACTATGGCATCAAAACCATTGGCGACCTGGCAAACACATCACCAGATCTGATGCAACAGATCATGAAAAAGCCCGGCCTAACGATTCGCACCTTTGCCCGCGGTGAAGACACAACACCCGTGGAAGATTACGATGCGATCAAGTCGGTAGGTAATAGCGCCACGCTACCCCACGACGTCCGAACACCCGAAGAAGCTGCGGCTGCCATATATATGCTTGCGGAATCGGTAGCGGCACGTTTGAGAGACAACGCCCTAAAAGCTCGTTGCATCAGCATCAGCATTCGAGATACCAAGCTTAATTGGACCGGCTGCCAACGCACCATCGGCTACGCTACAGCTCTGTCCGGAGAGATTGCCAAAACAGCAATTGATCTTTTCTATCGGCGGTACACAAAATGGCTTCCCTTGCGCAGCATGGGCGTACATTGCAGCTCGCTGGTGCCCGAAGATATGCCGGAGCAGACTGACCTCTTCGGCGATAACAATCGCCGGGTGAAAGAATTGGCGTTGGCTCGCAGCATAGACTACGTCCGCCGCCGCTGGGGTCACCAAATCATCCAGCGCGCCGTAGTCCTGGCTGACCCAATGTATTCGAAGGTAAACCCGAAAGAGGAACACTTGATTCACCCAGTAAGCTATTTCAATAACAAATAAGGAGGAATCCCCATGGACCTGCAGGATGTTTGCATTGACCGTTTATCGCGTCTCACCCCGCGAAACCAGCAGCGCATGGCCGACAGCTGGAATATGTTTGACGCACTTCAGCTCCACCAGCTCCTGGTCACAGGGTCTCCTATCGAACAAGCCGCGGCATCTCAGTACACAGCCAACGACGTGTACGAGACTGTTGCAGAATACCTGGATGCCTTTGCACAGCAGGCAGCTGAGGAATCAACGGATGTACCCTCTTATTTCTTGGACCCTGAGTTGTATCAAAAGCTTGTCTATATGGCCAAACATGGCCTCAGCTTTAAGAAGGGGGAACTGCCCATATGAACCGCGCCGATCAAATCAAACTTTCCTGTGTCCAAGCTCTGGAGAAAGGGCTTATCCCCACTGACGGTGGATGGAACAAAAAGAAGGCAGCTGCTCTTCTTACTGCCATCCAAGATCGTCCCAAACACAAATTGCCCATTAGTACTCAGACTGATGAAGTATTCGATGCCATCCTTGATATCCTCGCTTCCTTGGAAGATGCTGAACCTAAGTATGTGCCCAAGTGGGCAAAGCAACTAATGGCTGGATAATTCGTAATGCCACAAACGAGAAACTTGCCCGCATCCGGGCTTGAAAGTAAGCCAAACAAAAAGGAGATGTCAATATGCGGGCCCCAACATTCATAAGGGTAGATGCCACTTTTAAAACGGATGGTGTCATTGTTCCTACCACCATCTATTGGACAGACGGCACCCCCTTCACCATCGATAAAATAATTGATGTTCGCCCAGGCGCCAGCCTCAAGCATGGAGGTGCTGGTTTGCGCTACCTGGTGCGAATTCATAACCGCGAACGCGCGCTGTTTCTGGTGGAAAATCGTTGGTTCATTGAAGAAAAGGACCCGGCATAATGTTGCCAAGGTATTCTTGCGCAAATTGACATAAATCGCATAATGTAGTATTATTTTATGTAATGTCAGGGTCTTTCCCTGTGGATTGAAATAGTCGAAACGTAAGCGCGCCCTCTAAAGCGAACATCAAAGGGGGTCTTTTCGTGCTTCACCTGGAGAACCAGCAATTTGGTCTGCTTCGCGTTATTGAACGATCCACTCAAAAGGATAGCCAAGGCCGATGTTACCTCTGGCGTTGCCATTGCGTATGTGGGAAAGAAGTGCTGGTCAGCGGCACGCAGCTACGTCAAAAGGTTGTTCAGTCCTGCGGTTGCCTGCAGGCGAAATCGCGCTTTAAGGATATCACCGGCCACATTTATGGACGCTTGAAAGCTATTGCGCCTACTGGGGAAATCTGCAATCACAGCTCTGTTTGGCGCTGCGAATGCAGCTGCGGCAATATAATAGAAACTACAATGAAAAGCCTGCTGTGGGGTAGAAAACGCTCCTGTGGTTGCTTAGCCAGAGAAACAAAAGCCCGTCAGGCCTTGGCTATGCAAGCAAAATGCGGCCGGGTGGATGGCACGAATATTTCTCGCATTCGCTCAAAAAAAGTGCCGGTCAACAACTCTACCGGCGTTAAAGGTGTGTCATGGCATCGGGCTGAGAAGCGTTATGTTGCGCGAATAGGTTTTAAAGGGCAAAAGTATCATTTAGGTTATGGTGATACCATCGATCAAGCAGCGGCCCTACGCAAACAAGCTGAGGATACCTTATATGCCCCATACATCGACGAATGAACTACATTTCGTTCAAAACTTGAATGGCTGCTTGCTGCATGGTTGGCAAAACATGTCCGTAGGTGCCTAATGTCATCTCCAGAGTGCTGTGTCCCAATCGTTCCTGGACCACTTTCGGATTTACTCCTTTACTCAAAAGCAAGGTTGCGTGGGTATGCCGCAGTGTGTGAAAACAACGGTGTGGGATCCCCGTCTTTTTGCATGCCATGGCCATGTATTTTGTCACAATCCATGGGGATAGTAAGTGGCCACCCCGTCCTTCAAATACCCACTCGGTTGTTGCTACATTGCGTCGACGGTTAAGCATTTCAAGTGACAACCTATCCAAGTCGATTCGCCTGCGAGATCGTTCCGTTTTAGGCAGATGTATAAGCCGTTCCTTAGGCGCCTTTGCACTAATGGTACGGCGAACCAGTAGATATTCCCCATCAAAGTCGACGTCCTCCCACTTGAGGCCGAACAACTCTCCCCTGCGCATGCCTGTTCGATACGCAAGGGTGATCAAATCCCCCATCCAGCGTGGCCGGGCTGCCATGATCAAGGAGGCTACCTCCAGGGGGGTAAAAGTTTGCACCTCATGACGCACCCGGCGCGGTAGCTTCACCTTTGCTGCGGGATTATCCGTTATATACCCTTTACTTATTGCCCAATCTATAGCCGGTTTGATGATCTTGAAATGATCACGAACCGTTGAATGGGCCAACCCGCCCGGGTGGCGCTTGGGCGAACCATGGGCAAGTTTATCCGAAATGTAACCTTGAAGCACCTGCGGTGTGATAGCTGATAACTTTAGCGATCCCAGCGCAGGCAAGATATGCACCCTCATTTCTTCTTCTTTTTTTCGGGCTGTTGTGTCGAGTACCTGCACTTTGTGCTCTAGCCACCATTGATTGATAATCTCAGCAAATGTGACGGACGGCCTGAATAATGCCATGGTATCACTCCTCAAGGAATGCGATACCTTAAGCATACAAAAAAACACCCCACCAGGCGTGCCTGATGGAGTGGTATTAGATATGGAATTATGTCTATATATGATGTATATCGTTCATCATCCATGTGATGCCACTACATGTTAAGACAATACTCCCATTCGAAACCCTTTAAACACCGGCTGGCGTAAGCTGCCCTTGTTGGTGCGCGTCATGTATTTCACTGTGCAAAGAGGCATATATGAAAACCATACTGCATCTTCGTTCCCTGGTGGAACCCGGCCAAAAGGGCATTTCGTACTGATACCCATCCGGCCAACCTGCTCTCGCGATACACCCATTGTCACATGCCCTTCGTATTCTAACCCGCTGCCTCCCGGCCGGCCCAGAACCAGGCTGATTATATTGCCCCCTTTGGGTATATATCCCGCGGCGATAAAATCCTCTTCCTGCATATACTTGATCTTAAGCCAGTCCTTTGTTCTCTTGCCAGGATGGTATAAGCTATCGGCCCGTTTTGCCACGATTCCTTCCAAATCCATTCCTTGGGCTAGGTTAAACAGGGCAACGCCCTGGCCTTCCGTTATCCGTGATAAGGCCAGCCGTTCATTCTCATGCACCGCACAATGTAGCATTTGCTTTCGATCCCGAAGCGGCATGCTAAATAGTTCTTTCCCATTCTGGTAAAGCAAATCGAATGCTACAAAGGTAACGGGCGCCGCATCCGCTGCCAACCGTATTTTGAAAGGATTCGACATCACTGTACGGCGCATCAGCTTATCAAAATTCGGCTTTCCACCTTCCAACGCGATAAGTTCCCCATCCAGGATAATGTTTCCGGGCACTTGCTTATGGATGTCCTGGAGCTCCGGGTACAATCGTGCCAGTGCAATGTTCTCTTTGTTTCGTAAGTCGGTTCCGCTATCACCCAAATAAGCCAAGCATCTTATTCCGTCAAGCTTCAGCTCAAACAAAAAATCCGGGTTATCAAATGGCTGCTTTTCTTCCGTTATCAGCATCGGGTTTGCGCTTCGTGCATAAAAAATGTCCATGTTACCTCCAGAAACGCAGTTGGCATTAGATAATTTGCGGAATAGAAGGTAATTTAAGCAGGAAGAAGTAGGATGTTGTCCCAAAAGCGAAAACCCGACTCAGCGCCGGGTGTTGCTGCATATTATAGGCCGACAGCAACATATTAAATTTGTCCGCCGAATCATGGCCGCATCGGCTTGGACTTCGATACCGCCCCTGCACATCTCGGATGATTGCAGGGGTGGTTTTGTTATGGAGGAGCATCAAACCCGCCGACATTCACCAGCGGGAATATATATCATCACGCTTTGACGTGATTCATGATCATATAGGGCATCTCGTTATAGGATAGCGCAATAGCTGGTGCATGAAATGTAGTATACTATGAATATTTACTTAAACAGTTTTTGTAATATCATAATCATCAATTTTGCCCTGCAATTCGTATGCTCTGTCTATGTAATATTCACTGTTCCCAATAAAGTCGCCCCACTTGACAGCAATAATATAACTTGCTTCGCCTGAAAATATTGCCGAACCATTTGGGCATCCGTAGCTTTGCTTATTTTTTCTGTTAAACATGTTATCTCTGATAATTTGAAAAGTGTTATAAGTGTTATATAGAACGCATCCACGGACACAACAATTCTTATTTTCAATAAAATACCCGTATGATCCTGTTTGGTCAGGAAGCACCACTGCCAAAACTGCATTCTCTCTACTATAAACAGATTGTCCCGCAGTGTTCTGTCTTGAGGTGATCCGCAAAGAATACGCAATTTCCCATGGAATCCATTGTTTTTTTTCAGATTCATACGTTTTCATGCCAGGAGAAATAAGTACAATTGTCATTGTGCTGTCGTATATTTTGTCCTTTAATTTTTCCCATATTTGATCTTCTGATAGATATGATAAATCGGTACCGTCACGTTCCCCTTTGTAAATATTGTTCGTATTGCCAAGTATGCGTTCGATCTCATCAACATAATCTCGAACTGTAGATATTTCCCACCATTCCCCCTTTATTTTCTGCACAGCTTTATCAGCATATTTGTAGGAAACGAATATCTTGTGCCCCATACCGTTTCTCCTTTTCCGGACTTTATTTGAGAACTTGAGTGCCCAAAATGATCAGAGAAATAACGATTGGGATACCATAAAAAGGTAACAATGTTTTTGAAAATAAGAACTTATATAGATGATCATCTTCATTTGGATTAAGTCTCATGTCCTTGCTATATGGATCTAAATCATATAATTTGTGATTATTCCCTTGGGGTCGTTGAATAATAATCCATTTATATTTCCAACAATATAGTTTCTCCATTTTCAGGAAAAACCCATCTAGCCCCCAAAAAGTAATTGTTTCAAGTAACAAAAAAATCCCTATATGCAATAGATTAATCTCATTATCCAGCATTAATGCCAACACAACAGCTGCCAATGATACAAACCATCCCTTGCACATGAATGAGTTATTAGACATCCGAGTTATGCAAGCTTGTACCAGATCTATTTCCTTGTGAAGCACTTCATTCTGAATGGAAATATCGCTCATGTACAATTCCTCCTTTTCTATGATCTAAGCCAATTATATAATGATGTCTTTACCGAATAGCTATTTGAAGGCCCCATAACAGACCATACTCCATCGACCTCAACAATTCTGTCATAGAGACGACAGTATTCGCGCTTTTCCCATGTTTCTCCAGGATCTAGTATTGGTAGCATAGCCATGTTGGGCAAGCCCTTCATTTGATCAGCCAGTCCGATCTCCCATGGTATCCATATTGATTTGATGCTTAATGGCGTTGCTAAAACAACAAATTTTCTTGTCCCTCTAATTGCATTCTTCAGGTTTTCTGCAGTCTCAACGCTGGTTATTTCCGGCATACTCTGGTCTTGCCAATCAATATACAGACTGCTCCCCACAGAAAGGAAGAGGGCCTTGACATTTTCAATGACATCTGGATCCTCATCATGTTTATGAGATAAAAAGACTTTTATCTTTTCAGATGCCATCGCATATCTTGTTCGGCTTTCATTAAGTTCGACGCTTCGCCTTTTTTCAACTGAGAAATACCGAACATCACTCATTTGGAGATATTTAACTGCCATTTCCATCCCCCCCTAAACCATAATTTTCAATATTATACCATTATCTGTCGAATATATCAACGTTTTTATATATAATTCGTTTGCTTTTTGTGTAGTTAGCATATGTTGAAATATAGAAAATATGTTCCGTCTTATAATACTTTTGCTGCTTTTCTGTAAAACAGTAAAAATGGCGCCGTAAACCGAAATGCGCGTTATGGGCTTATCTGTAAAAATGATCCCTGGTACAGAATCGTTGACAGTACCGAAATGGTTTGTTGGGGGATGAGGACCCAATGTGGCAAATGTCATTCTGTGTCCTGACCTTATTTTTTAGCCGCAGTAAATACATGTCTGACTGACACATACTGTTAAGGTATAATTAGTATTACAATTTATATTATCCATTTGAGTGCATATTTAAGTATGATTCAATTAATTTTTGTTTTGCCTCAAATCGTCTATTTTTGTCAATGTGTCTAGCTAAATAAGCAAGAGCGTAAATCATTAAAGACGCGATCACGGAATTTAGTACTAATAGCGAATCGGTAAAACTTGTACCAAATACAGTTGCCTTATACCATGAAACTATTTCTTTTGATACAAATCCAATAAAGGTATCAGGGTATAACTCAGACAAAAAGAAAACCATAGCTAGAATAAAATATATCGTGCATACAATAGGATATATAATCCATTTACGACGAAATTTCCATTTTATCAGTGAGGTTGCCAATGACCGCAATTGCCTTTCATTGTTCATTCTATTTACAGCAAGGGCATTGATATCTCTTTCCTTTTCTGCTTTTATAAATGCCATTTCTTTCTGATGTGATTTTTCAACTAACTGCATTCTATCATTTAATTGCTTGACTTCAGCAGTTATGCTTACCAATTGATTTTCCTTCATTTTTAAATCTTGTTCCAAATAATTCTCAGCCAGGGTCCTAGTCTGATCATATAAAGCTTGATTGTTTGAACTAGCGCCTATGGTTTGTAATGATGTCCGTATGAATGTTGATATAAGAGTTTTCTGCGTATTTACATCTTCTGTTACTGTACTAATTCCAGACAGTATTATGTTAGCCTGCGTAGCTGATATTTGCCTTGTTATTGGTTTAATGTTAATAAAGCTTACGAAGCTTTTAATATCCTCAATTGATCTCCCACAAATTTTTATGACTATTGAAAATAGTTGACTAGGATATACTACAAGAGGGGGTTGTCCAATACGCCTATTCATGTCCCAATGGCGAAGTGATTTGTCTGATGATACTACTAAGCATTCTTTCTTTTCCCCACTATTACGTGTCTCTTGTGACTTTTGCTCAGCAGAATAAATTAGTATTGCATCATGTTGATTCGCATAGTTCTGTGAATATTCTTCAATGTAGTAATAGTCTTTACCTTTATCCGCAGCGTTTTTAATTCTTTTAATTAATGCATCATATTCATTGATCTTCAGACTAACATCCTTTGAATATATGTTAAATGATTGCATATTGACTGATATGTTATATTCCGCAAACATAGCATCAAGCGAAGAATCTACCATTGTCCAAAAGTAGCTATCATTCATTTGAGGATGAGTATTTTTCCAGTTATAATAATATGCATATATTGAGTAGTCGGATAAATCCTCGAAAGCATCTTCATATATTTTTCTAATAGGAAATTGCTTAGCAATATTAACATGATATTTCATTGAATCAATAAATTCTCTCTTTGTGAATGTTGTTATATATAGGTTTATATTTGCCTGGATACATTTCTTTAAAAAGGCGCGTACAACTTCCTGACGATGCCGACCATTTATTCCGAGAGCTCTATAGATTATATTTGTGTCCAAAAAAACATCTCGTTCAGTTATATAGTTTTTTGCCAGTTCATTAGCATTATCTCCCGAAACAATAAGGCAATACTCTAAGCAACAAAAGATTAAGCTTGTAATTGCATAGTTTTTCTCATCATTATCCCAAGATAAAAAGTCATTTATATATAGACGTTCTTCTTCTGTAAATAGTGTAGCGTCAACCGAAAGCTGATTTTCCAGTAATTCCTCTGCAAACTGCTTTGTATTAAACATTATTTGATAAGATGTTATATTCGTTGTTGTAAGTTCATAAAAAAATTTGTATATTGAATCTTTGAATGCATCAACTTCTATCACTTTATTTTGCTCAATAAAAGTATTTATGTAGTACTCAATATTATTTCCAGCCTTATTTGATAATTGTTTATAATATTTGTTATATAGACAGTAATGTAGGATCCCGTCGATTACATTACAAAGAAATAAATCACTATTTTGCGAGACGCAAGTATGTATTTCCTTTTCTGTCATTATAAAGCAATAATGTGTTATGCTATCAGCTGCTATTTTTTCAAGTGGCATTGGCTCATTATCATTGGCTAACATAATGCCTTCAATCATTGATAATAGGGTATCTTGTTCGTTAAAGTTGTCACTGGCTTGTGAATAAATTAAAGCTGCAAGGCGAAAAAGTTGCTTTTGATTGATTGTTTTATCCATTTTTGTTCCCTCATTTCATTCGGATTCAATCTTTAACAAATTATAATATAAAATGTATATAGATGGAAGTGGTGGTGTATCCAAAAATAAAAAAATTCCCACTATGCCAAAAGCATAGTGGGAATGAACCATAGGTCACCACATCAAGTGGTCTTTATTCAACATTTGATTGCGATGTTAATTTAACCTTTTTCTCCTCCACCTGTGCAATGACAACCTTATAGGATTTCATAGCCGCCCAGGCCACGCAAAACGCCCAAAGCAGCATGGTTGGCAATGCGCCCCAGGAAAGCACGCCGGCCACACTGGGCAAAATCATCCTGGCCAGCACCTGCCCTAGGAAGGCAACGACATATACAACATACTCGGTTTTGATGTGGCCGCCAAACAACCCGTCAGCCGGGATCTTCAAGAACTGCACCAACGCCACAACGAACACCACCTGGCCGGCAAACGTGGCGAAGTCCTCCGGCTTCATATACTCAGTCGGCATGGGAATCTCAATATCACCGGCCGCAGCTTCAGCCAGGGCGCCAACGAATGGTAGCGCCCAAAGCAATAGAAGCAGAACCATAAACATGCGAATCACTTTTTTCATCCGTTTCCACCTTCACTTTCTTTTTTTGTTTCATCTTCAGGGGCTTTTAACTCCCCTGTCCTTTTGAACTTGTCTAAGGCTTTTTTCAGCGGCGCAGGGAAGGGCACGCCCAGCAGCTTCATGTTCTCATAGAAGGAAAGCCCTTCGTTGCCTATATACCAACCGCATGCCAGATCACGAAAGATATTTGTACCCATCCCCACGCCAGCATCGATCTGGTGGGCTAGGGCAACCACAGCCAACATCATGCCTTTTTTCATGAGGCCAATGAAGCCCACTTGACTTGACAACTTCCCGTTAGCAGTCTTTTTGCTTTTCCCGGCCAGTCCCACAACAAAGCCGCTGACATAGTCCATAGCCATGATCACTGCCAAGGCATTGGTAATGGGTACCCACCCACCTATACAGCCAGCAACCAAACCGGATATGGCCATAGCTGTTTTCGTGATGATCTCTGTGTACCGGTCTATTCCGGCACTGGCGTCATCCGGATCCTGGCGTAGCACAAATATGGCCAGTACCGCTCCGCCGGCACTGGCCGCAAGCATCTTCATCCTGGCAAGCATCTGCTGCCGCTGTTTCTGTCTCATATGTACACCTGCCAGTTACTTGATTTGACCCTGCAGTGCCGTCAGGAGCTCTTGCGCCGCCGCTCTACTCAGGCTCAGGTTAACCTTGTCTGTTCCCTCCTGAGGGCTGCCGTCGGGCTCATCCTCGATGTTTTGGAGGAACTTCTCCATGACATAGCCCTGCTTGCCATTGTGGTCCACATATACCCATCCTTCGGGAGAATCCTTGTCCAGAACCTTGACCGTCTGGCCGCTTGGAATCTGAATGATGCGAACCGCTTTTTCACTGGCCGCTCCCCGCAGGTTTAGCCCACCACCAATCACCTTGCCTACCCACAATGTTTCCATGATTTCTTCACCTCCTCCCTGGCCATCGTAAGATACTTTTTTCAGCCGACCGCCCCATTTCCAATTGCCCAGGGATGTATCAATCTTGATGCCGCTGCCTCCGGTCCAGGATGTGCAGTGCATGATCTGCAAGGGTGCAACACTGATGACCACGCCTACGTGATAATAGTCGCCCAGGTCTGACCCTGATTTGTACCCGGCAGGCAGGGCATACTTCGCATCCCCGGGCATCCACCGCTTATACACTGCCATGCCGGGCTGCAGCTGGGATACGCTGGAGATGGCCACCAGTTCCCGCATTTCATTCCTTGCGGCATAGTTGCTGCCATGGGTCTCCTTCCATGCCCCACCGGCTCTGCGCACCGCGCCTATGATCAGCCCAATACAGTCGCAAGTGCCATTGCTCCCATCTCCGCCTTTCTTGTATACGGGCTTCGCGGTCTGGATAGATTTGCAGGCGGCAAGGAAGGCCGCTATTGATATAGGTGGCATCAATCATCCCTCCCAAAAACAAAATCAGCGGCCCCGCCGCTTACATACTACCGATCATTGTCCGTATTCGATTGACCACCGCTGCACTTAGAGCGTTCCGCTCCTTTATCACCCTGGCCGGAACACTTGCCCCGCTTATAATACCGGTATCCGCCAGCCCCTGATACAAAGCCGCCATGTTTGGCATCCAGGTGTGGAAGTGTTTGATGGTATTGGTTCCTGTTGTCGCTTCGTATGGCAGACTAATCGACGAAAGGCCGTAATAGCTGCGCACCTGGTTCACCCGGCTTTTGAGCTCCAGGATCTCGGGTGCGTGCTTGACGTTGTTCCCCTCATCCCAAATGAGTGTTCCTGCCGTGAAGGATCTTGCGTAGGTGTTCGCCGCCACTGTCACAGTTGCCGATGCTTCACCAGAAGCGACCCCTTGGCTGTCTTGCAGCCAGAAACGCAATATCCGATTACCTGCGGTCAGTGTTGGCATCTGAAGCTTTTTGGTTCCTGCTGTTACTGTCCCAACGTTTTGAGCAGCACCCCCATCCACACTGAAATAAAGAGTTTGAGCCTGTCCATTGGGCTCTGCGCTGATGGCTAATCCCACATACGGCTGAGTATTATACGTGGTTTTCCCTGCACCAGGGAAGATAATCGTAGGCATTATTGGCGCGCTATTGCGCACCACCTCATTGGATACTTTCCAGTCAGATGCAGATCCCAACGCATCTACTGTTCTGGATTGATATCTGATTGCTGCACCTCGGATCAGAGTAGGAACAGTGGTGGTGCTGCTCCCAGTGGATGTCTTTAGCGCCTGCCATGCTCCATAGCTGCTTCCAGGAGGCTTGATTGCGTATTCAATCTCCTGGTGATCAATGTTGTTGTCTGGATCGTACTGTCCTGCCCAGGCAAGCGTAACGTTCCCGCTTTCGTAGATCGTGGGTGATGCCGTAAATGTAGTAGCTGCTGAAGGGTTGGTATTTTGAATGACCTCATTGGATTCCTTCCAACCCGATGTGGCCCCAAGGGCATCCACTGATCTGGTTTGGAATCGGGCCCGTTCCCCGTCGGCAAGCGTCGGTGTGGTAGTGGTACTTGATCCCATAGCGGTTTTTAAGGCAAGCCAGCCGCCCCATAGTCCAGAAGCAGACCGTATAGTATACTGTATCTCCTGGTGAGAATAGTTCCCGTCCGGATCCGATTGCCCGCTCCATGATAGGGTGATAGCACCACTTTCTCGCAGTGCCGGTGACGCAGTGAAGGAAGTCGGAGACAGGGGATTGGAGTTCTGAACCACCTCGTTACTTGCCTTCCAAGCCGATATAGCCCCCAGCGCGTCAACTGACCGGGTTTGGAATTGGATACTGTCCCCATCGGCCAGGCTCGGTGTCATGGTGGTGCTGCTGCCAGCCGCTGTCTTCAGGGCTTGCCAGCCGCCGTAATTTCCACCCTTGGGCTTCACCGCATACTGTATCTCCTGGTGGGCATAGTTCCCGTCCGGATCCGATTGCCCGCTCCATGATAGGGTGATAGCACCACTTTCTCGCAGTGCCGGACCAGCTGTGAATGTGCTTGGCGCCACCGGCTTGCTGTTGGTTTTCAGGGCCGCATAGGTAGCACTGATAGCGCTATTGCTCCTTTGCCCCTTGGTGTACACCTTGTAGTAATACGTCTGGCCTTCGGTTGTTTGCGCGGACACTTGCATATTGCCGCTGGTTGCGGTGGAAGCCAATTCCCCAAGAAGGCTATATGGACCTCCAGATGCCGTTGCCCTATGGATGATGTACCCTACAATGTCATTAAAGCTTCCCGCCCCGGCACCCGTCCATGAGACGGTGACGAAGCCCCCAGCATTGGCCATTGGGGCGGACACATTAACAGCGGTTGGTGCGGAGGGATTGGAATATGTATATATTGTTCGCCCAGCGGAAGCACCACTGTTCGAATAGGTGCCCAGGGTATAAACCGTATAGGTATAGCTGCTCCCCGCCGTACCGTGGGCAGGAACGGAATAGCTGGTCCCTGTGGTGGCGGCATAATAAGCCCCGTCCCGATAAATGTGATACCCGGTTACGGGGTTGTTGGTCCCGGCTCCAGCGCCGGACCATGCCAGCGTAACGCTTCCGCCTGCCGCAGCATACGCAGAGACACCACCACCAATGGTCACCGTGTTTGGTGCGGATGGGGCAGAAAAAGAACATGTTAACGTCGCATACGCCGAGGACTGGCCAGAATTATATCCCGCCACGCTTCCTTTGGTGAGCACCTTATAGTAAAAGGAACTTCCGTTAGAGGTAGGTGCGGCAACCGCCACCGATCCGGAGCCAGCTGAAGTGGAAACCGACGTCAAAAAGCTGTATGGTCCGCCCGCACTGGTGGCGCGGTAGATATCATACCCAGTGGCAGGGTTGTTGGTTCCGGACCCAGCTCCCGACCAGGACAAGGTGACAGAAGCACCAGGAGCAACATTATTTGCGGAAACGCCAACCGATGTCGGCGGGGTACATGCAGTATAGGCATCCTCCAGGATCATCCTTAGATACAATGTATTGTCGTTGTTCGTCATGACCCTGCAGGTATGCTGACCACGATAACCCAAGCCAAGCCAAACCCCCTTATAGGCTGTAGGGTTGGCGTTGATCATGGTCATGATTTCCCTACCGGTTAAGTCAATGTCAAACCATGTAGCCGCATTTGGGACATTACTGAACCCCACCAGATCACAATTCGCAACATCCACCATATCAGAACCTGTGTTGGTGGATCGTTCAAAGGCATCCTGGGCGCCTGTGCACATCGCATACAAGGCGGTAAAGGTAGTCGATGTTGTGAAGTTCCCTGTAATCAGCCCCATGTACGTTTGATGTGGGCCTGTTCCTTGGGTGTCTGTGAGATAGCAATGTAATGACAGCCCCACCAACCGCTTATTTGTGAAATCAGGAAACGGCTGAAGCTGGACCATGGCTAATTGCCTGCCGTAACCGCCAAACAGTTTGTTCGCCGCACCGGTGCTTTTTTCAGCACTGGATGGCGAAAGTGACGATGCGGGGCTTACATTGTACAGGTCATACGTATACTGTGCCATGAAGCCTCACCTCACCTACGCTTCAAATCTCGCATTGTGTATTACTCCATCCGGGCCCAGTGTGATATTGGCGAACGTCGGGCTGCTGTTCGTATTTACTGCTTGCCCAAGCCGGCCATCTATCTTCTGCTTGTCCTCTACAGACAAAAAACCTGCCCCGCTTTGACTGGCATTTGCATGGCCATGCTCAGCATTAGCAAATGAACTGGCCGCCTTTCCTCCCACTGTCGCTGCATCTCCTGTGATAGAAGTGGGTAGTTTTCCAGCAGAATTGAGACGCAGCAGTTTTCCGGCAGTCGGGGTATCCACTGCATCGGTGGCCGGTAGCAAGGCAGCGGGGTTGATCGTCACCGATACACTGGCGCCATTTGTAAAATCGATGACCACCTCGTAGGTGCGCAATATTGGGGTTTGCTGAATCGGGAGAAGCTTGTCCACGTACTGCCCAAGCGTGGTATAAGAGAAAATCACCTCGCCAAGGTCTGGATCGGTTGCAAATAATGCGAGTTCACCTATGTCGACTACGTTCCCGACATTGCTGTTGTAGTACTGCAATGCAATAGACAGAGTAGCGCCCACATAGTTTCGGCTTGCTATAGCGGCATCGTCATACCAATCTATCAGGTCGCTGTATGCTGAAATATCGTCTTCATCCAGTGCAGTACCCGTTCCAATGGCAGCCCGGGTGAAGGCAACGGGGATGCCCAATGCAATACATTTGGCAATAACGGCCAGCCCGGTCGCCGTTACCTTTGACTCAATATCCCTTGCCATCTATTGCGCCTCCTCTATGGTTTGGTTTGAGGTGATCATAAGACCACCACGCACCTGTACCTGTGTTTCTTGAATCGTTGTTGGGACCTCATAGATCATCGACACTCCAGCCGGCCGAGGGAGAAGAAGACCCGCGTTGAGCATCTCAAGCTGGAGCGTCGTAAAAGAGCCGCGGACAATCGCATTGATGCTCATATCCTGGTTGTCGGAAATGACGATGCCCATCTCCGGGAAGCTGCTGGTAAGCAGGTGGGGGAGTGTTTCGTTCGTTCCATCCCAACGATTTCGGGCGATCTTCGCTCGAATAAGCTTCCGATAATCCGTATCTTCTAAGTACCGTGAGCCCTCTGTCGGCTGAAAGGGTAGCTTTCGAGATACACCGGCATATGCCCCGACAATATCCAGCTGCTTGCCCACAGCATGATCCACGCTGAAGGCCCGTTGCATAGACTCCGCGCAGTCGGCAATGTCCTTAATGATACCAAGACATGAAGAAAGCCACGCCCGAAAGCGTGGCTTGTTTCTGTTTTCCGAAGGAATAAGGTTGAGGTAGTCATTGATATCCAAGCATACCACCTCCCCTATATCACCGTTACGGTGACGTCGGCAGGGGTACAGATCGCAATCTCTCTAAAATCCAATTGGATGGTGCCCGCTACATCTGACCCAGACGGTCCCTTCCTGGCCAGGACGGTTTGCACAGAAAAGGCCGGAACACCGCTGCCCGAGGCAGTAAACGCCAGGGACCATAAATATGAAACATTATAGACCCCACCGATCTCCACGGTTTTCGCATAGGAGGACAGAACTGCTTTGATAGCATCCACCATGGTAACATCCCAACCCGCCAGGGCTTTCACTGTGATAGCTGGATAGATGGTCACTTGATCAGGCCTAAAGAACCTTACGGTTTTAGGATTCCCATACCCATCCGGAACAGTAACTTCTTGATCCCCGTATGTGCCTGTCCCCGGTGCCTTTTTCAAAAGGATAGCGCTTGCCACATCTGTATCGCTGCCCCCCTCTGCTACGATGCAAAGGCTATGTGCCGGGATACCGTTGGAATCCGCTACATCCGTATCATTTTCGAATACCTTATGCCGGCCAATGCCAGACACATTCTTAACGGCCGCAATGATACCATCCAGTATACTTCTGCTCGGCAAGCCAATAGAGGCGGCCCGCCTGGACCGTGCTTCAGCTTCCGTCTCAAGGTTCTGACCCGGCGATGCCGGGAGGGGGTTTGTGACCGTGAACCAGTATGCTGTGGGAGTATTTATCAGATTGATAGTGCCGGCATCAGCCTGAATAGCGCCGGGTGTGGTGCAAATGGCTAATACTTGGGCTGTTCCATCCTCTCCGAATGTAAACGTCGCTGGGATCCTCCAAATATATCCATTCTGATCCTTTGCTTGGTGCATCGCCTGCATGGGGATACCGGCTTGCCCAGTAGCGGTGAGGATCACCTTCGAGTTTGTGGGCAGGTTCCGCTTGATCCCATTGATAGGCAGGATGTAATCAAGGCTTGCACCATAAGCGTAATCTGGGTTCCGGGCATTGTAGCATTCCACCAGCGCTGCCATAGCATCATTATAGGCCAACGCCTGGATACAGATAGATTGATAGTCCTGTGTATCTTCGCCGAGATAGATGTCCTCGCCGTTTTCATCCGTGCCCATGATGCGCCTGTAATCGCTCAGCAGCTTGTCTCTGATGTCTACATACTCCGGTACATGGATCCCTGTAGCATCAATATACGGTGCAAAGTAACTCATACGCTGGCGCTCACCCCCATTGTTGTAGTCTCGCCATTGGTGCCAATAACCGTCAAAGGTAGGGTTATTGATCTGGTTGCCCGATTATAGGTGGGCTGGGACGCCTGAACTAATTTAACCCCCGGAGTCTCTGAAATGTACCCAATGATCTGATGGGCAATCGCACCCGTTTGGTCCTCCGTGACCTTCTCCTTGGTAAGAAGGTCCAGTGCTGGAGATCCAGCGTCGGGATCCTCGAACCATTCACCACGATGCAAACGCATACGGGATTTTACTGCCTCAATCACTGCAGCGGTGCCATGAAACAGTTGCCCTTTTCTGCTGATTGGGATCATGTCACCCTGAGCATCAACAGGCCTATATAGCATATTGACTCACCTCCTAGGCCGTTGTCTTTCCTACAAGCAGCCGTTAGTATTACACCGTTATAGCCTTGTCCAAACCGCCTTGCGGTGTGGCCAGAATCATGTCGCACTCCGCCTGTGTAATGTATAAAGGCACATAGCTTCTGACCTTAGATTCGTTGATCCGTGCCATGATCCACATGTTCAAGATAAACTGATACATCAAAACATTCCTCCCATTTGTAAGTCCATCAAAAAAAG
>JAEZQK010000019.1 GCA_023413135.1 Bacillota bacterium
GTAGGGGCGATTATGAATCGCCCGCATGTTTCGGATAGGATATGTTACTTGGCGGGCGATTCATAATCGCCCCTACGGTCAATGGGCGTAGAATTTGAGGTTTTCCCATCGGTCACAGACTCCGGCAGTACCCCAGCATAGATGACAAAACAAGCTTTAAACATCAAACTCCATCTGTTTTTTCGCCTTTTCCAGCAATTGCAGGGAGGACGTTAGATCCGGGGTATACTCCGCAATGCCAACCCGCATTTCAACGCTTAGGCGGCGGCGCTTGCCCACATCGGTAAGCTCCAGGGCTTGAATGTTTTTGCGTACCCGCTCCACCACGATTTCATGGGCCGTTACATTGGTGAAAATCAGCGTTCCCCATTGATATGGCTTGTCGTCCAAAAGGTATACGGCGTCCTCCGCCCGCAATGAAGAGCTGATGACTTCGGAGATCCGGCTCACCAGCTCCTCCATGCGGGATTTGCCCAGGATATGCTCCAGTTCCCTGGGGTAGCGCAGTTCCCAAATCAGCATCGTCAGGTGCATGTTGTAGCGGGTGGCGATGCGCATGTAGATGAAGCCTTCCATGTCAAAAGCCCGGAGGTTTTTGAGCCCTGTATTCACATCAATGGTCGTAAGTTCCTGAATCTGCGCGTCCAGCTTGGCAAGGCTCATGTGCAGCTTGTTGGTCTGCTGCCCGAAAACGGCAATGCAGCTTGAGAACATAGGCGTCCATACCACCCAGAAATAGGTGTAGTTTTCAACCGCCGTGCCGCGTGCAAGCGACATGTAGATCACATAGGACACATACCCGAAAACGAGGATGATGTTGGCCACCAGCCCTGCCGTCAGCGTCGTGAAATAGGTGAAGATGGCTATGGCCACTGCCACGCACAGGATACCGACGTTGATGCCAAGATGTTCCCCATCCCCGGCGATGAATATGATCCCTACAAACATGAGGCCCAGAAGCAAAAGGAAAGCGATGTCGGTGATTGCGGAAATACGGTTCCATTTCATGTTTACTTCCTCCTTTTGTGTTTCATCATCATCATGCTGAAGGCAAACAGCGTAAGCAATAGCACGCCTCCGCCGGCTAGGCTCAATCCCAGCACGTCCTGGCGCTCAAGCGCCCTCCATGCGGCGGGTGCCACAGCCGCGTTGTCCATTTTAAAACGGAAGGAGTGGGCGGCTTCGTTATCCGCCACAAAGCCGTCGCCATACACCTTCCATATGCCTTCCACGCTGCCCAAATAGGGCAGGGACTTGAGCATGGCCTCGTCGCTGACGCCGCTTATGATCAGCAGCGCGCGCCTTTGCCCGCTTAAAGGGGAATACAATAGCTGCACGCTGCTAAGGCCGGCGCCGTAGCCGGGTTCGATGAGCATCTTTTCGTTGGATTCGATGGTCGTCCCATCCCGGCTGAACTTGAAAAACAATTCCTGGTTATGGTCCATGGCGATCTGGTTGACGCCGTACCTGCCGATGGCAATAACGTTGGCGGCGGGCAGGGTTCCCTTGCTTACGCCGCGGAGAACCTGCAATGAACCCGAGTTATCCGTAACGTAGCGGCCCATGGCCAGCATCAAACGCCTGAGCATCTCATAATCGGCGCCGGTGGGCTGGGCGGGCAGTACCACCGCCACTTCATTGAGCCTGCCGTCCAAAACAAAGGGGCTGGGATAATTTTCAAAGAGCAGGCCCTGCACGTCCACTGAATTGAGTTTCAGCATGCTTTCGCTGGAAATGTATGCCCAGGGCGTCTCCTCCTGACGCAGGGTGCACCAGAGATCCTTGATTTCCAGGTCAAAAGCGACCCGCACGGAAAAGCTGCCGGACACTTTTATATCCGTGGGGATGGATAGCTCCAGGCTGTCACCCTTTGCTTTTTCTATGGATAGCTTTTTGCTGCCGATGGGGTTTTCATTGATATACACCGTTACCAGGGAACGGTCGAAATCCAGGTTTTCCGCATAGCGGAACACAAGGCGTATTTGGCTTTCGTTAGCCAGCGCGCGGTTTTCGGGAAACGGAATGTAGAAGCTGGCGTTTTGCCGGAACACACCCTTTACGTATGCGCCGCTATCCGTAAGCGGCTTGTATGTCTCCACCCGGGCGGCGGGGGCGAGCACATTGCTGTCCTTGTCCAGGCCGGCCCATGTATTTTGCAGCTGTGCCATGTAGGAGGCGTTGCCAAGGAGCCTTCCCAGGGTTGCCATGGCAGCATCGTCGGCGCCGATGGCGGCCAGTACATAACGGTCCTCGCGGCTTAACAGCACAAGGGCGATACCCGTCTGCGCGGCCTGTGATTGCTCAGGTGTAAGGGAGGCAAAAACATCGCCCGCCAGCTGGTCGTAGCGGGAGATGTAAATCTGATAAGGATCCCGAAACAGTACATCACCCAGGTGATCTATTGCAAGGCCGATCTCCTCATAAAACAGCGGGGCATTGTTTGAAATGCCGGCCATGGCCATGGCGGCGCAGGACAAGGTGGATTCGCAGGCATCCCCGCCTATGACAAAAGCGCTTTGCTTATTGGATAGGGCATCCATGCTTGTAAACTGCTTGTACAGCGCAGCGGCGCTGCCGACGACCGCTAAGGGCCGGTAGGCCATGGAAACGGTGGAATCTTTGAAAACGTTCATCCAGTTGGCCCGGGATACGTCGTCCACACATGGCTCTAGATCGTTGGTGCGGATATAGGTTTCCACGGTCAGGTAGTTGACGCCATCCTTAATGGTTTCGGGCGGCAGCGTAATTGATTCCCGCTGCTTTGCGCCATCGGATGAGGGGACGAGGGCGGAGTATACCTTTTGCCCGTTTACCGATACGGTATAGGTGGAGTATTCTGCGATAGCAAGCTGCGTGACATTGTAACTCATGGTGAACACCGCCTGCTCCACCGCCCAGTCCCCGGCAAAAAAGCTCTCGGTAAAGCTGGCAAACAGGCCGGTCAAAGCATGATCCGCAGAAAAGGATTGTTCAAAAAAATAGGATTGCAGGGGAAGGGCATATGCTGTGGCAACCGGCGCTGCCAGCATTGCCAGCAGCACAAGCGCGATACCACATTTGCGCACATGCTTCATCGCTAAAACCTCTCCGTCTTGTACCATTTTGTTTCCCGGCTAAACAGCACATCGGTAAAATACTTGTAGAGGCCATAGGCGGCGACAACCATCCACAGCTTGGAGTAGGTGAAGTACATCAGCACGATCACGTTCAGGTTGGATAGGTTCAGTTCGCCCTTTTCCGTACTGATGGTCACGTACGTCCCCAGTATGAACAGCAGGATCGCCAGAAACCACAGAAGATTGCTGAACCCCGCCAGCGTGGTGTGCGCCCAGCCCACCGCATAGAGCAAAAGCACGCTGTCGGATATGATCAGGGAGGTCAAAAGCAAAAAGTAGATGGAGAGGAAATACAGGATGTCGAAGCGTATCTTTTTGGCTTTCGGCTTTACTAAAAGCGGAAGGTTTTTGATGATGACATATATATTGCCCTTGACCCAGCGGGTGCGCTGCCTGAACCAAACCTTCAGCGTTTGCGGCTCCTGCTCCCAGGTGACCGCGCTGGGAAGGAATTTAATGCGGTAGCCCATCATGTAAATGCGGAAGCTGATCTCCGTATCCTCGGCAATGGCCCTGGTATCCCAGCCGCCGATGGCTTCGATGATGGACCGGCGGATGATAAAGTTGGTGCCGGGAATGGTGCACAGGCCAAACAGGTGCCACCGCCCCGCCTGGGCCATCCATTGAAACGCCAGCGTCTCAATGTTGATGAACCTGGTGAGCAGGTTTGCGCTTTTGTTTCGGGTGCGGAACTTGCCGATCACGGCCCCCAGGGTATCATCCTGAGTCATTGCCCCGACCAGCATGCTTAAAGCCCCGCGCTCCGGCGTGTTGTCGGCATCGTAGATCACGATGTACTCGCCGTGGCACCTTTGAAAGCCGATGTTCAGCGCGTTGGATTTTCCCTTGCCGCCCGTAATCTTGTCGGTATTGATGACGACAAGGTTTTGGGCGTTCAATTCCTGCCTGAGACCGTCAAGCAGTCCGGCGCTGTTGTCGGTGGAATTGTCGTTGATGATGATCACTTCATAGCGGTCCTTGGGGTAATCGAAGGAGAGCAATGCCCTCACGGTCTGCACGATCACCTTGCCCTCGTTGTGTGCCGGGACCATGATGGAAACCATGGGGAAATCTTTGAGAACAGGCGGCGGCTGTCTTTCGCATTTGAGGTAATAGCGGTATCCTGCCACGGTCAATACCACATTCACCAGCAGCAAAAGCCATATGAAGATCAGGGCCACCAGCATCAAGCCATCCAGTACGTTCATAGCGGAGCCCTTTCACCTGTAGAATTTGCGCCGGTATAAAAAGTATCCGCCTGTCAAGAGGCCGGAGAAAACCATCAGGCTGATCAGCACGATCACCAGAAGCGTTCGATTCCCGGCGGAAAAGAAGCGGTTGAAACTCGTTTCCACCTCTTCCCGGTAGGCAAATTGAACGAAAATCGGCTGCTCATTGTAGATAAATGGGCTGCCGGTCACCATCCTTTGAAGGCTTGAAATGGCCACCCATTTTTTTGTGATCATCGCAAGCGCCTGATCAAACTCCCCGGGCGTTTTGGCAATAGGCAGGACGACCGCAACATCCATGGGCAAGGGCCCGAAGGGGACATCATCATTGGACAGATTGGAAAAGCCGTTAAGGGTGACAGGGTAAGGGGAAACGATTCCGTTTGCCAAAACAATTCCCTGCTGCTCAAACGATGCGCGGGCGCGGCTTAGCCTTTCACCGGTGCTTTCCATTTCGCCCTCCGCCGCGCGGATGACAGGGTCATGCATCGTAACCGCGCCGCCCCTGGATTGGATATACCGAAGCACCTGTGTATAGCGCAGGTATGCGGGATAATCCAGGTTGTCATATACGGGCATGGCGCTGACGGTAAAGGGATAGCCCCGGGCATACAGTTCATCCGCCATGTGGCAGAGCATGCCCAGGTCGGAAAAAGGATACACTTCGTCAATAAGCAAAAACAGGCGGCCCTGTTCCGGGTCACCTAAAAGCTGCCTGGCGGTAAGGCCAAGGGCCAGCGGCTGTATATCATCCTGATCATAATTTGGCATGTAGGCTACGGAACCCTGGATGACGCTATAGGGAAAGCTGCCGCGCAGGGGAAACTCCATTTCTCCCACTGCTGTGCCCGCATATTCCGTGATCAAAAAAGCCTGATCTTCAAAATGAACGGGGGATTGGAGCTTTCCTACATGCAAAATGCCTCCCAGGCCGCTAGCGGTTTGAACCTTTATCCCGTCCGCCGGGAGCGTCTGCGGCCCTACGCACAATACCGGAATCCCGGCATCAAGGCCGTCCCCAATAGGCTTACGTGCTGTGGTCACCAGCAGCCTGCAGCCGGCAAGGGAATCTGCGCTGTATTTTTCTTCGGCGATTGTTTTTACCTGATACCCGCAGGCAGACAAAACGCTCGTGATGGACTCGCGTTCGTTTTCCAGGCGGTATACCAGCAGAACAGGCTGCCCGGCACCATGGGCCGCAAGCGGCAATACCAGCAAGATAACCATTGCCGTTGCCAAGAGAAACATTTTCACTCCGGTAACTTCCCCCTCGGCGAGGAGAATTAAATCGCCTGTCAGAATACCTTGCCCGATTCATGCACCGGCAATGCCATGGGATGCTTCATGATGCCACCGCCTGTGCAGGCTTCGCCGCTTTTTCCACCGCCTTGTGCTTTAAAACGCTGAGCCTTGTGAGCTCGGCGGAAATCAAAACAAAGGTGGATACGTCAAAGGCCACATTGTACAAAAACATGTGTTTGGCCAGGTCCGCGTCGCCGGCGCCGATAATGGATACGGCAATCTGGGAAAGACCCATCGTAAGCACAAACGCAAGGATCATCATGCGCTGCCTGTCTTTAAAGCTTACCGCCAGCACGCCCGCAAAAAACAGCAGGATAAAGCCAACCGTTTTTGGGACCCATGCCTTCTTCATGGCGCTGTACAAGGAAAAGAAACCTGTCTGCGCTCCCGGCGCCTTTCCTGCGCTTTTTTCATAATTGCCGATGGACTCGGGGCGGATGGAATGTAAGCTCTTTGCCGCCTCGTTCAGCATGGCAATCAATTGGCCTGGATGCAGCGCATAGTATTTGGCAATGGATACAAAGCCATACTTGCCGTAAAAATCTTCTTTCAGCATGGGGTTCTGAACGTCAATGACCGGGTTTCGGTCATAGTAAATGGTTTGATCCAGGAGGGCGTATTGGGGGTTGATATCAAAATCCTCCAGCGCTTTTTCGGGATTTTCGGAGGTCATGAGCACCCCACGGGTCATGGCGTGGTAGGCGTTGATCTCCACAAATTCCTGGGGGATCAGCACGTACATCAGCACACCGGCAGCGGCCAATACGGCGGCGCACCCGCGTTTCAGCCATTTCCTGCTGATTTTCCTGGAGGAGGTTTTTTTGGATGTTTTCAGGAACAGGCATAGCACGCCCAGCAGTACGCCCAGGGGTGCAAACTGCTGCTTGGAGCATGTTAGGATCAGGCTGCTTAACGTGAAAAAGATCAAAAGCCATGATTTCTTGCCCCAGCCTGCGGAAAGCAGCAATGCGCAGGCAATGGCGGCAAGAAAGCTGACATAGGCCAATCCCTCCGCGTAGAAGGAGTTGAAATATACCAAGTATCCCGCATCCGCAAAAATGAACACGGCAAGCAACGCGATTAGGTAAGCCCAATAACCTTTTGCCCGCAAGGTGGCATATTTGGTCAGGAGATAAACGGCTGCAACGCAATAAAGCGACAGGATCGCCGCCTGAAAGCGGATGTCAAAGATGTTGTCCTGCCCGGTGAACAGCTTGTTCAGCATAATGGCCAGCCGGATGAGCGGCGTCTGCGCCGATTGAAAGCCGGAGCCAAACTCATTGTAATACTGGTATAAACCGTAATCCTTCCGAAAAAAGCTGAAATACTGGTCATTCTCGTACCGGTCAAGCTTATACAGCCCATTGCCAACCATGATGCGGTAAAAGTCACCGTTGTCCGCCATGCCGGCCACGGGCGACGTGAAAAGCAGGCCTAGCAAAAGGATGCCGGTCAATAATGCGGCCAGCAATGATGGCGACGGCAGTTTCAAGCGTCCCATACCCCTTCCCCCTTTCACGTCTGGCTTGATGCAGTCATTCGTCAGAGGCTCATTATATAGATCGAACGAAGATTAATCAATGTAAATTCATCACAATGCAGGAATGTGGTTCCGCTTTCATAAACGGCCCTGGCTCTTCCGTGTACGGCACTTGTAAATTGCGCTTTCTGTGTGTATAATAAATCGTATGCTCTGTGTCATGGACCATGGGATGTATTGGATGGCCTTTAAAAAGGCAAACAATACATCCCTTGCCAGGTTTGGCAAGTGCTCCGTCCACTACAGAACTTGCAAATTAATCCCCGGCAGATAAACCAATAAACAAACAACGCCGTAGGGGCGGGGCTCTGCTCCGCCTGTTGCGGTAGGTAATGTTTCTTTTCGGGCGGAGCAGAGCCCCGCCCCTACGGCGTTCAGGCAAAGATGAATGGTCCATCTTCCACAATGTCCGTAGCTGACGGAACACTAGGTAGAGCAAGCAACCCAAGGAGGTGACCTGGCTTTAAGCCAGCGGTATGGCGGACACAGAAAGAATGCTGATTACCGGCGGTACGCCGCTGACGGGGGAAACCAGGGTAAGCGGCGGAAAAAACACATCGGTGGCAGTCATCCCTGCGATCTTACTCAGCAGCGAGCCCTGCACCATTGAGAACCTGCCGGATATCGAGGATGTGAACGCCCTTATCGCCATCCTCCGTGCCTTGGGCGCACGGGTAACGTATGAGCCCGGCAAGCTGATGACGGTGGACCCGCGGCCTGCGGAGGGCATCCACGTTTCCTACCAGCACACCCAGCGGCTGCGGGCCAGCTATTATCTGCTGGGGGCGCTTCTGGGCCGCTGCCGCAAGGCTGAGGTGGCCTATCCCGGCGGATGTGATCTGGGCAGCCGGCCCATTGACCAGCATCTGAAGGGGCTTTCCGCCCTGGGTGCGGAAGTCGAGGAGCGGGGCGGTATGGTTTACGCCCAGTCTTCAAAGCTGACCGGTTCGGATGTGTTTTTTGATCTGGTCACGGTGGGCGGTACCATCAACGTTATGCTGGCCGCCGTAAAGGCGAGCGGAACAACTTTGATTTACAACGCGGCAAAAGAACCGCATATTGTAGACCTTGCCAACTTTTTAAACAGCATGGGCGCAAACATCAAGGGCGCGGGCACGGATATCATCCGCATCCGGGGGGTGGAAAAGCTCCATGGCTGCACGTATACCGTAATCCCCGACCAGATCGAAACAGGCACGCTGATGATTGCCACCGCCGCTACCCGGGGCGATGTGGTGATCAGGGGCTGCATCCCCACCCATATGGAGGCGCTGGCCGCAAAGCTGATGGAGATGGGCGTGCGTGTCACCGACAGCGACGATGCCATCCGGGTGCGCACCATCAGCCCCCACCGGGCGGTGAATTTCAAAACACAGGTGTATCCCGGCTTTCCAACAGACCTGCAGCAGCCCATGTCGGCACTGCTCACCACCGCGCTTGGTACCAGCGTTGTGACGGAAACGATCTATGAGCAGCGCTTTAAGCATTTGGATGAGATCCGGCGCATGGGTGCGCGGGTACGCGTAGTGGACCGCACAGCGCTGATCGAGGGCGTTCCCCAGTTATTTGGCGCACCGGTAGTCGCCACCGACCTTCGGGCCGGCGCGGCTCTGGTGGTGGCGGGACTGATGGCTAAAGGCGTTACGGAAATTTACGAACCCGGTCATATCGATCGGGGATATGAACATATCGAGCAAAAGCTGTGTGCCCTTGGGGCCAATATCCGCCGGGACAAAATATAATGTTCCAGGGGGCTATAGGGAGGTGACGGCTATTGACAAGCGCCTTTGAATTGCTGGGACTGAAAAGCGATGCGGATGCCCAGCAGGTGCGCTCTGCTTACCGTGCCAAAGTCAAAAGCTGCCATCCCGACCAGTTTACCGATCAGGAGGAACAAAAAAAAGCCCAGGATCAGCTGATCGCGCTGAACCTGGCTTATGAAGAGGCGCTAAGGCTGGCCTCGGAAAAGCGGGTGGGGTTCAACCTCATCTCCCAGGAAGAGGCCAAGCGGTTCGCCATCAAGCTGATGGAGCAGGGCAACCTGGAAAACGCGCTTCGGCAATTATGCCGGGCGGAATCGAAGGATGGCGACTGGTTTTATCTGCAGGGCCAGATTTTGATGGGCATGCGCCAGTATGAAACGGCACACCAAAGCTACCGGGAGGCGGTGCGGCGGGAACCGGACAATTTGCGGTTTCGCCAGGGCGCTTTGGATGCGGCGCTGGCTATCAAGCGCCACAAGCTTTTGCACTACCGCATAGCGGGCTGGATCAAAGAGCTTCTTAACAAGTGAAGGCGTGCCTTTCAAAAAAGAAAGACATGCCTTTTATGTTGCTTACAGATGCCTCATCATGGAGCTTTCCTGCCGGGCGCGCATCATACGCACAAAGGCCTCCCGTTCTTTTTTCAGTTCTTCCAGCAGGTCGCAAAAGCGCCAGTCCCGGTTTTTGGGCGTGAGCACCGCTTTTAAGATGGAGGATCCAATGCCGGATTCCCGCAATAAGGCGAGGACCTCCCGCAGGCGCTGTTCGGAGAACCCGCAAAACACCATGGCTTTTTGGGTGTGCGGTTCCACCATTGGCGGGCAGGTTTCCGCCGCGTCGATCCCGGCCAGCGCACCCACGCTCATGCCCACCTCCTGCGGCTGGATTTCCTTGAGGGGGATACCCTCTACCCGCAGCGCAGTTTGCACCCTGTCGCCCTCTAACTGGGAGGCGGAAAGCCCATATAACAGCACTAACTCATTTGGCTCCATAGCGGCCTACGCTTTCTTTTTAAAGATCACCAGCTTACTGGCAACGTAGTTGAAAATAACGACCAGCACGTTCATGGAGAACTTTGCGATCGTGAATCCCCAAAAGTTGGATTCCTCAATGTGGAAAATATAAACACAAAGTGACATGCCGGCCAAATCGAATAAGAGAAGAGATAATACCCGCGCACCAAAAAAGGAGAGAGCTTCCTGTACGAATTCCCGGCGCGATAGGTTTCTGCTTTTAAATACAAACAGCTTATTCCCCGCATAGGCAAAGGAAACGGCAACGATCCAGGCCAGCACGTTTGCAATCTGATACCAAAATATGGGGATATTTAAGCCCAGAATCCATTCTATTACCAAACGCTTCGAAGGTATCACCAGTATTAGCCCGCTGAAAGCCAACATATTGACCGCAGTGGTCAGCGCGCCAAACACCAGGTAGAGTATGATTTCCCGCCGGCGCTCCTTGTCATTGAGCAATGTCTTGATTTTTTCCATGTTCTGCCTCTAATCCGTTTCCCCCGTATCACCCCTGGCATAGCCTGCGGACAGCAGGCAGCTTAAAGGCAGCGTGCGGGGTGTTTTTTGCTTGGCGGAGGTATAAGTGAAATCCTCATTAGAGAAACGCATGATGACAATGTTTTGCTGCATCATTTGGCCATCAAGAAGCAGGATGGCTTTGATGCGTCGCCCATGGGCCATGGAGTAGCGCAGGAATTCTTCCATCCTTACCTCCCCCCGCCGGTCTGACGGCGGTACTTTTCGGGCACCATGTAAATGGATATCTCTCCGTTGCCGCTGGTATAGCACAGGGGGAACAGCGTTTCCAACCCTGCGTAGTCCAGCTCAAAACGGTCGCTTGAGCGCTCATAGCTGGAAATCATGATATATTCCACCCGGTATTTTTTCAGTACATCCAGGTTACTTTGGGGGTCTTCATAAAAGCGGGCGATATCCAGATATCTTTCCGTGGTGTCAAAGCCGTGATAATATAACCACAAACCCGGCCCGCAAATGATGGTGCGCCCGGCCAGGGAACTTACGGGATTCAAGTGCTGCTCATACCCGGTGAGGAATACCGCATGGGCCGGCGTCTCCTGCTCAATATAGGCTGCGGTATCAATATCCTCTTTGGAGAAGGATTGATAGTCGCTGATGGATTCCCGGACAAGAGTCAGCCCGGCGCTAAAAAAGAGGGCCACGGCGGCAAAGGTGGCCAGCAGGTAGCGCCCCCTTAAGCCCCGCATCCGGTCAAACATTGTTACGGCATAGTCTGCCGCAAGAATGGCGCCGATCATGTACCAGATATAAAACAGCTTGTTGTTGTCGTACTCATTTGGCTGGAAGCGAATGAACTCCGCCGCCAGAAAGATCATGAAGGCCCCGGCAGCCAAAAAGCGGTGCCTTGGGTTTTTCTCCAGCAGCGCGCACAGGAGCAATATCACCGGTATGCCAATGTTTTTGATGTAGAACCACAGGTAAAAATCGATCATGCCCTCGCCGCCGGGATTATTGACCCAATTGAACTGAAGGTTCAAAAAATGCCCGCTGCCGGAGGCCTGCGTGAACGTCCAGGTAAAAAGCTGCGGCGTGGCCAGGCAAACCGTAATGACTCCGTATACAAGCCAGGGAAGGAGGAGGCTTCGCCTCTCTTCATTTTTTGGCGAACGCAAGAAGGAGCAGAGCAAAAATCCGGCACTCATCAAACCCAGTGCCAGGAAGGAATGGGTATGGATGATGGGCAGCCCGCCGGCCCACACTCCCAGGAGGATAAGCTGGCGGATGTTTCCGGCACTTTCCCGTTTTATAGGCGCAAAGGCGGTGTACAAAAGATAGATGCAGGGCAGCACCATGGCCCAGCCGCCCAGGATGGTGCGCTGGGGGATCATGAGGTCGGCAATCACATTGCTCCAGCGCAGGTTGTAGGGATCAGGATAGTTGGTGGGCGTCTTGTAATAGCCGTCCATCACCTCAAACAAACGCTCCTGCCAATCTCCCGCCGCCCGGTCGAAGGTGTACAAAAAGCCGAGCCCGCCGTTCAAAAAAAACAGCAGCGCCGCCAGGATCACTGCCCGGCGGCTGCCCGCCATCTCCCGGGCTACCAGCAGGTATCCCGCAAAGCACAGCGCCATCATCAGCGTGCCCGGGACCACCAGGGACAATTGCAGGGAGAACCCAAACAGGTACAGCGTGGTGGAGAGGCTGTCCACCAGGAAGGGGTAAGATAAAAGCTCTCCAGGCAGAATGCTGTAATCCGGCGGGAAGGAAGCATCCCGAAGGCTTGTAAGGATAGCCGTGTGCAGCGGCAGGTCGCCGTAGGTACTTTGGCCTACATGATAGCTTCCGTCCGCCGCAGGGCGCAGGTTGTGGGTGTATTGCAAATAGCCGCCCAGGATAGTCAGGGGAAGAGCTACGAACAGCAGGATTTTAAGGAAGGTGGCTTCTTCCCCGTCCCACAGCCGGAGGGGGCGCTTTTTGTCCCGCAAAAAATAGGAGCCGCCTGTGATGATGAAAAGCGGGGCCAGCGCCACATAATGGCCTGTCCTGCTGAACTTCAAAAAAAAGGCCATGAGGGCCGGCAGCCACATGAGCAGGAAAAGCCCCAGGGAAAGGCCCAGCCACCAGCGGGTAAGGGGTTTGTGGGAGGGCAGAAGGAAGCGGACAATGATCATGCCGCATAAAAGGTACAATAATAAAAAAGCCGCTGCTGCCATTCCTTCACCCCCTAACGTAGATTTATACTTGGGAAGGGTTTCGCGCCTGCGGGCGCGACCAAAGGGCTTTCCGGTCGGTCCAGCCCGCTCAATAGTCGCATTGTCTCGCTACCGCTCGCACTGCTCATTTTCGCAGGCCTCCTCCACCCCTCCCATTTCCGCCGCAGGCGGGGTCAGGGTTTCGGAGCCTTTGGAAACCTTCGGGCGCCATCTGCTGGAATCATTTGCGCTTGGTATGGATAGCCCGACTGCTTTATTCTTGTTCTATGAAGTTTTTTGGAGGGGTGGGGGGGGGGGGGTTTTTTTAAAAAACCCACCCCCCCGGCTTTGCGTTAAA
>JAEZQK010000035.1 GCA_023413135.1 Bacillota bacterium
CCGCAAGGCCCAGGGCATGGAACAGCTCCTTGAGTGGTGCGGCTTCCTCCTGCTCCTTTTGCAGCTGGTTTTCCACCTGCTTTGCCGTGGCGGGAAGCTTTTCTCCGCGCTTGCGCAGGCCGTTCAAAATACCGTCCAGGTAGGCCATGGTAGGGTCGCCCTTGGTGGTCTCCCGGCATGCGGCCTCGATGGCGTCGTGTTCATAGCCCCAATCGCTAACCCACTTGCGGTACAGCGCCAACTCGGCTTCCGAGGGATGATGGCGTTTGCCAAGCCTGCGCAGGATCCGCCGGGTGCCTTCCAGAACGGCCTTGGAGCGGGAGAGGACTTCTTCCGCGTCCTCGATGCTTTGCACATGCTCCTGGGCCAGTTGCACCGCCAGCTTCTGCGCGGCTTTGAAGCTGAAATGCTTGCCCCTTGTGGAAATCAAATGCTGCACCAGCATCAATACCACTTCCGGCGGGAGCTTCAAATCCTCCACCCACTCATAGGCCAGGCTTGTTTCCTGGCCGTGCAGCTGCCTATCCTCCCCGAAGGCGGCATAAAGGGCATCGGCAAACTGTGTATACTGCTTGTCTTCCGCGGGGCACTGGCGCATGAAAAGAAGCTGCTTGGCGTTCATGTAGCGGAAGGCGGGGGGGGTGTCCGCCGTGCGCTGCACCAGCCCCTTGCGCTCCCAGTAGCGGTAGGCGGATAAAACATCCTCTTCCGAAAGCCCCAGATCCCTTGCCATAACGGCAAGGTTCATACCGGCGGTCGGATGGTATGTATGCATCAATCCATATAGGTATACTTTTACATAATCGCCCTTTGCCGCGGGGAGGTATTCCTGCAAAAACAGGTTCTCCACAGGCGTGGCGTCAAAAAGCGGATATTGCTCATCAAACTCAAATAATGGCATCAAAACACCTCATTGTCCCGTACAGTATACCATAATACTTTAGGGGTGTACAACCAGACATTCATGTGCAACAAGGCGGCCACATATAGTACCTTCATAAAACCAGCTTTTCCAGCTGGGCTGTCATAGGATTGACCCGAAAGCATTATTCTGATATAATTCGATTAGAATATTACTACGGAGGTGAACCCGATGCAAATCAAGCCTTCGGCGGCCATCCGCCAGAACTATAACGAAGTATCCGCCCTATGCAAAAAGACGAAGGAGCCGGTCTACCTCACCAAGAATGGCGAAGGAGATCTGGTAGTGATGGATATCGCCACCTTCCAGCGCCGGGAAAAGATGCTTGAATTGCGGGAAGCGCTGATCCGCGTGGAAGAAGACCGTCAGGCCGGGCGTGCCGGCTGTTCCCCGGATGAATTGGACGAATACCTTGATACGGTCCTTTTAAAGGCGCAGAACCATGGATAAGTATCATGTCATCGTTTCGGATGAAGCACGACGGCAGCTTGGGAACTGCGTTCTATTCATTGCCCAGGAGAGCATGGAAGCGGCGCAGCACCTTCGGCAGAGGCTCATAGACGGGATCCGTTCTCTGAGTGAAATACCCGCGCGGTATCCCTTCTTCAACGAGCCCTATATTCCCGCGAACAAGTATCATAAGATGTTCGTGGAAAACTGGTACCTGATCCTCTACCAGATTCGCGACACCACTGTCTATGTGGATTATGTAGTGGATTGCCGGCAGGATTATCAGTGGCTGGTCCACTGAGCATTTGAAAACTACAGGTTCAGGGATAGATATTAACATAGGAAGCAAGAAAATTCCAACATGCAATACGACGGGGTGTGAGCTTTTCCAAAAAGCCCACACCCCGCTTATCCATATATCTTCATCCTTATGATATAATATCCCTGAGTAATATCCCCGAGGTGATCGAAATGGCCTTTACCCATCTGCATTTGCATACGGAGTACAGCTTGCTGGACGGTGCATGCCGAATCAAGCATCTTGTTAAGCGCCTGAAGGAACTGAACATGGACAGCTGCGCCGTTACGGACCACGGCGTTTTGTACGGCGCGGTGGAGTTCTATCAGGAGTGCGTGGCAAACGGTATCCGCCCCATTCTGGGTTGTGAGGTATACATCTGCCCGGACATGGAGGACAAGCAGGTGGTTTCAAGGGAGTACAGCCACATGGTGCTGCTGTGCGAAAACAACACGGGCTATCAAAACCTGATGGCGCTGGTAAGCGAGGGCTTTTTGCGGGGCTTTTACTACCGGCCCCGCATTGACTATAAATTGCTGGAAAAACACGCGGAAGGTTTGATCTGCCTGTCCGCCTGCTTAAGCGGCGATCTGCCGAAAATGCTGCTGATGGGAAGGCGGCAGGAGGCCAGGGAGTATGCGCTGCGCATGCAAAACCTGTTCGGCAAGGACAGGTTCTATATCGAGATCATGGACCATGGCATCCCGGAAGAAAAGCAGGTGCTGCCGGAGCTGGTGCGCTTGAGCCGGGAGACGGGCGTGCCTCTAATTGCCACCAACGATGCCCACTATTTAAAGCGGGAGGATGCGGCGGCCCAGGAAGTGCTCATGTGCATCCAGACGGGCAAAACGCTGGAGGACGAGGCCCGGATGCGTATGGAGACGGAGGAACTGTATATAAAGAGCGAAGAGGAGATGCGCACCCTCTTCAGCGCCTGGCCCGATGCCATCGACAACACGCAAAAGGTGGCGGACATGTGCCGGGTGGCATTTGAATTTGACAAGATCCACTTGCCCAGCTTCAAGCCCATACCAGAGGGGGAAACACCCCTGTCACTGCTTACCGGCCTGTGCATGCAGGGCTTGGAAAAACGCTATCCCGGCGAAACGGGGGAGGACGGTGCGCCCTACCGCCGCCTTAAGTACGAGCTGGATACCATCAAGAACATGGGGTATGTGGATTACTTTTTGATCGTGTGGGATTTCATCCATTACGCCAAAAGTCATAATATCATGGTGGGGCCGGGCCGCGGCAGCGGCGCAGGTTCTATTGTGGCGTACACCCTGGGCATCACGGCGCTGGACCCGCTGAAATACAACCTGCTGTTCGAGCGGTTTTTGAATCCTGAGCGCATTTCCATGCCGGACCTGGATATCGACTTTTGTTATGAGCGCCGCCAGGAGGTCATCGATTACGTGGCATCCAAATACGGCGCCGACCATGTGGCCCAGATTATCACCTTCGGCACCATGGCGGCAAGAGGCGTGGTCCGGGATGTGGGCCGGGTGCTGGGCATGAGCTACCAGGATGTAGACAAGGTTGCCAAGGCGGTGCCCTTTGAGCTGAACATGACGCTGGAGAAGGCGCTGAAGGTAAGCCCCGATCTGGCGGCCTCCTACACCGGGGATGATAAGGTGAAAAAGCTCATCGATATGGCGCTGGCCCTGGAAGGAATGCCCCGCCACGCCAGCACCCATGCGGCCGGCGTGCTCATCACCAGCGCGCCGGTGACAAAGTATGTGCCGCTGCAAAAAAACGACGAGGTCATTACTACCCAGTATCCTATGGGCATCCTGGAAAAGCTGGGCCTTTTGAAGATGGACTTCCTGGGCCTGCGGACCCTGACCGTCATAAGGGATACGCTGGATATGCTCAGGGAAGCGGGTACGGACTTAAAGCCGGAAGACATTCCCCTTAACGACCCGGAAGTGTACGACATGATCTCCCAGGGGGATACCGACGGGGTGTTCCAATTGGAAGGCGGCGGCATGCGCAGCTTTCTAACAAACATGCGGCCGGAGAACTTTGAAGATATCATCGCCGCCATTTCCCTGTACCGCCCCGGTCCCATGGAAAGCATCCCCCGCTATATCCAGGGCAAGCACAACCCCTCCTCAGTTCAATATGCTACGCCCAAATTGAAACACATCTTGGATGTGACATACGGCTGCATGGTCTATCAGGAGCAGGTGATGCAGATCGTACGGGACCTGGCGGGCTACTCCCTGGGCCGCAGCGATCTGATGCGCCGGGCCATGTCCAAAAAGAAGCATGATGTGATGCAGAAGGAGCGGGAATATTTCGTCCACGGCATGCGGGACAAGGAAGGAAACCTGACCATCCCCGGCTGTGTCTTAAACGGCGTGCCGGAGGAGGTGGCGGAGCACATCTTTGATGAGATGAGCGCCTTTGCTTCCTACGCGTTCAACAAAAGCCATGCCGCCGCCTACGGCGTGGTGGCCGTGCAGACCGGCTGGCTCAAACTCCATCATCCCGTACCCTTCATGGCGGCCATCATGAACAGCGTGTACGGCAATGCCACAAAAATCGCAGGGTATATCCAGTACTGCCGGGCCCATGATATCCCCATCCTGCCGCCGGATGTGAATGTGAGCGGCTGGCGCTTTCGAATGGATGCAACCTTGAGCAAGCCGGGCATCCGCTTTGGCCTGGGCGCGGTGAAAAACGTAGGCCAGGGCGCGGTGGAGGCCATTGTACGGGAGAGGGAAAAGGGCAGATTCAAGGATATTTTCGATTTCTGCCGCCGGGTGGATACCGATAGCGTGAACAAGCGCGTGGTGGAAAGCCTCATCAAGGCCGGGGCCTTTGACGGCACCGGGGCCAAGCGCGCCCAGCTTTTGCATGTGTACGAGCCTGCCATGGAGGCTGCGGTGAACCGCCGCAAACAAAACGTGAGCGGGCAGATGTCGCTGTTTGACCTGGGCGGCGGCCTGCCCGCCGGCGGATTCATGCAGGAGAAGCTGCCGAATGTGGAGGAATTCCCGTTTCGTTCCCTCTTGTCCATGGAAAAGGAGATGACCGGCGTGTATATCAGCGGCCATCCCCTGGACGAGTACGCGCAGATCCTGAATCAATTGGAATGCAATACCGCCTACGTGGCGGAGCTGAATGAGCGGCCGGATAAGGGACAATCTATGGACGGCATGGTGGTGCGCATGGGCGGCATCCTCGTAGATGCCCGGGGCAAAGCCACCAAGAAGGGCGCCTTCATGGGCTTTGTGACGCTTGAAGACTTAACCGGCCAGATCGAGGGGCTGGTGTTCCCCAAGATGTATGAGAAATATGGTTCCATGCTGAAAACGGACGAACTGGTGATTTTGACGGGCAAGCTTTCCATCCGGGAGGATGAGGAAACAAAGCTGCTGGTGGACAACGTATTGCCTTTGAAGCCTTCGGAGGAGGACAAGGATCAGGATCTGCCGCTGCTGGGCGGAAAGCAGCCGCCTTCGGAGGATCCGGATGATCTGTTCCCCTTGCCCTTTCATCAGTCCGCTCCGGTACTTACCGATGCGCAATTGGCCAAGCAGGCCCCGATGAAGCTGTACCTGCGGGGCACAAGGGAGCAAATGGAACAAATGAAGCCTGTTTTGGCAGGTCACCCGGGCCCGGTGCCGGTATATTTCCACATTCCGTCGGAGCGCATCACGCTGCTCACATCAAAGAACATGTGGTGCGACGGGGACGAGCCTGTGCAGCAGGAGCTGGAAAAGATGCTGGGGATGGATAATGTGAAAGCGGTATTATAGGATTGATCACTACGGATATTTTTCAATGAACAATGAACATTGAATAATGAACAGTATAAGTTTGTTTTTCGAAACATTTCACTGTTCATTGTTCACTGTTCATCTTTCATTGTTCACTGTTATCCGTCCACCCCTGCAGGGATATACCGTATCCCCCAGCCTGTAGGCTTCGGAGGGGTTGGAGGACAGGATCAGCACGCAGGCGCCCTGCCTTACGTATTGGCCTATCAGCTCCTGCGTTACCTGACCCAGGTGCGGGTCCGTTACCGACAGAGGCTTTTGCACAATAAGCAGCTTGGGATGGCACAGCAGCCACTTGCAGTATACAAGCCTTTGCAGATCTTCGCTGCCGAGGGTGCGTATGTCCTGGCACTCCATGATCCCAGGCGGAAGCAGCTCCCGGAAGTTTTGCGTAAGGCTCCGCCTGTATTTTTGACGGCCAAAAAAGAAACGCACGCGCCCGGCCATGCCCAAATAAAGGTTTTCCATCGCACTCAAGTGCGGGAACAGCATGGTTTCCGTGGGGTTCTCGCTGATCACGCATACGCCCGATTTCAGGGCATGGTTAAGGCTCCGGGGCCTGTAGGCTTTTCCTTCCAACGCAAGTGCCCCCTCATAGGCCGCTTCCCCGGTGAGCACCTTCATAAGCGCCGCATTGGTGCTGTCGTCCATGTCCAAAAGGCTTACAGCCTCCCCCTTATGCAGCGTGAGGGAAATATCCCGCAGCGCATCCGTGTTCACATGGCGCAACTCCAGAACCTGCGGCGCAAAATCGTGGCTTTCGCCGGCCAAAACCTGCTCCCCTCCGCCCAGCAGCACGGCCTCCACCGTTTTTTCATCGTACATGTCCTTTTCAAAAGCCCTTATCATCCGCCCGCTGTCCATGACCAGCATGCGGTCGGTATATTGAAAAAGCACATCCAGATACGTATCCACCAGCAAAAAAGCAATGCCGTCCCGCTTGAGCGTATGAACGGTTTCAAACACCGCCTTCATATCCGCCGCGCTTAAAAACCGCGACAGGTCGTAGAGGATGATGATCCTGGCCCCCGTGGCGCTTGCCTTGATAAGCTCAATCTGAATCCGCTGGGTGATGGTAAGGGATTTCACAGGGGTGGATGGAGAGGCATCCACCGAAAAGGGCCTCAAAAGGATGGCGGCCTGTCTTTCCAGCGTGCGCCGCCGGATATAGATCTTTTTGAAGCGGCTGCGGATCACGAATATGTTTTCCGCAACGCTCATGTCCTGTATGAGAAAGCTCTTGCCACCCACGCAGGCTACCCGGCGCCGGCTTAAAACCGTGTATTCCTCCGGATCCACCTGCTGGTCATGGTAATAGATGCGCCCCAGATCCACTTCCCGGTTGCCGCACAGCACGTCCACCACCAGGGACCGCTTGTAGGCGTTGTTGATGATCAGGCCAAGCGTTTCCCCCATGAACAGGTACATGCGGAAACCGTCCAGCAGCCGCACGCCATGGCCGGTGGCATAAACATCCTCCATACGTAAGATCTCTGTCTTCATGGATGGGCTATTCCTCCGCGTGGTGGCGCAGGGGGAGGGTGATCTCCACATCTGTGCCCACATTCGGTTCCGAATAGATATTCAAGCCGTATTGCTCGCCAAACAAGAGTTTGAGCCGGTTGTTGACGTTCACCAGTGCGATGCCGCCCTCTTTTTCGGTGGTGCCATCGATATAGTCAAACCGTGTTTGGGTCAGCCTGTCGGTCAAACGGGCAAGCGCCTCCCGGTCCATGCCCACGCCGTTGTCCGATACATGGAGCAAAAGGCGCGACTGGGTGGTCTCCGCCGTAAGGCGGATGAGGCCTTGCCCCACCTTGGCCTCCAGGCCGTGGATCACCGCGTTTTCCACAATGGGCTGCAGCGTAAGCTTGGGTATGCGCAGCGTAAGCAGCTCCTGGTTTTCCTTGTCGTAGGAGAGTATCATCTGCATCCTGTCCCCGTAGCGGTAGCGCTGGATGCGGAAATAGTTTTTGACGTTATTGAGTTCCTCTTCCACCGTCACCAGCCGGTTCATTTTGCTTATAGTGTACCTGAAGTACGTGGCCAGCGCTTCCGCGATTTCCGCCAGGGAGCCCATGTTGCTTGCCAGCGCGTCACCCCTTATAGCCTCCAGGGTGTTGTACAGAAAGTGGGGGTTGATCTGGTTTTGCAGCGCCAGGTATTCCGCCTGCTTCATGGAATCACGCAGGGCGGCCTGCCGGTCAAGAAGGCCGCTGACTCTTGTGAGCGCTTCTTGCAGGTCCATCGTCAGCGGATACTTCAGGCTAAACAGCTCCTCCACCGTGCGCCCGGCGGAAAAGCGCTTGAGCACCGCGGATACCTTCATGTAAGGCGTAAGCACATGGCGAAAACCCATATACAGCAATAGGAACAGCGCCGCGCAAAGCGCCAATACCATCAGCATGGCGGGGTGCAACAGCGACCCTGACGACCCTAAGACCCAAACGAATAAAACAATCAAAAGGGCCAGCGCGATCACACATACGCCCAAAAAGACGTATACGCTCCGCCTGGCCAGTGACCACGTTTTTTTCTTTTGCATGGGCTACCTCTGGGTTTTTAATAATACAGCTTGCGATACTCCTGCGGCGTGAGGCCGGTAGACTTTTTGAACAGCTTCACAAAATATTTGGTATCGGCATAGCCCACCTTTTCCGCGATGTCCTCGATGCGAAGATGTCCGTCACATAGCATCTCCCTGGCTTCCTTCATGCGCAGTTCGCTTACATATTCCAGAAAATTTTCGCCCGTGACTTTTTTGAATATGGTGGAAAAGTAGGCGGGATGGAACCCGGCCACAGATGCCACCTCTTCCAGGGTAAGGGGCTTATGGTAGTTTTCCTGCATATATTTTTTCGCCAGGCGGATGGGCCGCATTTCCATTTCGCTGCGTTCCCGGTTAATGGCAGCCACATGGCCGCATAGCATATCTATCAGGCTGCCGGCCGCCTGAGCAAATGAAGTGGCCGCGTTCCAGGCAGCCTCGAATTGATTCAGGAATGCTTTCGTTGCTTCCTCGGCCTGCCCGCGGCCCGTAAGCCCCAGAAAGTGCAGGTAGATGAGTTCCTTCATGACATCGTGCACGTCCGTCATAGGAAGCCTGCCGGCGCCGTTAAGTGTCGCAAGCACCTTTTTAAGCTGGGCCTGATACCCGCTTTCATCCAGGATATCCAGGGCAGCCAGCAGATTTTTGCGGATCTCCGCATTCAGCAGCGTTTCCTTGTCACAAGGCGGCAGTGCTTGCGGTGCGTACACAATTATCTGCCCCGTGCCGCGGCGCAGCCGCTCCGCGGCTGCCTGGCAAGCCTCCTTCATGGCGGCAGGAAGGCTTGAAAGCACATGGTTTGCACGGCTTAAACCCACCGTCACCTCCAGGCCTAAAAACAGCGCCCGCAAAAGCAAAACATCCTCCATCAAAGAGCGGAAGGCGCTCAATACATCCTCCCAGGTGATAGCGCTATGATGGAATACGCACAGCACGCCTTCCGGTGCGGCGCATGTCAAAAGGACCGGGAAAACGGGACCCAAGTGCTGGCGCAATACGTTCAGCGTTTTTTCAGCCGCCAGGCCATGGAGCCTGTCCTCCGGCGTCACGCCATTCAGATCAGGCTTAACAATAGCGCAGCCGTAACCCGCGCCTGTTGGGAAGGAAAGCTGCTCCGCCTCTTTTTCCGGGAAAATGTCTTCCCGCAATAGCCGGAGGACAAAATCTTCCTTCAGCCGCTCGCCCAAATGAATAGCCTTGAGTCTAAGCTCTTCCGTTTCCAGCGTTTGATTCATTTCCCGGTCTCTTTTTTCTACCAGCTTGCGCAGCGTTAACACAAATTCCTGCTGGTTGACGGGCTTTAAAAGGTAATCCTCCACCCCGTAGCGGATGGCGTTATGGGCATAGTCAAAGTGGCGGTAGCCGCTGATGATGATGCATTGAAGCGCGGGCGCAAGCTCCTTGGCCCGGCGTATGAGCTCTATTCCGTCCACCCCCGGCATACGTATGTCGGTGATCAATATATCCGGCCGGTGCTTATCCACCATCTCCAGCGCGGAAAGGCCGTCGTTGGCGATGCCCGCCACATGAAGGCCCAAATCATCCCAATCCGCCAGCTTCAGGATGAGCTGGCATACTTTCATTTCATCGTCGGCGATGATGACATTGCGCATGATGTATCTCCGTTTTCCATTCGGTCCGTTGCTGGCATCAATGTATCGGATTTCCATCCCTTTGTCAAGCAATGCAGGGGTGAGGCGAAAAAATGGGGCGAATTGCGCATTGCGGTAAATGGTTTTGCCTGTTACAATACAGGAAATGCGTTTTAATGTATATGGAAAGGGATGCAAGCAACATGCAAAGGCGGACGCTGAACAGGGAGATGCTGCTGTTCTTTATCCTGATCACGGCGGCGGCGCTGGGAAACGGCCTGAGCGACTCCATTTATTCAAACTATTTTAAAGAGGTTTATCAGGTTACCACCGCCCAGCGCGGATTTATCGAGTTCCCGCGGGAACTGCCGGGCATGCTGTGCGCGCTGGTGATCGCTTCCCTGTCCATGCTGGGGGATCTCAAAGCCAGCCTCATCGCCCAGGTGCTGGCCTGCGGCGGCCTGACGGCGCTGGGGATATTCACGCCCTCCTTTGGCGGGATGCTTGTTTTCTTGTTTATCAACTCCATGGGCATGCACATGTTTATGCCTTTGCAGGATTCCATCGGCATGGCCCTGGCGGAACCTAATCAGGTGGGACGGCGCATGGGCCAGTACGCCAGCGCGAAAACGGCAGTAGGCTTTCTGGCCGGACTCATCGTGTTTTTCGGTTTCAGAAGCGGTACGTTTACCTTTTCTACGCCCATCAAGGCCGTATTCCTGCTGGGGTCCGCCTCCTTTTTGATTGCGATTGCCGCATCCTTATTGCTGATCCGCCGTGTAGGGCCGCAGCCGACCACGGTGAGAAGATTCAAGCTGCTGTTTCGCAAACAATACCGCTATTTCTATTTCCTGACCATTTTGCACGGCGTGCAAAAGCAGATCGCTTTCGTGTTCGGCTCCTGGGTAATCATTGAGCTTTTGCGCAAAGGTGCCGATATCATGTCTTTGCTCCTGATCGCCAGCAGCTTCCTGGGCATCTTCTTTATGCGATGGGTGGGGCACTGGATGGATAAGTTCGGTATCAAGCGCATGATGTATGTGGACGCGCTGTCCTTTATCGTTGTGTATGTGCTGTACGGCTTTGTAGTGTGGGGGATTACAAGCCGCGTTTTGCCGGAAGGAAGCTGGCCTGTGATGGTGGTGTACGCCCTGTTCGTGCTGGACCGGCTTTCCATGCAGATTGGTATTGTGAAGTCCATTTATCTGCGCTCCATCGCGGTAAACGACGAAGAGATCACCGCTACGCTTTCCACCGGCATCAGCCTGGACCATATCGTGGCCATCCTGGCGGCCCAATTGAGCGCCGTCATCTGGGTGCAGTTGGGGGCTCAATGGGTATTCTTCATCGCCGCATTCCTGTCGTTGGGCAACCTGTTCGTGGCATGGCGGCTGCCGGATGACAAAAAGGCGGCAGGCCGGGCGGTTGAACCGGCTCCCGGCGCAATAGAGGCGTAAAGAAGCGTAAAGTTTGTAAAAAAACGCTTGCCCCCGGTCTATCCCTGTGATACAATACTCCCAATGAAATGTACACACAATGTCTTTAACTCGGTACATTGATGCCGGCAAGATGTTGAGCGAGTCTTAAAGCGAACCGCCCAAAGACATTCAGCTTGCCTGCGACTCTAACGCGGACAAGCTTTTTTGATGGGCAAAAGGAGGATCGCCATGCGGCTGAAAGCACAAATTGCCGACGAGATGAAGATGCACCGCACGCTTTCCCGGATGGCCCACCAGGTGATCGAGCACCACCGGGACCTTACAAGTGTGTGCCTGGTAGGCATTAAGACCCGCGGCATTCCCCTGGCCCAAAGGATCGCCAAGAACATTGCCTTGTTCGAAGGGATCGAGATCCCCGTGGGCGAGCTGGACATCACCTTGTACCGGGACGACTTGTCCGTATCCAGCGAGCAGCCGGTGCTCAGCGAAACCCGCATCCCCTTTCCTGTGGTTCATAAAAACATCATCCTGGTAGACGATGTGATCTTCACCGGGCGCACCGCAAGGGCGGCCATGGATGCCGTCATGGCCATGGGCCGACCGGCCAGCATTCAGTTGGCGGTATTGGTGGACAGGGGCCACCGGGAGCTGCCCATCCGGGCGGATTACGTGGGGCTGAACATGCCCACTTCCCGCAGCGAGGTGGTGGCTGTGCGCCTTGTGGAAACCGACGGTGAAAACAGCATCCAATTATACGAGAAAACGCCTTGAATGGCGTCTCGAAATAGTACCATAAGGAGGCATCCTCATGACGTCCAACGCTCCCCACATTGGATACCTGCCAGACGAGAGGCCGCCGGTTTGGAAGCTGCTTCTGTACGCTCTCCAGCAGGTCGTCGTCATGTTCCCCGCCACGATTACTGTTGCACTCATTACCGGTTTCCATGTAGCCACCACCATCTTCGCCAGCGGCCTGGCCACCATCTGCTTCATTCTCATCACCGGACGGAAGCTGCCTCTGTACTACGGCTCCAGCTTTTCTTACCTGTCTGCGATCATGGGCCTGATGGCTGCCCAGGCGGCGGCCGGTAAGCCCCTCAATGACCAGATTGCCGTAGCGCAGTTTGGTATCATCATGTCCGGTCTTGTATCCATCGCAGCCGGCTTCCTGGTAAGGGCTGTAGGCAAGGATGTCATTGACAAGATCCTTCCCGCTTCCGTTACCGGCCCTATCGCCATGGCTATCGGTCTGACACTGGCTGCCGTAGCCCTTGGTGATGCCGCCAGCGCTCCTGCCGGCGTAGCCGAAGGCGCTGCCGCTACGGCTTCCAACCTGGCCTGGGTCATCTCCCTGGCTACACTGCTTTCCACAATCCTCTTCTCCGTGTACCTGAAGGGCATCTGGAGCCAGCTTCCGCTGCTTTTCGGACCGCTGGTAGGCTGCCTCGTAGCCTTCATCGTGGGCCAGTTCTCCGGCATCAATTTCTTCCAGGTGCTTGCCGGTTCTTCCAGCAGCCTGTTCGCCCTGCCTGAGTTCACGCTGCCTATTCCCTCCTGGGCGGCAGTCGCGGCCATCATGCCCATTGCCATCGCTACCATCCCCGAATCCACCGCCCATGTGTACCAGCTGGATATTTACGTCAATGACCTGTCCCGCAAAAAGGGCGGCAAGCACTACAATATCGCTGACAAGCTGGGCCTGAACCTGATCGGCGACGGTATCGGCGATATGGTATCTGCCTTTGTCGGCGGCCCCGCCGGAACCAATTACGGCGAAAACATCAGCGCCATGGCCATCACCAAGGTGTTCTCCACCGCCGTGCTCCTGGCTGCCGCGGTGATCGCCATGATCGTTGCCTGCTTCACTCCCCTCATCAACGCCATCTATGCCATTCCCAAGGCGGTCATCGGCGGCCTGGAAATCTACCTGTTCGGCGCTATCGCTGCCCAGGGCGTGGCCATCATGATGGACAAGAAGGTTGACATGTTCAGCGCCAAGAACATCGCCGTCATCGCCACCATCATGGTAATCGGCGTGGGTGGCCAGTACCAGTTCGGCGGCAGTATCCCCTTCTTCGGCATCCAGGTGCCCTGCATCGCCGCCGCGGCCATCTTCGGCATCCTGCTGAACCTGCTGCTGAGCATCGGCGAGAAGAAGAACCAGAACGCCTAATCATAAGCGAATAAAACGTAACCGGGCGGCTCCCTTACAGGAATCGCCCGGTTTTGTTTTTTACCAATTCAAAATACAAATGCTTTGATGAATGTGGAAGTGCCGTTGACGATGTAGGGCGGGGGGGGCCCCCTTACAACAAGAGCCACCTGGTTTTGTTATATAATCAGTTGATACTTCCACTCCTGTCACCAGCTTATCCGGAGCCGTTTCTCTGCGGGCGATTACTAATCGCCCCTACGGCTGCAAAGAGGACTTGACTTTTCTTACGGCACCCATATGCCCCGGTAGAGAAGACAACAAACTCCATGCAGATGTAGGGGCGATTTTTAATCGCCCGCCTGTGCCGGTTTATACGTATAGCTTTTTTGCAGATGTTATGGAAATTCCAAGAAGCTTTGCTCCAGCCGGCTCAATCGTCGCATTGCGCGCTAACCAATCCTCAGCCGCCTTCGGCGACAGCTTCAAAAGGAGCCTACAGGAGGCTTGCTTGCATCGCTCGTTTCGCCAGCCTCCTCCACCCCGCCCATTTCCGCCACTGGCGGGGGCGGGGTTCCGGAGCCCTTGAGCGGGGTTGTCAGGGGCAGAGCCCCTGACTCATACGAAGTCGGCACGCATGGGGGTGAACACATCCACCAGGATGCCGGCCTCCAGGCAGACGGTACCGTGGGGGATGTTGGAGGGGAATGCAATGGTATCGCCTTCCTGGACCACCACATCCTCACCGTCGATGGTAAAGCGGAAGCTTCCGCTTTTCACATAGGTGCTTTGCACGTGCGGGTGAGTGTGCACAGCGCCCACGCCGCCTTTTTCAAAGCAGACTTCCACCATCATGATCTCGGGGGTATAGGCCAGCACCTTGCGGCTGACACCGCCGCCCAGATCGTTTAATACGATTTGATCGTTGTGTACGACGATTGCTATCAAACAGGACCCTCCTTTTTTTAAAGCCAATCGGTGAGGTATAGCTGCACTTTGCCATCCAAATCGCTGGCGTACAGAACCGCGTCGTCCTCCCAACTGACGGTGGGGTGGCAATGGCTCTTTTGCCCGTACCAGGTGGTTCCGTGGCGGCAGAGCTTTGTAATACGGGGGCCGTCCTTTTTAAGCTCGATGCGCACAAGGTCGTCCACCTCATCGCCCACAAGGATGCTGGGATCGCTGCCGCAATGATAATGGTTGCAATAGTGGGGCAGCAGCGTCTTTGTAAGCAGCGCGCCTGTTTTGTCCGCCAGACCCACATAGGGGATGAACCCGCTTTCGATCGGCTCTTTGGCTACCGCCTGGGTACGGTGGCTGGTGATGGTACCGTCATGGCCTGGCCCGCGGTTGTCAAAGAAGACCTTGCCATCCCTCGTCCAGAATTCATGGCCTACGCTGTCTTCCTTATTCTGCCGAAAGCAGGGAAAAACCTCCAAAGTATCCGTATCCACAATAAATATCCGCTGCATGATCAGGTGCCAGGGGCCTTCATGGCAGTACATGCAAAGGTTACGGTCCGTGGGAGAAAACTGCAGGTGCCCTGCTTCGCAGGTATCGCGAACGCCGATATAAGGCGTACCGGCCTTGCCGCCAATCAGCGGCACGAATACGATGCGGGAGCGCTTGACCCTGTACATTTTTTCCTCAAACCCGGCATAATTGATGCCGTGCTCTACCTGCACATCCTCGTTCATGAGAATGCCCACCAGCGTGTGGTCGCAGTTCAAAGAGAGCCGCCCGGGCCTGAATCCTTCGGGAAGGGTATACAGCACCTGCTTTTCCCCGGTCATGAGGGAGTGGAGGACCACCTCCCGGCCATGGTTATACAAAATCACCGTGCTTTCCGGATCCTTGGTAAGCTGGGTTATCCCCTGGTCCGTATAAGCTGTGATGCGTGTGATGATCCCCGTTTCCCGGTTCACGGTGAACACGTTGTCGATCCCGGGCGTATTCCGGTCGGAGGTGAAGAATATCTCATTCCCCCCCTTAGTGAATGCGTTCTCAGTAAAGTACAGGTGCACGTTGTCGTAATCCCGGCTATCGGTAAGCTGGGTAATCTTCCGCCCCGTCAGGGGATCTGAAAACACACGCATTTCGGATGGATACGTTTGAGGGAGCATAGGTGATTCTCCTTTTCCATGGTAATGTTTTATCCTTTAACGGACCCTAACAACACGCCCTTGGCAAAATGCTTTTGCAGGAAGGGATATACACAGATGATGGGCACAGTGCTTACCACGATGGTGGCGTACTTCACAGCGTCGGTGGCGGCCCACACCACATCCTGCTCGGACATGTTGTCGTTGCCCATGCCGCCAAGGGACAGGATAATGATCTGCCTCAGCCACACGACGATGGGCCACATTTCGCTTTTGTCCAGGTAGAGCATGGGCCTTAAATAGTTGTTCCAGTGGCCCACGGCGTAAAACAGCGAGAAGGTGGCCAGGGAGGCCTTGCTCATGGGCAGCACGATGCGCAGGAAGGATTGCAGCTCATTGCAGCCGTCGATGCGGGCACTTTCCTCAATGCTCTCAGGTATGTTCTGAAAGAAGTTTTTCATTACGATCAGGTTATAGCTGGAGATGGCCACCGGCAGCCAGACGGCCCAGAAGGTGTTCTTGAGGCGAAGCTGGTTGGCGACCACAATGAATTCGGGGATCAGCCCGGCGTGAAAGAGCAGGAAGAAGACGACAATGGCCATAAACCACTTACGGCCCGGCAGATCCCTTTTGCTCAGGGTGTAAGCGGCGGTGGATGTCATGGCAATATTGATCAGCGTGCCCACGATGGTGATGGTGAAGCTGTTCCCCAGGGAGGACAGTGTTTTCCCCGACCGGAAGATCATCTGGTAAGCTTCCAGGGAAAAGGCGGCGAAGCGGCCATAGGCCATGCCGGTAGCGGAGAAGGAGCCGACCGCACAGTAGACAAGGGGGGCAACCATCAAAAGTGCGAACAGACCCAGCAATACATGGTTGAGGATGTCAAATACCCGCCCGGCGGTGGTCTGGTTGCGGGATGTCATATTGCTTGCCATCAGTACACGCCTTCCTCTCCCACGGCTTTGGCCAGCCGGTTAGTGCCCAGCACCAGCACAAGGCCCACCAGCGAGCGGAAAAGGCCCGCGACGGTGCTATAGCTTAAGGAACTGACCCCCGGAGGCACCTTGTTGCCCAGGATGCCCACGTCATAGATATATGTGTCAAACACCATGCCCACTTCCCGGTTCAGGCTGTTGAGCATCAGATAGATCTGGTCAAAGCCCGTGTCCAGGAAGGAGCCCATGCGCAGTATCAGCAAAATTACAATGGTGGATTTAATAGAGGGCAGCGTAATGTTCCACAGCTGGCGGAACCGGCCCGCGCCGTCGATAACGGCAGCCTCGTACAGCTGCTCATCCACGCCTGAAAGCGCCGCCAGGTAGATGATGGTGCCCCAGCCGGCTTCCTTCCAGACAAGTTCGATGATATAGATGGGACGGAACCACTCATGCCCATACAGGAAAGGGATTTGCTTTAGATCGTTTTGCTGTAGAAGGGAGTTGATAAGACCCCTGGGCGCCGGACCGAGAAGCAGCAGCATCAGGCTGGCGATGACAGCCCAGCTCAAAAAATGGGGCAGGTATACCAGTGACTGTAGCGTACGCTTGTAGGGGAAATGGCGAACCTCATTGAGCAGGAGCGAGAGAATCAATGGAATGGGAAAGTACAGCACAATGTTCCACACGGCCAGCGTCATTGTGTTACGCAAAAGCATCCAAAAGTCCTTATGAGCAAAAAACGTGGCGAAATTCTTATACCAGGGATCGGCCGCCGGGCTGGCTATTCCCTGTACCTCCAGCCCAGGGATATAGCGCAGAAAAACGATCCTCAGCCCCAGCATGGGCAGGAATTTGAACAGAACGTAATAGGCCAGGGTCGGGATCAGCATGATGTACAGCCATTTGTAGCGCATCAGCCGCCGGAAAAGCTTTGTTCCGGCACTTATCCTTGGCCCTGCGGATTGAAGCATATTCTACACCCTTTCTTTCCGGGGGCTCTGCCCCCAGACCCCCGCCAAAGTGATACATCCCTTTGGAATCCCCTTATCAGGGCGGACCTAATACTAATGGAAAACATTATCGCGTCGATGGCTGTGAAGAGATTTTTGTGCAATACAAGGAGGCTAAGCGAGGCGTAGCAGCGCTACGCTGAGCGGCAGACGACGCAGTAGTGCGCGAAAAGATCCACGGCAACGACGCAATAATGTTTGGAAGCAGTATAATACTGATACTTCATATTTCTAAGAATAAGGCCAGCGAGGTCGGCCCCAAAAAGAAGGGATGGCATGAAGCCGGCTCCATGCCATCCCGGCTTGAATCGCTTTACTTAGCGTTGACGGCCTCGATCAGGTCGTTGCCGCCTTGTTCCATCCATTCCTGCACGGCCTTTTCAAAGCCGGCCGCGTCGATCTGACCCATGATGTACTGTACACGGGCGTCGGAAATGGTCAAGGCGATGGAAGCTTCCAGGCTCATCTGGTCCGGATTGAGCTTGCCAACGCTCAGATCGGGTACGGCGTAGGGCTCGTTGGCCACGGCTTCCAGGTTGATCAAGTCAAGCTGCGTCCTGCCCTGGCCGAAGTCGGGGGCCACTACACGGCGGGGCGCCAGGGAGATGAACACTTCGTTGGAGCCGTCGGTAACGCGCAGCTGCGCCTGTTCGGGGGTGATGGTGATGACGCCGGTCGACTTGTCCTGGGTGTAGTGGAGGTCTTCCACGCCCACGGTAAGGAGCTTGCAGCCGCCGTCTTCTTCTGCGGATTGCAGCTTCTCAAAGAAGTCCAGAATCCGTTGTACGGTGGCCTCATCCTTCACAGCCGCTTTGGGGATCAGGAAGCCGCCCACGCCGCCTACGGACAGGGTGGAGTTGATCACCTGGCTGCCGTTGGGAGCGGTGAGGAGGTAGTTACGGCCGATTTGGGCGGTGGGGGTGATGGTGGAGAAGAGCTGGTCATACTTGCCGCCGGGGTAACGGCCATTGGTGGCGGTGGTGAACATGGCGCCCGCTTTGCCTTCGCCAAGGGGCAGGTGCTTGTCATTGCCCTTGATCAAGGCGAAGTCGCTGTTCATGTAGCCATTGTCATACATGTCCTTGAACAGGTTCAAGGTGTCCATGTACTCGGGGAAGGTGAAGTAAGGCATGATCTTGCCTTCAGCATTTTGCCCCCAGCGGTTGGGCGCGCCCAGGGCTACGGCCAGGGTGTCGAAGCCGGCGTAGGTCAGTTCCTTATCGGCATCGTCGATGTAGGCAAAGCCGTAGGTGTCTTTTTGGCCGTTGCCATCCGGATCCTTCTCGGTGAAGGCCTTGGCCATTTCATAGAACTCCTTGGCGGTGGTGGGCACGGGGATACCCAGCTTATCCAGCCAGTCCTGCCGGTAGAGCATGGCCACGCGGGCACTGGACACCTGGATGGGGAACAGGTAGTTGCGGCCGCCCACGGCGGTCACCGTCATGCAGTAGGGAGTGGTGAGTTCGTCTTTAAACAGCGGGCGCTGGGTGATGAAATCCGTCAGATCCCAGAACACTCCGAACTGGCAGTCTTCCAAATACTTGGAGTTTTTCGTGAGGCCACTGGTGATAACCATCACCATGGGCTGCTCGGTGGAAGCCATCACGGTGTTGTACTTCTGTACAAAGTCGCCCTGGGGCGCATAGGTAATTTGAAGGTCTACGTTGCACAGTTTTTCTACGGCTTCCAGCACCGGGTTGCCTTCCTCGCCTACGGTACCGGCGGGGGGCTGCTCGGCAAAGAAGGGGGCTACCATGGTGATGACCAGGGGTGCTTCTTCGGCCGAAGCCGCGGTGAAGGCCATCGAGCCCAGCAGCATCAGAGTCGCCAGAAGCAGGGATAAGGTTTTGCGCATGGTCTTTCATCCTCCTTGTTATGTGGTTCGGGGCAGGGGGCACGCTTCCTTTTGAAAGGGTCATGATGATTCAGTATACCGGCGCTAATAACAACAGACAACCGCAAAACAATAAACTTGATTGACAATTTATGAAAAAACCGATATTCAAAATAGCAACTCATGCGCAAAATCGCAAATTGGACGTTGCTTAAGCGCCTGCATCTTCCTTGTTGCCTTTGCATCCCCGCTTGCGATATGGTATATTGAATATAGTGACAAGAAGACGCTGGAGGCGGGATGGATGCATGAATTTAGAAAGCGTATACGCAAGAAAGTATACAGAACGTTTTTGCTGTCCTTCCTTCTTGTGTTTGTGCTGCCTGCCTCGGCTCTGATCGGCTTTATGACCAACATGCTGGGCACGGTGGAAAAGGAACTGGAGATATCCAACAGGCTCATGCTGGAACAATTGAAAAGCCAGGCCGACGGGCAGCTCTTTACCGTGATGCGCATAGGGGATACCCTGGTGGTGGACGATAAGGTGCTGTATTTTTCTTCCATTTCAGACCCTATGCAATACCTGCACAACATCACCTCCTTTCAGACGCTTCGCACCCTCATCCAGGAAATGACCAGCCTTCAAGTCGCCAACGCCGGCATAAGCAGCAGCTATCTGCATTTTTCCCGCAGCCAGAAGGTGATTGCCAACACCGTCATGACCGGGCCCGATTATTTCCAGCGCCGCCTGACGGGTGAGTTTTTGACGTATGAGGATTGGCTTAACTATGTGGGCCGCGGGGAAAATGGGTTTGTACGCCGGGATGAAGGGGCGCTGCGCAATCCGCTTTCCTATATGCGCACCATTTTTAGGGGCGCTGCGCCATCGGTGACCATCGTCATTACACTGGAGGAGAGCATGCTCAGACAGTACCAGCAAATGGTGAAGGAAAAGCCGGGCCTGGGCTTCACCATTCTGGATAATAAGGGGCAAGTGCTTTTTTCCACGATGCCGGATGTCACCTTCACCGGCTCCGTGAATGTGGCTGCCGCAAACGGTGACGCCCACAGTGTCTTAAGCCCCCAGGGCAAGCTGCGCATCTCCTACAGCCGCAGCGCCGACACGGGCTGCGTATACGTGGTTTCCATCCCCGAAAGCGTATACTGGACACGATTAAATACCATCCGCCAGGTAAGCGTGCTGCTGGTAACGGTGATCCTGGCGGTAGGCTTTTTCCTGTCCTTTGCGCTGGCCAAGCGCCAGTACAGGCCCATCCACGCGCTGCGCAGCTTTGTGGAGGGCATTTCCGCCGGAAGTCAAACAGAGGGCGGCGATGATTTTCAATACCTTCAGGAAATGATGCAGAGCATGAAAAACAGCCGCCTGACCATCAACCAAAGATTGAAGTTCTCCAACCAGAACATGGAGCACTTTGTGCTGGAATCGCTGATGTGGGGGACATACGGCTCCATCAAAGAAGTGGAGGAGCAGCTGTTGGCCCTGGATATTGCTTACGATAGCGATCATTTTGCCGTGGCCGGCTTTTGCGCAGACGGCTTCACCGATAGCGCCGTTTTACCGGAGGATGGGGAGGACGACGCGCAGCTCATGCGCTTTGTGCTTGGCAACGTGTTTTCCGAACTGCTGGCCGGCTATAATGCCAGGCTTACCGAGCTGCACGGCTGGACGTACGCGCTTTTGTGCCTTCCTGCCGGGGCGGATGCCTGGCAGGATAAGTTGGAAGAAACGCTGCGCAGCGGCAGGCAGATCCTCAAGGACAATTTTGACCTGGGTATGACCATCGCCGTCAGCTTCCGGGTGCAGGGCCTGCACAAAATCTCCCAGGCCTACGGCTGGGTGCGGGATGCGCTGGCAGCCCGGCTGCAGGGTGCAGATGAGCTGATCCTTTATTGGAAGCGGGAACCGGCACAGTTGCCTGTGGAGCGGCTTACAGAGGAGATAGAAGCCATCCTAAGGCGGCTGGAGCAATTGACGGCCGCCGGAGAATGGGAGGAAGCGAAGCATCAAATCCATCTCATGAAAAAAGCCGCAGCATCACTGCCCGGCTGGACGGTAAAAATGCAGTGCGCCGTTCTTTTGCAGGGGATCATGCAAAACCTGTCGCTGCGCTTCCCTCCGGAGGAAGTGGAATCCGTTTCCCAGCGGATACAGCAATATATGGAAGCGCCTTCCGCCAAAAATGATTTCCTGGAACTTTCCTATATTGTGGGATCGGCCTGCGCGCTTTGCGCCTCGGCCGGCGAAAACGTGCGGCGCGCCGATATCGCCCGCAAGGCGGACGATTATATTAGGGAAAATTACGCCAAAAGCAGCATGTCCATCAGCCGTGTGGCGGAGCATTTGAACCTGACTGCCAGCTACGCTTCCGCCCTGTACAAGCGGCAGACGGGGCAGGCGATGCTGGATACCATCAATCTGACACGCATCCACCATGCCAAGCTGCTTTTGACCGGCAGCCACATGAGCCTGGAGCAGGTGGCGGAGAAAGTGGGCTACTACAACAGCTCCTCCTTCATCCGCGCCTTCAAAAAGTACGAGAGCATCACTCCGGGGCAGTATCGGGCGCTGAAGGGGAACGTTGGCGGGGAGACCGGGATTCCGGGGTGAAATGAGAAAAATATGCATGTTGTCTTTTTGATGTATTCCCCATTGGAATGGTATAAAGCATAACTTCAGGCAAAAACAAGGCGGTGTGGATTTGCTCCACACCGCCTTGTTTCGCTATGCTTGTTATTCGTTACTCGCCAATGGTCAGCGCAGGCTGACGGTTGGCATAGGCTTCCTCAAGAGCCTCCAGAATGAAGCCGTGGGCGTCGGACAGGCTCATGGTGGCCTGGGAGGTCACATCGGCCAGAACGGCCTTGTCTTCCTCGGTCATGGCAGCCAGCGCCTTGATATCATCTTCATTCTCGGAGTTGAGCTTGATGGGCCGGCCGTTGCGGGCGGAGGTATACTTTGAGAACCAGTCGCGGATCTCTTGCACAGTCTTGCCAGTGAAATACGCTTCATAGGCGTCCATCTGCTTGTACCATTCATTTTGGGGATTCATGTGGTACGTTTCGCCGCGCTCGCGCTTGGTCAGCCAGCCATTGACTTCCGCTTTCACAGAATCATCGGTGTTTTCGGAAACGCCCGTCACGGCTTCTTTTTCATGATCGAACACGTTGTAGCCTTCCTTGCCCGGCCAGCCGGAGAAGTGGGGCATACTTTCGCCGTCATAGTTGGGGGTGCTGACTTCGTAGATATCCACGGTCATATCCAGAATACGGCCTTCTTCATCAAACAGCGCGGAGGCCATGGTGACGTTGAAGGAATAAACCTGGGTTTCGGTGGGATCCTTGCCGGGGCCGACGCGGAAGTTGGGCACGGAGCCAAAGCCCATGTACACGGTTCCGGAGGCCAGCTTGCTGGGTTCCTTGGCAGCCGCTTCTTCCTCTTGGGCTTCCGGCAGCGTTACGGTTGCGCCGGCCTGCTTCAGGGCACTGGCAACGGCGGTGATAATCCCCGTGGAGGAGAAAGTGGCGCCGGACTGCACATCCACGCCCGTAACGGTATTGGCGGCGATGATGGCGGGAATCACACTATCCTTCGCCTGGGTGTAGATAGCTTCGGTGTCCGCGGTTTCCAGGAGCTTGATGTCCTTGATTTTGCCGCCTTCGATGGTGACCTCCACCTTCATTGCGCCGGCGAAGCCTTCCGCTTCACCAGCGTAGACGCCGTCCGTGTAAGCGCCTTCCGCTGTGATGCCGGTAGCCATGGCCAGTACGGGCAGGACGCTGAACAGAACGGCCAGCAGGACAGAAAGGACCTTTTTCATGGTTCTCCTCCTAAGATATTTAATTCTCCCATCAAGAGATTGTTTATAGTATAACAAATGTTATCGGGATCGTCAATGGGTTGTCAATCTGTTGAGGCAGCGTCTTTCTTGCCCAGATTGCAATAAAAGACCTGCTTTTACCGGTAAAACCCCATTGACGCGCAACGCTTTGTCTGCTATACTGCTCCCGTAAATACATCATAGGAGGATTTTGGATGTCGGTCTTGTCTGTAAAGGGGCTTCTTAACTGAATCCATGAGGGAATGGACTGCAAGGTGCAGGCAAAGCCTGTTTGTTTGCGTACCTTCCCGCATCTGCCCTTTACAGACTGCTTCCTGACACCTGCCTGGCCATAGGAAACGACAGAGGGCGCGCCCTCCGGCCCGCTTTCACGGATCTTTCTCCCGCTTCACTTCAAAACCGGAAGAGAAGTACCGGAAGAAAATATCCCTGAAGCTGGTTTGGACGGCGGACATCTGCCGTTCTTTTTTTGTGTGATGCCCGCAGGAGCAATCTGCCCGTATTGGGCTTAAGATGCGAACCTGCGGGCATTTTTCTATTGCTTTTGGACTGGAGGAATCTCATTGACTACCCCTGAAATCACATTGGAATTTGATAAAATCAAGGAAATGCTGTGTTGTTTCGCCTGCACCTCGGGTGCAAAAGAAAGGCTGCGCAATTTGAACCCCGCCCTGAATGAAAAAGAATGCCGCGCCCGCATGAAGCAAACCAGCGAGGCACGTGCGCTCATTGATGTGCTGGGCAGCCCTCCCACAAGCTCCATGGAATCGCTGGACAAGGTTTTGCCGCTTATAAAGGCCGGGGCCATGCTAGGGCCGGAACAATTCCTGGGCATCTCGCAATTTCTGGCCACCTTACGCCGCATGAAGGCTTATTTAAAGCGCGGGGAATATCTGCAGTCGGAACTGGCATTTTATGGCCGCGCCTTATGTGAGCTTCAAGAGCTGGAGGGGGAAATCGAGCGCTGCATCCGCGGCGATACGGTGGACAGCAACGCTTCGCCTGCGCTTCGTGACGTGCGAAGGAAGCTGGAGCAATCCGCCGCGCAGGTCAAAAACAAGCTTTTGAGCCTTTTGCAAAGCAACCGTGCCTTTTTCTCCGACAGCTTTGTGGCAACGCGGGGCGGCCGGCTGACGTTGCCGGTGAAAAGGGAGCACCGGGCGCAAGTGCCCGGCACGGTAGTGGATATGTCGGCCACGGGCAGCACCGTGTTCATTGAGCCCGCCTCCGTCACAAAGCTGCAGGAGGAAGTGAGCGATTTGAAGATCCAGGAGGAAAACGAGGTCCGCCGCATCCTGTATGCGCTCACCGCACTGGCGGAAAGCCATTTGAACTCCCTGGAAATGAACAGGGATATGTTTGAGACGCTGGATTTTGCCTTTGCCAAAGGCACATTGAGCGCGCAGATGGATGCATTGGCGCCCGAATTGACCACAGGCCGCTTTATGCGCATTGAAAACGGGCGCCATCCCCTGATCGATAAAGGCAAATGTGTGCCCCTTACCATCTCGCTGGGCGGCGATATATCCGGCATCGTCATCACCGGCCCCAATACGGGCGGCAAGACGGTGGCGCTCAAAACGGTAGGCCTTTTGTCCCTGATGGCCCAAAGCGGCCTGCATGTGCCGGCGGAAAAAGGGACGATGCTTTGCATGTTCGCAAGCGTGCTTTGCGATATCGGCGATGGGCAGAGTATTTCCCAAAACCTATCCACCTTCTCCGCCCACATGACCAACATCCTGGCCATCTTGCAGGAAACGGGCCGGGAAAGCCTGGTGCTATTGGATGAGCTGGGTTCCGGTACCGATCCCATGGAAGGCATGGGTATGGCCATCGCCATCTTGGATGTGCTTCGGGAAAAGAAATGCCTGTTCGTGGCCACCACCCATTACCCGGAGGTCAAGGAGTACGCTTACCGCGCTCCGGGCCTTACAAACGCTAGAATGGCCTTTGACAGGGAGACATTGACGCCCCTGTACCGCCTGGAAATGGGTGAGGCGGGGGAAAGCTGCGCGCTGTATATCGTAAAGCGGCTGGGTTTTCCCGAAACCATGATTCAAAGGGCCAGGGAAGCCGCCTATTTTAGGCAGGAGGCGCAGCAGCCCGTTTCGATCCTTCCCCCGAAAAACAACATCTTAAGTTCCCAAGGTACCGCGCCTGCAAAGCGCATTGAAAAGGACCAGCCGCCAAAGCCCGTCTCCGCCCATGCCGCCCAATTCCAATTGGGAGACAGCGTGCTTGTATACCCCGGCAGGGAAATCGGCCTGGTATATGACCCGGCAGATGAAAAGGGGCTTGTGGGCGTGCAGATCAAAGGAGTCAAGCGCCGCGTCCCCCACAAAAGGCTCAAGCGTCACGTAGCCGCAGAAAACATGTATCCCGATGACTACGATTTCTCCATCGTGTTCGACAGCGTGCAAAACCGCAAGGCCCGCCACAAAATGGACAAAAGGCACCGGCCCGACCTTCAAATTCAGTATGAAAAGGAGCCCGCTCATGACACTGATTGAGACAAACCAATTGACCAAAGTCTACCGCCGCTTTGAAAAGGAACCGGGTCTCAAGGGCAGCGTAAAGAACCTGTTCCGCAGGACTTATGTGGAAAAGACCGCCTTGAACCATTTTGACCTATCCATTTCGGAAGGGGAGTTTGTGGGCCTCATCGGCCCCAATGGCGCGGGCAAGACCACGCTGGTGAAGCTGCTGACAGGCATCATCGCCCCCACCTCGGGAAGCCTTCATGTACTGGGCTTTGTGCCTAACCGCCTGGAAAGTGCCTTCAAAAGCCAGTATGCCGTGGTTATGGGCCAAAAAAGCCAGCTTTTCTTTGACCTGACGCCGGCGGATACCTTCCAGCTCTTCAAGGAGCTGTACGGCATCCCGGAAAGCCTCTATCTTAGGAACATGAAATACTTCACCGAACTGTTCGGGGTGGAACACCTGATGCGGGTGCAGGTGCGCACCTTGTCCCTGGGAGAGAGGATGAAGATGGAGCTGATCGCGGCGCTTCTGCACAGCCCCCGCATCCTGTTCCTGGATGAGCCCACCATCGGCCTGGATGCGGTCGCCCAGCACCAAATGCGCTTTTTCCTCCGGGAAGTGAACAGGGAGCAGGGCACCACGATCTTACTCACCTCCCACTACATGGAGGATATCGTGAGCCTGTGCCAGCGGTGCGTGGTGGTGAATAATGGCGAAAAGCTATGCGACGGGCCGACGGACGCGTTGTTCCAGCAATACCAAACACACCGGAAGATCACCCTGGCTCTGGAGGCGGAGTGTAATGTGGAACTGCCGGAGGATTGCACGGAGGTTACGCATCAGCCCTTGCGGCTGTCCTTCATGATGCCCAAGGCAAACGCCACGGCGCTGCTGCAGTCGCTTATGTCCCGTTATCCCATCCGTGACATCATGGTGGAGGAAGAGGATATCGGAAATGTGGTAACAAGGCTGTACACAAACAAAGAGGTGGCGGTGGGATGAAAAAGTACTGGGAAGCCCTTCTTATTTCCTTCAAGACGCGCACTGCCTACCGCTTCGACACCGCCATGCAGGTACTTTCCAGCGTGGCCCGGGTGCTATTCGCCTGGCTATTATGGTCGGCCATCTACAAAGGGCGGGCGCAGGTAGCGGGTTTTACCCTGGACACCATGATTCTATATTACCTTATTCAGTCCTTTTTCGCACAGATGGACAATACCGGCCGCATCGCCGAGGAGCTAAGCTCCCATATAAGAGCCGGCACGTTTTCCAAGTTTCTGGTGCTGCCCGTTAGGGTACAGGCGTACCTGTTCGCCCAATCCCTGGGCAGCGCCGCCTATATGGTGTTTTTCAGCCTGGCGGCAGGCGCCCTGTGCCTTTTTATCTTTCCCATAAGGCCCGAATGGGCGGCACTTCCCCTGGACCTGATAAAGGCTGCGGCGCTGCTTATGCTGGGCCGAGTTTTCCTATCCCAGCTTCACTTCTTCCTGGGGATTTTGACATTCAAGTATCAGGATATCTGGCTTTTCCTGATGATCAAAAGCAATGTGCTGGCCTTTTTGACGGGTACGCTGGTACCCCTTACCCTTATGCCGGAAGGCGTTTTGCAGGTGCTGCGTTTAACGCCCTTTTACCATGCCGCCCACATGCCCGCCATGCTGATACTTGGCCGGGGCGGCAATGAGTCGTTCACCGGCATGCTGGTCATTGCCCTATGGATTCTATTTTTCTTTTTCCTCAACAAACAAACCTACGCGCGTCTGCGCACGCGATATGACGGGGTGGGCATATGAAGCGGAACCTGAAATTGATTCTTACGCTGGCAAAGCTTCGCCTGAGCCATTTGATGGTCTTCCGGTTATCATTCTTTGGCGCATTCTTTGTGGACAGCAGCTTGTTTGGGATACAGCTGCTGCTATTTGATGTAATCTACGGCCAGGTTGAATCCATCGGCGGCTGGCAGCGGGGGGAAATGACCATATTCATCGGCACCTTCTCTATGATAGACGCCATCAATATGTGCACCTTCTTCTTTGGGTTGATTTCCATTCCGGAGAAGATACGCACCGGCGCGCTGGACCATTATCTCACCAAGCCTTCCAATACGCTTCTGCGCCTGTCCTTTGAGCAGATGAACCCCGGCTCCCTGCCGCTCATCGCCATGAGCTTTATCATCATCGCAAGGGGCGTATCGCTGCTGCCTGCGCCCCCAACCGTACCAGAAATCGCCGGGTATATCCTTTTGGTGCTGCTGATGACGCTGTTGTGGTATGACCTGATGCTGCTTTTGCGTACCGTGCCCTTTTTTGTGATGTCTGCCGCCACCGTGCATCAAATGGAAGAACCCCTGATCGAATTGAGCATGAAGGTGCCGGGTGTGGTTTTCGAAGGAATATGGAAGATTCTCTTCCAGGTGGTGTTGCCCTATGGACTCCTGGCCACGCTGCCAACCCAAATGCTTACCGGTACCTTGACACTCCCTGGCCTTGCATGGGGCTGCGGCGTGGCCTTGCTGTTCACTTTCTTTGCCCTCCGGCTGTGGAAGTTCGGCCTGTCCCGCTACAAAAGCGCCAGCAGTTGAAACGGGGGAAGCACGGAGAAAATAGGCGGGGAGGATGCCTTTTGAAAAAGGCACCCTCCCCGCACCCCACCCTGAAAACTTCAAATATTATATGAATAATATTAACCTTTGAAAGCTATTGGGCAGCAACATCCGCCCTTGTTGTTATTGGCTTATTCTGGTATACTATATATGTTGTTTGTTATTTTTTAGATATATATGAATCAGGATAGGGTGACGTTGCCGTGCGCATCAAGCTTTACGATTTGATGTTTTCTCTTTCCAGCGCCATGGACCTTGTGGCCCCGGAGCTTTTCAATCACCACCAGCAGGTGGCTTATTTGTCCTACCATTTGGGCCGTGAAATGGGCCTGAACGCCGAGGATTCCCTGAATCTTTTGATGGCAGGCATCGTTCATGACATCGGTTCGCTATCGCTGAAGGAACGGTTGTTCATGATCAGGGACGAGTTGGAGGAAATCAATACCCACGCATTTAGGGGTGCTTCCCTCCTGGAAATGTATACGCCGTTTGCTCCCCTGGCGGACATCATCCGTTACCATCATCTGCCCTGGAACCATGGGGAAGGCGCGGCCCTCAATGGCCAAGCGGTTCCACTGACCAGCCACATCCTCCATCTGGCCGACCGCATCTGCGTACTGTTTGCCGATACCAAGCACACGCTGCTCCAGCTTCCGGAGGTGCTTAACCGGATACGCGAAGGGGAAGGCTCCCGTTTTCTTCCCTCAGGCGTAGATGCCATGATGAAGCTGGCCACGCGGGAACATATCTGGCTGGAGCTTAACGACAGAGATCCCCTGCGGTTTATAAAGCGGGATGCCGTTTTGTTTTCCATGGAACTGGATCTGGATCAGGTGCTTCAACTATCCGAAATTTTTTCCCATGTGATCGACTTCCGCAGCCGCTTTACCGCCACCCATTCCGCCGGGGTAGCCCATACGGCAAGGATGCTGGGGGAATTGAGCGGCATGTCCTCTTCGGAATGCGATATGCTTCTAATTGCCGGCTACCTCCATGACCTGGGCAAGATCACCATCGACAATGAGATACTGGAAAAGCCCGGCCAATTGGATGCCAGGCAATACACCGTCATCCGCTCCCATACGTTTTACACCTACCGTCTCTTGTCCCAGGTACGTGGCTTTGAGACCATTGCGGAATGGGCGGCTTACCACCATGAAAAACTGAACGGCAACGGCTATCCCTTCCACCTGGAGGAGAAGAACCTCTCCTATGGCGCCCGGATCATGGCAGTAGCGGACATTTTTACCGCCATCACGGAAAAACGCCCGTACCGGGAAGGCATGGCCAGGACTCAGGCCACCCATGCCCTACGGACCATGGTGGATAACGGCACCATCAGCCGGGAAATTGTGGAATTGCTGATCGACAATTATGATTTGTTCCTGAGCATACGGGAAGAAAGCCAAAAACGGGCCTTTGAGGCATATGAGGAATTTTTCCATCTGTCCGAAGAGATCTGCCCGGCGTAAAGGCGGTTTCACCGCCTCATTTGCTCATTTCCCCAGCCATCAGCGCAAGCTGCCGCATGGTTTTGTAATTCCGCATGGTAACGGATGCGGCCATCTTTGAAACCTGCGCCGCCAGCTTGGAATTGTGGACACCGTTTTGAAGCAGCAGGTAGATGTCCCTGCCGCAAACAACAAAGCGGTCTCCACTGCTTGGGAAGGCTTTCAGCTTTTCCACGGCTTCCAATGCAGGCGCGGATAACAGCATGCACACGTGCAAACTCTCCACGCCTGAAGCAGCCTCCGCCGCCTGTATTTCCTCTACCGTAAAGGGGCATCCAGTCAAAATCGCTTGCAGCTCCTGAAATGTGCGCAATATCACCGGAACGGGAAATCCGAACCCCTTTTCGATGGTCTGCTCCATCTTTTCACGAAGCTCCGTTACATCCCCGTCCGCCTTAAAGAGCACATTGCCGCTTTGTATATATGTCCGCACGTTTTCAAAGCCCGCTTCAATAAGCGTACGGCTAAGTTCCGCCATGTTGACCCTGTGCTTGCCGCCTACGTTGATCCCCCGCAGCAATGCAACATATATGCTCATGCCATCATTCCGCCTTTACTGACTCAAAGCGCCGTTTGCACTTTTCCTTCAGCTTCAGACAATCGTTCAAATGCCCCATCTGATGCCGGGTGATGGGCATTAAAAGGATGCCCGCCACATTCTTTTTCCCCCAGAAATTCAACAGCCATACGGAATCGGGATGGGTCGTCACGCCGCCTTCCTCTAAAATGCGGTCGACCTGCCGCTTTGCAAACTTCCGCTTAAGATCTTGTGGGGTAAGCCCTGCGATGACTTCCCTGGTGCGTTTTCCCACCGCATCACGGTAATCCCGCAGCGCCAATTGGCGAGCATCAAAGCTGAAGGACAATATTTCCTCATCCGTCATGGCATTGCCTGTATCGCGGACCTGCGTGTTAAGCCTTGCCAGCCAGGAATCATCCAGCACCTGCTTGCCATCCGCCATCAATAAATTACAGGTCAGATCTTCGATGCGGGTAATGTGCCAGATGTTCCAGGCTACCGTCACATCCGCCGCTGTGGGCATGGTGCGGAAGGTATAGTCCGAAACGCCTTCCCATACTTCATCCATCAGCGTAAGGGAGCTTTGGCTTAAGACATTCCGGGTATGGAGCAGACCGTGCATGTGAAGCAGCAGCGCCATCGCCTCATCAAAAGATTCCTTTTGGTCCAGCAGTTCCCGCAGTTTCGCCTGCAGGGGATTCCACTGTGTGCCTACCGAAAACATGGCTTCTCCTCCCTGTGTCATGTCACAAGCTTCTGTTTTAGCCATTGTAACACTGCATGGGAAATAAATCAAAAAAGTTTTGTTAAAGTATTGACATTCTCATCCTTTTGTCTTATACTTAATTACGTTAGTAACTAACTAATTAACAAAGGGGGTGGCATGATGAAGCTGGACTTTGGCAGTGAACTGCCCATTTACCTTCAGATCACTGCGGAAATGGAAGATGCCATCTTCACCGGTGCCTTCCCGGAGGAAACACAGGTGCCCTCCACCACGGAAATATCCGCCTCATTGCAGGTCAACCCCGCCACGGTATTAAAGGGCATGAACCTGTTGGTGGATGAGAGCCTTCTATACAAAAAAAGAGGGCTTGGTTTGTTCGTTAAGGAAGGCGCAGCAGAGAAGATCAGGAAAAAGCGGCAGCAGCAGTTTTACGAAAAGTACGTTGTCCCTCTTCTTTTAGAGGCACGTAAATTGGGGCTTACGCGGGAGGAAATCATTGAGTGGATGGAAAGGGGTTTTGCGCAATGAATGGCCTTGAGGTCAAACACGTCACAAAAACATTCGGTCAGGTGACCGCTCTAAATGACGTTTCCCTTGCTTTGGGAAACGGAAAAATCTATGGCCTTCTGGGCCGGAACGGCGCGGGCAAGTCCACGCTGCTGAACATCATCACCAACCGCCTCTTTCCCGACGAGGGGGAAGTGCTGGTGGGCGGGCTTCCCGCCAGGGAAAATGATGCGGCCCTGCAAAAGATCTATATGATGAGCGAAAAGGGCTACTATCCCGACAGCATGCGGGTGAATGACGCCTTCAAGTGCACGGAAGCGTTCTATGGCGGCTTTGACCGGGAGTATGCGAAAAAGCTGTGCGACCTGTTCGGTCTGAACCCGAAAAAGAAGATTAAGGAGCTGTCCACCGGCTACGGCTCCATCTTTAAGCTGATTGCGGCTTTGTCTGTTTCCGTTCCCTTCGTGCTGCTGGATGAGCCGGTGCTGGGCCTGGACGCCAACCACCGGGAACTGCTATATAAGGTGCTCGTGGAGACATACGCGGAAAAACCCCGCACCATCGTCCTTTCCACCCACCTGATCGAGGAAGTCTCCGGACTCATAGAAGAAGTGATCATTATCAAGAAGGGCAGAATTATCCGCCAGCAGCCTACGGAAGAACTGCTATCCATGGGCTACACCGTATCCGGTCCCGCCGCCAAGGTGGATGAATATGTAAGCGGCAAGGAACAATTGGGAGAAGATACGCTGGGCGGGCTGAAAACCGCTTACCTGATGGGGCAGCCCAGCGTGGAATCTTTGCCCGAGTATTTGCAGATTGGCAAGATGGACCTGCAAAAGCTGTTCATCCGGCTGACCAACGAGTGAGTGAGGCGATGAAAATGAAATTGAAAGCAGCCGTCCGGTATTATCTGAATGACTTCAAAAAGCCTGTCATCATTTTTTACGGCGTCTTGATGGTGCTTTTCCTTCTCCAGATTACTATTGCTTACTTCCTTGATGGTGATGCAGGCTCCTCCGGCGGCATGGAATTTGCCTCCACCATCTTTCTGTTTGTGGCGGGGCTCAACGCATTCAAAGCCCAATTCCGGCTGTTTTTGCAAAACGGCCTCTCCCGCAAGACGCTGTTCACGGGCTTTGTTATTGGCTTAGCTATTCTGGCCGCAGCCATGACGTTGATCGACCTGGCCTTCGGCTGGTTCCGGGGCTTGTTCGTGGGCTATGAATCCATGTATATGGAGCGGTTTGGCAGCCTGTATGCGGATGGAAGCAACTTTAAGGCGCTTGCGGAAGGGCTTCTGTGGAGTTTCCTGGCCTATGTGACGGCCGGCATGACGGGCTTTTTGATCACCAGCCTGTATTACCGCATGAACAAGGCATTGAAGCTTGCCGTTTCCATCGGTGTGCCTGCGCTGGTCTTCATCGTGATCCCCCTGATCGACGGCTTGTACACCAACGGCGTCATTACGGCCTTCTTCATCAATGTGATCGCATTTGCGTATGGATATAATGTTTCTGTCAGCTTCTCCAACGGGCTTGCCGGCCTGTTCACCCAGTTCGCCTCATGGGAAAACGGGATCCCGGTAGCTCCCTACCGCGCCGTCCTTTTCAGCGTTCTGTGCACCGCCGTGACGGGAACGTTGAGCTTCCTTTTGATACGCCGGGCTACGGTGAAGGATTGACAAAAATCCAACTGTATCTTTTCCTTTGCAACAAAACCAAGATTCTGATACAATGCGTTATGTCGTTTTAAATGGCATAACGCAATTTTAATTTAAAGGATGTACGTATGAACCGGTTTGAAAACAACCTTTCTCAGGGGAGCGTATTAAAAGGGCTTGTCCGCTTTTCGATGCCCTTTTTGCTTTCCAACATCGTGCAGTCTTTGTACAATGTGGCAGACATGTGGGTGGTGGGTAAGTTCAGCGGCACGGCCAGCATAGCAGGCGTCAACATCGGCGGCCAGGTGACTTTTATCCTCACAAATCTGATCATGGGCTTATGTACGGGCGGCACGGTGCTGATAGCCCAATATATCGGCAGCGGTAACCGGGAAAAACTGAAAAAAACCATTTCCACGCTGTTTACAGGGTTGATGGTGGCGGCCGCTGTCATCACGGTGGCGATGCTGCTATTGAAAAATCAGGTATTGCAGCTTTTAAGCACGCCGCAGGAGTCCTTTTCCGAAACCAGCAATTATTTGTGGGTCACGGTGACGGGCGTCGTGTTTATCTTTGGCTATAACGCATTGAGCGCGGTACTCCGGGGCATGGGCGACAGCAAGCGGCCGCTGATATTCGTATCCATCGCTTGTACTACGAATGTCGTGCTGGATATCATCCTGGTAGGGCCGCTGAAAATGGGCGCGCTGGGCGCAGCCGTCGCCACGGTGATCTCCCAGGGACTGTCGCTGATCCTGTGTATCCAATACCTGAAGCGGAAAGATTTTTTATTCGATTTCAAATTAAGTTCCTTTCGCATCGACCGTGGGCAGCTTAATGCCATCCTGAAAATCGGCACGCCCGCCGCCATACAAAACACCATTGTGACCATATCATTCCTGTTCATTACAGCGCTGGTCAATTCCATCGGCGGCGTGACGGCTTCAGCAGCCGTGGGCATAGTAGGCAAATTCAACAGCTTTGCCATCCTGCCCGCCATTGGCATGAGCGCAGCGGTATCCACCATGGCGGCCCAGAATATTGGTGCCAGCAAGTGGGACAGGGCTTTGAAATCAGCCAGGATCGGCATGGTGATCTCCCTTGGCTTCAGCCTGACCGCCTTTGCAGTCGTCCAGCTTTTCCCGGAAGCCATTATCACGCTTTTCGACCAGAATCCCAAAACCATAGCCGATGGTGTTGCCTATATGCGCTCCTTCAGTTTTGATTATTTGATCGTTCCCTTTGTGTTTTGCTTGAACGGCCTGTATATCGGCGCCGGGCACACGAAATTTTCCTTACTTACGGGCTTGACTTCCTCCTTGCTTGGAAGAATCCCGGCTTCCTATCTATTTGGTAAGGTGCTGGGCTGGGGGCTAAATGGCCTTGGCTTGGGCGCGCCGGTGGCTTCCTTTGTTTCGCTGCTGATGGTATTGGGATTTTTCATTTCCGGCCGCTGGAAGGTAAACGTGGCGGACAAGCATGTCGCCGGGGACATGATGTAATCATATTTCCCGTATGGCCATATATAGGTGGAACCCGTGAAACCCGCCCTGGCCGGGCAGTGTGAGATGCTCTTCCAGCCATGGATGATCGCCATAATCATACTCCCCTGTTTCGGCAAGCCAGGCATGCAGCGCCTTCCACTTCAGGGCAAGGTCTGAGCCTGTTCCATAAGCTGCCGGAACAGTGGCATACAGCCCGCCGGGCAAGGTGACAAGATGGATTCCTGCCTGCCGGGCATCCTCCCGCTCAGCGGGGGTAAGCGCATCCACCCGGGCCATGGCCACATAGCCAAACTCCGTATCTTTATCGGGGCAGGGATGGTTATAGCCGAAATACCGGGTGTGCGGCTGCACATGAAGGCCGCGTTCCACAAAGAACCGGCCCTGCTCCTTCATGGAGGGAAGAACCGCATCCGGCCCGTATTCCCGCCGCAAGGCAAGGGCCATCTGCCAGGATACAAGGCCGGTCCATGCCTTGCCTACGATCTTATCCCACTGCTTTTCGCGGTTTTTGGGCTGGACATTATCGTAAGCGGAAAAAGAGGCCACTTCCATGGATGGCAGCCGGCAAAGAATGATTTCCGGTGCAGAGGATTGTTCTTCGGATATGAATGCAAAAGGAAGCGTCATGCCGTCTGGGATACCTCGCTTGCGGTACTTGAGCGGCGGCATGCCGAATTCACTTGTAAATGCCCTGGTAAACGTCTGCTGGGATTCAAAGCCGCAATGAAGGGCAATATCCGCAATCTGCCTGTCCGTTTCAATCAGATCCTTCGCGGCCCGGGTAAGCTTGCGCCGGGCGGCGTATGTGAGCGGGGACATACCCACCACATCCGAAAAGATGCGGGCAAAGTGCGGATAGGTATAATGGACGGCTTCGGCAATCGCATCCGCATGAAGCCCGCTTTCGATATGCCGCTCTATATATGCGATGCTGTCATTCAGCAATTGAAAATAGTCCGCCTTCATGGCTGCAACATCCCCTCCCTATGGGTTTATTGTAGCACGATCCGGCGGACATTTCTTTGCAGGTTCTAACAAAAAACCGGCCTGCCCTATGGCATTGCACATTATTTTGCGCAAACCATCCAGTTTTGCAGCCTCTCTTGCGGCACGGCTTCCTTCAAAACTTCCATGGCCTCGTTATAGTCGTTGGGACTTTCCGCAAAGGTTGCTTTTTTCAGCAGGCAGAAGCCTGCCGCAATATATAGCCAAATGGCTTTGTGGCTCCAGGTCTGGGTATGCAGGTACACAGGATATGCATTGGCTTCCTCAAAAAACCGCATCGTTTTGTTCAAAAGCGCTTTGCCAAGGCCCAGTCCCTGGTACTTGGGCCTGACCCCGAACCAGTGTAGGACGCCTGTTTCGCCGGATTCTCCGCTCAGGAACCATGCGGTGCAGGTGCCCACGTATTCGCCCTCAGGCGACAGGACAAAAAAACAACGGCGGCGGATCTCATCTTGATAAGGCAGATATACCTTAACGAAATATTCCCTTGCCTCCGTTTCGGTGTCAAACTCCCCCACGGCCGTTTCGATAGACGCCCATTGCGTCTCATCACCCGGTTCGTACGGTTTGATCCGAAAGCCTTCCGGAAGGCTGCAGAAAAAGGACGGGGAAAACGATTCCGCCCGCATAATGATATTTTTGTAGGGAATGGTTTTATCCAGCATGTTTTTTCCTCCGGTACGCTTCTCCATCTGGCGGACAAAACGCTTGGAACGCCGGCCGTTATTTTCCGGACAGGTATTCGTGAATGTCCTTGGCGGCTTTCTTCCCCGCGCCCATGGCCAGGATAACAGTGGCCGCCCCGGTGACGGTATCCCCTCCTGCCCAGACGCCGCTAAGGCTGGTGCGGCCCGTCTCCTCATCGGCAATGATGCCACCCCATTTTTGGGTGTTAAGCCCCGGGGTGGTTTTTTTGATGAGAGGGTTGGGGCTGTTGCCGATGGCCACGATCACCGTATCTACCGGCATTGTAAAGGCGCTGCCGGGCTTTGGCACGGGGCGCCGGCGGCCGGAAGCGTCGGGCTCGGTAAGCTCCATCTCCACACAGCTCATGGCGATCACATTGCCCTTTTCATCCCCCAGGATGCCGACGGGATTGGTCAGCATGCGGAAAATGATACCTTCCTCCCTGGCGTGGTGGATCTCCTCCAGCCGGGCCGGCATCTCCGCTTCGCCGCGCCGGTAGACGATGGAAACCTCCTTGGCGCCCATCCGTAAGGCGCTGCGGGCGGCATCCATGGCCACGTTGCCGCCGCCGATCACCGCCACATGGCCGCCCACCTTTACGGGGGTGTCGAACCTTGGGTAATCGTACGCCTTCATCAGGTTGACTCGGGTCAAAAATTCGTTTGCAGAATAGACGCCGTTGAGATTCTCCCCCGGTATGTTTTGAAAGTTGGGCAAGCCTGCGCCGCTGCCCACAAACACGGCATCAAAATGCTGCTCCTTCATCAGTTCCTCCACCGTGAAGGAACGGCCCACCACCCGGTTTAACTCGATGTTCACGCCCAGCTCGACAATCTGATCGATCTCCCGCTGCACCAGCGCCTTGGGCAGGCGGAATTCCGGTATGCCGTACATCAAAACACCGCCGGGGATATGCAGCGCCTCAAAGATGGTCACTTCATAGCCCAGCTTGGCCAGATCCCCGGCGCAGGTAAGCCCGGCAGGGCCTGAACCGACCACTGCCACCTTTTTGCCGTTTTTCCCGGCAGGCTTTTGTCCCGTAATGCCATGGGCCATGGCCCAGTCGGCGGCGAACCGCTCCAGCCGGCCGATGGCCACCGGCTCGCCCTTGATCCCACGCACGCACTTTTCCTCGCATTGCGTTTCCTGTGGGCACACCCTTCCGCAGATGGCGGGCAAAGCGTTGGTCATGCGGATAACTTCATAAGCGGCCTCAAAATCGCCCTTTTGCATATAGGCGATGAACTCGGGGATGCGTACATTCACCGGGCAGCCCGAAACGCAGGGCTTGTGCTTGCAGCCTAAACAGCGCTTGGCTTCGTCGATGGCCATTTCCGCCGTGTAGCCCTTTGCCACCTCTTGAAAATTCCGTGCCCGCTCCTCAGGCAATTGCTCCGGCATGGGGTTCTTTGTATTGCGCATATTGGGCATTAACGATTTCCTCCCGTCAGGCGGCAAAAATGCTGTTCCTCCTCCCGGTACATGCGGGAGCGGGCCATGGCCCCGTCAAAATCCACCAGGTGGCCGTCAAAATCGGGGCCGTCCACACAGGCAAACTTCGTTTCGCCGCCTACCGTCACCCGGCAGCCGCCGCACATGCCGGTGCCATCGATCATGATGGGGTTCATGCTTACGATGGTCTTGATACCGTAAGGCCTTGTCAGCTCGGAAACAGCCTTCATCATAGGCAGGGGACCGATAGCCACCACGGCATCGTAGTGCACGCCTTCCTCAATCTGCTTGCGCAGCGCATCGGTCACAAAGCCCTTGTTACCGTTGGAGCCGTCGTCTGTCATCAAAAACAGGTTTTCGCAGGCGGCCTGCATTTCCTGCTCCAAAATAATCAGGGATTCATTGCGGAAGCCCATGATGCCGTCCACCTTGGCGCCCGCATCAAAAAGTGCCTTCGCCTGGGGATAGGCGATGGCCACCCCCAGCCCGCCGCCTACCACCGCGGCGCGCTTTATACCATCAAGATGGGAGGGCTCCCCCAGCGGGCCTACGAAGTCGCGGATAAACCCACCCTCTGTCTGCTGGTCCAGATGGTTGGTGGTAAAGCCCACCTTTTGAAAGATAATCGTGACAGTACCCTTTTCCCTGTCATAACCCGCAATGGTCAAGGGCACCCGCTCTCCCTGATCGTCCACCCGGAAGATGATAAACTGCCCCGGCTGTGCTTTTTTCGCCACATGGGGTGCAAGAATCTCCATCAGTGTGACTGTATCGTTCAGCCGCCTCTTTTTTACGATTTGGTACAAATAAGCTTCCTCCTTGACTTTGGTTACAGCTTTTCCAGCGCGGCAACCCAGTCTCCGTTGATAATGGGCTCCCCCTCAAAGCTGGGTGCTGCCCAGCGCACGGCGTTTGTAATCACCTGCTGCACCTGCGGCTGAAAATATATCGGGAACGTTTCATGGCCGGGCTGGAAATAAAAGATGCGCCCGTAGCCCCGTGTAAAGCAGCAGCCGCTGCGGAACACCTCGCCGGTTTGAAACCAACTCAAAAACACCAGCTCATCCGGCGCTGGGATATCAAACCGCTCCCCGTACATTTCCTCATGGGGGATCTCAAAATACGGCGGCAATCCCCGGGCGATGGGATGCTGGGGGCTGATGACGAAAATACGTTCCTTTTCCGCCTCCTCATGCCAGCGCAGGGAACAGCTTGTGCCCATCAGTGATTTAAAAGGCTTGGACATGTGGCCGGAGTGGAGCACGATCAGACCCATGCCGTTTTGCACACGCTTTACGACACGCTCGGCCACCTCATCCGCCACTTCTTCATGCTTGGCATGGCCCCACCAGATCAGCACATCCGTATCCCGAAGCACATCCTCATTAAGTCCGTGCTCCGGCTCCTGAAGGGTAGCGGTACGGACCAGAAAATCCTTGTCCGTCTTCAGAAAATCAGCAATGGCTTTGTGGATGCCGCCGGGATAAATAGCGGCCACATTCTCCTTTGTATTTTCATGATAAAATTCATTCCATACGGTGACACGAATCGCCATGCGCCCACACTCCTTGATGATATTGCCGCGGAAAAAAAGCGATATGGTTTCATATACTATCATACAGCGTTTTTTGATGTTTGCAAGCCATAAACACGAAAAAGTACATCGGGCCGGTCAAAAGCATTTTCAGGTTCATTTGTCCAAGAAGTTGGAGGTTTATTTAGCCAATAAGGCTATTGCATGAGAGAAAAAGGCTTGCTATAATCAAACTATTGGGAGGTTTGATTCCGACAAGCCTTCCGTTTTTCTGCATAATTGCAGAATCGAGCACAGGAAGCGGGTATTTCAAGTGCTGATATTCTATGCCCTGGGTTCGTTGGGTGGCATTGCTTTTGGATGGCTTCAAAGCCGTTTTCTTATCTGGATCATAGGCAGTAATGGGAAAGCGCGTCCGCTTTGGCTGGTAGCAAAGATTCTGCTGTGGGCTATAAGCATGGTTCTGCTGGCACTGTGGTCCATTCCCGTATTGATTTGTTTCGTTTTAGGCGCCACCGCCGCCATGCTGGTAAGCCTTAACCGCATGAGGCGCGGCGCAAAGGAGGAGTAAGCCTTGGAACTCAAGATCAGCCTTTTCCCGGAACACTTTTACGTGTTCGGCATCAATGTAGGCTTATCGGTGGTCATCGCCTGGGGCGTATTGGCCGTCTTGATCCTGGCCCTGGTACTGATCCGCATCTTCGTCATACCTAGATTCCAGCAAAAGCCCAAAGGGTTCCAAAACGTGCTGGAGATGGCGGTACAGGGCGTTTACGGCTTCGCCGAAAACAAGGTCGGGCACCATGCCGCCAATTACGTGGCCCCAGCCGCCATGACGTTCATGGCCTACATTTTCTTCACTACGCTTGTGGAGCTGTTTGGCCTGCCCCCCGCCACCGAGGACCTGAACTGCACCATTGCCCTAGGGCTTTGCTCCTTTCTTACGGTAAATATCGTTGCCATCAAAAGCGCAGGCCTCCGTGGCCGGCTCAAAAATCTGGCAAGCCCCAAGGCCATCGTTGCCCCCATTCGCATATTGACAGACTGTATCGCTCCCTTTTCCATGGGCATCCGTCTTTTTGCCAATGTGCTGGTGGGCGGCGTCATCATGCAGCTGATTTACGCGGTAGTCCCCATTGTGCTGCCCGCCGCAATAGCCTCTTACTTCAATGTGCTCCATGTGGGCATCCAAACCTTTGTATTCAGTCTGCTTTTCCTGACTTATGTCAGTGAGGCAGTTGGCGAAGCGGCTGAGTAAATAAAAATCCCTGTTTTCAAAAATAAAGGAGGAAATGAATATGTCTTCTCTGGGACTCATTGCTATCGCGGCCAGTATCGCGTCACTGTGCGGCGCCGCCGCCGCCGTCGCCATGTCGCATGCCACCGGCAAAGCCGTGGAATCCATCGCCCGCCAGCCGGAGGCTGCCGGAAAGGTGAACTCCTCGCTGCTGTTCGGCTTGATCCTGATGGAAACCACCGCCGTATACGCGCTGCTGGTAGCCATTTTGATCATCTTCATTCTGGGCGGCAAGGTTACGGCTTAAAGTTGGCGGAATGAACACCGCTTTACGGCTGCCGGCCGTGCCGGAATGAAACGGAGGAATCTCTGTGGAAGAGTTGTTTAACCCAACTACTATTTTGCTACACGTCATCAATGCAGTGATCCTGCTGGTGGCGATGTATTTCCTGTTGTACAAGCCTGTGCGGAAATTCACCACCGCCCGTGCCCAAGGCATTGAGGAGCAGTTGAAAAACGCCCAGGATACGCAAAACAAGGCACACGATCAATGGACGGCTTCTCAGCAAAAGCTGAAGGATGCCGATCAGGAGGCCATGGCCGTCATCGCCCAGGGCACCATAAAAGCCCAGGAGCAGGCCCAGGATATGATCAAATCCGCCAAGGAAGAGGCCGTTAAGATCGTTGGCCAGGCCAGGCAGGAAGCCAACGCCCTGCTTTTCAGCGCCCATGAAGCCATGGCCGATGAAGCCGCGGTACTGGCCGTGGAAATCGCCGCCAAAGTGCTTTCCCGGGAAGTAAAGGCGGAGGACCATCAGCAGCTGATTGATGAATTCGTGAAAAAGGTGGGCTGAAGCATGCTCAAAGGATTGCTTTTGACCGCCTTGCCCCTTACCCAATCACAGCACGCCGCCATCGAAGGCCGTTTTTCGGAACTGATGGGGGAAACGGTTGCCTTGGAAGTACGGGAGGAAAAAAACCTGCTGGGCGGCGTGAAAGTGGAGCTGAACGGAAGGGTGTACGACGGCAGTTTGCGCGGGCAGCTTCAAAACGTATTGGGTACCCTGCAGCGCAAAGAGGAGGGCGAGCGGAATGCTTGATTGGAAATCCGTTGGCCTGGAGCTTCGCGGCAGGCTGAAAAGCTATACCCGGCAAATGGATATACGCGGCGCCGGTGAAACGCTGTCGGCTGGCGACGGCATTGCCATACTTTCGGGTCTGAATGGCTGCAAGCTGGGCGAGCTGATTGAGTTTGAGACCGGCGGCTTTGCCATTGTAATGAACCTGGACGAGGAAACGGTAGGCGCTGTTTTATTGGGCAACGATGCTGACGTTTCCCTGGGCACCCGCGCTTACGGCACCGGGCAGGTGCTGTCTATTCCCGTCGGGGATGGGCTCATGGGCCGGGTAGTGGATCCCCTGGGCCAGGCCCTGGATGGCGGCGGGCGGATACATACGACTGAGTACCGGCCCATTGAGTCGGCAGCGCCCAGCATTTTGGACCGCAAGCCGGTTTCAAAGCCCATGGAAACAGGCCTGATGGCCGTGGATGCCATGGTGCCCATAGGCCGCGGTCAGCGGGAACTGATCATCGGTGACAGGCAGACAGGCAAATCCTCTGTGGCCGTGGATACCATCCTCAACCAAATGGGAAAGAATGTGGCCTGCTTTTATGTGGCCATCGGCCAGAAAGCCTCCAGCGTGGCGCAGATCATCGCCCAGTTGAAATCTTCCGGCGCCATGGCGTATACCACCGTGGTATGCGCCACCGCCAGCGATTCTAATACCATGCAGTATATCGCCCCCTATTGCGGCTGCGCCATGGCCGAGTGGTTTATGCTAAACGGCCGTGACGCGCTTGTGATCTATGACGACTTGAGCAAGCATGCCGTCGCCTACCGGGCCATGTCGCTGCTTTTACGCAGGCCTCCGGGCCGGGAAGCCTATCCCGGCGACGTATTTTATCTTCACTCCAGGCTGCTGGAACGGGCGGCCTGCCTATCCGACGCAAAGGGCGGCGGCTCATTGACCGCGCTGCCCATTGTGGAAACCCAGGCGGGCGATATTTCCGCCTACATTCCCACCAACGTGATCTCCATCACCGACGGCCAGATCTTCCTGGATACGGACCTCTTTAGGGAAGGAGTTCGCCCCGCAGTAAACGGCGGCCTATCCGTCAGCCGTGTGGGCGGCGCGGCCCAGACAAAAGCCATGCGCAATGTAGCCGGGCAATTGCGCCTGGAGCTGGCCCAATACAGGGAACTGCAAATCTTCTCACAATTTTCTTCCGACATGGATGCCGCCACCCAGGATATGCTCAAATATGGCGCGCTTCTCATGGAGCTTTTAAAGCAGCCCAACAACGCCCCGCTTGCAATGCCTGTACAGGTTTCCCTTCTGTACGCCGTCACCAGGGGCATCCTTGACCATAATACCCCCATGGATACATTGCGGGCCTTCAAAGCGCGGTTCCCCGAATACCTCGCCCTGCGCTTCCCGCATGCGATGGAAACCCTTTTGGCAAAAGGTAAGTTTGACGACCAGCTGGAAGCGGAATTGGAAGCGGCTGTGAAGGAATGGCGCAAGGAGTTTGATGCGGAGGCCTCGTTATGAGTTCCATCGCCGAGGTCCGCCATCATATCAAAGTGGTCAGGGACACCAGCAAGATCACCCGGGCCATGTACCTGATCTCTTCGGCCAAAATGAAAAGGGCCATGCGCATGCATGACCAGAACCAGATCTATTTCACCAGGGTACGTTCTGATATCCGCTTCATCATGGACAATGTGGAGCAGACCATCCGCAACCCCTACTACCGCCAGCATGGCAAAAAGACGGGCTATGTAGTGATTGCCGGGGACAAAGGGCTGTGTGGCGGTTACAACAGCGAAGTTTTGAAGCTGGCCCGGCGCACGATTCAGGACGGCGTTCATGAGCAGCGCTACCTGTTCACCATTGGGCATATGGCCAGTGAATACTTCCTGCGCCTTGGCATGAATCCGGACGTCAATTTCCTGCACGTGATACAGGACCCCAGCCTCCAAAACGCCCGGGAGATCACATCCACCTTGTGCAAGCTGTTTAGGGACAAGGAGCTGGATGAAGTCTATATTATCTATACGGTGCTGGAAAAGGTGGGGCAGCTCACGCCCACCGTATTGCGGCTTCTTCCCGTATTGAGGGAGGATTTCGACGGCGCGCCCATTCTTCACGCCCCCACCAGCCCCTTAAAGTTCCACCCTTCCGCGGCGGAAGTGCTCGACGCCATGGTGCCCCATTACCTGGTAGGGCTGGTATATTCCGCTCTTGTACAATCATATGCCAGCGAGCACAGCGCGCGCATGTCCGCCATGGATGCCGCCACCCGCAATGCCGATGAGATGCTGGGCCGCCTGAGTTTAGAGTTCAATCATGCCCGACAGGCCATCATCACCCAGGAGATTTCGGAGATCATCTCCGGCAACCCTGACCAAGGAGCGATATCATGACGAACGGAACGGTCAAACGCATCATCGGTCCGGTGTTGGACATAAGATTCCCGCAAGGGGAAACGCCCCCTATCCATACCTTGCTGTATGTGCTGGACGGCAAGCGCAAGGTGGCCGTAGAGGTCAGCCAGCATTTAAAGGATGCCGTGCGCTGCATCTCCCTGGAGGCGACGGAAGGCTTATCCCGCGGGCTCCCGGTGGAAAACACAGGCGGGCCCATCCGCATCCCCGTGGGAAAGCAGATGCTGTCCCGCACCATCGACGTGCTGGGACGGCCCATCGACGGAAAGGGCGACATCCAGGCAGCGGATGTACTGCCCATTCACAGGCCGGCCCCTTCCTTTATTGAGCAGCGCCCCGTGACCCAGGTGTTTGAAACGGGCATCAAGGTCATCGACCTTTTGGCCCCTTACGCCCGGGGCGGCAAGATCGGCCTGTTCGGCGGCGCGGGCGTGGGCAAGACGGTGCTTATCCTGGAGCTGATCCACAATATTGCCACGGAGCACGGCGGATTTTCCGTGTTCACCGGCGTTGGCGAGCGCAGCCGCGAGGGCAACGACCTGCTGACGGAAATGAACGAATCCGGCGTTATCGACAAGACGGCGCTGGTGTTCGGACAGATGAACGAGCCGCCGGGAGCCCGCATGCGGGTGGCCCTGACGGGGCTTACCTTGGCGGAGAATTTCCGCGATCAGGAAAAGCAGGACGTGCTTTTGTTCATCGACAACATTTTCCGCTATGTACAGGCGGGCAGCGAAGTTTCCGCTCTTCTGGGCCGTATGCCCTCCGCAGTAGGTTATCAGCCCACCCTGGCCACCGAAGTGGGTGCGCTGGAAGAGAGGATCGCTTCCACCTCCCAGGGCTCCATCACCTCCGTGCAGGCCATTTACGTGCCTGCCGACGACCTCACCGACCCGGCCCCCGCCTCCATCTTTACACACCTGGACGCCACCACCGTGCTTTCCCGCCAGGTGGCGGAATTGGGCATCTATCCGGCCGTAAGCCCCCTGGATTCCTCCTCCCGTATCCTGGACCCGAACATCGTGGGCAAGGAACATTACCAGGTGGCCATGCGGGTGCAGGAGGCGCTGCAGCGCTATAAGGAATTGCAGGACATCATCGCCATCCTGGGTATGGAGGAATTGTCGGAAGAGGACCGGCTCACCGTTTACCGCGCAAGGCGCATCCAGCGCTTCCTTTCCCAGCCCATGTCCGTGGCGGAGGTATTCACAGGCATCCCCGGCCGGTATGTAAAGCTCCAGGATACCATCGCTTCCTTCAAGGCCATCGTGAACGGCGAGGTGGACGACCTGCCGGAAGGCGCCTTCTTTATGGCCGGCGACCTGGAGGATGTGCGCCGCCAGGCCCGCAAACTTGAGGTGAAATAAGTATGGCCGCTACTTTTCGCCTGTCCGTTATTACCCCGGAGCACTCCTTCTTTGAAGGAGATGTGGAAATGCTGGTGCTCAACACGCCGGATGGCGAAGTCGCCATCCAGGCAGGCCATGCGCCCATGGTCATTTCCACCGTGGAAGGGGAATTGCGCCTAAATCAAAACGGTAAGTGGCGCTGGGCCGCCGCATCCTCCGGCTTTGCCACGGTGATTCAGGATCAGGTGCTTTTGATGCTGCAAACCGCCGAGTGGCCCGAGGAAATCGATATCAAACGCGCCCAGCGCGCCGAGTACGAAGCCCGGGAGCGGATGCGCCAGAAGCGCAGCATGGAGGAATACCACATGGCCCGCTCCATGCTGGCCCGCGCCATGGCCCGTTTGCGGGTTTCCAACCGCCGCAACATAAACGACTAACCACCAGGGGCTCTGCCCCTGGACCCCGGCAAAGAGACAAAGCCTCTTTGCAATTACCATTTTAAATGAACATGCAGAATGAACTGTTTTCCCAGTGATGTTTTTCGGGATGGTGCGGGAAGGGGAATTTTTTCATAATTTCCCTTCCCGCCCTTTTCATACAGGGCCAACGCATTTAAATCAAAATTTCCCCATTGGCCAATTCGCATCCCCCTCTTTGGGTCCAGGGCCCGCAGGCCCTGGTCGTTTTAAGGGGGATACGGGGAGTGCAGGGGGGAGTTAAGGGGGGAAATCGAAATCCCCCCTACTCCCTCCTACCCTTTCGCGCCGTACTGAGCCTTCGCAGGTTCCAGGCTCGCTGCGCTCCACCACAGGCGGTGCTTCGGTTACGGAACCACTGGCGAGGTCGGGGTTTCGGAGCCTTTGGAAACCTTCGGCTACAAAAAAAATAGACTTGAAATGTGACTTGAAATGCGTTTACCCTAAGGGCTCATCTCCGCCTTGACAAATCCCTTAAAAAATGGCAAGATATTCCCAGACTGGATGGTGAAAATTGCCAAAGCATTGGGAATACCGGCGAAAACGGATAATCGGGAAGGGAGTATGCATATGCGGCGGTTTCTATACATTTTTTTAGCGCTTTTGATGCTGTGGATGGCGATGGGCGGCCCGGCCCTGGCTGCTGAGAAAGAGGACGGCTACATAGACCATTACACCAAAGGATACTTCCGCAAGTCGCATGCCGTATACTCAGGCCCCGGCGAGCAGTATTTCCGGGCTGCCGGCGGAAAGGCCTTGTATGGCAGCGGGGCGGCAAGGTATTACGGCACCGGCCCGGAGGGATGGATGCTGATCGGGTACAGCATCAATTCCGTGACGTACCGCCTGGGATATATCAAGGCGTCCTTTGACGATATGGTAACCAACAAAGGAGAAGACAGAACGCTTTCCTTGAAGAGCCTTGCCGCGGTTGCTTTGCAGCCGCTGGATTTTTTCGATGATCCGGGGATCGGCAATGCTCCCGGCCAGCCGTTGTGCCAGCTGCCAAAGGATGCGCAGGTCACGTATCTGGGACAGTTCAGTGAGGACTGGACGTATATTGAAATAGATGCATCCTATTTGGGCAGCCCGGCCAGAGGCTTTGTGAGCAGCGGGAATTTGGTGACTTTCGCGGCGGGGCCGGGCCAAGGCGGAGAAAGTGCTTCCGATAGTTCCGTGCTGGTGGAGGGAAAGGCCGAGCTAAAGTGGGAAACCACTTCCATGGCATGGTCAAGAAAGATGGAAGTTACCAGCAATGCAGGGTGGAAGGCCATCTCTGACGCGCCCTGGATATACCTTAGCGCAGATGGAAACAGCCTTCAAATCCAACTGGCAGAAAATCAGGATCCGGAGGCAAGGATGGGCACCATCCGCCTGACCAGCGGGGAGGCCACAGCGCAGATCACCGTTATGCAGAGCGGAGCCCAATAGTTGGGAAAACCGGGGTAGGAAACGGCGCCTCCCAATGCCGCTTTTGCCCGGGCATATCCCTTTTTCCCTATAAAAGATCCATGTCCTCTCCAGCAAACAGGAGAAGACACGGATTTTTATATCAACAACCCGCCATGGCGGATTGACGGCAGGGAAAAGCGGAGCGCTTACAGAATGATACGGTTGGTTTACACCACCCCCAAAGGGAACAGCAAACTTTTTACCTGAGCCTCTTTTGCAAACAATGCACAGCCTCCCTTATGATCGGTTTCCTGTGCGTTCAGTTCCCGTACCTTCTTAAAAAAGGGCGATTCCAGCGCCTGCATAAGCGTATGCTCCTTCAGGCTTACATCGGAGTAAGGCGAAAAGGGACAGGGTTCCGCGCCACCGTAGGGGTTGATATGGAAAAAGCCCCGGCCCGCCGCCAGGCAGCCACCCATATGCTTTTCATCGCCGGGAAAGGAAAGAAAGATCATCCCCGGAAAGCGCTCCCTAAGGCTCTCCTGTGCCGCCTCCATCATCAGCCGTGCCGGGTCGTCCAGGGCCAAATATTCCGTACCTAACGCCACGGGCACATACTCAACAAAGACCACCAGGCGGCATCCCTTGTCATACAGCGACCTCAAAAAGCAGGGGGAGGTGACCTCCACCATATTTTCCATTGTGACGGTGAGAGAAACGCCAAACAACAGCTTTTTATCCTCCAGGCTGCTTAGCGCGCTTTGGGTAAGCTTATAGGTCCCTTCGCCACGGCGCTCATCGGTAGCCGCCTCGCCGCCTTCCATGCTGATAACGGGCACCAGGTTCCGGTGATGATCCATTAAGCGCAGCACGTCCTTGTCCAGCATGGTGCCGTTGGTGAAGATGGGGAACAGAATGCCTTCATGTTCCGCCGCCCGGCTTAAAACGTCCGGGCGCAAAAGCGGCTCGCCGCCGGCCAGAAGCACAAAGGAAATCCCGGCCTCCTCCGCCTGGCAAAATATGCTGTCCCACTGTTCGGCTGTTAAAAGCGCTTCCTTGCTTTGCCCGCCGCACATGCCGTTGGCCCTGGCATAGCAGCCCTTGCAGGACAAGTTGCAGGCGCTGGTGATGCTGGAGATCAAAAATATAGGGATGTGGCGGCCCTGCGCCTCCTGTTCCATCCGCCGGTTTTCCATTTGCGTTTGATGCTTGTGGTATTTTTGCAAAAACACGGTTTCCTTGGGGTTGCGCAGCGTGGCCCGAAGGATATCCGCAATCAGCTTTTCCGCGCCTTTGTTCAGATATGTGGTCAGGTTCCGGTTGGATTCCATGGTGCTGTTCCTTCCTGTAGGTTGTTCCTTGCATTATGAGTGCGTCTTGGGTTTTGTTGGCCCGGCGCTTAACCTCGTTGATTATAGAAAAATATGGCATTTGCGTCAATAGGATTTCCATTAGAACATGATGAGGATTTGATATTTTTTCATCAAAAACCCCCTTGCCAGCTTATGCGGCAAGAGGGCGGATGGAACAGATTTGACTCCCATTATTCCAGGATGGAACCATCGGCCTTAAACAGGGGCAACGGCTCCAGGTAAACAATGTCGTCCCGCTTGCGGGCCACGCCTTCCGCCAGAATGGCCATGCGCCCGGCAATTTCGCCTCCGGCGGCACGCACCAGTTCCTCCACAGCGTATAGCGACTGGCCGGTGGAGATCACATCGTCCACCACCAGTACTCTCTTGCCCTTGATGAGGGCGGCGTCGTCGGCATCCAGGAAAAGCTGCTGCACGTTGGTGGTGGTGATGGATTTCACCGATACGGAAAACACATCCCGCATGTACAGCTTGGCGGACTTGCGGGCCAGCAGGTACTTGTTCTGGCCGCTTTGCCGGGCCATTTCGTATACGAGGGGAATGCCCTTGGATTCCGCGGTGATCATATAATCGTAAGGCGGGGCTTTTTCCAAAAGCGCGCGGGCAGCGGCAATGGTCAGCTCCACATCGCCAAAGATCACAAATGCGCCAATATACAGGGAATCGTTCACCCGGCAGATGGGCAACTCGCGCTTGAGCCCTGCAATTTCAATGGGATACGTATGCATGTTGTTTCTCCCCAATGCAAAGGATTGGCCGGCAGGAAAACTGCCACAACGTCCATTATAGAACAACCGGAAAAAAAGTCAATGGAGCGATTTACTTCCATATATGAAGGAGGCTTATCCATGGTGGCGCATGAAGAGAGTACCTTCCTGTCCACCACAGGCGATCCGCTGAAAAAGCTTATCTGGCACCCTGAAGGAACGCCCAAGGGCGTGGTGCAGCTTACGCATGGCATGGCGGAGCATATCCTAAGGTATGAGGGATTGGCTAAGGCCCTTGCGGATAAAGGCTTTGCGATAGTTGGCCACAATCACCTGGGCCATGGGGAAACAGCCGTAACGCAGGGCTTTTTCGCAAAGAAGGGCGGCTGGGGCGCACTGCTTGACGATATGCACAAAGTGCGGATGGATACGGAAAAGGAATATCCCGGCCTGCCCTACTTTTTGCTGGGCCACAGCATGGGCAGCTTTCTTGTGCGCTGCTATTTGTTTGAACACAGCCGGGGGCTGCGCGGTGCGGTGCTGTCGGGCACGGGCGCCTTCAGCCCGATGGAAGCCCGCCTGGGGCTTTTTCTGTCCAGAGCCCTGATCCTTCTGGGCAGGGGATTAAGCCCGGCCAAATTGGTGGATACGCTGGCCTTCTCCGCCAACAACAAGCCCTTTCTGCCGGCCCAGACGCCCTTTGACTGGCTCAGCCGTGACAAAGAGCAGGTTAAGGCCTATGTGGATGACCCGATGTGCGGTTTTTTGTTCACCGCCAAGGGGTATCATGACCTATTCACAGGCCTGAACCTACTGACCAAGCTTAAAAGCCTGAAAGCCATGAACAAGGAACTGGCCGTGCTGTTCCTGTCGGGCAGCCGTGACCCGGTGGGCAAAAATGGCGCCGGGATGAAGCGGGTGGCGGATGCTTTCCATGATTCGGGGATAAACGATATCACGGTAAAGCTGTATCCCGAAGCCCGCCACGAGGTGTTCAACGAGGTGAACCGCCAGGAGGTCTACGGCGATTTGGTCAACTGGCTGCTGGGCAAGAGCGGGGCATAGCATGTTAAAGGAAATGGTGCAAACTCGAAAAAGTGGCTGCGTATCTTTCCGACACAGATTATCCTGAAAATAGGGAGCGAGTCATACATGAGAAGGCTTCCCCTGGAGGGGAAGCTGTCGACGAAGTCGACTGATGAGGTGTTTATAGCAAATAAATGCTGCACCAACACCTCATCCGGCGCTGCGCGCCACCTTCCCCTCAAGGGGAAGGCTTATTTACGTGTTGATCCACTCCGGATTGTTCAGTATGTTCCGGCAGAGGAAGAAGATCAAGGGAGCAATGATGAGGTTCGCCAGCGTCAATATGACCAGCACCGTGATGTTCACGGAAAGGAACAGCACGCTCATGGAATACAGCACGATGGAGAGCACCGTGCCCGGCAGCACCAGCAGGATCATGATCAGGAAATAAAGCATCACAAGCAGCGCCTTGAGCTTCATGCCGCTGAAAAACTTTTCCACAAGAAGGTTGCCGGCCACAAACAAAAGCGAAAAGCTTACGCGGGCAAGCACCGCAAAAGCGATATCCAGCGGCGGGAGCTTAAGCATCAGCCCCATGGGGATCATGAGCAGCAGAGCCTCCACCACAAATCCAAGCGTGGACTCCCTTAGGCAATGGATCAGCTTGCGGAAGGACGTTTCAGGCAGCAGGTAGATATGGGGGCGCGTGAGCTCCTTCACCCAGCGGCCCGAGGACACGGTGAAAAGCTGCATATAGGTTGCAAAGACAAAGCCGGGCAAAAGCCCCTCTCCCCGCATGATGAACGCGAAGGCCAGGGATACAAGCAGCATGATCATGGACATGGTATCTAGCAAAAACCGCCTGGCCCGGCGGCTTTCCAGCCTGTGCTTATAGTAGAAGACGGATGCGCCGGCCCCCTTGTTCAGGCCCGTTTTCCCTACCTTCACATTTTCGGGGAGAACCTCCTGTGTTTTGCCCTCCCTTCTTGCAGCAAGCGTCTGATGAAGCGTCTCGGTGGCTTTGAGCACGTCTTCATAGAAGTCGGTCTCCTGCCGGTCCAAAAGCACAATGCAGGCTATTGTCCAGGTAATGGCTGCCCCCAGGCCCAACAAGGCCTGCGCCCATTGTGCACCCCATACTCCCGCCACTAGCGCGCGCATCCATCCGCCCACAGGGAACAAAAGCATGGGCAGCCGCGACAATTGTTCCGCCCCCACCTGCATCCAAGAAGAAGTATTTGAAAACACGGGCAGCAGCACATACAGCGCCCCCAGGCCGCACAGGGACAGCAAAGCGATCCTGGCCGTCTTCCTCTTCTTTTCACTGGCATGGGTGATGCTATACAATGTCATGGCTGTCAGCTGCCCCAAAAACAGCGTCAGCCCATAGCCCAGCAGCACCAGCAGCAAAAAGGTGATAGGAGCGCCGTACTGCTGGTGGACCCAGGAGTATTGAAACAGAAGGAAAAAGCCGATCGTAAGCGACGTGCCCATCTGCTTAACCAGCCCGTACAGCAGGATTTTCTGCGGTTTTAACGGCGCCGGGAACAAAAGATGGATATCTGCCAGGGAGAACAGCGTGGTGCCCCTGTGAACGCCCCGGTAGGCTGAAAAGGCAAACATGGCGATGTATAGCACCGAAACGATAGCATACAGCTCTATGATTGGCCTAAGCTCCGTATTTCTGCCCTGCCCGCCTGCGAAAATCACAAAGCCCAGCAGACCGGCCAGGACAAGCGATACGATCCAGTTGGCCGGCTTCTTGAAAAAGGAGATGATTCTGTTTTTCAGCGTAGTGAAGAACAGGTATGGAAGCGCCTTCATGCGATGCGCCCCCCTCCCTCGGTGATTTCAAAGAACAGCTCCTGAAGGGATTTTTCCCCTTCCAGCCGGCCATCGTTTTTCTTGGTGGCTGCAAAGGCGCCGTTCATCATGATGTGAGCCACATCCCAGCCGTCTTCCACGCTGTCCAGCATGTGGGTGCTGATCAGAACCGACACATTTTGCGATTTCAGTTCCCGAAAGATCACCTTTAATTCCTTGATAGCGTGGGGGTCCAGCCCCACCAGGGGCTCATCGAATATAATAACTTTAGGCTTTATGATCAAGGCACAGGCAAGGCTCACCTTCTGCTGCATGCCCTTGGAAAGCTCACGGCCCAGCTTATCCTTTTTATCCTCCAACTCCAGCCTTTTAAGAAGCGCTTGCGCATCCCCCTCCCAATCATTCAGCCGGTAGGCCCTTGCCATGAGTTCCAGGTGTTCCCCGATGGTAAGCAGGTCATAGATGGCCGGCATTTCAGGCACATAGCCCAGCAGTTTTTTTGCCTCAATGGATTTGTTGTTATAGCCGTTTATGGTGATTTCGCCTTCGTGGCGCAAAAGCCCCGCGATGCATTTGATCATGGTGGATTTGCCTGCACCGTTAGGGCCCAGCAGAACGGCGATCTGCCCATCCTCCACCTGAAAGCTGATGTCATGATTGGCCACAGTCTTCCCATATTTTTTTGTCACATGCGAAATGGATAACATAACCCTGCTCCTTTTCCTTTTCTCCAGGCTACATCCTAGCGGCAATGGGGGATATTGTCAATGTTCGATATCGCAGTCCCGCAGAATTCCGGTTAAAAGCAGCGTATTATCGCCTGAAGACTTCTACTTATCGGTCATGAAACGAAACCAGGCGCACCGTTTCGTTACAAAAGAAGGATTTTTTTAGGGCTGAGTCGAATGCAATTTTAATGCCCTTGTCAGCAGTGCACCGTGTGTTACACCTGTTGCAAGGAAAAAGGACTACATTTCGTTTATATACATGCATGGATGCAAGTCCTGTGGGGTAATCTATCCCTGGGAAGAAGAGGATGATCAATATGAGCAGAAGCAAAAAGCAAAAAGATCCTTTCCGCACATTGATCCGGGGAATGATATTTATGGCGGTGGCTGCCGCCATATGCGCCGGGATCTTCTATGGCCTAAACGCCTATGAAAAGCACGCCCTGGCCCAGAAGATCAAGGATACGGAGGCTGTCAATCAAAAGCGCGAACAGGAGTACCAGGCCGCCGTTGCGGAGTGGCAAAGCGCCACGCAAAAGGGGCAGAACCTTAACTGGCCCTCCCCCAAAGCAGAGGGCTGGGATGTGGTTGACATAAGCTCCTTTCCCCTGGAGAATACGCAGCGTGATCCCAGAGACAGAGCCGAGCTTCTGGCCGGGGGCATGATGCTTGTCAACCCGTGGCACCCGCTGCCCGCTGATTTTCCCACCGATGGAATCGTCAGCGTGATGACCGCTACCCAAAGAAAGGTAGGCGCCGCCAATGCGGATGTGAAGTTATCCCAGAAAGCTATTGATGCCCTGCAGGTATTGATTAACGATGCTGCCGCCGCAGGCCTGAAGGACTACTTCGTTTCGGAAGGCTACCGCACCAATGATTATCAGACAGAGCTGTTTGAAAAGAAAAAGACGGAGCTGGAGGATCAATACAGCGGAGATATACTGATCGAGAAAACCAAGGAGCAAGTTAACGCGCCGGGCACCAGCGAATACCAAAGCGGTTTATCTTTCCAGATGGGTCTGTACCCCGCCTACAAGGATGGTTTCCAGGCGTCGGAACAGGGCAAATGGCTTACCGAAAACAGTTGGAAATACGGCTTCATTTTCCGTTTCCCAACGAAAGAATTTCCCAATTCCTCCTGGATCGATAAATCCTACAAAACGGGCGTCACCATCAAGCTGAGCCTGTACCGCTGGGTTGGCATTCCCCACGCCACCGTCATGCGCCAAATGGAATTCTGCCTGGAAGAGTATGTGGAATACCTGATCGAGCACCCCCATCTGGCCGTGTATGAAAACGGCACTCTCAAATATGAGATTTTCCGCCGTCCGGTGGGCAACGAAGCTACCGTGGATATCGAAGTACCCTTAGCCGCCTCCTCATACCTGTACTCCCTGGATAACATGGGCGGCTTAGTTACAGCATTCATTTACGAATAGGACCAATCGATAGAAAACGGGCTGCTGCATGGCGGCCTGTTTTTTGCATGCACATGTTTCGATGCTTCATTGCAGGACATGGCCGTCTTTATATTCCCGAAATTTCTGAAAACAGGAAATTTCAAGCCCATATTCGCTATGGACTTTTGGAATGATGGAAAATATACTTAATGCATACACTTTAGCAAAAAAAGGAATTTGCTTTAAGGAGTGTGAAAACAGCTCATGGTCAAGATTACAGCCGATAGCACCTGTGATTTATCACCCGCAATACTAAAGGATCTGAACATCACTTTAAGCCCGTTGCACATTCTGGCAGGGGATAAGGATTTCAGGGACGGTGTGGATATCACCCCTGCCGACGTCTTCAAATTTGCGGACCAGCAAGGGATCATGTGCAGAACAGCAGCCGTCAACGTATACGAATATGAACGCCTTTTTGAGGAATTTTCCGCAAGCTTTGATGCGGTGGTTCATGTCTGCATCGGATCGGGATTTTCGGCGTGCTATCAAAATGCGGTGCTGGCTGCCAGGCGCTTTGACAATGTGTTTATAGTGGATTCACGCAACCTGTCCAGCGGAAGCGGGCACGTTGTCTATGGAGCCGCCCTGCTGGCAAGATCCGGCGCCGGTGCGCAGCAGATTCTGGCCAGCCTGAAAACGCTGATCCCGCGGGTGGATGCCAGCTTTGTCATCGACCGTCTGGATTATCTGCATAAAGGCGGCCGCTGCTCGGGCCTGGAGGCCACGGGTGCCAAGCTGCTTCAAATTAAGCCCTGTATCGAGGTACTGGACGGGCAAATGAAGGTAGGCAAAAAATACCGCGGCAGCTTTGAACGCTGCCTGGAAAGCTATGTCAAAGACAAGCTTACAGACTTGAGCCGGATTGAGCTTAAGCGTGTGTTCATCACCCACCCCATGTGTTCCAGGGAAACCGTTCAGCGGGTAAGGGAAGTGATACTTGAGTACGCCGGTTTTGAAGAAGTTATCGAAACCAATGCCGGCTGCACCATTTCCAGCCATTGCGGGCCCAAAACGCTGGGTATACTTTTCCTTCGCAAAGGTGAAAAACAGGCACTATTTTAACGGCCAATGGCAAGGCCGGCACGCATGTCCTCCCGCGTGCCGGCCTTGCCCGTTTGCTCAAATGAACGAATCAATCTTTTTACGCCATTTTCAGCCGGTAGCCAAGCTTATATACTGTTTCAATACGGTCGCCGCCCAGCTTTTTGCGAAGCCGCTGCACATGCACATCCACAGTGCGGGTTTCCCCGATGCCCTGATAGCCCCAGGCTGTTCGCAACAGTTGTTCCCGGGATACGGCGGTTTCCGGGTTCTGCATCAGCGCATGCAAAAGGGCAAACTCCTGGGCAGTGAGTTCCAATGGTTCTCCGGCCAGCTTCACTTGCTTTTCTTCCAGATTGATCTCCAGGCTGCCCAGCGTCAGCCGGTTTTCCGTTTCTTTCAAAAGCTCCTCCGCCTCAAAAAGCAGTTCCGGTTCATCGAAGGGCTTCACCAGCACACGGCAAGGACCGCCATACAACGCCTGAAGGTGATCCTTCGTATCCGATTCGCGGGTGATGAACAGTACGGGGCATCTGCGGCAGGAAAGGTTCGTAAGGAAAGGATGGCTGTCCGTCCAGGGGAGGCGCGCGTTCATAACCACCAATCCGTTGCCAAGCGCCTGCAGATATTCTCCCGCTTGCGCCGGGCTTTCCACCGCCCAGCACCCATGACCCGCTCTGGTCAACATTTGCGCCATCTGCCGGGCCGACTGCTTGTCGCTTTCGATGATGAGCACTTCAGCCATGAATTTCACCTCATGCATCCAACGTACCAAGTCTGGAAATTCATGCCGCACTTTCCCTAAAGTTATGAATAAATTGTGAAGAATTTTATACAGGCGCGGCCGCCTTCATTACCAACGGTTTCTGTTCTTGAACAATTCGTTCAAACCAAGGCCGGCAAAAATCCATCCCAGCGGGCCGCAGCCGCAGCCCATGCACCCGGCCCGGTCGCCCATACGGCGCCTGCGGGAGCCAAAGATCAGCGAGAACAGAATGAACAGGATGAACAACGACCCGAGGCTGAATCCTGACGATCTATCTTCCCGGTAGGGGCGGTTTGGCCTTTCAGGCCTTTCCGCCTGCTTATCATTTTTCTCCCATTCGGAAAAAAACTGGCTGCCGCCGGGCAGAAAATCCATCCAGCTATTGTTGTTATTGGATGGCGCAACCGTAGGCGCGGCTGTGGGAGTGGCGGCAGGGATGCCAAACAGATCGGCGGTGGAAACGGTTTGACCATACGAATTGCCCAAAGAGGATGCCAGCTGCGGGATGTACTGGCGGAAGGCCGATTCATACTGCTCGTTTTGATAATCCTTCAGGAAATAGAAGTTTAGCAGCTGCTGCTGGGAATCCGCGGACAAACGGCGGGCCAAGGTATTCCCGGCGACGGTTACCGCCTCTTCATCCCCCGAGGACAAAAGCAGCAGCAGATCCTCATCGCCAAGGTTCCACAGGCGGAATATTTCCCGGGCAAAAGTAGTTTTGTCCTGCCCGTCCAGGAAATGAACGGTAACCACCCAAAGCTTCACGCCGGTTTCATTCTTGAGCGTGTTGTGAAAGGTATTCAGATCGTCGACCGTATCTTTTGAAAAAATATTGGCACTGTCGGTCACAACCAGGTCCGTCTTTTCGGGATACCTGGGTGCAGCCCATGCGCTCAACGGGCTATAAAGCAGCAATATCACTAAAAGCACGGTTCCAAGACACCGGAAAAATGCGCGGCGCGCCATATCCATTCTCCTTCTTCTGGCAGGTGGGTACTGAGTGACTAATCAAACAAATCGGCACTTTGAATGCCCATCAGGGCAGCAAACCAGCCGCTGAAGGACTGCTGCAAATTGCTGTTAAACTCTCTGGCCGCATTGTTATAGGCATTCACAGCATCCCCGTCATCATAGACCTCAAGCGCCTTGGTCAGCGAGACTACATAGTTCCAGTCCTTGGTGTCGGCCTGAAGGGAGGCAGAATCTTTCAAAGCACCGGAAAGTGCTCCTACCGCCTCAGTCAAGGATTGGTTAGCATCATACTTTTTGTGCAATGATGCGCTACCATTGTTCAGCACATCCCGGGCATCAGCAACGGCCTTTAAGCGGTCATCCTGTTTGTCCAGATGCCTTTTTGCCACCGCCAGCAGGTTGCTGGCATCGGCGGCGCGCAGCGCCAATAAGCTTTTCAGGCCGCCCTCCTGCTCATACATCTTTTGAAGTTCCTGGGCTTCTGCCTGCCAACCCTTGCGGGCACCCCAGGCCAGGCTCCCCAGAACCAGGGCCAGGGCCACCAGCAGGCAGAAAAATGTCCGCCCGGTGTGTTTCATGTTCCATCCTCCATACCGTGTCAAGAAAAGCAAAAATATTTTCAATTTTGAATTGAGGTTTTTTGGGAGGGTGCGGCCTACCGTTCTCTCTTATCGCTTGAGCTCCAGGAGCTTGCTCTTGAGCTCGCCTTCCATCTTGTACAGTGTGGCCTCCGCCGCCAGCCTCTTTTGATGGCCTTCGGACTGGATGCGCACCACTTCATTAATGGTATCGATGAGGGATTGGTTGGTCTGCACCAGCGTTTCGATATCGATGATGCCCCGCTCCGCTTCCTTAGCGGTTTCAATGGTGCCCATTTTGAGCGTTTCGGCGTTCTTCTTCAAAAGCTCGTTGGTCATATCGGTGACCGCGGTCTGCGCCTTCAAGGCCGCCTGGCTGTGGTACAAGCCCAGCGCCAGCACCATCTGGCTCTTCCACAGGGGCAGGGTATTGCTCAGCGTGCTTTGGATGCGCTCCACCAGCAGGCTGTCGTTGTTTTGCAAGAGACGGATTTGAGGAGCCATCTGCAGCGCCACCTGGCGGGTAAGCTTCAAGTCGTGCAGCTTCTTTTCAAACCTGTCGCACATGGCGGCCAGGTCGTTGGCCTTTTGCGCGTCCATAGCGTCGCCGGTTTGGGAAGCTTTGTCCATCAATTCCTTGAGCTGCGTGTTCCTGACGGTGCCCAGCTTTTCGTCCCCTGCCAGGATGTACATGGTCAGCTCCTTGAAATACAGCGTGTTCTGGTCGTACAGGTGGTTGAACATGGCCACGTCCTTCAATAGCTGCACCTGATACTTTTCCAGGCTGCCGGCGATGGACTCCACATTGACGCCGACCTTTTCATACCGGGCCTTCAGCATTTCGATGTGCCGGCCGGCGCTCTTGAAAAGTTTCTTTAAGCCTTTGGGGCTTTCCGCATCCGTCTCAAAGCCTTTGAGCTCCGCAACCAAACCTACCAGCATGTCGCCCACCTCGCCGGTTTCACTGCTTTTGACGTATTCCAGCGCTTTATCGGAAAAGTCGGCGATCTTCTTTTGGGCATCCGCGCCGAAAAGAAGCACATGATCGGGATTCTCCAGGTTCAGCCTGCCGATAAATTCCTCAATGCTCTTTCTTTCCTGCGGGGTGAGCTGGCTGTCGTCCAGCCGGTTCACAACCACTTGGGTGGCCTTGGGAGCCAACGCCTGGGTGGCGACAATTGTTTCTTCCAGCACTTCCTTATCTTTCAGCGACACCTCGGGAGTTACGGTGAGAACGGGTACGGATTGCTGCTGGCTGTTCATGTCGGCTCCTCCTTATTCTTAATCTTTATCGTCTGCATCGGGGGCGGCGGGTTCCTTCCCCATGACTTTCAAATCTGCATCCACAAGGCCGTCACGCTTGAGCATCTGCTCCAGCACCTCAATATCGGTGGTCACATCCAACATATCGTCATGATAGAGCGTTTCCAATTGCTTCTCGCAGGCGTTAAGCACGACACCTATGGCCTTGACGATGCGGCTGCGGGCTTCCTGGGCATATTGGCCGGTGACCTCCCGCTGGTCCATCACCCGGTAACTTCTGAGCATCTTTAACGTGGTGGGCAGGTAATAGTCCATGAACCTGCGAATCTGAGGGGCCTTCTTGGGGCGCTCTGCCACGGTTTTGAATATCTGCCCGCACAGCCGCGTCAGATCATCCATCTGCTGGGAAAGCGCAGGATCGGGGATCAGGTCGTTTTCTTCCTGAATTTGGTCCATCATTTCCTGACCTTTGCGGATCACTTCGTCGGCGGCAGGGTCGCCCGTTTCCGGAATGACCTCCACTTCCTCTTCCTCAGGCTGTTGCTGCTTGTTGGGGCTAAGGTCCAGCCCGGAGCCCATGATGCCGATCACCCGGCCAAACAAAAGCGACACAGCAGTAGCCAGGATATAGTCCCACACCCGATACAGGGGGAACAGCCAGGCATACAACGCGAAGACGATCCCAAAAGCTAAAATGCCGGCACCGGCACCCTTCTTGATTTTCTTCCCATGCGGGGAAGGCTGTTTGTTTGCCATGACCGATCCTCCATCCGGTAGACTTACGAGCCTATGGTAAATCAATTCCGCCTTTTCGTAAAGGCGCACTCGCGCAAAGCCGCGTTTTGACGCATCAAGCATGCATACGGGGCGCCAAGCCTTCAAAAGCAGCTTACATTATAGCACAGCCGGCCTTTGGTACAACGAAAAGGGCATGAGAAAACAATGAGAATTCCATGAGAGACAAGGGTTTTCCGCCTTTTTAAAACAAGTATGCCTCCCATTGGATCATTATAAACTTATGGGAAATTTCTGTCAAACAAAAAGGCATATCATCCGAAGGTCCAGGGCTCCGGAACCCTGCCTCCGCCAGTGGCGGAAAGGGGTAGGGTGAAGGAGGCTGGCGAAACGAGCAGTGCGAGCAGAAGCGAAGCAATGCGACGATTGAGCCAGATGGGTAGGAAAGCCCTGGTCGCCCCCGCAGGGGCGAAATGCCCTGAAAACAATACTAGGGAGGTTATAAATGCCTTGGATATACCAGATCGGGGTTACGGGGACGCAAGGGGGAGTAGGGGGATTTCGATTTCCCCCCTGTTAACTCCCCCCTGCACTCCCCATATCCCCCTTAAAACGACCAGGGCTCCGTAACACCGCCCCTGCCTGTGGCAGAATAGGGCAATGTGGAGGAGGCTGGCGAAACAAGCGATGTAAGCGGCAGCGCAGCATCGCGCCGATTGAGCCAGATGGGAGGCGGGCCCTGGACCCAAAGAGGAGGATATGAACCGGTTGATAGGAATAAATTGGAATTCAAATGCATTTGTCATGCTGCTAAGATTGTATAAACGAACAAAACGCTGCCGGGCTATTCAAAAACCCAGCAGCGTTTTTTGTGTACATATTATTTGTAATAGCTTTGCCCGTAAATGAACTCCTGCAGCGCCTCAACATTTGTTTTGAAGTTCTTGGGGTTCATGTATACAAGGCTGGCTCCGTTGATATCTTTATAGCCGTATGTCTTGTCCATGGGAACCCGGTGCTGTGCAATCAAAGGTTCCCCCGCAGCCACCATTTGCGATAGGTTCGACTGGAGCACTGTGGTACCCAATTCAAACATTTCCCCTACGCTGATATTGGTATACACATAGGGCAGAACCGCAGTCAACAGGTCCATCATCCTGTTTATGTCCATGTCCTGCATCACGTTTTTGAGGAGTATCTCCAGGAGGTTGCGCTGGCGGAAGGTGCGCACAAAATCATTGTCGATGCCGCGGAGGCGGGCATACGTCACAGCCTGCATGCCGTCCAGATGGTGCACGCCGGCCTCGCCCTTCACCTTATCCCGCTTCACATCGTCCAAAGGCTCCTTGCGCAGCTCGTAATTGATGCGGTTGGCTTCCGCCTTGGTAAGCTCGATGTCCACGCCGCCCAGGCTGTTGATGATGGCGGTCAGGCCAAAGAAGTTGATGGCAATAAAGCGCTCCACGTTCATTTGAAAATTGCGGTTCACCGTGCGCATCGCCAGCTTCGGTCCACCGTCTTCCTCTTTTCGCGATCCAAACGCGTAAGCAACGTTCATGCGGTAGGCATTTTTGTAGCCGGGCACGGTAACGGCCGTATCACGGGCAATGGAAGACAGCTTGATTTCTCCCGTCTCCTTGTTGATGGAGAGGATCATGACCACATCGGAAAGCCCCGTGTTGGTGACATCCGTGCGGGAATCCACGCCCAGAAGCAGGATGTTGACATATGTGTCCGGCAAGTCGGGATTGGCTTCCAGCTCGCTCAAATCGATGTCGGCAATATCGCCCTCGCCAAGATCGGTGAGCATTTGCGCATGTTCGGCGTCCAGTTCCGCAAGATCTATGGAAGCCTCAGCGTCCTCCGTGGTGCCGGTGGATTCCTCAGCCTCCCACTGCTCCCACTGGGCAAGATCCTCCGCATCCAATTCCTTTTTGACCTCATCGCCAAAAAAGGATACCTCCGGGTCTTCCTCGCCATGCGCGGCAGGCACAATGGCCACAAGGAGCACAAACGCGCAAAAAAGGCTTGCCAGACGCTTCTTCCATGTAAATTTCAAGCTATGTTCCTCCTCCCCATCGGGGTGGATTTTCGGACCGTTCAGGCCCCTTTCGTTTACCCGGCTCATTATACCTGTGAAGGGAACAAAATGCAATCCTGAAAGCCCTTGGGCAACGCCCGTGATGGAAACGATTGAGAATACCCTGTTCATCCCTGGTATTCAAAAGCCAGCACATTTTCTACGCCGTGGGTCCAGCAGAACATATCCACCGGCTGGCAACAGGTGATCCGGTAGCCTTTCTGATGGAAAAGTGCGGCATCCCGCGCCTGGGTGGCAGGATTACAGCTAACGTAGACCACCCGGCGCGGCCGCGCCAGCGCGATGGCCTCGATAACCTTTGGCTCCACGCCCTTGCGGGGCGGGTCCAGCACGATGACGTCGGGACGTAATCCCTCCTCCACCAATTTGGGCAGCAGTGCTTCCGCCTGCCCCAGCAGGAACTCCACGTTATGAATGCCGTTCTTTACTGCGTTTTCCCGGGCATCCGCAACAGCCGCCTCCACCGTTTCCAGACCGATCACCCGCAGCGCCTTTTGCGCCAAAAGCAGCGAAATGGTACCCGCGCCGCAATAGACATCGGCCACGGTCTCCGTGCCCGAAAGGCCGGCAAACGTAAGTGCCGTTTGGTAGAGCACTTCCGTCTGCTCCGGGTTGATCTGAAAAAAGGAAAGAGGAGACAGGGAGAATTTCAGGCCGCAAAGTATGTCCTCCAGCCGTTCCTGACCCCATACCACCCGATAGCTGTCCCCCAGGATCACGTTGCTGCGGGCGGTATGGACGCTTACGCACAGGGATTTCAATAACGGGACTTCCTTTTTAAGCGCAACCAGCAGTTCCTTTTCCCTGGGCAGCTCCTGCCCGTTGAGAACGATAACAGCCATCACTTCTCCTATGCGGGAGGAACGGGCCATCACATGGCGCACAAGCCCCGTATGGGTTTCCTCCCGGTAGGGTGGGATGCGGTATGTCTCCATCCAACCCCGCACCGCCTTTAAAACGCCGTTGAGGCCAGGGTTTGCAATGGGACAGGAGGCGATATTAATGATGTCATGGCTGCGGGGCGCATAAAAGCCGATCCTGGGTTTACCAGCCTCCCCGCCTACAGGCAGCGCCGTTTTGTTGCGGTAATGCCAGGGGTCCACCATGCCTAAAACAGGGGGGACCGTAACCTCAAGGCCGCCGATATGTTTAAAGCAGTCCTCCACCTGCACGCGCTTGAAGTGAAGCGTCTGCTCATAAGTCATATGCTGGGAAGCGCAGCCGCCGCACCGCCCGAATACCGGGCATGGGGGCGTTTGCCTTGCCGGGTTTGGATTTTTGACTTCCAGCAGCTTGCCAAAGGCATGATGCTTTTGCACCTTCACCACCCGGCAGGAGATATCCTCGCCCGGCAATGCAAAGGGCACAAACAGTGCCATGCCTTCATGAAAGCACACGCCCTCCATTTCGGCCCCCAGCCGCTCACACCGTACATTCACCACCTGGTTTTTTTGCACAAAAATCCTCCCTTGCCTCCACACCTATTTTCCCCGGAACCGCGTCATGAAGGAGCAAGGGAGGAGTACAATCCTTAACTTATTTTCTCATTATTCTCCCGTTTGCGCAAGCGGGGTCAGCGGGCTTGATTGTTTGGCGGTACCGTAGGGAGGGCTTCATGATAGCGGGTGAAGGTTATTGTTTCTCCTTCCTCCTCCCGCGCAAAAATCAGCGTGTCTTCTGTGAACCGGAACTGAAGCGTAAGCCTGGCGCCATCCTGGAGTTCGGCCATAAATTGATTGCCCAACACCGTAAATTTGCCTGTTTGTTCAACCGCATCCGGCGAATCATATACGATGGTTATTCTTCCGCCCTCCTCAAGCATCATGAAAAGAAGGCCGTCCCCATCCTGTCCTGCCCATGTGCCGAGCAATCCTTCCGGAATTATTGGTGTACCCGGGTTGAACGGAGCCTCTTTCCGTGTCATAGTCATCGTATCTCCTGTATTCAAACCGTGAGTGTAAGCATATCGCCTATCGACCAGCAATTTAATCTGCCCAAAGAATGGCAAAGGCATACTTACTTAAGAATCGCCCTGCTGTTTTATGCTCTCCATGCTTTTCTTTTCCGGAATCTGCTGGTCGTTTGTCTGGGCCGCCAGCTTTTGCGCGCACAGGCTGCGGAAGGCGGCGGCCTCGATGGCATATTGCATGGCGGTTGCCTCGGGGGGACGGGAGGCAAGGGACTGAAACACACTCTCCTGCGTTTTGCAGAAAGCTGCGTACAATCCTTCCGTATCCGCCCCCTGCGGCGGTGTTAAAAGCTGCTTCATCTCCTCCAGCGAGGCAACTTGTTTGAGGATGCAGAGCATCATCAGCTGCGCCAGCTGGACGCGGTCATATTTCTTGCCTACAGGCCTCTTTACCAGCCCGCATTTCACATAGTTGTTGATCATGGAGGGCGTAAGGATGCTCCCGGCCACAGGATACAGCGTGCGACACTGCCGCTCCATATACGTAATGACCTGGTCCATGTACAGCCCCAGGTCCGGCAGTTGGTCCCAGGCCGGGGGAGCGTAGGCAGTCAAGCCTGCGTTTATTGCTTTTTGATTTTGCATGATGCAGTCCCTTCCCGTGTAATATGCCACCATACTACCACATCATCAGTAATTCTACAATCCCTTTTAAAAACTCTTACTTGACATTGTAACTATCATGGTTTAATCTAGTATCAAAAACTAGATTACGAGGAGATGGAAAGCTTATGGACTTGCGGCCGATTCATTTGTTTGGAGATTCCATTGGCAAAGGCATTATGTTTGATGAGGACCGGGGAAGGTATGCCATTGCCCGTGAGCGCTGCGATGTGCAGCTGCAGGCCGCCCTTAACGTTCCGGTGGAAAATCATGCCCGGATGGGGGCCACGGTGGCGGAAGGGCTGCAGGATTTTCTGGAATGTGGCGATATAGCCGACACCATCGTGGCCATTGAGTACGGCGGGAATGACTGTGATCTCAAATGGGATGAGGTGGCGAAGGACCCTTCCGCCTATCATGAGGCAAAGGTCCCTCTTGAGATGTTTCGCCGTCTGCTGAAGGACTTCGTACTGAAGGTACGCCGCCGCAATGCCGCGCCGCTTTTGGTGACACCTCCGCCCCTTGACGCCCAGCGCTTTTTTAACTGGGTCACCAAAGGGCTTGACGCCGATGCAGTTCTCCGGTATTTGATCGACGTGCAGAACATCTACCGATGGCAGGAACGGTACGCCATCGCCGTTAGGGACGCGGCGCTTGAAACGGGCTGCGATATATTCGACCTTCGGGATGTTTTCCTCTCCAGGCGGGACGTTGCGGATCTGATAAGTCTGGACGGCATGCACCCAAATACCAAAGGCCATATGCTGATAGCGGAGTCGCTTTTGCGAAGGGACTATTTGTATATCAAGCCGGCGCTGCCCTCTCTACCGGTACCAAGGCTTGTAAAGGCACCCGGTTCAAAACAGTATCACACGCGTGTACCATTGCAGGCGAAAAACCTACTGTCATAATAATACTATTAAAAAATCCTTCCGGTTTGGTGCAGGACCATTTCCGGAAGAATTTTTGCACAGAAAGAATCTTTATTTCAGGATGGCTTCCGCAACCTGAGCGCCGGCCGCACCTGTATTTTGGGTGAACACAATCTTCACCGCCAGCAGGCTTTGTCCGGGCAGCGGGATGTGGGTGCTGTTCCCGGTATCAAGATCAAAAGTGTATTCCCGAGCGGGCACCAGCTCTTCAAAGATTGTCCGTACGCGCTGTCCGCAACGGAGAGTGTCTGGGTACGCTTGCTCCAGATGGCGGCCGGGTTCAGATGCAGCGCAAGGCTTGTGGGGGATGCGGTTGGCGTTATAGGATGACACGGCGGGGTTTGATCTCCACGCGAATCCCTTCCCGGCCGGGCCGGACCCGCCGGCCGTACAGCACGACCTCCGGGGCATCGTCCCGGTCTGCACTCAGAATGGCCGCATCCTTCGTCACCTTAAGGGCCAACACCACGCCCCTGTACTGCACACGGAAGCTGTAGTGCTCCCACCTTGGCGGTATGCACGGCCAGATGGTCAGCGTCTCACCATCGGTACGCAGGCCGCCAAAGCCATAGACGATGTTCATCCAGCTGGCCGCGAGGGCCGTGGTATGCAGCCCCTCACGGGTGTTGCGGTTGTAATTGTCCAAGTCAAGCCGCGTGGCAAAGCCGAAGAAATCGTAGGCCTGTTCCATGCGTCCAAGCTGCGTAGCGAGGATGGAATGTACGGAGGGCGACAGGCTGCTCTCATGGATGCAGCGAGGCTCATAGTAATCAAAGTTGGCGGCAAGCTGCCCGTTTGTAAACGATGTATTGTACATCAGCATGAACATCAGCACGTCCGGCTGCTTGATCATATCGTTGCGGTAGAGCCGGTCATATGCCCAATGGTTGTATAGCGGGAACTCCTCTACCGGGATGGCAGAGATATCCACATGGGGCAGGGCGAAGAACCCCTCATGCTCCTCAAACAACTCGCGTGTCTCGTCATAGCGGATCTCCATCCGTGCCGACTTGTCCCGCCAGCGGATGCACTCGTCTTTGTTAAGGCCCGTCCTTAGCACCAGCGCATCGTAAGCCTCCTTCTCATTGCGCTCCATGTCCTCAAGCACCGCAAGGGTATAATCAAACGTGCGCTGGGCCATGAGGTTGGTGTAGGTGTTGTTGTTGACCATCATCTGGAATTCGTCCGGCCCCATCACGCAGTAGAAGCCATACTTTCCCGTCAGTGGGCTGTCGGCTCCCCGTGTGTCCAGCATGCGGCATATCTCCACCAACATTTCGATGCCTTGATGATAAAGGAACTGTGTATCCCCCGTCACCCGCACATAATGCCACAGGCCATAGGCCACGCCCGTGGATGGTTGCAGCTGCAGGTTGGCATGCTGCCACAGGTTACAGCATTCATGGCCGCTGATCGTGGCGATGGGATAGAATGCACCCTTCAGGTCCAGCGCGCGGGCACGCTCCTTCGCCTGGGCCAATGTATCGTAGCGGAACTGCAAAATGTTGCGCGCCGCTTTCGGATTGTTCAGTAGATAAAAGGGCAGGCAGTAGACCTCGGAATCCCAAAAGGCGTTGCCGCTGTACGCCTCGCCCGTGAGCCCCTTTGCGCCGATGATAGCGCTGCGGTCGGCGGTGTGCAGCGTCTGATGCAGCTGAAACACGCTATAACGGATGCCCTGCTGGTTTTCGGCATCACCGTCGATTTCAATGTCAGAGGCGTCCCACTGCTGCGCCCACCAGGCGGCGCTTTCCGCCTTGAGCGCATCATAGTCCAGGGCCTTAAGCTCTGTGCCGGCCTGTGCGCAGGCCGCTTCAAACGCGGACGCCCCGTCATAATCCCGGCCGCAAAGCAGCTTCACAAGCCGCTCAAAGGTGATAGATCTGCCCTGCGGGACAGTCATGTCATAACGCATCGCGGCAAACTTTTCCCGAACCTCCGGCGTCCCCCTGCTGCTTGGGCCCCGAAAATGCGCGGCGGCGAAAAGCCGTTGCTGCGTTGTTTTCGTTGTACCCAGTATACTTAAGAAGTCGTCATTCGCCGTCTCGCCCTGGCAATGCCAGTGATTCTGCCCTGTGCTGCGGTGAGGATTTGTGAAATCCAGCCCGGCGGCAAGGGAAAGCGCCGCTTCCCCAGCCAGGACCTCAACCGTTAGGCGCTGCGCGCCAAACTGAGGCCTAACCATCGACAGGAACCGTTCAAACTTAAGCTTCAGCCGTACCCGGTCGTCCACCTGCCAAACGAAAAAACGCGTAAGCACGCCGCTGCGCAGGTCAAGGGTGCGCACAAAATCGCTGAAATTCACCTGGGCCAGGTCGAGCTGTACACCGTTGCAGTGGATGTTCAGATACACCCAATCGACCGTGTTGACCATCAGCTCAATGAAGGGCAGCATACTCTTGTAATGCGGGCGTCCCAGCATTACCCGTTCATACACGCCGCCTACATAGCTGCCTATAAGGCTCTCCCCCGAGTATCCCTCCTCAAAATAGCCCCGCAGCCCCATGTACTCGTTGCCCAGGGCAAAGACCGATTCCGCCATCTCCCCATGAGCGGGGTCAAAGCCATGCTCCACAATCTGCCAGGGATGCACCTGAAAATACCTGTCCGCCTGCTTGCCCATAAGCACCTCTCATTGAACGAAAATATTGTCCGCATAAGGGAGTATCATGAACCGCCCGTCCTCGGGCGTTAAGATGCGCTGCCCAAGAATGGTCAGGTTCTCAATGTCCACCCCGTCGATTTTATGCTCCGCGTCAAAGCCCATAAAGCGTGAGGGAGGAAACTTTCCATCCAGTACGGTGATGTTCTCAAAGCGGATGTTAAAAATCCGTCCCCGCTCCCTGCTCTGGGTCCACACGCTTGGCGCAATCGTTAGGTCGATGAGGAAGTTGTCGTTTTTCCCATCCCCCTGACCCATCTGCGCGTCCTCGACGACGATATTGCGGTACAGGATGTTATGCACATTCGCATGGTCAGAATTGTGGATGCTCATCACCGGCTTATGAAAGTTGTGCAAAACCGTGATGTTCTCAAACGTCACGTTGTAGATTTCCGGCCCGCGGGTTTCATAGCCAATCTCACAGCTTTGCGCCAGGTCCGTCCAAAGGATCATGTTGCGAAATTCAATATCATGGCTTATGCCATTGCCATAGTTTTTGACTACCAGGCTGTCGTCCCAGCTGCGCACAAAACAGTCCTGGGCAACGTAGTTCTGGCACGACTGGGCCGTGAAACCATCTGAATTCGGGCGGGCTGATATGATCTTCACATCCTGGATCGCCACATCGCTGCACGCGAAGGTGTTGACCGTCCATCCTGCTGGGTCAAGAATCGTAATGCCCTCGATCGTCACGCCTTTGCACAGGTTCAGATCGATGGGCACCATCCGCTGCGTCCAACGGTTGTACGTGCTGCCGTCGATGATCCCGCGCCCATAGATGCGGATATCCTGGCTTTTGTCCGCAACAATCTTGCTGCGAAGCACCGCGCCGCCGGCCAGGTAGACGCTCTGCCCGCTGCGTACGCGCACCAGTGGCAGCACATGGATACCCGGGCCGAAGTAGATCACGTTCTCATCGTCCGGCGAAGGAGCCTCCGCTTGCGGCGCGCCTGCGAACAGGTGCAGCGCGCGGCTGGTTTGCCCGTCAAACTCGATGGTCAGCATCGCCGGCCCGCTGATCGTGAAGCTTAAAACGCCATCAGCCACCTTTACCTCAATGCCCAAGGAAAGCGGCCGGACAACTGCACTTTGTATGCCTTCGCGATGGATCTCAACGTTCACCGAGCCCTCAAAATCAAACAGCGCAACAGGTGTTTGATCCAGCCCGGGATACTCGGTAAACGCACGTTGGTTGTTCACAGCGGTCTCGTAAACGAAAATGGCCTCGCCTTCCACATACACCTTAGTATCGGCACTGGCGGTAATACCCTCCGGCGCAGGCCAATGGATAACCGAAGGAGCATCTACCGCCGCGCTTGCAGGGGCGCCAAGGGCGAAGGGGGCGATCAACAGCAACAGCAGCACGCCGCCCCGCAGCAGCCATTTCACCGGTTTCATCGCATCTCCTCCATTTGCAACGCGGGCAGACCCGGCGATGTATGCCGCGCCTGCCCGCGTTTTGGTCATCGTGCTATTGAAGATTACTTGGAGCGGTTGTACGCATCCATACGGATTTGGACGAAGCGCTCCAGGCCCATGGCGTTGAGCTGAGTGATGTAATCAGCCCACTCTTCTTCGACGCCGCCCTCGGTTACCCACTTGGCGCGCATCTGCTGGCAATAGCCGGCGATATCGGTCGCAAGCAGGGCAAGCTCATCGTTTTCTTCCTTGGTGTACTTCAAGCTCGGGAACGGTACGGTCACATATTCTTCGGCCATCTTGGCGATCTCCAGCTTGAAGCCGTCGCCCGTGGTGGGGTCAAGCAAAAGCTTCTCGTTGAAACCGGGCTCGACGAACTTCGGGCCGAAGTCGCGCAGGCTCTGCTCCCAGTACCACGCATCGGCGCTCACGCCCGCCGGCGGATCGTTCAGGGCATAGGTACCGTCGGCGTTCTTGGTAAGAACCGTGCCGATCGCGCCCCAGAAGTTCTGGATGGAGGCTTCACTTGTGTAGAACTCGTCAAGCCACTTGGCGGCCATTTCGACGTTTTTGCACTGGGTGGTGATCTGCGCTTCATTGTTCATGATCGCGAAGATGCCATCCGGATCGCCACTGGAATAGGCCTTGCCCTCCATGTCCTTGATGGGCGGGATGGCGATGTATTGGCTGCTCCACTGGCCAAACACGGCATCGGGCGTCCACTGGTAGCTCATGCCAACTAGAGGCACTTCCTCGTTGACCCACTTGCTGGTGAGCATTGCCCAATCCTGGGTGAAGACTTCCGGATCAATGACGCCCAGCTCATAGAGCTCCCGCGTCCAGGCGATGCCAGCCTTGTAGCCTTCGCTGGTCGGATAGAAGAAAGGCTCGCCATCGGTGATGCTCATCATAGTCTCATTGATATCGGTCACGCCAAAGGGGCTGAACCAGTCGGAAGGGATATCGCCATTGTGGCTATAGGGGATTTCATCGGCCTTGCCGTTGCCGTTGGGATCGCCTTCCTTAAAGGCTACCATGACGTCCTTGAGCTCTTCGATGTTCGTGGGCACTTCCTTTTTAACCGCGTCCAGCCAGTTCTTGTTGATGATCAGTTGATTGCGGACGGTGGGACGGGCGGGCTGGATCTTGGAGAAGGAATACATGGTTCCATCCGCTTCGGTGACGATCTTCTTCATCGCAGGAATGGCTTCCAGCGCATGCTTGTAGTTGGGCATATACTGCTCCACCACATCCGTCAGTTCCAGGAAGTATGCACGGTTGCTGGCGACGTCCGCATCACGGATCGTCTGGTTGCCGATGAAGATGTCCGGCAGCTGGCCGCCGGCCAGCAGGATCCCGCGCTGCTCTTCCCAGTCATTGCTGGAAACAACCTGCCAGTTGATCTTGACGCCGAGCTTGGCCTCGGTGTCCTTGAGCCACTGGTTGTTTGTGAACGTGTCGCCGTGGTCGCCCCAGCGCATGGTCAGCACTGTCAGCTCCACGGGCGTCTCTGCCAACGCCGGGAAGGCGGAGAGGCATGTCAGCAGCATGGCCAGGCACAAAGACAGGGATAGGCCGCGAGTCATGGAACGGTTGCGCGTTTTCATGGGATCACTCCTTTTTCATATTTGGGGAAATTTATCCATCCGGCATGGAAGCCTTGGGGCGCTTTCATGCCTGATTCCAAAGGGATCAGCCCTTCACCGCGCCGATCATGACGCCCTGGTTGAAGTATTTCTGGATGAAGGGATAGAAGCAGAGGATCGGCAGGGTCGCTACGATGATGGACGTATAGCGCAACAGGTTGGCCTTGCGCACCGCCTCCAGCGCAGCCTCGCCCGTGGTGACGGCAAACATGCGCAGGTTAGTGATAAGTATGTTGCGCAGGATCAGCTGCAGCGGCTGGCGGGATTCATCCCGCAGGTAAATCAGGGCATTGAAGAAGCTGTTCCAGTGATGAATGGCTGTCCAGAGCGCGATGACCGCGATGATAGCCTTGGAAAGCGGAAGCACAATCTGAAAGAAGAAGCGGAGGTTGTTGCATCCATCCACCTGGGCCGCATCCAGCAGGTCGCCGGGAATGCTGGTTTCAAAAAAGGTACGGGCGACAATGATGTTGAAGATTGAGATAGAAAATGGCAGTACCATAACCCAGAAGGTGTTGTATAGTCCAAGGCGCTGTACCACGAGGAACGTAGGAATCAGGCCGCCTGAAAAAAACATAACGATAAGGAAGAAAATATTGATCACCCGGCGTCCATACAGGTCCTTGCGGGAAAGAGCGTAGGCCGCAGGAATGTTGAAGGCCAAGCCGACGAGCGTACCCACCAGTGTGTAGAGGATCGTGTTTTTGTAGCCTACCCACAGCTGCGGCGCCTCCAGCAGCGCTTGGTAGCCCTCCAGCGTGAATCCTTCCGGCCAGAACCAGACACGGCCGTTGACCACGGCGGTCGGGTTGGAAAACGAAGCAATGATGATAAAAAACAGCGGGTAAATGATGATAATCAGGATCAGGATCGCGATGACATACGTAAAGATGTCAAACACCAAATCCGCTCCGCTGCTTTTTACCCTTTTGCGCTTCGGCTGTGTTGCATGCATAGGCGATCCTCCTTACCACAAGCTGTTTTCGCTCAGCCGCCTGGATACCTGGTTGACCGTGACAAGCAGGATAACGTTGACCATTGTGTTGAAAAGGTTGATTGCGGTAGAATAGCTGTATTGCGTATGGGTGATGCCGATCTTGTACACGTATGTGGAGATTACCTCGCTGACGGCCAAGTTAAGATTGTTCTGCATCATGAATACCTTTTCAAAGCCGAGGTTCATCACCTGGCCGGCGTTCATGATCAGCAGGATGAATGCCGTGGGCAAAATCATCGGGAAATCAATATAGCGGATCTTCTGGAACCGGCTTGCGCCATCGACGGTAGCCGCCTCGTACAGCGAGGGATCTACCGAGGCGAGCGCCGCGATATAGATGATGCTGTTCCAGCCCATATGCTGCCAGATATCGCTCCAGACATAGATGCTTGCAAAAGCGTTTTTGTCGCCCATCAGGTTCGGCGCCTGCTGGCCGAACAGGCCGTACAGGCCGCTGATCAAGCCCGCCGACGGCGAAAGCCAAATCAACAGGAGGCCGATCATGACCACCGTGGAAATGAAGTGCGGCAGGTAAATGACCGTCTGGAAAAAGCGTTTGAACCGCCTGCCCTGCATCTGGTTGATGCCCAGCGCCATAATGATGGGAAATGGAAAGGAGACAACCAGCGTATAAAAGCTGATCCAGAGCGTGTTTTTAACCGTGTTGCCAAACTGATAGCTGTTGAAGAATTTGAGGAAGTGCTTATAAAACGGTTCGGCCCAGGGACTGCCCGCAATGCCCAGCGGCGCAGAAAAATCCTTGAAAGCAATCGAAATGCCATACATCGGCCAATACGCAAACAGGATGACCAACACCACTGCAGGCACCAGCAAAAGATACAATCCTGCATTTCGCCGGATTTGCCTTAACGCCCCCAGGCGCATGGAAGGACGTCTTTGTGGCAATGCGTCACGCGCGACCATATATAAACCTTCCTTTCCAGTCCAGGATGGCCTGGGAGCGGCAGAAAATCGAGTATTTTTGCCCGCCCGTTATGTTACCGTTATCCTAAACAGAGAATATACCAATTGGCCTAAAAAGTCAACTGCTTTTACACATTTATTTTAAAAAAGACTGTATGACAAAAAAATCCGCCTTGTAATGTGCTGGTATATCATGTATAATAGCAGTATAAATGGGTTCTTATTTGGGACTTAGGATTAACGGTAACCTTATATTGGAGTGATGTGGCTATGATGACGATAAAAGACATTGCCAGGCTTGCAGAGGTAAGCCCCATGACCGTATCCCGCGTGGTCAACAAGCAATTCAACAAGGTATCCAAGCAGACCATCGCGCGGGTGCAACACATCATCAAAGAGCACGGATACGTGCCCAACTCATCCGCGCGCAGCCTCTCCTCCAAATCCACGCGCCTTATCGCCGTCATCCTGCAGGGGGAGGAAAACGCGCTGGAGTATCCCCACGACGCCATGATGACCGGCCATATCTGCTATTACGTACAAAGCCGGGGCTACTCCCCCATTGTCTATTATGTAAACGATTACCGGGAAATAACGCAACGGCTGCGTACATGGAATGTGGAGGGCGCCGTCTTTCTGGGCATGTTTGACGAAGACATGCGCAACATCCAGGAGGACAATACGATCCCCCTGGTGTTCACCGATTCCTACAGCAAGGTGCGTCAGGTGACCAACATCGGCCTGGACGACTACAAGGGCGGTGAGCTGGCAGGCCGGTACCTCATCGGCATGGGCCACAGGGAGATTGCCTTCCTGGGCATATCCACGGAACGAAGCAGCGTCGTACGCCAGCGCCTCAACGGGCTGCGCGCCGCCCTTAATCAAGCGGGGCTGGCACTTCCTGAGGACCGCATTATCTTCGAAACAGACTTCCATGAGCCCATCCGCAGGCTCTGCCTGAGCCCTGCGTGCCCCACCGCGTTTTTTGCTGCCGCCGACATCGAGGCCATCCGCCTGATGGACTATCTGCGCACGCTTAACCTGCGTGTGCCGGAAGATTGCTCCCTGATCGGCTTTGACAACCTGTTCTATGGCGCATATACCGCCCCACGCCTGACGACCATCGCCCAGGATATCCGCCGCAAAGCGCAGATTGCCGTCGACGTTCTTTTCCGGCACATCGGGAACAATGATTCCCCTGCCGAAAACATTATTTTGGATGTGGAGTTGGTGGAGCGGGAATCTGTGCGGCGGCTGGGATAATCATAAGGCGCACCTTCCTTGCAAACCAGCCATTCTATGCTATAATAACCGTACATAGCCCAGGAAAATCAAAGGGGGCAAAACGGTTGTCCACCATCAAGGATGTGGCGCGGGCGGTAGGTGTCAGTACCACCACGGTATCCAATGTGATTCATGGAAACGTGGGCCGCGTATCGCCGGAAATGGTGGCGAGGATTCGGGTCTCCATTGAGCGCCTGGGGTATATACCCAATATGTCGGCCAGGGCGCTGGTCAACAACGCATCCCGGATCATCGGCGTCATTAATCACCTGGTACCCCTCACAAGCGGCGGATTTTTCCAGGATCCCTTCCATGGCGCGCTGCTGGCGGGGATCGAACAAACGCTTCGGGAACGGGAGTATTATTTGATGGTGCGCACCATCGACAACGTACCGGAGCTTTTGTCCCTTTTGAATAACTGGAATCTGGACGGGCTGATCCTGACGGGTATTTTCCCTACGGACTTTTATGAAAGCCTGATGGCGCAAAAGACACCCATCCTGCTGATCGACAGCTACATTCAAAACGACCAGGTGCTGCAGGTGCGCTTGGAGGACCAGCGGGGCGGGTATATCGGCACAAAGCACCTTCTGGAAAGCGGACACCGGGATATTTTGTTCTGCGGCCCGCCCATCCTGGAGGAGGGTGTGCTGGCCCGCCGCTTCAAGGGCTATTGCCAGGCGCTGGCGGAATTTTCTGTGCCGGTGAGGATGGAAAACGTGTATCAGCGGGAGATCGGCATTGAGCAGGGCACGGCCCTTGGCCGGGAGCTGGCGCAGCGCCATGATTACACCGCCATTTTCGCCACCGCCGATATCCTGGCCGCCGGGCTCATCTCAGGCCTTCAAGAAGCGGGCAGAAGGGTGCCGGAGGATATATCCATCGTAGGCTTTGACGATTTGAACATCGCCCGCCTCACCAGCCCGCAGCTTACCACCGTCCATCAGGACGTGGTGGAAAAGGGCGTCATCGCGGCCCGGATGCTCATCGACGCATTGCAGGGCCAGAATCATGCCACGCCCCGCAGCGTGGTACTGCCGGTGCGCCTGGTATCCCGCCAGTCGGTGCGGCTCCTTCATAATTAATGCTAACGGAGGTCCCATGCAAAAAACCCTGCTGGACATCATCCTTGCGGCCGGAGAAAAAATGCTGGGCTTTGACCAGCTTAAGGTGTATCAAAAGGAAGGCCATGCCAATTTCGTGACCCAGGCAGACTTAGGTGTGCAGGCCTTTTTAATGGAGGAACTTAAAAAAGCTGCACCCGAAGCCGTCTTTTTTGCGGAAGAAAAAGAAAACGAAGCGCTGACGGATGCAGCCACATTCATGATCGATCCCATCGACGGCACCACCAACTTTATGCGGGGGCGCAAGTGTTCCTCCATTTCGGTGGCGCTTTTGCAAAACCGGGAACCCGTGCTGGCCGCCATACTGAACCCTTATACCAAAGAGCTTTTCCATGCAGAAAAGGGGAAAGGCGCATTTTTGAACGGTCAGCCGATACACGTATCCGGCCAGGATTTTCAAGGGGCGCTGGTAAGCATGGGCACCTCGCCCTATGATGCGGCGCTGGCCGGCAAAACCATGAAGGCGGCGGAAAAATTCCTGCTGGCCGCAGGTGATCTCCGGCGAACCGGGTCCGCGGCCATCGATCTATGCGATGTGGCCTGCGGCCGCAGCGACATATACTGGGAGCTCATCCTCTCGCCTTGGGACTTTGCCGCCGGCGCGCTGATCGTAAAAGAGGCGGGTGGCATGATTGTAAGCCCGGGCCGGGGGCCGCTGCACTTTGACCAAAAGACGCCGGTGCTGGCAGCCAATCCCATATGCTTTGATAAAGCGGAAGAAATATTGGTGGGCGTACTGAGCAGTGAACAATGAACAGTTAACAATGAATAATGGACAGTATAAGTTTGTTATTCGAATTTATACTGTTCACTGTTCAATATTCAATATTCACTATTCATTGTTATCCTTGGGATAGATCAACTTTACATTGGCTTTTGCAAAAGCCTCCAGCCATTCATTTGATGGTTTTTCATTTGTTACAAGGCAGTCGATTTCATCAATGCCGCAAAAATACCGGAAGGATGTGCGGTCAAACTTCGAGCTGTCGCATAGGAACACCGCCTTGCGGGCGCATTTGAGCATTTGCTTTTTGATGCATACGTCTTCCTCGTTTACGTCGGTGACGCCGTTTTCCATGGAGATGGATCTGGCGGAAAAGAACAGCACATCGCATGTAAAATCCGCCACCCGCTGGCGGGCGGCCTCCCCCGTAAAGCCTCTGGCGAAGGTGTTCAGCCAGCCTCCGGTGCAGCAGATCTGCACACCGGGAATATTATCCAGGCAGTCCAGGGCCAGCTGGGCGCTGTTCGTAAGGATCTTGAGATTGCTCTTCTTGCCCAGAAAGCGCACCATGTGGGCCACGGTACTGGTACAGTCCAGGGAGATATGCATGTCGTCCCTAACCAGCTTGGCCGCCAGCTTGCCGATGATGTTTTTCTCCGCCTTGTTTTCAAAGGTACGTATGGTATAGGGTATCTCGCTGGTCTGATGCTCGATGAGCATGGCCCCGCCATAGGTACGCCGAAGCAGGCCCTCCTTTTCCAGCTCCGCAAAATCCCGGCGGATGGTGGATGGGCTGACGCCGTACTGCTTGGACAATTGGCTCACCAGCACGGCCTTTTTCAGCCTTAGCTCCTTCAATATGTCATCCACGCGCTCAATATTCAGCATAAGCCTGCTCTCCCTGCACTTTTGTGCGCGGAAGCAGGCGTTTTTATGCCCGATTCCGCGTTATTCTATGGTATCACAGGCTGTTATTTCTGTAAACCAAGCGAATATGACTGTATGAATTTACCGGAGCATTCTCCTTTTTCATTTTCTGGCGTCGATGATATGGATCAGGCGTCTTTTTGCATAGGTGTAGCTGCTCAACTGCCGGTAGTCCGAATCCAGGGTATGGGTGGCGATGAGTATGTTTTCCGGGGCCGGAGGAGAACCCACCTCCACAATGAACAGGGAGTGGGAAAAGCGGTATCCGTCGGGGCTTAATTGGATCACGTCCGCGATCATGGCCTGATCCAGCGGCAATTCCTGTCCATAGGGCCCCGCGCCTTTGTTACTTACAAGGAAGTTGTACAAAAACGGGACCCCCGTCCATGCGGGGGCCCGGTTGTTCAGGGATATGAAATACCATCCCGTGTTCCGGGTATAGTTCATCACGCCGCACCCGGCGTAGAGGCACTGGGAATTGAAATTGGTGCAGTCTCCGCCGATGTTTTGAAAATCATAAAACCGCGGATTACGGCGGTAGGCCCATTCGTGGGCGTAGGCGACAGCCTCGGCTCTGTTATACAGCATGGCATGGCCTCCATTGGAGGATTTGCCACAGTCTATGAAAAGTTACTCCCGGATATACAATTCCCCTTTACCATCCACATCCACGGTGAGCGTCGTACCTGCATGCACATCCCCTTGGATGAGCCTGCGGGCCACCAGCGTTTCCACCCGGCTTTGCAAAAAGCGCTTCAGTGGCCGGGCGCCATATACGGGATCAAAGCCCTGCAGGATCACCGCTTCCTTGGCCGCGCCGGTCAAAGTGATGGTGATCTGCCTATCCTCCAGGCGCTTTTGCAGGTTGCTTAAAAGCAGCGTAACGATGTGCCCGATCTCTTTCTTGGTAAGCGGCTTGTAGAATACGATCTCGTCGATACGGTTCAAAAATTCCGGACGGAACTGCATTCTAAGCAGCATCTCCACCCGCCGGCGGGCCTCTTCGGAAATTTTCCCGTCCGCGCCGATGCCCTCCAGAATGTCGGAGGAGCCCAGGTTGCTGGTCATGATGAGGATGGTGTTTTTGAAATCCACCGTCCGGCCCTGGGAATCGGTAATGCGCCCGTCGTCCAGCACCTGCAAAAGCACGTTGAACACTTCGGGATGGGCCTTTTCAATCTCGTCAAAAAGCACCACGGAATAGGGCTTGCGGCGCACGGCCTCGGTCAATTGCCCACCCTCGTCATAGCCCACATAGCCTGGAGGCGCGCCGATCAAGCGGGATACGGAGAACTTTTCCATATATTCCGACATGTCGATGCGAATCAGGTTCTTTTCCTCGTCGAACAGTGTCTGGGCCAGCGCCTTGGCCAGCTCCGTCTTGCCCACGCCCGTAGGACCCAGGAACAGGAAGGAGCCGATGGGCCGGTTGGGGTCGGCAATGCCCGCCCGGCTGCGGAGGATGGCCTCCGAAACCTTCTTAACCGCCTCGTCCTGGCCGATCACACGCTGATGCAAAATGTCCGGCAGATGCAGAAGCTTTTCCCGCTCACCCTCCACCAGCTTTTGCACGGGAATACCCGTCCAGCGGGCCACGATGCGGGCGATCTCCTCCTCGGTGACCTTGTCGCGCAGCAGGCTCTGGCTTGTTTTGTTCTTTTCGGCAATGGCCTCCTCTTCCTTGAGTTCCTTTTGCAGCCGGGGCAGCTCGCCGTATTTCAGCTCGGCGGCCTTGTTCAAATCATAGTTCCGCTCGGCCTTCTCGATTTCAGCCCCCAGGCGCTCAATATCCTCCCGCAGCTTTTGCACCCTGGAGATAGCCGCTTTTTCATTGTCCCATTGGGCCTTCAGCCTGGCAAATTCCGCCCCCATGTCGGAAAGCTCCTTTTGCAAATGAAGCAAGCGCTCCCGGGAAAGGTTATCTTCATCCGCTTCCTTTTTTAGGGCCGCCTCTTCGATTTCCAGTTGCATGATCTTGCGGGAGATCTCGTCCAGCTCCACCGGCAGGCTGTCGATTTCCGTACGGATCATGGCACAGGCTTCGTCGATCAGGTCAATGGCCTTGTCGGGCAGGAACCGGTCGGTGATATAGCGGTTGGAAAGCGTGGCGGCGGCGATCAAAGCGCCATCCTGGATCTTGACGCCGTGGAACACTTCGTAGCGCTCCTCCAGACCGCGCAGGATGGAGATGGTATCCTCCACCGTGGGCTCGTTCACCATTACGGGCTGGAAGCGGCGCTCCAGGGCGGCGTCCTTCTCGATATACTTACGGTACTCGTCCAGGGTGGTGGCGCCGATGCAGTGCAGCTCACCGCGGGCCAGCATGGGTTTCAATAAATTGCCCGCGTCCATGGCCCCTTCCGCCTTGCCGGCGCCCACGATGTTGTGCAGCTCATCGATGAAAAGGAGGGTCTTGCCTTCGCTTTTTTTGATTTCCACCAGCACGGCCTTCAATCGTTCCTCAAACTCGCCCCGGAACTTGGCCCCGGCGATGAGGCTGCCCAGATCCAGGGAAAAGAGCCTGCGGTCCTTGAGGCTTTCGGGCACGTCACCACGCACGATGCGGATGGCAAGGCCCTCTGCAATGGCCGTTTTGCCCACGCCGGGCTCACCGATGAGCACAGGGTTGTTCTTCGTCTTGCGGGAGAGGATGCGGATCACATTGCGGATCTCGCTGTCCCGGCCGATTACCGGGTCCAGCTTTTGTGCCCTGGCCAGCGCCGTCAGGTCAGCGCCGTATTTGGCCAGCGCATCATAGGTATTTTCCGGGCTGTCACTTGTTACCCTCGCTGCGCCGCGCACGCTGGACAGCGCGTTAAGGAAAGCATCCTTTTTGACCTGGAACCGGTCAAAAATGGGCTTCACCAGCCGGTCAGGCCTCTCCATCAGGCCCAGCCAGATGTGCTCCACCGATAAATATTCATCCTTCATCTGACCGGCCTGCTGCTCCCCCGCCAGCAGTGCCCTTTCCACATCGGCGGAAACGTAGACCTTGTCCGGCTCCCGGCCCGGTCCGGACATTTTGGGAAGGCGGCTCACCGATTCCTCCATGGCAGATGCCAACAGGCTGCCATCGATATTCATTTTGTTCAGAAGCTGGGGGATCAGCCCCTCCGGCTGGGCCAGAAGGGCGTGGCAAAGGTGGACCTGCTCCACCTGCACGTTTTGATAGGTGATGGCTGTTCGCTGGGCTTCCTTCAGCGCTTCCATGGATTTTTGCGTAAATTTGTTGGTGTTCATATCGGTTCCTCCCTTGCGGGCTTTATTTGACTATCTTTGACCTTTTCATTGTAAACCATTTGAAGCCATTGTCAAGGGGCTGCCACAGAAAAATTTGGGCGTCACCCCCCAAAGAACATTGACGGAAACAGGGTCAGGCTGTATGATACTGGGAAGACTGCGTGGGATAAGTATTTTCAGCAGCGCCGTCTATTATATGCGTTCAAAGGAAATTTGCTTTTCATCACAATAATAGATAGGGATTCCCAAGGGATGTATCCCTTGGGCGGGGTTTGGGGCGGAGCCCCAAAATTCAGTAACGTCATCCATTCTATGCACTGGGAAGAATTTGCCCTTCATCATAATACTAGATAGGGATTCCCAAGGGATGCATCCCTTGGGCGGGGTTTAGGGCGGAGCCCAAAATTCAGTAACGTCATCCATTCTATGCACTGGGAAGAATTTGCCCTTCACCATAATATTAGATAGGGATTCCCAAGGGATGTATCCCTTGGGCAGGGTTTGGGGCGGAGCCCCAAAATTCAGTAACGTCATCCATTCTATGCACTGGGAAGAATTTGCCCTTCATTATAACATTAGACAGGGATTCCCAAGGGATGTATCCCTTGGGCGGGGTTTGGGGCGGAGCCCCAAAAGAAAGGATGTTATGCAAAAGTATCCGGTATTGAGCAAGCTGGCGCTATTGGCCGCCTCGCTGATCTGGGGCAGTTCTTTTTTTGTAATGAAAAATTCAGTGGATGTGTTCCCTGTGTTCGCATTGCTGGCCATCCGCTTCACTATCGGCTGCGGGCTTTTGTGCCTGATTTTTTTCAAGCGGATGAAGGGGATCACCATTAAAACGCTGGGCCGTGGTGCGCTGCTCGGCTTTTTGCTGTTTGGCGCCTATACGCTGCAAACGCTGGGGCTCATAGATACCACACCGGGCAAGAACGCTTTTTTGACGGCGATCTATTGCATCATAGTGCCATTCCTGTTCTGGGTGGTCACCAAAAAAAGGCCGGACATTTATAATTGCCTGGCCGGAGTGCTGTGCCTTGGGGGCATCGGGCTGGTATCCCTGACGGGGGATTTTTCCATAAGCGTCGGCGACGCGTTGACGCTTGCCGGCGGCATCCTATATGCCGTACACATCGTGGTGGTGGCAAAGGTGAGCCAGGAGGAGGACCCTGTGCTTTTGACGCTTGTGCAGTTCGGCGCAGCCGCCGTTTGCTGCTGGAGTCTTTCCCTGCCCACGGAGACGTTTCCCGCCGCCATCCCGGCTGCAAGCTGGTACGGGCTTTTATACCTGGCGGTGTTCGCCACTACCGGCGCGCTTTTGATGCAGAACATAGGGCAGAAATACACGCATCCGGCGGCGGCCTCCATATTGCTGAGCCTGGAATCGGTGTTCGGGGTAGCCTTCTCCATGATCTTTTATGGGGAAACGCTGACGCCGCGTCTGGCAGCCGGCTTTCTGCTGATCTTTTTCTCGGTGATCGTTTCGGAAACAAAGCTTGGATTTATCAAAAAGCCCCGCCTGTATGAAAAAGGCATGGCTGATATGGCGGAACAAGCGGATTAATATTATCCAATGGCCTAGTATATATTAACGCAAAAATCGGGTACCGCACAGGACTAATTATTCAACCCCAAGCGCTTCTGATCATTTCTATTTCTCTTTTATGTCCCTCATGATCCAAAGGCGTTTCAAGATAAAACGGGAGATTCTTTATATATGGGTGCTTCATCATATCTATGACAGCTTTTAATCCTATTTCTCCTTTCCCAACGGGAGTATGCCTGTCGTTTCCGGAGCCGAGGGGAAACAGGCTGTCGTTTACATGCACCGACTTGAGCTTCTCAAAACCAACCAGGCGGTCCATTTCTTCCAAAACGGAATCCAGGCAATTTTTGATATCATATCCGGAGGAATACAGGTGGCATAGGTCCATACAGATTCCAAGCTTGCTTTTGCATACCGCGTAGTCCATGATCCCTTTTAAATGCTCAAACCTAAAACCTACTTCTGTTCCTTTGCCGGGCATTGTTTCAAGCAATACCGTTATCTTCTCCTTTCCGTCCATCGTGTCATTCAACGCAAGGGCCACTTGCTTTATGCCCTCGTCAACACCCGAACCGGTATGGCTGCCGGGATGAAGCACAACATATTCTATATTTAAATCATCCATCCTCTTGATATCTTCTTTCAGCACGCGTTTGCTGAATTCATATACCGCCTGATTTTGGCTTGCGAGATTGACCGTATAAGGCATGTGGGCCTGTATTGGCCCAAAATGGTGTATTTGCCTAAGAGACTGAAATCCTTCCTCGTCCTTTAAGTTATTCGGCCGGAAGCTTGATCCTCTTGGATTTCTGCTGAAAAATTGAAAGGTATTTGCCCCCATGGCAATCACATCTTCTGCGGCTTTTAGGTACCCTCTGGCCGTTGAAATATGAGGGCCTATCACCAGCATGTGCTCACGCTTCATTTCACTGCCCTTCCGCTTTACTGTTCCTTTTATTCTTTCGGCTGCGCAACTTGCATATTCACAGGCTATCATCCACCAGGCGAAGCTGTGGTTTTTCTCCAACTAAATGGGAGAAGGTGATACCGCACAACCCATGGATTGCATTTGCTTTCGGTATGTGCTAGCGTATAGTTAGGCCTGCCGCTGTCAAAAGTTAATGTGCCCTTCATGTTGCCGGAGTACCCTTTGCATATCCACACGTTCACACCGGGGAAGGAGAAAAGGATGCGTATATTGGTAGTGGAAGATGAACCTCATTTGAATGATGTGATTGTCAAACGGCTTGTCCGGGAGCATTATAGCGTCGATTCCTGCACGGACGGAAACGATGCGTTGGACCATATCCGCTGTGCCGAGTATGACGCCATCGTGCTGGATATCATGCTGCCTGGCCGAAGCGGCATGGAGGTATTGCGCGAAATGCGCAGCAGCAGGAACAGGACGCCCGTGCTGCTGCTGACGGCAAAGGACGCCATCGGCGACCGTGTCAAGGGCTTTGACGCGGGAGCGGACGATTATCTTGTGAAGCCCTTTGCGTTTGAGGAGCTGCTGGCACGCATCCGGGTCATCATCCGCAGAAACGAAAATTTGATCAGCAGCTGCATTGAGATAGACGATTTGACCGTCGATTGCGACAAGCGGACCGTCGCCCGCGGCGGAGTGGCCGTGGAACTGACAAGCCGCGAATTTGACGTGCTGGAATACCTGGCGAGAAACGCCGGGATCGTGCTTTCAAGAGACAAAATATCGCAGCACCTATGGAATTATGAATATGAAGGCGGTTCCAACGTGATCGACGTTTACATCCGTTACCTGCGGCGCAAGATTGACGACGGCCATAATAGGAAGCTGATTCATACGATTCGCGGCGCGGGATATGTGATACGGGAGGAATCATGAGCAAATTGTCCATCAAAGCAAGGATAACCGTATGGTATACCGTTTTCCTGGTGATCGTCGTGGCTTGCGTGCTTTTGTTCCTTTTTTCGATGGGCGACTACCAAACCAAAGAAAACGCAAAATCGGAGCTCATGGAAGCCGTTTCGGAAGCGATGAAGGATATCGATTTTGACGATGGTGATCTGGAGACGGACGATATTGACTTTTTAAGCCACGGCATGTACCTGACGGTCTACGACGGCCTTAACACTTTTCTGGATGGAAAAATGCCGAAGGATTTCCCTGCAAACGTAGCCTTCTCCAATCAGCAGATGCGTACTGCCGGCGCGATGGGAAACAGTTGGTATGTCTATGATATTTCAAAGGATATTAAAGGCTATGGCACGGTTTGGGTACGCGGCATCGCCCCGCTGTCCCCGGCGGAAAGCGCTTTAGGCACGATGCTTCGCCTTGCCCTGATCACTCTGCCGTTCCTTGTACTGCTGGCCTCAGTGGGCGGATATCAAATTACGCGCCATGCTTTTTTGCCTGTCCGAAAAATTGTCAGGACCGCCGCACGCATCGGCGAAGGCCGTGACCTATCCAAACGTATTGGTCTTCCAAAGGAAGAGGATGAAATCCATGATCTGGCGCATACCTTTGACGGTATGCTGGACCGGCTGGAGCTGTCTTTTGAAAAGGAAAAGCAGTTTACCGCCGATGCATCCCATGAGCTGCGCACACCGACCAGCGTGATCATCGCCCAGAGCGAATATGCCATAGAGCATCCGGACGCGGCACAGGAAGCGCTGCAGGTCATCCTCCAGCAGGCCCGCAAGACATCCGCCCTCATCTCCCAGCTTTTGATGCTGGCCAGATCAGACAGGCAAAGCCTTCAAATGGAAACGCTCAACCTTTCCGAGTTGATGGAGATGGTCGTTTTACAGCAGCGGGAAGTGGCGGAGGAAAAAGGAATCAGGATTGATATGGATATAGAACCCGGCCTATCCATCACCGGCGATGAGACGCTGCTGATGCGGATGATGATCAACCTTATTGACAACGCCGTAAAGTTTGGCAAGCAGAATATTCAGGTTTCACTGCACCGAAAAGATGGCCGGCTTGCCGGCTGCGTTGCAGATGACGGCGACGGAATCCCCGAAGCGGAACAGAAGCGTATCTGGGACCGCTTCTATCAGGTCAATCCATCCCGCAGCGGGGAGGGTGCCGGGCTTGGTCTTTCGATGGTCCGCTGGATTGTGGAAGCGCATCACGGGCAGATCGATGTAGCAAGCGCCCCGGGAAAGGGCAGCTCTTTTCAATTCGTCTTTCCTGCTTAATGTGACGTTAATTTAGATCGTATATCCTCCTGTCAGTACCTTAAGCGGGAGGTTCTTCAAATGATTCGAAAAATTTTGCATAGGTTAGGGACAATCTCGCTGGCGCTGATGCTGATTGTATTGCCGGGAACCATTGATGCATCATACGCCCCAGGAACAGACGCGGCCGTTCGGATTTTATTCATCAACGTGGGCAAGGCGGACGCCATACTGATCAGCACCGATACCAGGAATTACCTTGTGGATACAGGTGAAAAGTCCTCGGCGCCCAAGCTGATCGGCGCGCTGAACGCCATGGGGGTCACGTCGCTTGACGGTGTATTCCTCACACATACCCACAGCGACCATATTGGCGGAATGGATGCGCTTGCCCAAAATGTTAAGATCGGCATGCTCTATAGCGCGGAATTCACCGAACTGACGAAAAAAGGAAAAAATAAACATGAGGAAATCGCCTCCAAGCATGGTCTGAATCTGCAAAAGCTGGCGGCTGGAACGATCATTCCTCTGGACAATGGCGTTGAGGCGGAGGTGCTCGGCCCGCTGGTGCTCAATCAGGAGGATGACAACGACAATTCCCTGGTGCTGCGCCTGAAGGCAAACGGAAAAACGGTGCTGCTAACCGGCGACATGCAATTTGCCGAGGAGTCCACACTTCTTCAAAGCGGCGCTGACGTTTCTGCTAACGTTTTAAAGGTTGGTAACCACGGAAATCCCGACGCGACATCGGATCAGTTTGCCAAGGCGGTATCGCCGCAAATTGCGGTGATCACAACGGATACCACCGTGGACGCCGATTCGGCCAATCCCCGTGTTTTGTCTGCTCTCAGTGGGGCGGAGATTTATATCACGGAGGATTTCCCTATTGGCGTGCTTCTGGAAATACGGCATGACGGTGAAATAAAGATTACCGCTCCAACAGTAACGCATGAATCCGCCAAGCTGTCGATCACGGAGATCAACAAGGAAGCGCAAACGATCACGATTCAAAACGACGGAGATTGCTCGGACATTTCAGGCTATATGATATTTTCGCAAAAGGGCGGAGAGCTCTATGTCTTCCCCAGCGGTACGGTTCTGGCCCCGGGGCAGACAATACGCTTAGCCGGCGAAGGCGGCACAGGCGATTTCATTTGGCAGGAAGAAACCAAACCCTGGAATCAGAAGAAGGAAGATACCGCGGTTCTTTATGACCGGTATGGAAATGAGATCTTAAGAAAAGCCAAGTAGTGATAACGAACACTTCATATAAACAGTGGACGGCTTCTTCACAATAGGAGGAAGCCGTCCACTGTATTCTATGGTATTGTATTGCTTTAGTCTTCCCAGGACGCCACCTGTTCGGAGCGTCCGATGCCGATGATCTCCGTCGTGCTGCGGGGAGATGTTTTTCCGCCGGCGTAGGAACCGATTCGTGTCACCTGCTTGCCCATGAACAGCATCACCGCCGTCTGGCCGCCATCCAGGTTAAGGGCGGTTTGACAGCCTCCCGCCAGCATCATATCCATCAATTCGGGTACGCTGACGCCCACGCTTTCCTTTTTCAGCCTGGCTTCCACCAGCACAGCATAATAGTGGCCGGGCTCGATCATGCCGATGGCGCAGCGGGGCTGGCTGGACTTGCCGTAGCCGAACTCCAGCACATCGGGATTGGTTTTCCCATCCCGAACCAGGATTGGGCCAAAAGCAAACACATCCTTTGCGCCCATGTCCAGATATTGCTGGGCGGTCAGCTCGTCGGAGCGGTATACCTTCATGGAACCGTCCGGCAAAAGAGCCAGCGTATCCAGTGTGGGAAAGCGGAACCTGGGATACACAGATGTCTTTTCGCTGATTATTTGACCGTCCCTGATGATGATACCCACCATCAGCGTTCCCTCTCTGGCAGTGCGGTAGGTGTAATAATCGGTGTTCATGCCGAACACCACCTTGTTTTCCGCAGCAATGCGCTCCGGCTCCACATGCTTTGCCTTGCCCCATTTTTCCTTGTCAAAGGGGACTGCGGCAAACTTTTCACCCGCCTCAATATCGCTCCAGATGTGGGCTTCATACCAAACCAAGACTTTGTTGGGATCGTTTACCCGCTCGATTTGGACCTTCAGCGTGGGGGAAGCGTACATCCACAACCCTTCCTCCACGTTTTCATACACGAATTCCCCTTCCGTAAGGAATCCCTTTTCATTGGTGGGGGGCAGGGTGGGGAAATTCACCGGCCGGATGGTCGGCTTGGGCGTGGCGGTGGGCTTGGGCGTTCTGGTAGGCTTAGGCGTTCTGGTGGGTTTGGGCGTGGCGGCAGCCCTTATTCTGATGGTGGAAGGCACGGGAGCATTTGCAAGGGCCAGCGCCCCCATGGGCAGCAGCAAGAGCAAAGTCATAAGCAGCGCAGGAATCCATTTTTTACATTGCATGGCCGAAATGAAACCTCCGTCCGTCTTTATTGTATGTTTTGAATGTTCTCAAAAAAATCATTCTTAGCAACATCCGGCCCTACCAGGGAGCGGTACAGCCCGAAGCGGTTGCAGGCAAATTCCCCTTCGTCGGTAACCTCAAAATCCTTTCCGATCACCGCGGAGCCCGCGTTCTGCTGGGTCACGTGGAATGTATAGGCCTCCATTGCGGCTTGCAGCGGTGAACGGCCTGAAAGGGCAGGATCGGGGATCCGCCAGTCCATTTCGATGCCATTCTCCGGGTACAGGTGCAGATACAGCTTGGATACTTCCCATGTGCCGTACTGATTTGCGGAGGCAGGGTCGGCGGTAGGATCGGCCGCATGCTTCACGCACCAGATGGCTGCATCGGCGCATACCCGGTGGGCGCCGTGGCCATATTCCCCGTTCACATCATGGGTCACCACCACGGCCGGCTTCAAACTGCGGATGACGCCCATCACATAGGCCTGCACCTTCTCCTTGCCGCCCCACTTTGAGTAACCGTCCTTCAACTTCGAGCTAAAGACATCCCGGAAAGGGCCGATCAGGGGATATGTACGCACGCCCATGGACCACAGACCGTTTAACAGCTCACTGCTCCTGGTAGTGTTGGAAGGCGTCAGGTAGCAGGCAACCACCCTCTTTTTCAGCGATACCGCGTAATGGGGGATGGTGCCGCCCATGAACAAAAGCTCGTCGTCGGGATGCGCTACCAGCACCAGCAGATCCGCCTGCTCCCCCGTGGGTTCCCATTTTTGTACCCAGTCCGGCACTTCCCCCGGGCCGAACAGGAACAGCTCGTTGATCAAAAGGGAGGTTTTTTTCGCATCCGTCACAGCGATGCGCAATTTGGCAACAGGGCTTTGCAACTGAACATACGCGTGCAGGAAGCTTGTGCCGCCGGTTACCAGCGTGACCCATTGGTCCCCCTTCAGCGTCTGCACTTCCCAGGCAGCAGGCATCCTTCCAAAGCAAATATACAGGGAGGCGCAAGGCTTATCCCGGGGGAGCAGCGCCTGCACATAGGGGTTTTTGCGGGATGCGGTTTCCCAGGGAGTGGTATATTTCCGGTCGGAGATGGATTTGAGGCCATGCTTGGGGGAACGGGGAGAGATTTCGGCCAATGCGGTAATATCCTCCGCACCGGCCGGCTCTGCAAGGCTTTGGGCTGGGATCAAACCCGCCAGCAGGACCGCACAAAGCAAAAAACAGGCAAGTCTTTTCATTGTGTCCCTTCCTTACAGCCTTTAATGACTTAGGAACGTAAAGGGCGATTCCAATGTGCCTTCGCCGGAAGCGATTTCTGCCGTGGCAAGATCCAAACGGCAGGAGGGCCGCCAGCCTACATCCTCCACCACCACCCGAATATAGCCCAGGTTGCCTTTTACCTTGGTGCACCTGGCTCCGGAAATGAGGGTGGTGGACTGGCTGCGGGTCCAGTAAGGGCTGAACTTGGTTGAATACTTGAACAACCCGTTGGCCAGTGCATACGGTGTACCCTTGCCCATGCGGGATTTGTTATCACGAAAGCCGTAGGCCTTATTGGAAAGGTCTTCCCCCGAGGGAAGAAAAACAGTCCCAAGCTCCTCGCTGCCTATGAGCATCGCCTGTTCGCCCTCTACAAAAGCTTCCGGCAAGAAGGTTTCATTCAAAAAATCGTACATATCCGTCAGGTTCCACACGCCGCCGAAATCCACATAATCTTCGTATACAGGGTGGACGCGGCGGGCCCCAAGCACATATTCGCTGAGCAGCAGCGCTTCCTTGCCATCTGCGCTCAGAACGCGCCAGAGGATAGGGGCAGCTTCTCCGGTTTCTTCCTGGGGCCAGGTGCCCAAGGCGATATATTGATAGCCCGCCTTGGTATCGTACCCCCGCAGGCCTTCCGCCAAGGCCGGCATGGGCAGCAGTACGGCCAGCAGTACGGCCAGCAGGCACAGCGCCAGCGCCTGGCGTATGAACAGTTTCATGAATGATCCCTCCAGCACATTTCAAAGCTCACATGTATAGATGATATCCATAAAAGAAAACCCTGTAAAGGGCTTTCAGGTAAATATTACATTTTTTATCAGCCTTTTCAGGGAGCAAGGCCCTTGCGCAGCGTGTATCCCATGGCTTTGAGCAGCACCTTGCTGCTGTAGGTGGTGCCGGTGACCGTATCCACCTGAAGCGGGTCAAACTGAACCACCTTATCCACCACGGCTTCGCCGGCACCGTCTTGGCCGTTTTGATGCTTCAAGATCCTGGCGGAGGCAATCGCATGGTCCTTCACCGTCACCTCCACCTGGGCCACCACGTATGATTTCCATTTTCCGTTTCATGTGGTGCCTCCATCGCTCCCGTCATCCGATTTTGGAAAAGGACTGAACCAGGTTTTCGATCTGTTCCTCCCGCCGGGAATTGGACCAATTGACGATGCCGGAGGCATATAAGGATGCACCCATCTGCTGGCAGGTACCCTTCAATTGCCGCAGGGCACGGTTCCCGCCAAAGAGGGGATGGGCAAAAGATTGGGTGATAAAACAACCAACCTTTTTTCCTGAAAGCCTGGAAAGCCGGTCCAAATAGGCATCCATGATCTTGGAGAGGGAAAAGCCCCATACCGGAGCGCCGAAAATCAGCGCGTCGTAAGCCAGGGGATCCGGCGGGTTGATCAGTTGAATGGGCTGCATGACCTGACCCTTGCTAATCTCCTCCTCATCCCGGGCGCTTACACGCTCAATGCGGCAGGTATGCCCCTGCTCCATCAGCTTTTTTTCCATTCTTTGTGCAACGGAAAGCGTGTGCCCGGTCAGGGAATGAACGAGAATACCGATATACATGGGAAATCTCCTTTCGTTTTAGGTTACCAAAGCATACAAGTATCTCCCGAGAGCAATTAAAATCTCATACCATACCGCTGCCATATGTTCGTCATCGCCGCCCACTCAAGCACCAGCTTCTGCCCTGGCGGGGTGCGCCAATCCTTTTCAAGGGCGTCATGGCACTTTGGGCCCTGCCCACAGCGGTCATGATGGCAAAAGCGGCATTCCAGCGGCATAAAGCCGGTGCCGTGCAGCTGACACAGGCCATTGGCCAGAAAGCAGCAGCCCCGGTAGGCATGATCCTGCAGCGCAAAATTGCCCTCACATCCGAAGAAAGCGGGGGCAAGCACGCCAAAGGAAAGATCCCTTGGCACCTCCAACATCATGCGCAGGGCATAACCGGCCTTGATGGCCAGGGCCGCTTCCTCCACCGTCCACCAGCCGGGGCGCATGCAATACGCCTTGCAGACATCACAGCCGCAGGGCGGGGAAGGAGGAAACGCTTGTCTTAGCGTCAGGGGCGGGCGCTCATGCTTCATAACCTGGCCCCTCCGGGAAGCCATATGTCCTTTTGTATCAGATGTTTTGATCGTTAAGACTCCTATTGCGGTAAACAAGATCGCCTCTTTGAGAAAAGCCCATGGATTCCCAGAATCGGTTTCCGCTTTCGTTGGCCGCAAACACTACCAAAGCCGCCTTCAAAATGCCCTCCGCTTCCAAAGCCTGAAGGGCGGATCGAACAAGCGCCCGGCCGATGCCCTGCCTGCGGAAATCCGGATGCACCGCCGCATGATAAATGTATCCTCTGCGGCCGTCATGGCCGCACAGGATGGCGCCAGCCAGAAAATCACCTTCCTCCGCAACAAAGCAGGAAGCGGGATTCCGGCCTAAGAACCTTCCGATGCCCGAGGGGGAATCGTCCAGGCTGCGCATGCCCATGCCGGGCGTTCCTGTCCACAGGGCATATACCCCGTCATAATCCTCCCTGGTCATGATTCGAATCCGCATACAATCCCTCCCGGATGTAATCCACAGCATGATCCAGCGTATCAAAGGCGGGGTAATCAGCAACAGGCTCTTTCAAATGTACCAGCAGCGGGGAAATGTTCGCGTTCCGGGCCCCTTCCCCGTCGGCCACAGGGTTGTCACCGATCATAAAGCATATGCCGGGATGACCGGCTCTTTGAAGCGCGTGCTCAAAAATCTCCTTCCGGGGCTTGTCAAAGCCGATTTCCCCGGAAACGATGACATCCGTAAAGTATGGCGTCAAAGCAAGATCGTGGAGCACCTTGCGCAAATCGGGATGGTTGTTGGAAACGATGTATTGTGAAAATCCCATTTCTCTGCACCGCTGCAAAACGGGTAAGGTATCCTCATACAAAGCATAATTCTCCGGGAGCAAAAGGATGTCCCGGATGCTTCGGGCAGCCAGCTTAGCTATATCCTCCGGCGCGCCCAGTGCCAGGCAGACCTTTTCAAAATGACGGTACATGGTTTCCCACCAGTTATCCCCCGTCATACGGGAGTAATCCCTGTCAGGCGTATGCCAGGGAAAGCCGCTGCGCAGATGCGGGCGCACGTCCGAAAGCGTACAGGAACAGCCGGGCCATGCATCCTTCAGGGCGCGCAGCAGCGATGTGCTCCACAGATGCGGGCTTTTCACCAGCGTTCCGTCAAAATCCCAAAAAAGAGCCTTGTTCATGGCACTCTCCTATACCAACTCAAAACATTTATGCATTGATAAGTCTGTTTCCGGCAGATACAATAACTATCGATATTCGGTATAGGGGCAATTATCAATCGCCCGCCATCATGGATTTTTTTCAATATTTATTATTAAGATATGAAGAATTAAAATGTATAAAATCCGTAGGCCTTTTTGAAAAAAGCGGCATCCCTGGGCACGATGTCATGGATATCCTGAATTTCATGGCTGATGTAACAGGGCAGCTCTCAGCCGGAATAGTAGGTGTTCCGGTCCCGTTCATAGATCACGATTTGGGCCAAAGGGGTTTTTCATAGCAGATGCTTTCCGAAAGCCCCACATAGGGCTCGAAATTCTCCCTGCGGCGGTAACCGATGCTTTCGTACAGCGATATGGCTTCCGGCTGATTCGGGCCGGTCTCCAGCACCGCATGGGTACATCCTTTTTCCAAAGCCCATGTTTCCAGCTCTGCCAACATGCGCTTGGAGATGCCACGGCCCCGGAAGGTGGGACTCATGAACACCCTTTTGATCTCCACGCCGTTTTCGTTATATGGCTTGAAAGAACCACAGCCAACGGGCTCACTCTCTTCCAAGGCGATAACGACGGCAGTGATTTTTGTCAGGTTGTTGAAGGGGGCATAGGAAGCGTTGCCATCCTCATAACGGCCGGATAGGTCCTGGTCAAGCTGCGATACCAATGCAAGAAAGCGGGGATCATCCTTATGGGTGCGTTCCAAACGTATCATTTGTGTGCAATCTCCTTGGGTTTTTCCCTTAGTCTATTCCTTCGGCGTCCAATCCGCCCAGGCGGAACCTGTCATGTCGCTGGGCATGCGCCAGTCGCCCCTGGGCGAAAGGCTCACGCTGCCCACCTTGGGCCCGTCGGGCATGCAGCTTCGTTTGAACTGCTGGGTAAAAAACCGTCGCAAAAACAGCTTCAGCGCTTTTTGGATGGCATCCTCCGCGTACACGCCGTTGAAAGCCTGTCGTGCAAAAGCGTAGAGGCGGTCCGGTGAGCTGCCGGAATCCATCATGTGGTACAGGAAGAAATCGTGCAGTGCGTAGTCTCCCAGGATCTCCTCCGTGCGCTGCTGAAGCTCGCCCTTGTCCACAGGCAAAAGCTCCGGAGAAATGGGGGTATCGATAATGTCCTCGCACACCTTCTGCACTTCGCCGCCGAACACGTTCTCCCCCAAATACCTTACCAGGGTGCGCACCAGCGTTTTGGGTATGGAGCAATTGACGTTGTACATGCTCATATGGTCGCCGTTATAGGTTGAAAAGCCCAGGGCCGCTTCGCTCAAATCGCCGGTGCCCAGCACCAGCGCACCGATGCGGTTGGCATAGTCCATTAAAATCTGGGTGCGTTCCCTGGCCTGGCTGTTTTCATAGGCCACGTCGTGCACGCTTTCATCCTGCCCGATGTCCGAAAAGTGCTGGCGCACGGCAGGGGTGATATCCACTTCCCGGATGGTGCAGCCCAGGGCTTCCATCAAAAGCATGGCGTTTTTACGCGTGCGCTGGCCCGTGCCAAAGCCGGGCATGGTGATGGCGTGCAGGTTTTCGGGCGGCAGGCCCATTTCACGGAAAGCTCTTGCAGCCACCAGCAGCGCCAGTGCGCTATCCAGCCCGCCGGAGATGCCCACCACCAGCTTGCGAAGGTTGGCCGCACTTAAGCGGGTGAAAAGCGCGATGGTCTGGATGGAGGTAATCTCGTCGCACCTGCTGATCCGCTGGCTTTCCTCCGGCACGAAGGGCAATGGCGGGATGGGGCGCTTATACGGCGGCGCAAAGGAGGGCAATTCACAAAGGGGAACGGTGCGCATGACAGCGGCATCGCTGTCAAAAAAGCTGCCGGTGCGCTGGCGCTGGTAGCGAAGGCGCTGGATATCCACATCCGCGATGGCGCAGGAACCCTCCGGCTTGAAGCGGGAAGATTCCTTCAGCGTGCGCCCGTTTTCATACATGCCGCAGAACCCGGAGAATACAAGATCGGTGGTGGATTCGCCGTATCCCGCCCCAGCGTAAGCATAGCCGCAGAAGCAGCGGGCGCTTTGCTGGCGCAACAGTTCCCGGCGGTAATCATGCTTGGCGGCCAGCTCGTTGCTGGCGCTGGGATTGAAAATGATTTCCGCACCGGCCGGGGCATAGGCGCTGGAAGGGGGATTGGGCCCCCATAAATCCTCGCAGATCTCTATGGCGAAGCGGAATTCCTCCGCCTCGAACAGCAGATTCAGGCCAAAGGGAATCGTTTCGCCATAGAGTATAATGTTTTCCGGCGCATACCGCCCGCTTTTGAACCAGCGGGTCTCGTAAAACTCGCCTCCGTTGGGCAGGTAGCGCTTGGCCGCCACGCCCCGTACCTTCCCGTTTTGCAAAACGGCGGCGCAGTTGTAAAGCCGCCCTTGATTGGAAAGGGGCAGCCCCACGATCACAGCCATGGGTCCGGTTTTTGCAGCCACTTCAAATAAGGCGGCAATGGCCTCCCGCTGCAACGTTTCATTCAGCAGCAGATCGCCGCAGGTATAGCCGGTTATGCATAATTCGGGAAACACCGCCGCCTGGACCTGCTCTTCGTTTAGCCTTGGCAGCCAGGCGATGATTTCCCCGGCATTTTTTTGACAGTCTCCCAAATGAACCTTCGGAGATACGGCGGCAATGCGCGCCATGTGCAAGCTCTTCATCGTTTCTACACCTTGCCTTCAGGGACATGCTACCATAAACCGGGAGCGGATACAAGGGGAGGGGTTATGGAAAGAAAGCGGGGAAGGGCCTTTTTGAAAAAATGCCCTTCCCCGCACCCCATCCCCAAAAACTTCTATAGGTTTTAAGAGGACAGAGGTTCAAATCCTCTCATCCAGACCATAAAAAAGCTCGGAGAATAAAGCATCTCCGGGCTTTTCCTTTTCGCAAATAACCCGCCAAATAACCCACCTGCATTTATGCGGATGCGGGTGCCATTTACACCACCGCATAAATCAGCCCTTTTTCAGCTCCCGCCGCTTCTGCCTGTACAGCAACTGCTGCAGTTTGTCTATGCTGCCGATAATTTTTTCTGCAAGTTCCGTATTCGGGCAGGATCTACGTTTGACATGGCCTGCGATAGTTTTGCTTCTGCTTGTTCCTTTTTTCTTCTGGGCATCCTGGATACGCCTCTCCATGGCCACTCCTCCAATATGCTATTTTCTGTATAAGCTATAAACAATAAAGCACCAAGGATAGCGACTATCAAATGGATTTTATTGGTTTTTTCTCCCTACTGCTCAACATAAACAGACATCTTAACAACATAAGAATTCTCTATTGTCACATCCATGTGGTATTTATTTTCAACGAATTTAATCACCCCATTGCCTGCACTGCCCTCGTTCTTTATGTAGCCATAAGGAGACGCGAGTTTTTCTCTTTCGTTTGTATACCATATATAATCATTTGTCCCGCCATGATCTAACACGCTATAATTCTTCTGACTAAACGCGGAAAGCACATCGGATATATGCATGCCAATTGAGATCCCGCGCGGCCCCGCAGTGCCTAAACCAAAAAACTCTATTCGTACAACCTCCCCGTCGGCACGATTAAGGTGGAACCAATACTTATCATATTTTATGATGACCTTGGTAGTGTCATCTCTAAGGGGCGTCCCAAACTGATTTATAACGTCTTGCTTAGTTGAGATATTGAACCTTATTCCGCTAATTATAGTATCGCTGCTTCCAAAATACCCGCCATAGGATGAGATGCGACCTGGCACCTTAATCGCATCGGGATCAACTGGGGCAAGATAGCCCGCATAAATATATCCTTTCCCTTTCGAGCTATCAACATAATAAAAACCGTAACCATCAGAATGCTGATAACTAACGGTATTGTTTTTATCGATTTTTTTATAGCCATCCGTATCATAGGCATCAGCCGTCGATCGCAAAGTGACAAAACTATCGCAATTCACAACCCTAAACTTGTCGCCAGCCCTGGGCGGATCAAAGTAAGGCGAGGTCGGCGGTGGAATGGGAACTGGCGTTACCGGCGAAGGCTTAGGCGGAGGCGGAGTTGTAGGGGGAGGGGGGGGAAGAGTTGTCTGCCTTGGTGTAGGTGTCGATGTAGGGGTTGTTTTTTGTTCCGACAGCACTGGCGAATTCGGAAATTTTCCCGGGGAATTCAAGTATATATTCGTTTCCTCGTCAGTAAGCCATCGAAGTTGGTCGGCACGGACGTATCCCCACTTAGTGTCATGTTGCACGATGTGCCAAGTCAAACCGTGCATATACTCCTGACCGGTAACATGCACCACAACATCCTTGGTTAGCATGCTAACCAATATGCTGCTTGGATCGGCTGCTCCGCGCATGGCTACGCCATCGTCCGGGGCAAAGGCATAGCCATTTCTTTGTGGTGGCGGAACGAATGGAGTCGGTGTAGGTGATGGAGTCGGAGATGGTGTAATTATTATATACTCTTCTGTTACTAATTTACTCTTACATCCAAAATAATCAATCGCTTGAGCTCTAATAGTAGCCGATCGATTCACGATAATGGGATTCTTATATACAATATAGGGATCTTCATATTCGTTCCCAGCATATAGTATTTTTGTATTATCTGGCGAAACAATATGAACAGTTACCGGACTGGCGCTTATCGTTTTTGGGGGAGAAAAGTACGGCTCCTGTGGAATTGCGCCAAAACCTACAGCTAACGATGCTAATATGCTTAACACAGTAGCGATTGTAGACGCTTTTTCATGCTTTTCCTTTTTCTTCTGAGATAAGCGCTTTTCCACAAAGGCCCATATAAGGTAGATAATACAAACCACACATATCGCAAGCGTAATGTACTTAGTCTTACTCATTTATCTGTCACCGCCCATGCTTAATCTTACCATCACTTCCCATTATTGTAAATATTCACAGCTACACTTTTGCGCTTAGAAGTGCAGAAGTGAAGCTATCAAAAGCTCCCCGCCATACATATTCGCACAACGGGGGCTCAGTTGACGTTTTGCCTGCTTTTCTATAAACAGTTGACAGTGATGCTTGTAAACTATAATACACTTTAGGGGCAAATCTGTAAACTATAAACTCCCGGCATCGCTGCTAGGGGAAAGGAGGAAGGCGCAGTGATAGTATACACAGGGTGGGTGGGATGTATGCATGGTGAAAAGAAAAGCCCTGGCGGCGGTACACGGTGCGTTGAGCTTTTTTTGCGAGCAAATTTTTTTCAACGCTCTCATTCCTGTTATTGCATGGTATTTCCGGCTTCCTTGATGGTAGAATAGAAGCGAAGAAGAAATAATTGATGAATATACTGAAAAACTCAGTTTTTTTCGAATAACTCTTGACTTATATGTGAAAGCGAATAGAAATATAAAACTGTGTTGAGTTATCAGGGAAATTATGCTAACATTTATATGTTTATATATGACGTTCTTTTTAGGCCTATTAGTAAAAGCAATATTATAAAGCACGTTCAGAATATTTGATGGTAGCTATATTAATGAAAATATGTGGCTCGCTCCATTATCAGTACACTCTTTTGTTCACAGTTTGCAATAATGAAAAAACAATAGACTGCTATTTAGTATTAATAATCTATCATGGAACGATGTGTGGGAAAAATTATGTTAAACTCCTTTTTGCTATTTCATCCGACAACTAATGCTTTATCCCACCTTAAAGATATTTTCCATTGCCCCTTGTATACATCTGATTCTATTGTCTTAATGCATCAAAAAAAGTGTTGCTTTGCTACCACTCTCCGTCCCCGAAAAGTTTCCATAGATAATTCCCCTACGAATCCAACTTCTCCCGCCTAGCGGTGGAGGTTTCAAATAGCCGAATGAGCGCATCCTTGTCCTCCCGGCGGAGCGCATCTTCGATCAAACCAAGCTGGGCGGAAAAATCGCCGATGGCTTCCAGTAGAAAATCCTTGTTGGATAAAAACAGCTCGCTCCACAAAGCGCCGTTGATCCTGGCGATGCGGGTCAGGTCCCGGTAGCTGTCGCCGATAAACTGCCCCGTTTCCCGGCCCTCCCGGTCGCTGTTGATGAGTGCCACCGCCATCGCGTGGGGAAGCTGGGAGGTATGGGCAATGAGCATGTCGTGGGTTGCCGGGGATATGCGCCGCACGCGCTTGAAGCCCAGATCCATCGCCATTGACTCCACCAGGCGCAGGCTTTCCTCCTTGTTGTGGGGAAGAGGTGTTATCAGATAGTTGGCTCCCTTGAATACCGCATCGGAGGCAAAGTCAAAGCCCATCTTCTCCCGCCCGGCCATGGGGTGCCCCGGCACGAAATCGACGCCTTCAGGCAGAAGGCTTTCCAGTTGGTTCACCAGCGCGCTTTTAACGCCCGTGGCATCGGTGATGACAGATCCCTGCTTGAAGTCACTCTTATGGGCACCTAAAAAGCCCGGCACGCTGTGGGGGTAGATGCAAAGGATGGTCAAATCCGCCTTTTGCAATAGCGTTGCGCCATCCCTGTCGCCTTCCAGAATATAGCCCTGCTCCCTGGCCTTTAATAGCGTCTGCTCATTCGTATCGATGCCGTACACCGCGTCATAACCGGCTTTTTTCAGCCCCATGGCAAAGGAGCCGCCGATGACGCCCAGACCCACGATTACTATGTTCATGCGCGGCGCTCCTTCATGTGATGCACAAGCGCCTCCATGGCCAGAACGTAGCCCTGGGGGCCGAAGCCGCAGATCTGCCCCAGACAGGCGGGGGCGATTACGGAGGTATGGCGGAATTCCTCCCGGGCATGAATGTTGGATAGATGCACCTCCACCGCAGGCAGCGCGGCTGCTTTTAATGCATCGTGCAGCGCGTAACTGTAGTGTGTATAAGCCCCGGCGTTTATAATGATGCCGTCATACTTTTTCAAAAACGCCTCATGCACCCAGTCTATGAGAAGCCCCTCATGGTTGCTTTGGCGGATATCCAAGCCGATATCCCGCTTCTCCGCCTCCTTTTGAAGCTGGGTACAAATGGCCTCATAGCTTTTCGTGCCGTACACATCGGGCTCCCGAAGCCCCGTAAGGTTCAGGTTGGGACCGTTGAGCAAAAGGATGCGCATGATTTTACCTCCTTAGCGGGATATTGGACTTTCAACTATAGAAGCTATGGAATGTAGGCAATTATAAAGTGCGCACCTGTTTCATCCCAGCTACTAGGCCTAAGCGTACGATTGATAATCAATCTACGAAGCCGTATGCTGTTGACTTCTCTGCCTGGGATTGTGATTGCTTAGTAAACCCATTCATCTTCGCCTGAATGCCGTAGGGGCGATTTGTAATCGCCCGCATGTTGCGGCCCGGATATGCCACTTGGCGGGCGATTACAAATCGCCCCTACGGTGTTGTTTGTTTATTGGCTTTTCTGCTGGAGGTCGTGATTGCTTGGCAAATCCATATGAATTTCGTTACTTCTGTAGTCACCCCGCCAGCCTATCGTACAGTTCCCGATAGATGGTGTTTGTGATATCCTGCGGGATGCTTTTCTCCCAGAAAATTTCCTCCGCCCGCACCGCCTGGGCCACTAGCATGTACAGGCCGTTGCAGCGGGGTTTATTGAAGCTTCGTGCCATGGATAAAAGCCGCGTCTCCCAGGGATTGTAGATTGTATCCACCACGGCGTCAAACCGGGCGACGATACTTTCCGGCACGGGGGAAGCGTCCCCATGGGGCCACATGCCCACCGGCGTGGCGTTTAGCAAAAGCCCGCCGGAGATGTGTTCCAGATCCTCGTAGCCGATGTAACAGGTATTCGGCAAAGGAGATGTTTTCCCCTCCGGGCTGCGGCTGGCCACATACAGCTTCGCCGCTCCCAGCTCGTGAAGCGCCTGCAGCGCCGCCTTGGCCGCCCCGCCGCTGCCCAGCACCACCGCCGCCAAACCGGCAGGGTCCATATGATGGAAGGCAAACATTTCTTTCAGCCCGTATACGTCGGTATTGTAGCCGACAAGCCTCCCGTTTACGTTTTTGACTGTGTTCACGGCTAAAAGCGCGCGGGCGGAAGCGTCTATCTCATCCAATTGGGGCAGGATCATCTCTTTGTAAGGGATGGTTACATTGATCCCCCTGAAGGACAAAAGCCGGAGGGCCTGCCCCACTTCATGAAGGCGGTCCCTGGGAATCTCCATCAGCTTATAGGCGGCGGGGAGGGACAAAAGCTCAAACAGCCTGGTATGGATGACATCCGACAGGCTGTGCCCCAGCTTTTCCCCGATAAGTCCAAAGAATTCCAACTTAATCCCTCCATGAGATCTACAGGAGTAATACTACCAAAACCTTAATACATCGTTATTTCATCTTTGTGATACGAAGCATGATATAAGCAAATAACAGGCGTAGGGCGGGGGCTTGCTCCCGTTTATAATGCATACATAGCGCCGCTCCTCACGACGAACGCTCGCCTCCACCCCAAGGGATGAAAATGTGAGCATGGTGCGCATTTTAGCCTTCCCCTTGAGGGGAAGGTGGCGCGCAGCGCCGGATGAGGTGTTTAGCGCGGCTATCCATTCGTCCATTCCCACCTCATCAGTCGACTTCGTCGACAGCTTCCCCTCAAGGGGAAGCCTTTGTACGCTCCACCCGCATCTTATTTTCAGGGCAGTATAAACCTGTTTTTAATTGTTTTTCGGGGTGGGGTACGGGGAGGGGGATTTTTTCAAAAAGCCTCCTCCCCGCTAACATCCCCAAAACGTTCCCTTTCACTGCGCCTTGCCGTAGCGGCCCAGGAGCCTCAGCTCCCTGGCGCAATGAGCCGCCGCATCAAGCGCCTTGTCCAGCTCCGCTTCATCCATGGCCCCCTCAAAGTCGGCAAAGAAGAAGTATTCCCAGGGTTTGCCCGGAATGGGCCTGGACTCGATCTTGCTCAAATTCACGCCGTGCTGGGCAAAACAAGTGAGCAACTGGGCCAGGGACCCAACCTGGTTGGCCACATGGAAGGTGACGCTGGCTTTGTTGGGCACCCGCAGGGAACGGTTCTCCCGGCCGATGACCACGAATCTTGTGGTGTTGTAAGGGTTGTCATGGATATTTTCTCGCAGGATGATCAGGCCATAGAGCCGGGCGGCATAGCTCCCGGCAATGGCGGCCTTGCGCGTATCCTTCCACTGGGCCACGCTTCTGGCGCTTAATGCGGTATTCAGCGAGGGAACCTGCACGACGTTGGGATAGCCGGACAAGAAATTCCGGCATTGGGACAGTGCCTGGGGATGGGAATGGATCTCCAGAAGCTCCTCCATCCGGCTGCCCGGCACCGCCAGCAGATGATGGGCTACGGGAAGAATCTGCTCCCCTACGATGTGCAGGCTGGATTTGAGCAGCAGATCATACGTTTCTGCCACAGCCCCCGCGGAGGAATTTTCAATGGGCAGCACCGCAAAGGCCGCGTCTCCGCTTGCCACTGCCTCCAGCGCACCGCCAAAGGTTTTGCAGGCGAGAAAAGAACTGTCTTCCCCGAAGAAGGATACAGCGGCCTGCTGGGAAAAGGAGCCTTCCGTGCCGGGGAAGGCAACAGCGCCTGTCAGATCCGGCATGAATAACGCTCCTTCCACAGCTCGCAAAGCCCGATGGCGGTCATGGCCTCGATAACGGGCAGCGCCCTTGGCACGATGCATGGGTCATGCCTGCCTACAATCTGCAGCGTGGCATTCTTCTTCTCCTTCAAAGATACGGTTTCCTGCGCCTGAGCGATGGAGGAGGTGGGCCTTATCGCGCAGCGGAAAAGAAGGGGCATGCCGGTAGTGATGCCGCCCAGTATGCTGCCGCAATTGTTGGTCCTGGTGCGCACAACACCAGCCTCATCATAATAGAAGGGGTCGTTGCATGTAGATCCCCGCATATCGGCCATGGGGAAGCCTGCGCCAAAGGAGACGCCCTTCACCGCAGGCACGGAAAACATCAAATGAGATAAAACGGATTCCGCCGAATCGAAAAACGGCGCGCCAAGGCCCGCGGGCAGCCCCATAGCCATGCATTCCACAATGCCGCCCACGGAATCCTCCTGCTCCTTGGCGGTTATGATGGCCTGGGTCATGCCGTCTCTCAGGGAGGGGTGCAAAAGGGGAAGCGTTTCAAGGCTTAGGGAAGACAAAAGTTCTTCTTCCACCGCCCCGTCCAGAAAACTGCCGTCATCGATGCCCGCTAGCCTTTGAATGTGGGCATAGATGCGGATGTTGTTCTCTTTCAGCCATTGCTTGCACACCGCCCCGGCAAACACGATGGGGGCTGTGAGGCGGCCGGAAAAATGGCCGCCGCCCCGGTGGTCGCCAAAGCCCATATACCGCATATAGCCCGTGTAGTCGGCGTGGCCGGGGCGGGGCTTGTCAAACTCCTCGCCATAGTCCTGGGAGCGGGTGTCCCGGCTTCTTATAAGCGCCGCCAAAGGTGCGCCGGTGGTCCTGCCGCCGTACATGCCGGAAAGAACTTCGGGGATGTCGTTTTCCCGGCGCGGGGTGGACAGATCATTCCTGCCAGGCGCACGGCGGGCCATTTCCCGGCCGATCTCCTCAATATCCAGTTCAAGGCCCGGCGGCAGCCCGTCGATCACGATGCCGAGGCCCACCCCGTGGGATTCCCCGAATAGGGATAATTTCAAATACCTCCCGAAGCTGCTGCTCATGAGATCATACCTCCCAGCGCCATATAGTCGTCCCAGTAGCTTGGCCAGGATTTCTTCACGCAGGCCGGGTTTTCCAGCCTAACCGGCGCCTTGCAATGAAGGGCGGCGATGGAAAGCATCATGGCCATGCGGTGGTCATTGTGGCTATCTACAAAAACCCCGCCCTCAAACGCATCCCGGCCCTGGATGACCATGTCATCGCCTTCCGCCCGGATGGCGGCCCCGAGCCGTGAAAGCTCCTGCACGGTGGCTAAAAGGCGATCACACTCCTTCAGGCGTAGCCGCCCGGCGTTTTCAATGCGGCTTTCCCCTTTTGCCAGGCAGCAAACAAGGGCCATCATGGGCAGTATATCGGGAAACTGGCCTCCATCCATGCGGATACCGTGCAGGCCGTTTGCTTTCATAAAGCATGTGCCATCCTCCTGAACTAAGCCAGCCCCCATTTGCGAAAGCAGCCCGATCACCGCCTTGTCCCCCTGATGGGAGTCGGGATTCAGCCCCCGGACCACAACCCCGCTGCCAAGCGCCCCGGCACAGAGCATCACCGCCGCCTGGGAATAATCACCCTCCACCGTATAATCGCGATGCCGGTAGCTTTGACTACCGGGAACAAGAAACTTCAGGGAATGGGGCCGCTGAACTATCACACCAAACTCTTTCATCACATCCATGGTCAGTTGCAGGTATCCCTCGGATTCCGGATGCGTTGTGAGCAGGATTTCAGAATCCCCGGCAAGCAGCGGCAGCGCCAATAGAAGCCCTGTAATGAACTGGGAGGAGACATCCCCCGGAAGTTCGAAGTGCCCGGGCGCAAGGCTGCCCTGCACCTGAAAACCGTTTTCCATCTTGTCAAAGGCCACGCCCTGCCGGGCAAACAATGCTTCATAGGGGTTAAGGGGGCGCTCCCCAAGACGGCCGCTTGTCAGAAACCTCCCACCGCCTGCTAAAATAAGAGCAAGGGGCATCAAAAAGCGGAGAGTGGAGCCGGATTCCAGGCAGTTAAGCACAGCCATCTCCTCCGGCCTGCGGCTTTGACCCTTGATTCGCAAAAGCCTTCCCTCCCGCGTGAAATCCGCCCCCAGCGATGCCATGCATTGCAGCGTGGCCTGCATGTCCTGGGAATCATCCACCGGGGAGACTTGGCTTTCCCCCTTTGCCAGGGCGGCACAGATGATGGCCCGGTGGGCGACGGATTTCGAAGGAGGCACTGCAAGTGTGCCTTGCAGACGGCCGGGGTGCAGCGTCACGACAGCCATCTTTCCACCCCCGAAAAAAAGTCCGGCGTGGTCTGATACAGCCTTGACTCACCGATACGATCCAGCAGCACCACAAAAAGCGACTTGCCGATATTCTTTTTATCCCGGCCCAGGGTGTGAAGCAGCTGTTCCGGCCGGTCAAGGCGCAGGGAGACAGGCAATTGATGGGCCTGCAAACAGGCTTGCACCGCATCCGCCGTGCCCTTTTCCGTCAGGCCCTTTTCTTCTGCCAGGCGGCAGATGAGATGCATCCCCACCGCCACCGCCTCTCCATGGCTCAGACCGGCATACCCTTGCAGCGCTTCGATGGCATGGCCCAGGGTGTGGCCGAAATTGAGCAGCATCCGCTCCCCAGTGTCGTGTTCATCCCGGGCCACGATATCCGCCTTGATGGCGACACATCTTGCGATGATATCCTCCATGTGGGGCTTGAGCGCTTCCCTGCCGGAGTTTTCGGCCAGCAGCCGGAATAATGCAGCATCCCGGATGCAGCCGTATTTGATGACCTCTCCCATGCCATCGGCAAAGAAACGGTCCGGAAGCGTATCCAGCGTATCCGGGTCCAACAGCACCAGCCTGGGCTGGTAAAAGCTGCCCACCAGGTTTTTGCCCTCCGGCAAATCCACAGCCACCTTGCCGCCCACGGCACTGTCCACCTGGGCCAGCAGCGAGGTGGGAACCTGAACGTAAGGGATGCCCCGCAAATACGTGGCGGCGGCAAAGCCGGAAAGGTCGCCGATCACGCCGCCCCCCAGCGCCAGGATGCCGTCGCCCCGGCTGATGCCCGCCGCGCACAATGCATGATACGTTCTTTCCAGCATGGAAAGCGACTTGGTGGCTTCCCCCGCAGGCAGCACCAGCCGGGCGGCCGGCAAGCCCGCCTCCACAAGGGAGGCTTCGACGGAATCCCCGTACAGGGCGTTCACATTTTCGTCGGTGATGACCATCCATTTTCTTAAGGAAAGGCGGTCTTTCAGCTCCCGCCCGGCCCTTTTCAGTACGCCTCTTTCCAGAAGGATGTCGTAGCTTTTATCCCCAAGCTCCACACGCTGTATCATGAACAGCCTCCCTTTTATACGGCCTTATATGGCCCGCCCTACGGCGGCGGCAATGGGCCTCAAATCCTTCATGATGGCGTCAAAGCCCTCAGGAGTGATGGACTGCTGCCCGTCGGACAGCGCGTGGGCGGGATCGTTGTGCACCTCGATCATTAAGCCGTCAGCGCCCACGGCTACCGCCGCCTTGGCCAGGGGAGATACCATCCACCACTTTCCGGTGGCATGGCTGGGGTCCACAAGCACCGGCAGGTGGCTTAGTTTCTTCACCGCCGGGATGGCGCTCAGATCAATGGTGTTGCGGGTATAGGTTTCAAAGGTGCGGATGCCCCGCTCGCACAAAATCACCTGCTCGTTGCCCCCCGCCAGGATATACTCGGCGGACATAAGCCATTCCTCAATGGTGGAGGAAAGGCCGCGCTTTAATAGAATGGGCTTTTTCGATTTGCCAAGCTGCCGCAAAAGATCAAAGTTCTGCATATTACGGGCGCCCACCTGGATCACATCCACCATTTCCTCGAACACCTCGATATCCTGGGGCGACATGATCTCCGACACGATGGGCAGGCCCGTCCTTTTCCTGGCCTCTGCCAGCAGATGCAATCCATCATAGCGAAGGCCCTGGAAGGCATAGGGGGAGGTGCGGGGCTTGAAAGCGCCGCCGCGCAGGAAATGCGCTCCGGAATTTTTCACCGATTCCGCAATTTTCGTGATTTGCTCCCCGGATTCCACGGAGCAGGGGCCGGCGATGACCACCAGCTTTTCCCCGCCGATTACGTGGCCGCACACGGAAAGCTCCGTGTTTCCCGGATGGAACATGCGGTTGGCCTTTTTGAAAGGCTCCAGTACCCGCATGATCCTGTCCACGTAAGGGTTGGCCTCCAGGCGGGAAACATCGATCTTGCTGGTGTCACCCACCAGCCCCAGAATAGTCAGGTCCGTGCCGTACACAGGGCTTACGGAAACGCCCTGTTCCACAATGTTATCGGAAAGCTTTTGGATCTCCTGCTGTGGGGTGCCCTTTTTCAGTACGACGATCATAGAGAAACCTCCTTTGCATGATAGCGGTAAGGGAAAGGATAAAAGAAAAGAGAGCCCGAAAAGAGCTCTCTTCACAATGCATTGCGCCGCCGTTACCGGCGGGGAAAACTCTTCTCCCCCGGGTTTTTTCTGTTGCTCAAATAGCCGAAGCGGTAGCCGCTCCGGCCCATAAACGAGAACAAACCCGTGAAAGTAGCGTAAGACATCGTGGTATGCCTCCGGAAAATTTTGATTTGCGAGCATTATAGCCCAAGTGCAGCTATCTGTCAAGAAAAAACAAGGGAAATACATGTAACTTACGAGAAAAATGCACATTGATCTACGGCGCATTTTTCACTTCCACCCGGCTTACAAGCCCGGTGTCAAGCCGCACGGAAAGGACGATGCCCGCCCGGCCGCCTGAAAAAGTATAGCGGCGGGAAGTATCCGTTTCGCTGATTTTGGCGTCCAAGCCGGCGTAAGCGCTTAGCGACTCTTCCTCTGTCATGCCGGTGGTGACGCCGCCGGGCAGAATAAGGGATACATCCCCCCGGCTCAGATCGCTGACCACGGTGGTAATCAAGCAGCTGCCGGCCAGCAAGGCCTTGTCGGAATCGTTATACACCCAGGTGGTCCACTGTTTGCCATGAAGGGACAGCGTCATCTGTTCGGAGCCATAGGCCTTGACCACGCTGTCCGCGCCATCCTTGAGTACCCATCCGTTTTTCTCAAACTCAGCAACAGGGGCGGGAAGGGCGTACAGCGCGCCGCCATAGGAAACACGGAAGGAAAAAGGATCGTCCCCCAAACTATCGGGGGCGCGGTAGGAGGATGAGCCGGAGGCGGAACTGCCGGCCAAAACCATGGGATCAGGCGCGGCGGCCATGACCACGTTGCGAAGCGCCGCGGTCGTAAGTTTGCCGGTAGGCGCGGCAAATGTAAACACAGCCTCCTGGTCGTAATCCAGCTGGTAGGTGAAACGGGTGATTTCCCCGTCCTCATAGATGGCGGAAGGTGCGCCGTAGGCATCCATCACTTCCCTTAAGCCAGAAACGCCTAAAAGAACGCCGCCGGGGAGCAGCGCCTGTGCCTTGGAAGCTTCCAATTCCACCGCGGCCAGCACACACTTCTCCACTGGGAGCACGTCCCAGGAAGTGTTCACCATTTCGCCGGACAGCAAAACACCGTTTTTCTCCCAGGCGGAGGAAACGGTGCGCTGCTCGGGCTTTAGGAGTTCTTCTTCATTGCCGGTGTATGTCCAGCCGGCCTTCATCATTCGTTCATAGGTGCACGGGAGGGTAATGGATTCCCCGCCCAACAGCACCTGAAAGCTGTACAAATCTTCTCCAAGGGAGGCGGCTTTACCGTAAGCGGGAGTCATACAAATAAAAGTCAATAGGGGCAGCCAGCAAATCAGCGAACGAATCGCCTTTATCATAACCGGGACATATCCTTTCTTTCCGAATAGAATCGGAAAACGATACCTTATTCGACAACCGCAAAAAAATTCCTGCCGCGTTTCCGTTTTTTATTTGGGAAAAACGCGTCAGGAATATTCCGGGAAAACTGGAAGTTCAATTTTTTTGGCTCAAGATGTCGGAGGAGAGTACCGTACCCACGGTCACGGCCTCCCGGCCAAAGCGGCTGCGCACGTTGTCGATGGCCGTCTCCAGCTTCGCCTGCTTTTCCTGGCGCAAGGCTTCTGAAGGGAACAGGCTGATCTGGCTGCCGCCCTCCTCTTTCAAACAAAGGCTTCCGGCCGTTACCGTCAGCGTGCGGATGGGAGCACTTACATTCCAGGAGCGGCATAAAAGAGGCAGCGCGGCCTCGTACAATTCCCTGGCGGTCGAAACAGCGCCGGGCAATTGTATCTGCCGGGAGATGGTCTTGAAGGCAGGATCCTTGATGTGCAAAGCGATAGACCGGGCCATCAGCCCGTGGCGGCGCAATCTGACCCCCACGCTGTCGCATAGCATCAAAAGGCCGGCTTTCATATCCTCCAGGTCCGTTAAGTCACGGCAAAAGGTGATGCCGTTGCCCACGCTTTTGACCGGGTCCCCTTCCCCGGGCTTTAAAACCTGGCTTTCATCCAGGCCGTTGGCCTGCTGCCAGAGAGCTTCGCCGCCTGCACCCAGCAGCCTTTTCAGGTGTTCCACAGGGGTGTTGGCCAGTTCCCCTACGGTGGTAATGAAACTCTTGCGAAGCACCTGTGCCGCCGCTTTGCCCACATACATCATGTTTTCCACTGTTAGGGGGTACAGGATGCGCTTAAAGTTATCCCTGGTGATGACGGTGGTGGCGTTGGGCTTTTTATAATCCGACCCCATTTTCGCAAACAGTTTGTTAAAGGATACCCCAACAGATATGGTGAGCTTCAGTTCCTCCCATACACGGCGGCGCAGTGTATCCGCAATCTTCTGCCCAGTGCCGAACAATTGGCGGCTGCCGGTAACATCCAGGTACGATTCATCGATGGAGCAGGCCTCCACCTGATCGGTATATTGGGCGTAAATCTCGTTGATCCTTAAGCAGTATTCCTCGTATTTGTCTCCGTGAGGGGGTACCAAAACAAGATCAGGGCATTTGCGCTTGGCCTGCCAGATGGTTTCCGCCGTCGTAACGCCGAATTTCTTTGCCAGCTCGTTTTTGGCCAATATGATGCCGTGGCGGCTGTCCGGATCACCACACACCGCCATGGGCACTTTGCGTAATTCCGGCCGCTCGATGCATTCCACCGAAGCGAAGTAGCTGTTGCAATCACAATGCAGGATGACCCTGTCCATCCCCAGCCCTCCATAGAAAGAACGTTTGTTCCCATTATATCATAGAGAAAGTCAGCTGGCAAGAGGGGAAACAATGGCAGAAAGAATTTATAAAAGGCGCTTGACATTTACGTTACGGAAAGGTTTATCATAAATCTGTCAGGAGGAATGCAAGATGGAATACACCGTTTTGAAGCTGGGGAAATTGGCTGGGATCAGCCCCCGGACACTCAGGTACTACGACGAGATCGGGTTGCTTTCGCCCATGAAGATCACCGATTCGGGCTACCGGGTGTACGGGGAAAAAGAAGTGGACGCACTGCAGCAGATCCTGTATTACCGTGAGCTGGATTTAAGCCTCACGGACATTAAGGCCATCCTCTCCACGCCGTCCTTTGACCGGTTGGCGGCGCTTAACAGCCATCTTGCGGAACTCAACAAGCGGCGGGACCGTCTGGACCGCCTGATTCAAAGCGTGGAGAAGACCATCCTCCATGAGAAAGGAAAAATTGCCATGAGCAACAAAGAAAAATTCGAGGCGTTCAAAAAAGACCTGATCCGGGAGAACGAGGAAAAGTACGGAGCGGAGGTCAGGCAAAAGTACGGCGACAAAAAGGTGGATGAAAGCAATGCAAGGATGATGAACCTGACGAAAGAACAATATGACGCCATGCAAAAAATGGCCACGGAAATCGTCTCCGGACTGGAGCAGGCCGTTACACAAAAGGCTGATCCCGCCGGTGAGGAGGGAAAGCGGCTGGCAAAGCTTCATAAGAAATGGCTTTCCTTCACCTGGAACCAGTACTCCAAGGAAGCCCACTTAGGCCTTGCGCAGATGTATGTGGACGACGAGCGCTTTACCAAGTACTACGACGGCCGGGTGAAAGGCTGCGCCGCGTTTTTGAGGGATGCAGTGGCCGCCTTCGTTAAGGAATAAAACATGGCTGCCCGGCGGTTTGTCCGCCGGGCAGCTCTTTGCAACCATCAAGACAGTTTTACTTTTTGTAAGATTGTGGTAATATGCTTTTGCAGAAACTTATTTCATTTTTCAAAACACTTGGAGGAGGGGAAGCGCCATGTCCCAAATGGCCGACGCGGAACGTCTGGCTAAAATGTACGTAAAGAGCGATACGGTTTCCACGCGTATAGGGTTACATGACAAATACAGCGTGAACAAGTATGGCTGGGGCAACTGGGTGTTTGACCAATATGAATTCCTGGACGGCATGAGCATACTGGAGTTGGGATGCGGGCCTGCGGGAATTTGGCTTAACAGGGATGACCGTTTGCCCGAACACGCAAAAATCATCCTTTCCGATTTCTCACCGCTGATGGTTGAGAAAGCAAAAGGCCTGCTTCAGGATCATCCATGCTTTTCGTTTAAGCAAATCGATATACAGAATATCCCCTATGATGATGAATCGTTTGATATCGTCATTGCAAACCATATGCTGTATCATATCCCGGATCAGGAGAAAGCTTTGTCGCAGGTATACAGGGTACTCACCGCGGGTGGCCGTTTCTACACGACGACCCTTGGCAAAAACTCACTCAAGGAACTGCAGGATATCTACCGCAAGCTTGAAGACAAGGTTTCCTTTTCCTATTCAGAAAACATTTCGTTTACCCTTGAAAACGGAGTCGGATTATTGGGCAAGTATTTTTCCGATATCCAGCAGAGGCAATACGTGGATTCCCTGCAGGTCACAGATATCAATGACTTGATCGCCTATATCAAATCCTACAACGAGATACCTGATTCTATCAATGGCGAATTGTACGCTCTTGTTCAAAACGGTTTTTCAAAAGACGGCGTGTTTTATATTCAAAAAGAGCAGGGGATGTTTATCTGCAAAAAATAAGCCGGCTACCGCCGGCAGATTTTGAAGGCTAACCAGCAGACGGATGCAGCATCCTGAAGCTCGCCAAAGAAAGGACATAAACATCCATCATACGATTTCCTCCGGATGGGTTTGGCAATACCGGTTCAAAAGATACAAGAGATAATCCCCTTTCAAAAACAGCCGCTGGCTGTTTACATCGCCACAGGCTTTTACCATATCGCGTATTGATAAGGTCTGAGCAATGCGCTGGGCAAGCAATGCATTATTGGCATATCCTTGCAAGATCGTTTCACACCCGTCAGCTTTCAGGTTGCCCAGGCACCAGTACGGGGCAGGGGCACTGATGTTGGGGTATACGTTAAAATCCTTGTCCACGAAAAACACGGGCGTATCGGACACGAAGCATCGGGTGGAATCCTCCGAAACCAGCTCACGGAACAACGCCTCCTCCGTCTGTCCGAACACTTCAAACAAATCCTGTTTTTGAAAGTGCTTCAGGGTGGAGTGGGCAAAGGAATCCGGTATTTTGTATACCTGATCCGGCGTTACGCGGATGTTGTACAGCTTTTCATTTTCTCCTTCACAGGAACCCTGATGGATAAATACCACGAATTCCCGGCCTATATCCCTGGCACGCCGGGCAAAGCCCGCTTTATCGAACAGTTTCTCCAAAAGCGGCAGTTCTCCCACATTTTTTTGATGGATGAACACCTGAAACCTGGGAGCAATGCCGTTCTCAAGCAAAAGGCCTGCCGATTTCACGATTTCGGCATAGGCGCCCTTGCGCCCATAGTGAAAATCTGTCGTTTGCTCCCCACCAAAGAGCGTCAATTGACAGGCGGCTACGTTCAAGGAGCGGAGCCATGGCACATATTCCGGATCCCTGACGGCACGCCAGAAGCTCATCAGTTCAAAATGCGGCGTATGAACGGTGGAAAGGCGGCATTCCGCATCATATAACTCCCGGTAGCCGTCCAAATAATCCGGTTCCCTATACCAGCTGAAAACTTCCAATTCAGTGGAATAAGGTCGAAAAGCGGCTGCTATGTATTCCAGATCGGTCAAATGCAGCCGCCCGTTGGGCGTTGCGCCCAGCCAGCAATGCTTGCACCGGTTGGGACAGCCGGCCATGTCCAGGCAGACGGTGATTCTTTTCCACTCCATAGGATTAACCTTCTTCCTACGTCGCCATAAGCCGGCTGACCGCCTGGACCTGCGCTTTGTCAACAATGTCAAAAGTAATCCGCCGCGCCCATGTTTCCTGGGTGCAAAGGGGAACCCCGTTTACCATGGTGATGCTTTCCCCGCCGCATCTTCCGCACCGTATGCAGCCAAAGCCCTCCATGCATTGCCGGATGGCGGGAGGCAACTGCTCTTTTTCCCGGGCCAGTTGGGCCATTAAATCGTAAGGCGCCGACCATTCAAAGAATATGCTGTCTGTGTAAAGGGTAAAAATACATGCTGTTTTCCCTTTTTTAATGAGGTGTATCGTCCAGTTGGGCGCGCAGTAGGACCAGAACTTGCAGCTTGTTTTCAGGCCCCCCTCCTGCGTCAATGTGAGCATAAGCTCCTTCCACCATTCCGCCTTGGGCCCCAGGGTCCGTACTATTTCCGGCCGCAAAGGATCGATATCCTCCTTGCGCTTTCCCCCGCCCAGCAGTACGGTTTCAAAGTCCGCCCTAATGAACAAGTCGCCTTGCATGGCGTAATCCTTTTTGTTGTCCATGGCCGGAATGCGGCATGCAAAATACACAAGCGCCGTGAAAAAGGATGGGCAGCTTTCGTTGTACACGCACACCGTGTCACAGGATTGATATGTTCCCGTGGAACGGTCATTCTTGAAGTATTCAAAATAGAAGCCGTAATTTTGCAGCGCATCCAGGTGAAAAGCAGCCGGCTTTTTGAAATGCTTGCGGATCAGCGGTTTAGCAAGGCGGAGAAAGGATACCTCGCCTTCCCGCATAAGTTCCCCATAAGCGCCCGCCATGTACAAAAACAGAACGGTCTGGGTCAGGTGGTGATAGCTTTCCAGATCATCCTTCGCCCGGTAGGCGGTGGTATCCGCATAGATATCCAGCAAAAGCTGTCGCAGATATTGAATCCCCTCGATTATTTCCTCCCTGTCGGCGCTTTCGATCTTATCCGGCGTAAGTTCCGCCGGAAAATCGCAAACATTGCGGTGCAAAAACGCAGCCCGCTCTTCAAAGGGTGATGATTGAAAAAGCATGGTCATTCCCCCAATGTTCCTTGCTGCCGGATTTCATGGTCCGGAATCTCTTCACGGTTTATTATACCAAATAGTGTAAGATTATCATAGATATATAGGTCAGCATTCGTGCAGACAGGAAATATAGAGTAAAAATACGGGTAGCCGGTAAGCTACCCCTTCAGGGTGTATATAAAATGGAGGTCACAATTCCAGGGATTTTCAGGGGAGTACATGCAAAAAGTGCAGATTCGAAAAAAATGACAACGGATTGTCAACTACAAAAGTTTTGGATATGGACCATTCATCTTTACCTAAACGCCGTAGGGGCGGGGCTCTGCTCCGCCCGATGAGAAACATTACCTACCGCGGCGGGCGGAGCAGAGC
>JAEZQK010000048.1 GCA_023413135.1 Bacillota bacterium
CTCGTCATCAGCGGGCTCCTCGTCATCAGCGGACTCCTCGTCATCAGCGGGCTCCTCGTCATCAGCAGGCTCCTCGTCATCAGCGGGCTCCTCGTCATCGCAGATCGTCTCGGCATCATCAACAGGAGCAGTGCCCTCGTCGCCTGTCACCTCGGTGTCTTCGACAGGAGCGGTGTCTTCGTCACTGATCGTCTCGGCGTCATCAACAGGAGCAGTGTCCTCGTCGCCTGTCACCTCGGTGTCGTCGACAGGAGCGGTGTCCTCGTCGCCTGTCACCTCGGTATCGTCGACAGGAGCAGTATCTTCTTCACTGATCGTTTCGACGTCGTCAACAGGCGCGGTATCCTCGTCGCCTGTCACCTGTGCGTCGTCAACAGGAACAACATCTTCTTCATTTACCGCTGTCCCGCCTTCAACAGCTGTACAATATTGGATATCTGTCGCAGGCAGGATGTGATAAACGGCATCATCAGGTTGTCCAGACTGGCTGTTGTACAAGGAGTCCTTCTGTACGGATTCCTGCACGGCTGCACCGGGGATGCTGTCCGCTTTGGCCTCACAAGCAAAAGCGCCGGTGGGTATGACCAATGCGAGGGTTAAAACAGTAACCACTGCGATCTTCATAAATTTCCCTTTTGGCTTTAACATGAATATATCCTCCTTGTTTGAGATTTTTAAGGAATCGTCACCTACTAATTTTCCGAAGTTTAGCCTGCGTGTCTTTCAGCCCGGCATCATATAACCTCCTTTTTATGGGTTTGCGTCGTGTCCTCCTTTCAATGCCGATTATACTGCGGTAATATTAAGCGGCTTTTATCCAACCTTGAAAATAGGTTTTGAGAGTGTTAAAAGTTGTTAAAAGCCGGCCGTCTCCGGCAGCCTGCATAAAAAAATACCAACGGTCCCAAGGCATTTCCGGCCCGGGACCGCTGGTATAGATTTTCATCCTAAGTTTTACCTGTCGCTTGAATATCAGCCTAACTGATCACGTTTATCACTGTCTTGTCAGCATCGTTATATTCAACGGTAATTTGAGAGCCTTCTTCAGAATAGCCGGCTAACTCAATTAAGAGCTCCTCGGAAGGTACAACCAGCACGATTTCATAACCGTCTTCAGAAACAATGATGACATTTCCTGTCGTGACGTCTGCTTCCTTCACGGTTCCCGTGACCTGGGCTACAACATCAGGGTTCTCCGTCACCTCGGCTTCTTCATTGACTTCGGGTACTTCAATGATTTCGGTTTCTTCAATGAATCCGCCATTGTCGTTTAATCCGGACTCTTCAATGATTTCGGTTTCTTCAATGAATCCGCCATCGTCGTTTAATCCGGACTCTCCTTCCGTAAGGGTATCGCAGCCGGCCAGCATAGTAATACAAGCCGCCAAAACGAAAATAATCAAGTACCATTTGATTTTAGCTGTCATCTTATAATATCCTCCTTGCCGTTTTTTGATTGGGTTGCCGTGATTTGATACTCATTTCCGTTATTAAAATTGACGACAAATCCTTCTTTGCCTGATTGCGCATCTCCAAAAGTCAATTCCTCTGTTAATAGGATTTTCAACAGACGAACTAAATGATTTCTGTCATTTTACTACCTCCTTACGTAACCCCATTATAGACGAGTAATATGACCATGCCTTTTCTGGACTTTGAAAATGTTTTTTAAAAATGTTAAAAGATGTTACGAGCCGAGGCCAAACTATCTGCCAAGATCCCATTTTATAAATGGCAGTCCCAATTTTCGGCTCACCAAGGCAAATAGAGAGGCGCTATCCCTCTCTTTGCGGGACAACGCCTCTCCTTGCTCTTCCGTATCGGTTTGGGGTATGGTTCAATAAGTGTCTCTATTAAACCGTACCCTTGGTCGGCTCCCCTAGATCATGATTGGACTGTCTTACTGAGCCATTTTCTTGTAGGTTTCCAAGCGCCGAGCGGCATCCTTCTCCGCATCGGAGAACAGCTTTTCGGCAGCTTCGGGGAACATCTTGGTAAGGGAGGTGTAGCGGGTCTCGCCCTTCAGGAAGTCCTGGTAGCTTTCGGTAGGATCCTTGCTGTCCAGGGTGAAGGGGTTCTTGCCCTGGTCGGCCAGATCGGGATTATACCTGTACAGCGGCCAGTAACCGGTGGCAACGGCCTTGCGGATTTCGGCCTGGGAGTAGGCCATGTTGATGCCGTGGTTAATGCAAGGTGAGTAGGCAATGATGAGAGAGGGGCCCTTGTAGGCTTCTGCCTCGGTCATGGCCTTTAAAAGCTGGGCGGGGTTGGCACTCATAGCGACGGCAGCCACATAGACGTAACCGTAGCTCATGGCCATCAGGCCTAGATCCTTTTTGCGGGTGCGCTTGCCTGCCGCGGCGAACTTCGCCACAGCGCCGGTGGGGCTGGACTTGGAGGCCTGGCCGCCGGTGTTGGAGTACACTTCAGTATCCAGAACCAGCACGTTCACATCCTGGCCCTGTGCCAGCACATGATCGAGTCCGCCGTAGCCGATGTCATAGGCCCAGCCGTCGCCGCCGAAGACCCAGATGGACTTCTTGACCAGCTGGTCGGCATTTTTAATGACCTCATAAGCCAAGGTGCAAGCTTCGCAAGTGCAGACCTTGCCGTTTTTCAGCCACTCGGCCTCCCACTCGGTGCCGGTCAGGTCAACATCAACGCCATCCTTGCATGCGGCCAGAAGCTTTTCAGCGGCAGCCTTAGAGGCTTCGGCGTTATCCATGCCAGCCAGCCATTCTTTGCCGGCTTCCTTGATGGCGTCCTCGGTATACTCCACAGCGATCAGTTGGTCAACGATTTGGGCCAGCTTTTCACGCCGCTGGGCGGTGGCCAGTTGGAAGCCGTAGCCGAACTCGGCATTGTCTTCGAACAGGCTGTTTGCCCAGGCAGGACCGTGACCCTTATCGTTGACGGTGTAGGGGACGGTGGGGGCGGAGCCGCCGTAAATGGAGGAGCAGCCCGTGGCGTTGGCGATGATCATCCTGTCGCCAAAGAGCTGGGTGACCAACTTGATGTAAGGCGTTTCGCCGCAGCCAGCGCATGCGCCGGAGAACTCAAACAGGGGCTTCAAGGCCTGGCTGTTCTTGACTGTGGCCTTGTTGGTAACGGTGGTAACTTCGGGCACCTTCCGGGCAAACTCCCAAAGGGGTTCCTGTCCCCTGTGGTTTTCCAGGGGTTCCATTTCCAGCGCCTTGGTCTTGGCCGGGCAAACTTCGTAGCAGTTGCCGCAGCCCGTGCAATCCAGCGGGCTGATCTGGATGCGGTACTGCATCCCGGCAAATTCCTTGCCCGTGGCGGGCTTTGTAACAAAGCCTTCGGGAGCGTCCTTCATCATGGCTTCAGACACGTAGAAGGGCCGGATCACCGCATGAGGGCACACCAGAGAGCAGGTGTTGCACTGGATGCAGTTTTCAGGGATCCACTTGGGAACCTTCACCGCGATGCCGCGCTTCTCATACTTGGTGGTGCCGGTGGGCACAACACCGGAGGGATCGAACTTGGAAACGGGCAGCTTGTCGCCTTCCTGGGCCAGGATGGGGGCGATGAACTCATTGAAGTAATCGGTGGCTTCAACCTTGACAGCCTCTGCGCCGGTAGTGGCATTTGCCCAGGCTGCGGGCACGGGTACTTCCTTCAAGCCGGAGATGGCGATATCGATGGCGTCGTAGTTCTGCTGAACGACCTTGTCGCCCTTCTTGCCGTAGGTCTTTTTAGCATAGGCCTTCATGTACTTGTCGGCCTCTTCGTAGGGGATCACGTTGGCCAGCTTGAAGAATGCGGCCTGCATGATGGTATTGATACGGCCACCCATGCCCACCTTGGAAGCCAGAGCAATGGCGTCCACAGTGTAGAAGCGGGCCTTTTTCTTGCTAAGGAGGCGCTTCATCTTGGCGGGGAGCTGGGTCTCCATCTCTTCGGGAGTCCAGGGGCTGTTCAAAAGGAACACGCCGCCCTCCTTCAGGGAGGAAACCATGTCGTACAGCACCACGTAAGCGGGGTTATGGCAGGCCACGAAGTCAGCCGCATCGATCAGATACGTGGACTGGATGGGCTTTTTGCCAAAGCGCAGGTGGCTGACGGTAAGGCCGCCGGACTTCTTGGAATCGTAGGCAAAGTAGCCCTGGGCATACATATCGGTGTGGTCGCCGAGGATCTTGATGGAATTCTTGTTGGCGCCAACGGTGCCGTCGGAGCCCAGACCGTAGAATTTGCAGCTGACGGTTCCCTCGGGAGCGGCGTTGATCTGCTCACCCAGCTTCAGGCTGGTGAAGGTTACGTCGTCTTCAATGCCTACTGTGAAGTGGTTCTTCATTTCGCCGGCCAGGTTGTCGTACACAGCCTTCACCATGGTGGGGGTGAATTCCTTGCTGCCAAGGCCGTAGCGGCCGCCCACGACAGCGATCTGCTTTCCGGCTTCGGCAAGCGCGGCGCGCACGTCGGCATACAGGGGCTCGCCCAGGCTGCCTGCTTCCTTGGTACGGTCCAGCACGGCGAGCTTCTTGCAGCTGGCGGGAATAGCGTCCACAAAACGGGTAAGGCAGAAGGGGCGGTAGAGGTGAACCTTGATCAGGCCCAGCTTTTCGCCCTGCTTGTTGAGCACGTTAATGGTCTCCTCAACAGTCTCGCATGCGGAGCCCATGGCCACGATGACACGGTCGGCATCGGCTGCGCCCACATACTGGAAGGGCTTGTAGCTGCGGCCGGTGAGCTTTTCCACGTCCTTCATGACTTCTTCCACGATGCCGGGCACAGCGGCGTAGAACTTGTTGGCCGCTTCGCGGTTCTGGAAGTAAATATCCGGGTTCTGCGCGGTGCCGCCCTGATGCGGATGCTCGGGATTCAGGGCACGGGCGCGGAATTCGTCGATCTTTTTAAAGTCAACCAGCTTTTCGATTTCGCTGTATTCGATGCCGTCGATCTTTTGGATCTCATGGCTGGTACGGAAACCGTCAAAGAAATGGAGGAAGGGCACGCTGGCTTTCAGTGTGGCCAGATGGGCTACCAGCGCCATATCCATGGCTTCCTGCACGCTGTTGGAAGACAGCATGGCAAAGCCGGTCTGACGGCAGGCCATCACGTCCTGGTGGTCACCAAAGATAGACAGCGCATGGGCGGCCAGAGCCCGGGCGCTCACGTGGAACACACAGGGCAGCAGTTCGCCTGCGATCTTGTACATGTTGGGGATCATCAAAAGCAGCCCCTGGCTGGCAGTAAAGGTGCTGGTCAAAGCGCCGGTGGCCAGCGATCCGTGCACGGCGCCCGCCGCGCCGGCTTCGCTTTGCATTTCCGCCACACGGACGGTTTGCCCGAACAGATTCTTGCGCCCCTGGGCCGACCACTCATCCACTACTTCCGCCATATTGGAGGAAGGCGTGATGGGATAGATCGCCGCCACGTCGCTGAACGCATAAGCGACATGGCCGACGGCCGTATTGCCGTCAACAGTCATTTTGATAGCCATGGATGAACCTCCTTGTTTCTGGTGCGCCGTTCATGCGGCATGTCCGCTAACATTGCTATTATAAGGAGGGAACAAGTCAATGTCAATAAATTGACAGATTTCCGTGACGGTTGCAACAAAAAAAGTACAGCAGGCTCGGGGGTTATGCAGCCACGGCATTTGCGCGAAGACCAGTTTTCTTAAGATAACAAAAAATGGATTGAATAAGGTATTGTTTCATGATATGATAAAAGTGCATGTGTATAGCTATAAATTGGATATAGATATCCGGCTCTTTCCCGCCTCCCAGCATCGGAAGGAAGGATAGATTTACGAATGAAGAATCTGCTGATCACAGGCAATGTATCGTCCCTTGCAGCACATTTATGCCAGCGTCTTTCCCGGCAGTATCATATGGTGGTTGCCGCTCACCAAACGTCGCCCATTGCCTTTGGCAAGGGGGTAGAGGTTCTTTTGCTGGCGGATCAAAAAACGCTGGAGCAGGTGTTTCAGGCACACTCCTTCCAGGCCATGGTTTTTTTGGCTACCCGGGGTGAGCAGCAAACCCGGGTTCCGGGAGAGACCGACCAGCTGGGCAACGCGCTGGCTCTGGCCAAGCGTCATGGGATTGACAAGGTATTATACCTTGCATCCGGGGAACTTAGCCGCCCAGCCGAAGCATTAAGCGAACGGGGCATGCTTTTGCAAGCCATGGAGCAGCTTTGCCTGGCTTACCGCAAACAGGGTATGGATGTCACCATTGTGCGGCTTCCCTGCGTGTTTGGCCCCGGTGAAACGGATACACTGATCGGCCGGATGCTGATCGCCGCTGCCAGGGGTGAGACAGCGGCGCTTCCCTTTGCAAGAGATGCGCAGATGGATTTTATCTCTGCGGCGGAAGTGGCGCAGCTTGTATACAGGCTACTGGAAAGGGTCGGGCCGTCTGAAGAATTGCTTTTGGTGCGCGGGGCGGAAGTGCTGACCGTTCGGGAACTGACGGCGCTGTTTGGGCTGCTGGGGGCCAGCGTATCCCAGGGGACGGGGGAAACGGGCTATCCGCCCATGGAAGGAAGCGATTATCAGCGCAGCTATGGCTTTACGCCATCGGACCGGCTGAGCGTGGCGCTGGATAACCTGTATCTTGGCATAAAAACCTTATTGGAAAAGCAGGATGGGCAAAGGAACAGGATACGGTCATACCTTCGCAGTCATTCGGCGCTTGTAAAGGGCGCTTCGCTGCTGTTAGGCTATGTCGCCATGGAGGCGCTGCAGCTGCTGAAGGACGCGGGCCAGTTTCCAGCGGTGGATCTGCGTCTTTTATATGTGGTACTTATTGGTGCGGCCCACGGGCTTCAAACAGGCCTGTTTGCCATTGTCTTTGCCAGCTTTTCCGCTGCAAGGGAGTATGGGGCCCAAGGCGCTGATATTCTTGCACTTTTGAATGACTGGAAGACATGGATACCCTTTGTTGTGCTGATCCTTGCCGGGATATTCACCGGTTATGCCCGTGATAAAGGCCGGAGGGAGGCACGTTTGGCCCAGGAAACCACGCGTACGCTGGAAAAGCGCTGCTCTTTTTTGCAGGACCTGTACAAGCAATCTCTCTTGTCCAAAGATGAACCTGTAAAGCAGGAGGGAGAAAAGCAGGAACGGCTGGAACTGCAGCTTGCCCAGTTGCGTCAGGGGCAGGAACGGCTGGAGCAGGAATGGCTGATGCTGCTCAAGCGTGAGCAGGCCCGTTGGGACAGCCTTAAGGCCGGTCAGGACGATATGGAGGAAGCGGCGCGTAAGGAAAGGCTTCGGGCGGAGGAAGCGTTAAGCTGGGAAAAAGCTCATGTGGAGCGGCAGGCACGCCTGAAACAAGCGCTGTTGGACAACGCCTTGCAGGAGGAAAAGGATAGGAAGGAGCAAGCGGCAGCTGTTAAGCTGCAGCCTTCCAAAGAGCCAATGAATGAGATGGGTCTGCCGCAGCCATCCCAGCCCTTGGTCAAGCATCCGAACATGGAAGAGGATGACGACGGCCTGGTGCTTGATTTATCCGGGCGGTTTGAAGAGGAAGAACCCAAGGCGCAGGGCAGTCATGAGGCTGCCGGCGGTACCGATACTCCGGCAAAGAAGCCGGAACCGATCAAGCCAATCTGGGCGAATCCGTCTTTGGAAAAGGATAGGGTCATATTGGGCGGTTCTCCGCTTGGGAAGCTAACTCCGGCGGAGCGGCGAAGAATGCTGGAATCCATGCAGGTACGTTCCAAACGGAAACCTGCCGAAAAGCCGAAACGGCAAAGATGACGGGCCTGGCGGCCAGCAATTGGTGAGGGAAGGCTGTCTGAGAGTGCAAGATTAGATTTCCATTAGTTTCATTGTGAATCTATTGACAATATTTGCTTTTCAGCTATAATAGCCACGATTCATTTGCTGAATCGTGGCTATTGTATTGGCCGAGGGTAATGCGCCGTAAAGCGTGGAGGGAAAAGGATGAAGAAGGTTTTCAAGATCGTTGCGATTGTTATCACAGCACTGGTAATCATTTTCACGGGATTTTTCGTTTTCATCAGCCGTGGGCTGGATGCAAAAAGCCAGCCGGTGCTCGTGGGGGCTACCGCCCAAGGGCTCGCCGATGGCACATATGAGGGCGGCTATGACGGCGGACGGTGGACCAACCGGGTGAAAGTTACCGTGGCGGGGGAGAAGATCGAGAATATAGCTCTTTCCCAAGACGTAATGTTCTCCGATACAAAGGTGACCACTGAACTGTTTCAAAGGGTGATTGCGGCGCAGTCGACGCAGGTGGATACGGTGGCGGGCGCTACTGTGACCGGCAATGCCTATTTGAAATCCATTGAAAACGCGCTGACGAACAAGGAGGAATGAGCATGGCTACATTGATTGCATACGCTACCAAGCACGGCGTAACGGAAAAATGCGCCAGGGAGCTGCAAAAGCGCCTTCCGGACGGAGCTGATCTTTACAATTTGAAGAACGGCACACCTGACCTTGCAAAGTATGATTCCGTCATTCTCGGGGCTTCCATATACGCCGGCATGCCCCGCAAGCAGATCAAAGCCTTCGCCGCCAAGTACGGCGACAATCTCGCCAGGAAAAAACTTGGGCTGTTCCTTTGCTGCATGTCGGATGGGGAGCAGGCGCAAAAGCAAATGGAAGCCGCTTATCCCGCCGAGCTTCGCAAGGCGGCCAGTGCTCAGGGCGTTCTGGGCGGCGGGTTCAATATCTCCCACATGAACTTTATCGAAAAGTTCGCTGTGGAAAAGATCAGCGGCAAGAAGGTCGAAGATAGCTTTACCCTGCATCAGAATGTACTGGAAGCCTTTGTCAAGGCGTTTGGGCAGGCATGAAAGCCTGGTGAATGGGAAAGCGCCCGTTTCTGTATGACGTAGGAACGGGCGCTTCCTTTATCTGTTTGCGCTATGGCGCAGGGGTGGGCGAGGGTGCTGCGGGGACAAATGGAATGTTAAGGATGCCCTGGGGTTCGTCCGTGGGGATGGACGTAGGAGCGGGGGAGGGCACAGGAGCCAGGGGAATGGTAAAGGTTGCGAGGTATTCATCTGTATAGCGGCTATAGGCACGAAGCGTGATCGAATCAGGGATGGTTTTCACGGCCGGCCAGAAAGCGGCATAACGGTTCCGCTCATAATTCTTGCCGTCAAGGGAACCTGATTCATAGGTGCCGCATAGTGTTGTCCCCAAACAAGATACTGTATTTCCTTCCTCATCCTGCCATTCAAATTCCAAGCCACCCCCTAATTCGACTTTATCCTCCGGCCGCGTACCGATGCTCATAGGATAAAGGCTCTGAATATCCATGTAGGTTGCAAGATCAGTAAAGGTAACCTTTGCGCTTGTCAGTGTCATTTCGTCTTGTGTAACCGGAGCCTGAAGATTGCGGACCACCGGAGGTTCAGGCTTTTGAAGCGTAATTCCCACATTGCAGTTATACAGCTTCTCTCTGTAATCCTTCGAACTGTCCGGCCACTCCAGGAAATCTGCCTTCAGTATCAATTGCAAAGGCTCCTCACCGGATACCTTGCTCAATACATTTTTCAGATAATCAGGTGCTTCTGTCGGTTCTTGCAAATCAGCCAACTCTGCATCCATTGGAGGTAAAGGTGTTGCGTCATCCGGTTGCTGTGGATTCATTGTTATCCAAATTAGTTCTGGTGAAGGAGTTGGCAAGGCCAGATTCAGGTTCGTCCAATCCTCCGGTTGCATATCGTCTATTGTGATCTCATAAAGGCCTTCGCTGTCCAGACGAATACGGTAGGTAAGCACCAGCACCCCTTCCGATTCATAAATGGCATCGGCGAGGGAGTGATTTTGTATGCCGTATACGCGCGTCCCCAAATCTTCCACCACTACCTTTCGGCGGGGATCTGTTTTCGGATCTGTCAAGGGCCGCTCGTGGTAGCCTGGCCAGCGCCCATTCTCTTTCAAAGGCCAGCCAAATGTATCCAGATCAAAAAGGATCATATCCTGTTCCGGATGCTTGAGCTTATATTCCACAGTAACATAGGCTGTAACACCGTCATATACGGCATCCCGTACGGTGACGGTCAGGTCGGGGAAATCGCCTCCGGTTTGATGAAGGTCAGTCTGCATGTTAACGCCTGAGCCATCGGATGGAGCGGATGTGTACATATCCAGCGAGTTTTTGGTGCTGAACACACCCGTTGCTGCCAGGGCAATGCCTGTTAACAGCAAAAGGCATATCAGCATCATCAGCGCGGTACGTAATGTAAAACGCTTCATGACAGGTGCCCTCCTTGTTTTTTTGAGTGTTTGCTGAACCAATAGATCAAAATCATGCGGCACGGGGCCATACAGCGCCTGCCAGCGGTCCGGGGAGATTTTTTTGTTTGTCATGATCACACCTCCTCCGAAAGGGACCGTCGCAGCAGCATCCGCGCCCTGTTTAGCCTGGATTTGACTGTACCCCTGGGGATATGAAGGGTGAAGGCGATCTCCTCTTCCGATGCGCCCTCCAAGTAGTGCAGGGCAACAGTTACCCGCAGCTTTTCGGGCAGGGCGGATAAAGCCTCCCTGAGCGATGCATCCGGGAAATGGACGCCCTCTTCAGGGATGGGCACATACAGTTCCTGCCTGGTTTTGCGCTGGATGGTACGGCACTCGTTGGTGAGAATTTTCAGCAGGAAAGATTTGAACTTGCTTTCGTCCCGCAGGCGGTCTTTGTGCTGCCAGGCTTTCAGGATGGCATTTTGCACGGCATCCTGCCTGTCCTGATACCTTAGCAGCAAAGCAAAGCTCATCCGGTACATGGATTCCGTGAGCCGGGTGACCTCCGCCTCGAATGCTTCTTGAGTCATAGGGTTCTCCTCTTGTGTCAGCGCTGATACGCATATAGGACGCGGTATGGAAGAAAAAGGTTCAGTACTTGATGAAACTTATTTACGCAAAACGTCCGCCCTGCATTTTCAATATGGCAGGCGGACGCTTTTGGCTGTTATCCAAAGAAATAGAAGCGTATATAAATCATCTTTGATGTCTAAAGGGACATTAGTTAATATAATTACACAGTTAGCCGGTATCCGTATAATAGTGCAGTAGTGCCGGTAGGGTGTGCACGAACACAGTCTGAAGCTCGTTTTCCAGCGCTGCCTTCTCTACGAGTACATCAAGGATCGCCTTGGGAAGGTACCGTTGCGATATCTCCTGCCCTATCATGGATCACCATAAAGTAACCCTCTTTTCGGGCGGCAGGTACATACCGTCGTCGGGTTGTACGCCGTAGACGGTATAAAAGTCATTAAGATTCTGTAGTTGTATGTTGACGCGAAGCTTCGCAGGCGCGTGTGGGTCGGCGGCAAGCAGCATCTGTTCCGCTGCTGGTGTGGCTTTCATACGAAAAGATATCGCAAAGTTTTTAAAGAACGCCTGAAGGTCATAGCCTGGAATCGAACGAACCGCCTCCAGCGAGCTGGATAGACCACCCATGTCGGCAATATTCTCTGCGGCGGTCAGTGTGCCGTTGACCGTTCCGGCAGCATACTCTATACCGTCAAATAGATCGACTACAGCTTGCGATCGAGATTCAAAAGCATTGTAATCCGCGCTGGTCCACCAGTTTTTCAGGCTTCCAGATTCATCGTATTTTGCGCCATTTAAATCGAAGGCATGGGTGATTTCATGTGCAATAATCATGCCAATACCGCCGTAATTGGCGCTTGTGGATTGTTTCAAGCTGAAAAACGGTGCCTGGAGGATTGCTGCCGGGAAAATGATAGCATTGCTGTTATCGTCGTACATGGCGTTGACAAGGCAAGCGCTGAAAGGCCAGAGCATGCGATCAACCGGTGCTCCGCAACTTATATAATCTGCTTCCATATTAATGCGGCGCAACCTAGTCATGTTCTCAAAAAAGTTCCCGCCTTTTTCCACTGCGGTTACTCGGAGAAGGGAATAGGTATGGGAAATAATGTCGGGATACCCAACAAGGATAGTCATGTTATCCAGCTTACGGATGGCGCCTTCGATTGTTTCCGGGCTTAGCCAGTCAATATTCCGAAGGCGCTTGCGGTAAACATCCAGCAGCCTGTTTACCATGTTGCTTACTTCATCTTTTGCTTTCTTGCTAAAGTAGTTCTGGCTATAATATTGACCAACCACCTGATCAAATACTGCCGATGCCAAACGATAGGCGTTGAGCTTGAGGTCGGGCGTCCCCGACTGTCCATAGAGCGTTAAGGAAAAAGACATCGCTTTGTTTGCAATCTCTTCCGAAAGCATTGGAGCCATACTGAAGGCTGTGGACACCAACATCCAACTTTTCAATATTGAGAAGTTCTGCTCATTGATGAGGATGTGCAACGCCTGATAGTACCGGAGATCTGCCACAATGACCTGCTCAAGGGACTGATCGGTCAGGTTTCGGACCAGATCATCCAACCTTACCGATGTGCAGAGGTTTCCAAACGCACCGATGGATAACGGGTTGTATTGCAAGGCGTAGTCGTTGTTTTCCTCGGCTGTACGTGCATAGGGAGCCAGCATCCGGTCGAAGGCGACAGCTTGGCTGGCTGCCATCCGTGCCTGCGCCTCAGGCATTCCTAGAAGCGTTAATAAGTCAGTAGCTGTCTGTTCAAATAATGAAAGTAGCTGATCACAGTCCTCAGACTGGTAGAAGCTCGTGTCCTCAAGGAAGAGTTTGGGCGCGGCTGCATACAACGCCTTAATGCCAGCGTTGCCCATATCAGGCGCTACGGAAAAACTAAAGGGAGTGCTGATACCATTTAGTATCAACTCGGCCAGTTGGGAATTCGCCTGCTCAAAACTATCCAAGGAGGCAATCCGGTCAAGATATGCGCGGATGGGATTCCCGCCCGCATCATTCCGTGCATTAAAGTCAATCGACATCGCGTATAGCTGCAGGAACTCCGCGAGCTCCGAGCTCGCTGGCTGCTCATGGCTTGCGAGCATCCGGTCAAAATCACCGACAAGCTGCGCTTCCACCTGATAGGTTAAATCGGCCATGCTGCCGACCAGTACTTTGTCTGCTGGGATCGAAGCTTCGGTCAGCCACTGGGCATTGACCGCCGCGTAGAAATCATCCTGTAACCGAGCGGCAGTTGCTTCGGCTGCAGGGCCACAGGCCAACAGAACCGCCAAAAAGCATATAGCGACTGTGCGGAGCAGACGGTTCAAATCACATTCCTCCTATACATAACATCTTCCAGTTTCCCCGCTTACAGGCTGTCAGAAGTTTGTGCCTCAATGTAGTTTATAGCCGCTTCAAGCTCAACATCCACGCCGCTCGCCACCCGAGTCGCGCTTTCCTCCGTCATCTCCACCCTAATTGACGGGCTGATGCCGCCGATTCCGTTCCGGCTGTCAATCTGAATTTGCCCATCAGCATCCAGCGACTGTCCATAGGGATAATGCACCGTAAGGCCGCCCGGCATGGCGATCTCCGCCCCCGCCAGCCCGAAGGAACCGCTCGTTCCGTAGAAACCAATCGTTGCGCCGTTGGGCAGGTTGCGAATGCCCATGGCAATTCCTTCGCCTGAGCTTACGCATTTTTGATTGATCAAACACAGCACCAAGCCAGAATATGAACAAGGCTGCACAGGTTCGATATATAGCGTTCCTGATTCACTCTCTGTTTCCGGTCTTAAGAACTGCCCAGTCTTCTCGTCGTACATGCTTAGCTGCTCATATAAAGTCCGCTCTCCGTAGAAGCTTCCGAGAATCGCCGCTGACATTTCGTCGAAGCCGCCAAGGTTATTGCGGATATCAACGATCATGGCGGCGGCCTTCTGGTCGACCGCCTGCTGAACGGCGGCCTGAAACTCACTCAAAGTCGAGGGTGCGGTGCCGGTCCCCTGAAGGTCGGCGTCAAGCTCGCCCCAGATTTTGATGTACATGATATTGTTCTCAAGCGTCTTGGTCTCCACCATGGCGTTGGGTACCGGGTTGGGGTCGTCCAACCCCAGGTACATGGAGCGGATCTTGTCGGAGAGGACGGAGGATGGGTAACTTTTTGACAGAGAAGATCCACCGTCGTCGAAGGCTGTGAGCGTGACTGTTTTCGGGGCGGCGTCGCCACTATTGACAAAGGCAACCTCTACTTCCGTGCCAACTGGCGCGCGGGTGAGATATTGTGCCTGTTTGAGCTCCAAATTTTCCGTGGTGGCGGAAGGCCCGGCATAGATGGTTGAGACGTGCGCAAGCGCGTCGGCAACAGGTTCGCCGTTCCATGCCGTCAGTACGGCGCCCGTCCGCATGCCTGAAGCATAGGCCGGGCCAAAACCATCGACCCAGGCCGCAATCAAAGAGCCGTTGCTTAGTCTCGAAGCGGAGAATCCGAATCCACCGCCGACATAGAGGTTGTCGATCTCAGGCAAATTGTTCACCGACACATGGCCGTCCGGTATCTCCGTCAGAAACTCTCTGAGCGCTATGTAATACTCCGTGAAATCATCCACCTGCTGTGCTGCGAGGATCTTGGGCGCATACTGACTGTAGAGGCTGTTCCAGTCGATCTGCTTCCACTCAGTAAATGCGTATTCCCTGGTAAGCTGCTGGTACATCTGATCAAAGGCCTGCGTCCATGTTAATCCGCTGTAATCCGCCGCTTGGGACGCTTGCGCAGAGAATGTTAATAGGCTCGCCATCAGGACAATGGTAAACAATATCCGAATTTTCTGTTTCACAGTTTGCCTCCTTGTTATCCCAACGAAGATTGCCCACATGAATCCTTAACTGATGAACCAGCGGACGTTCGGGCTGTGGGTAAAGACAGGAAGTTGGCCTCCCCCGTCTGGCCGCCCTTTCAATAAATTACAAGCCTCGCGTAAAAAAGTCAAGGTACTGTCAAGAAGATTTCGCAAAATGATAGAGCCCTTTGTACCCGGTAGTTATCCGGCGACGGGATTGGGTCAACAATACCGGCATTGTCCTCTGATAGCTGAAGTGAATTTCCATTTTTCTCCTGACACGGAAAGCAAAATTGTATTCTTTACGCCACGTTTCTTTCGTACACCTTGTTGAGTTCCGTTTTCCCATGCAAGGCAATACATTTGCAGGCATAGCAATAGACCCACCGTAGCTGAAAAGCCAAGGGCATCATGTTTCCAGATAAGGCTTCACTTTCTCCTCCAGCAGATTTTTTGCACGGGAAAGATTGTGCCGCAGCGCCTGAGTTTCCTGCTTGGCTGCTGAAAAGCGCTCCTGGCGGGAAAGGAGCATCCGGGAAAGCTCCTCAGGGGCGGGGCCGCCTGTAACGCCACGGATTTTTACAAAATGCTCCGGGTCCAAGGCTTTTTTGATCAACGCCTCGTCCACTGTGGCGTCGTCCTTGAGCAATTCCTTAAGAATGTCTGCGTGCAGATCCGCCTGGGTCATATTCCTTGCGTGCAGCGTCTTGACAATGGTGCTGGTGATACGGTGGCTTTCCCGGAAGGAAAGTCCCTTTTCCCGCACCAGGGTATCCGCCAGCTCTGTGGCGGTAATGAACCCTTCCCCGGAGCGCTTACGCATCAGATCCTTTTGAATGGTCATGGTGGCGAAGTTGGATGTTAAAAGCGAAAGTACTTTCATGGCGCAGGCGATGGCGCTGTACAGATATGGCTGCAGCTGCTCCTCGGAATCCACCATGTCGCCAAAGGGTGTATTGTGAAGCAGCGTGATGGCGGCCTGTGCGTTGGATATCAGCGCGCTGGCGATGGGGCGGGCATGCTCCAGGGAGGAGGGGTTACGCTTTTGGGGCATGATGCTGCTGATTTGTACATAGGGGTCTGCCAGGCGGTAATAGCCATACTCCCTTGTGCAAAAATCCAGCGTGTCCTTGAGGAAGCGGGAAAGATCCACCCCCAGCGCCATCAAGGCGGAGGCCGTTTCGGTCAGATAGTCTACGCCCGCAATGGCATCGTAGGAATTTTCCACCAGGCCGTCAAAACCAAGCAGGCCGCACATCTTTTCCCGGCTGATGGGGAAGCCCGTGGTGGTGATGGCTGCGGCACCAATAGGAGACAGGTTCACGCAATGGTAGGCTGAAGAAAGCCGCCGCATGCTCCGCTCCAGCCCGTCATAAAACGCCAGCAGGTAATGGCCAAGCGTTGTGGGCTGGGCCGGCTGCGTATGGGTATAGGCGGGCATCAGCGTATCCGCATGCTCCTGGCAAAGCCCCAAAAGCGTTTCCATAAAGCGCTCCACGGCTTCCATGCAGTCCAGCACCTTAAGCCTTAGCGCCATGCGGAATTGGCAGATGCCCACGTCGTTGCGGCTGCGGGCAATATGCAGCCGACCCGCCAGGTCTGCCCCGATCTCCTCCGACAGCGCCTTTTCCAGCATGAAGAACATGTCTTCATACCTTAAGTCATAGGTGGCATGAGAAAAATCCCGCCTACTGACCGCGTTCAGCCCACGTATGATGCCCCTTGCCTCCTCCAGGGTGATAATGTTCTGCTCGCATAGCATCACCGCGTGTGCCAGGCTGATTTCCAGAAAGGCATGGTAATAGTAGTCCCGCTGGGTGTTGAAAACGGGCTCCAGCACCGCGGCGGCAAATGTTGTTCCGGGAAAGGTGAGGCCATCCTTTTCCCTGACTTCCTCCCGAATGCGCATGGCGTGACTCCCTCCGAGTTTTCATTTGATTTTCAGCAGCGTTTTGGCGTTGCCTGAAAAGATCAGTTCGATATCGCTGTCAGGCATGCCAAGTTCCACACAGTCCCGCATCTGGGTATCCAAATACTGCTTCACAAAGCCCCTGGGAAACCAGAACGAATCGGTGCCGAAGAGAATGCGGGAGGGACCGATGGTCTGGTAAAATTTCTGGTACAGGTCACGCACCGTCAGGGGATAGGGCATCCACCGCGTCCACTGGTTGGAGCCGGAGGTATCGATGTAGATGTTGGGGCAGGCCCAGGCAAGGAACAGCGTGTCCTTCGTCTCTCCGCAGCCGAAGTGGGGGATAACAAAAGGAATGGAGGGGTGGGCCTTGGCCACGTCATGGATCACCATGGGGCTCATGTTCACATGCCGGGCGATGCCGCCGGCCCCGCCCAGGATGCCAAAGTGGATCAAGACGGGAATCTCATGCTTTTCGCACACTTCCCACACAGGCTCAAGGGACGGATCGTCCAGGGGCTTATCAATGGCCGGGCCCAGGATTTTGTACCCTTTCAGGCCAAGCTCCGTGAGGGCGTATTCAAGCTTTTGGGCGGCATCCTCATCACAGGGATCATGATGGGCAAAGGCGATGAAACGGTCCGGCGCAAGCTTTACCACCCGGGAGGCGATTTCGTTGTTGCCGCAGGTGACAAACACCATATGGGATATATCGTTTTTATCCATTTCCGCAAGCCACATCTTCGCGGTAACGGTCACATCTTTTTCCGGGGGAAGTGGCGTGCCAAAATGCCAGGCCTTGCGCCAACGATCCTGCTGTACCTTATTCTTTTCCTGCACGATGCGCCACTTTTCTTCGCCGTATGTTTCCTGATACGATTTGCCCAAGGAATATCCCTTTACGCCAAAGTGCACATGAAAATCAATAATGGACATATATGGACCTCCTGTCAGGATTTCATGCCGGAAAGATGGATGCCTTCAATGATCTGCTTTTGAAAGATCATGAACACGATGAGCACGGGAACGGTGGCCATGGAAGCCGCCGTCATGATCAGCTCCCATTGGGAGCCGGCGTCCGTGGAAAACAGCGACAGGCCCACCGGCAGGGTGTACAGATCGTACTGGCTGATGATGATGACCGGCCATAGGAAAGCGTTCCAATTTCCAAGGAAGGTGAAGATGGCCAGTGCCGAGATGGCGGGCTTGATCAGCGGCAGCGCTATGCGCCAGTAGATGCCGAATTCATTGAGCCCGTCGATGCGGGCGGCCTCTATCAAATCGTTGGGCACGCTCTCAAAAAACTGCCGGATCATGAAAATGCCAAAGGCGGAGATCACGCCCGGGAACATGATGGACCAATAGGTATTCATCCAGCCCAAACGGCTGCTCATCAAATACCAGGGGATCACCAGCATCTCCGTAGGTACCATCAACGTGGCGAGGATGATGATGAATATCAGGTTTTTCCCCGGGAAGTTCATTTTACACAGCGTGTAGCCCGTCAGCGTATCAAAGCAAAGCACCGATGCTGTTGTGACAACACCAATAAACAGGCTGTTCAAAAACCAGCGCACAAAGTTTGTTTTGCCAAGGACCGTTAAGTAGTTCGTGTCCACGAAGGGTTTGGGAATCACGGAAAAGCTGTAAATATCGGAGCCTGTTTTGAAGGAGGTGAGAACCATCCAAATAAAAGGAAAAATCATGATAAAGCCGCCGATGGAAAGCAGCACATAGACCCACAGCGGATCTTTACGTTTGCGGTTGCCCTTCATGTGCCGCCCTCCTCAATACTCAATCTTCTTGTTCAGCACTTTCATCTGGAATAGGGAAATGACAAGGATGCAAACGAAAAGCGTCACCGTCATGGCGCTGGCATAGCCCATGTTGAAGCTTTGAAAGCCGGTTTGATAAATGTAATGCACGATGCTGTTGGTGGAGTTTAATGGCCCACCGGTACCCTGAAAGCTGATATTTTTTACCTGGGTGAATATCTGTATGGTTTGGATCATGGTCATCACGCTCAAATATACCACCGTGGGATTTAATAGCGGCAAAGTGATATGCAGGAACTGGCGCCATGGCTTGGCGCCGTCCATGGCCGCAGCTTCATAGTAAACATGGGGGATCTGTTTCAGGCCTGCCAGGAAAATGATCACCTTAAACCCCAGGCTCTGCCATACCACGTTTGAGGCGACGACATAAATGGCCTGGGCCGTGCTGCCCATAAAGGGCTGCGCCGGAAGCCCCACGGCCAAAAGAAGGTTGTTGATGACGCCGCCGGTTTTCATGAACAGCCATCTCCACACCCATGAGACGGCAACCACGCTGGTGACATAGGGGATGAAGTACAAAATGCGGAAGAGCCCTACGCCGTGTTTTATACGGTTGAGCATGAGGGCGATGCATAATGCGATGATCAGCCCGATGGGCACGCAAAGCAGCACATAGTACAGGGTATTGCCCGCAATTTTTAAAAAGGTCTCATCGGCAAACAGCTTTTCATAGTTCCTAAAACCGATGAAGGGGGCTTCGGAAGAGAGGATATTCCACTTGCGTACGCTGATATTAAACGCTGAAAAGACGGGATAGATGCGGATCCAAACAAAAAAGACGAGGGGGACCGCAAGGAACGCATATGCCCATAGCGCCTGCTGCTGCCCAAGCGTTAGCCCCCTTCTCTTTTTGACGGTTAGCTTAAGCATTTCTATTCCTCCCTCATCAAATCAGAAGGCTTCATAAAAGGAGGGGACGCTCTTTTAGAGCAAAGAGCGTCCCCCGGAGCAGTATTAATCGTTCCAGTAGGCGTCGAGTATCGCCTGCGCCTGCCCCACCGCGTAGTCGAGTGCTTCGCGGGGGTCGACGCCCTCCATCAGCACCATGTTGACGGCGTCCAGAACCACCTGGCGGTCGGCGGCTTCATCCACATAAAAGTAGGAAGAGGCTACCGGCAGCATCTTGATGAAGGGGGCCAGCTTTTCGTCGGCCAGCAGTTCCTCATCCTGGGCGATGGAAGTACGGGCGCCGATCTCGCCAATGGACTTCGTCCAGCGCTTCATTACATCGGCGGAGGTAAGGAAGGCCAGGAATTTTTCGCTGGCTTCCAGTTCCTTGCTTTCGGTACCCTTTAAGATGCCGTTGGTCCAGAAGGAGCCGAAGGAGGAAGAAACGCCATTGTAGGAAGGCAGAACGGCTACGCCATAGTTCAGGTCCTTGTCACCCGCCAGGGTGCCCAGGCGGAAGGAACCGTCGATGGTCATGGCAGCGGCGCCCTGGCGGAAAGCTGTCACATCGTCGGTCATAAAGTCCTGCTCGCCGACGCGGTGCTTGGTATTAAGCTCGCACAGCCATTCAAAGGCCTGATAGCCGCCTTCAGACTTGTTCCACAGCACGGTCTTGTAGTCTTCGGACAAGGGTTCCTGGCCGAAAAGCTTTAACAGAACCGGACGGAAGTAGGTATGCAACTGGCCGCTGGGCTGGAAGGTAAGGCCTTCCACCGTAAGCGTCCCGTTGGCGTCGCGCTTTGTGCAGGCAACCGCCATTTCCACCAGCTCTTCCAAGGTGGTTGGCGGGGCGTCAAAGCCGTTTGCAGCCAAAATGTCCTTGTTGTACAAAAGGCCCAGCGTGCGCACGGCGATGGGGATGGTGTAGTATTTGCCGTCAAATTTGTTGATTTGCACCAGGGGCGCAAATTCGGTCTCTATAGTTTCGGCGGAGAAAGAAGCGGCGGGTAGTTCCTGCAAAACGCCGGACTTTACATAGGTAGGCACCCAGCCGTAGAAAAGGTTCACGATGTCAGGACCTTCGCCGGCAGCAATGGCCGCGGCCAGCTTTTCCTGATAGGAGTCATAGGGGAAGGTGGTCTGTACGACCTTGATACCCGGGTTTGCCGCTTCGAATTCGGCAATGAGATCAGTCATGAGGTTCACTTTCGATTCGTAAAAGTACTGCCAGTAGTCGATGGTGACCACATCTTCCGCCAGGCCTGTGAAGGGAACAGCCAGCAGAGTAAGGAGCAACGCGGCAAGGATAGACAGCGCCTTTTTCATGATGAACTTTCCTCCTCATTTTTGTCGGTGGTTTTGGTGAGTTGGGGACGCATTTTTCTTTGTACCAGCCCCTTTCATCCTTTGTCGTGTCCTATGGACAATTATTTAAGAGAGGTGGATGGTCTCTATTTATGAAAGCGTCGCCTCTTCCATGTGTGCGCTTGTCTCCTCGCCGGGATGCAGCTTGATGCCGGCCATATCGGCCGCCATATAGACCGCGCCCCATTCCGCCTCGGTCTTTAATACGGAGACGGTCAGATTGGGGAACTGGGCGCAGATACGCTCTTCCACAGATCTGCGGAGCCATTTGTTGTTGAGCAGAAAACCGCCGCCAAGCAGCAGGGGATAGGGGTCCTTTTCCATTCCCAGCTCGCGCACTACGGTGGTTACAATCACCAGCAGCTCATCCAGCGTCTTTACCATGATCTCTGTGGCAACGGCATCACCCTTCAGATGCGCGTTTACCACCACGTGGTTCAGCCTGGCAAGATCGCTTTTATTTTTTTGGTAGACAAAATCCACGATTTCATCGAATTCGCTTAGATTCAGATACTTGCAAAAATCGTTGACCATGCATGTTTCCCGCCCCGAATGGTCATACGCCCTCAGGGCGGCGGTGATCCCCAGGCGGGCCACCCAGTAGGCCGAAGCCTCATCGCCCACAAGATAACCAAACCCGCCTACCCGCCATGTCCTTTTTTGAGCGTTGATCCCATACCCAATGGAACCCGTGCCGGAGATGAGCATGATGCCGGGGTTGCCGCGGGTATTGGCGTACAAGGCGATGACGGCGTCGTTCACCACCTTGACGGGACAGGAAAACTTCAAGCCGTCCAGCATGTTTTCAATCATCCGCCGGGTGGATTCCGTATCCACCCCCGCCGTTCCGAAACAAAGTCCGGCACAGTCGCTGAGTAAGTGGCCGTAGGTATCACAAAAATTTTTCAGCAGCATGATAAAGTTTTGTTTGACCACGGAGATGGGGTTGCTTTCCACGTTGGTGCTTTTCCCGGCGCTTGTGCCAATTTTGTTGCCGTCCAAGTCAACCGCCAGCAGCCGGGAATTCGTACCTCCACCGTCGATCCCGATCAGGTACTTCATTGCCTACCACTCCTTTTTATGCTGTTGGCCGTTTGCCATTCATATGGTTAAAATATAGCGCCGGCCATAAGAAAAAAACTCTGTAATATTGCGGACAGTTATGGTAAAATTCTGGTATCTTGCTATATGGATTACTATTTTACACGATTCCCTGCTTTGGCGTATGCGAAGGGGGAAAAGGAATGATTCGGGAAGATCTCCTGGGCATGGCAGCCGGTTGCACCATAACGGTCAGAAACGTGGAGACCCATTTTAAAAAGAACGGGCCTCATCTTTCAGCCCGCTATTTGATCTTGTTTTTCAGTGAGGCGGACGCGATGATGACCTTGGGGGAGCGCATGCTGTCGCTGGTGGACGGCTGCATTGTTTTTGTTCCCCCGCAAGCTGTTTATTCTTTTTCCTATGGTTCCCGCTGCCGCTATTATTGCCTGTCATTTGAACCGGTGAATGGGGAAAAAAGTGCATTGCTCCGCAGGATGTATGAAAAACGAACGAGCATCATCCATCCAAGCGACAAAAGCTTCATTCAGTGTCTGCAATTTCAGGTAGAGCAGCTGTACCGCATGCTTCACCAGGATTTGGCTGTGCTTTTAGAGTACCGTGAATCCTACACAGCCGCCTGCTTTTCAAAGCTCATTATGGATGTATCTTCCCTGCAGGAGGAAATGGAAGTCAAATTGCCGCAGGACCAGCACCAATTGCTTACCATGCAGCTGACGGCGTATTTGGATGAAAACTATCTTTCAGCCACTACGCTTACGCAGCTTGAGAAGGTATTTTTTCTCAGCCGTTTTCATTTGTGCCGCCTGTTTAAAACGCAAATGGAAATGAGCATTGTGGATTACATCCATTGGAAGCGGGTGCAGCATGCCATCGGTTTGCTTGCCGGCACTGATAGGAGTGTTACAAAAATTTGCTATGAGAGCGGCTTTGGAAGCCTGCAGAGCTTTTATACGGTCTTCAGACGCTATACGCAAAACACGCCATTACAATACAAAAAGAGTAGGCTGGAGAAAGGAGATATGGGGTTTGGCGGCAAAACCGGCGGCTGACCTTCTCTATGACAAAACGTCCGCCCTGCATTTTTGAAAATCGCAGGGCGGACGCTTTTATTTGGGGATTCTCAAGGGATATATCCCTTGAGCGGGGTCCAGGGGCAGAGCCCCTGGCTAGAGAGTGATTTCTTTTTTGCCGCTGACCTTGAAGAACACGGCCAAAGCGATGATGGTGGAGAAGGTCAAAATGGAGGAGATGGCGGCGGCGATGCCGTCGTTGCCCCTGATAATCTGGGAATAAATCTCCAGCGTCATGGTCTTGGTGCGGGTGGTATAGAGGATGATGGAGGTGGAAAGCTCCGTGATGATCATGATCCAGCTTAAGATGGCCCCGGAGATGACGCCGGGGAGCATCATAGGCACGGTGACCTTGAAGAACGTCTTCATGTTGGAAGCCCCCAGGCTGATGGCTGCCTCCTCAATGGACGGGCTGATCTGATGCAATATGGCGGAGGAGGAGCGCACCGTATAGGGCAGACGGCGGATGACGTAGCTTAGGATCATGATGAAGGCCGTCTGGCTGAAATACAGGGGCTTTTTGCTGAAGGCCATCAAAAGCGCAATGCCCAGGATCGACCCGGCCACGGTTTCCGGGAACATGGTAGTCACGTCCAGCGCGCTGTTTAAGGCGTTGCGCCTGCGCACAACCACGTAGGCGATGAGGATGGCTACCACCACGATCACGGCAATGGAGACAAAGCCCAGCACATAGGTGTTGATGATGGACCGGCCAACGGTGGTGAACGCCTCCGCATAGCTCTGAAGAGAAAAGCCGGGCACAAACAGCTTGCCGCTGGTTTTGCGGAAGGAGGAGTAGATGACGTAGAATTGGGGCAGCATGGCGATGGCCACGATGAGATAGCAGTACAAATGAGCCAGTATGAAGCCGATTCCCTTCAGCTTTTTGGGCTGTATAGGGTGCAGCGCGTTCATGGAAAACTGCTTGCGGCTGACCACCAGCTTTTGAAACAGGAAAACGCCGGTGGTGATGACAACTGCCACAATGGAGATGGCGGCGGCCAGGCCGTCACTGCCGCTCACCTCGCCCATGAACTCGTTGTACACCAGCACGGGCAAGGTGATATACCCTTCACCGATCAGGCGCGGGGTGCCGTAATCGGCAAAGGTGCGCATGAACACCATCAATGCCCCGGCCAAGAGCGTGGGCATCAAAAGCGGCAGCACGACTTTGAACATCTTGCGTACGCCGGTGCAGCCCATGGATTCCGACGCTTCAATGAGGGAATTGTCCATGTTCTTGAACGCGCCGGATACGAACATGTACACCAGCGAGTACAATTGCAGCGACATCACCAGCACAATGCCGGGAAAGCCGTAGATATCGGGCAGGGTTACGCCGATGGTATTCTTGAGAAAGTCGGTCACCGAGCCGCTGCGGCCAAAGAGCATGATCCAGGAATAGGCGCCGATAAAGGGCGCGGACATGGAGGACACCAGCACCAGAATCTCCAGCATGGTCTTGCCCCGGATCTGGTATACGGCCATCAAGTAAGCCAAGGGTGTCGCCAGCAGCACGGAAAACAGCGTCACCGACAGCGTGACCTTAAAGCTGTTGCCCATGGCCCGAAGGTAATAGGCCTTGGAAAAGATGCGCTGAAAATGCTCCAGGGAGAAGCCGCCCTCTTTGCCCATCACGCTTTGGGACAACAGCGTGATCAGGGGATAGAGCAGAAACAGCGCGTATAAAAGCATGGCGCCAACGGAGATGAACAGCCATACCTCCCAGCGCACGGCCTTAGCGCGCATCGCTGATCACCCCCGCGGTAAGGCTTTCCCTGCCGTTTTCCTCAAAAACATTGATCTTATCCAGCTTCAGGCTTAAAAATACCTTGGTGCCGCTTTCCAAAATGCTGGAAATGGAACTTTCCTCCACGATCTCTACTGTGTTGCCATTGAAGAGTTTCACAAAATAGGTAGTGTTCAGGCCCAGGAACACGCTGGAGAGGATTTCACCCTCGATGCCCATACCGTTTTTCTCCAGAACAAATTCCTCGGGCCGGACGGAGACCTTCACCTTTTGCGAAGCCTTCACATCGGGGCGCAGGTAAGCGTAGGGCACTTTGTAGCCGTTATAGAAGGTTAGCGACGGCTGCCCGTCCATGCGCAAATCGGCCTCCAGGGTGTTGCTGCGGCCGATGAAATTGGCCACGAACAGGTTGGCGGGCCGCTGATAGATGGCCTTGGGCGTGCCTACCTGCTGGATGACGCCTTTGTCCATGACAGCGATGCGGTCGGAGACGGCCATGGCCTCCTCCTGATCATGGGTGACGTAGACGGTGGTGATGCCCACTTCCTTTTGGATCAGCTTGATGGCGTTGCGCATTTCAATGCGCAGCTTTGCATCCAGATTGGAAAGAGGCTCATCCATCAAAAGTACGTTGGGATGGATGACGACGGCCCGGGCCAGTGCCACGCGCTGCTGCTGGCCGCCGGAAAGCCGGTCGGGCATGCGGGAAGCAAACTCGGTAATTTTAACCGTTTCCAAAATGGCGTCCACCCGCTGATTGATCTCCTGCTTGTTAAGGCCCCTGTTGGTGAGGCCAAAGCCCACATTTTGCCGCACGGTCATGTGGGGGAACACCGCATAGTTCTGGAATACCATGCCGATGTTGCGCTTGGCGGGAGGAATGTCATTGATGACCTGCCCGTCGAACGCGATTTTTCCGCCCTCAATGCTGTTGAACCCCGCCACCATGCGCAGCAGCGTCGTCTTGCCGCAACCGGAGGGGCCCAGCAGCGTAAAGAATTCTCCCTTTCGTACCGAAAGCGATAAGTCCGGAATGATGACGTTGTCCCCATATTTTTTTACGACGTCTGAAAAAGTGATGGATACGCTCAAGGGCGACGCTCCTTTGCTTATATAGGTCAAATGAATTTGAAAGGGGCATGCCTGGTGAGGACATCAGGCATGCCCGTGGGAAACGATGTGAGATGGGATTATATACCCATCATGATATCCTGTACTTTTTCCTTGAGCTCCGCGGTGTGGCTGGTGACATAGTCGGAGTCTTCAAAGATGAGCTTGATATCGGCCATGGGGGTCATGTATTCATTGCCGGCTTCCACGGGGCGGATGGGACGGCTGGTGGTGTTCTCGGCCAGGAAGACCTGCGCTTCCTCGCTGAGCATGAAATCCACAAACGCCTGGGCGTTTGCCAGGTTTTTGGCGTTCTTCACAATGCCGATCTGAGCGGGCAGGAAAACGGTGCCTTCCACGGGGTATATGACCTTGATGTTGGTAGCGCCGTCTTTGAGCAGCGTAACGCAGGGGTCTTCATAGGTGAGGCCCACAACGTATTCACCGTTGTATACGCCTTTGTATACCGCACTGGAGGAGCTGACGACCTTGCCGTTTATGTTCTTGAACAGGTTCTCCACGTACGTCCAGGCTTCTTCGGATTCGTAGCCGCCCATGGCCAGCAGCATGTTGGTGAGTTGGCAGAAGGCGGAGGAGGAAGCGGTGGGATCGGCGGTAACGATCTTGTCCTTCAGTTCAGGCTGCAAAAGATCGGCATAACCGGTGATCTCAATGCCCAGGCCGGCCAGCAGCTCGGTGTTCACCAGCAGCACGGAGCCGTCCACGGTATAGTTGGTGCAATAGCCCAACTTATTTTGATATTCGGGCATCAGGTTGGCATCTTCGGGGGAGAGGTAATCCTGAAAAAGGTCCTTGTTGGCTACGTAGTTGGCCAGGGATCCGCCGTACATGAGGTCGAAGGTGGGGTTTTCCGCTTCGGTAGCGATACGCTTCATGGCATCGCCGGTGCCCAAAGATTCACGCGTCACTTTGATACCGGTCTTTTCTTCAAACAGGGGGATGATAGACAGCAGGCCGTCGCTGTTGGGGGAGACGATGAACAGTTCACCTTCGGCCAGTGCGGACGCGCCAAGGCCCAATACCAGGATGGTTGCCAGGAGCAAGGAAAGGAGCTTCTTCATGGATATATGCCTCCGATTTCCATTATTCGGGGATGCAACACTTTGCTTCCCGTTTCCATGCAATTATAATACATGGAACTTACAAACACAATATACAAGCGGCGAATCTTACCCAAAATTCACCAAGGGAAGGATTTGCCGCTTGTGGAATTTATATCATTTGAAGGGCTGCCTTCAATAGCGCTTCCTTTTCGTTGGGCAGTTCTCCATCCATCACCTGTTCAAGAAGCGTATGCAGTATCCGGCCTACCTGCGGCCCTGGGGCAATGCCTATGGCTGCAAGGTCGTTTCCCGTAATGGTAAGATTCTTCAGCCTGTAGGGAAGATTCTTTTGCATAGCACCGCCTAAGCATGCTTCCAGTGCCGCTATGTCGCGGAGCTTTGATTCCCGTTTGTCCGGATGCTGGGCCAAAACGTCTGCCCGCTTCACCGCGATCAACTGCCGCAGACGTGTTTCACCGATGCGGCTTAACCAACGAAGCACAATCTTTTCTTGGGCGGGGATATCATCATCGTGGTGCAGTACCAGCGCTTCCACGGTTTGGCGGGTCTGATTGTCAAAGCGCAGCCGGGCCATGATCTCCCCGGCGAGCTTGAAGCTTTCCTGGGAATGGCCGAAAAAATGGCCTGCGCCCTTTTCATCCCTGAAAAAGCAGGCGGGTTTGCCGGCGTCGTGCAGCAGCATGGCAAGGCGAAGCACAGGCTCCGGCGGTATAGCCGCCATCGCTTGCAATGTGTGCTCCCACATGTCCAGGTGATGATATGGATTAAACTGTGCGTGGTTATGCATGGGTGCAAGCTCCGGCAGGACTGCGTACAGTACGGGCGCATACTCCCGCAGCACGTCCGCCGCATAAGCGCCCGCTATCAGGCGCATCAATTCCTCCCGGATGCGCTCCGGTGCGATCAAAAGCAGGCGGTCTTTTAAGCTGTGAAGAGCCTGAGCCGTTTTTTCCTCGATGACAAAGCCGTAGGTGGCTGAAAACCGCAGCGCCCGCATGATGCGAAGCGCATCTTCTGTAAAGCGCGTGGCCGCCTCGCCTACACAGCGGATGATTCTGTTTTTGATATCCTCCGCACCGCCAAAATCGTCATACAGTCCCCTTTGGGGATGGTAGGCCATGGCGTTCACGGTAAAATCCCGGCGGCTCAAATCTTCCTTCAAACTGGTCACAAAGGATACGCTGTCCGGGCGGCGGCTGTCGGTGTAAGCGCCCTCCGTGCGGTATGTGGTCACTTCATAGGGAGCATTGTTCAGCATGACGGTCACGGTGCCGTGCCTGATCCCCGTTTCAATCACCCGCCGCCCGGTAAATACGCTAAGCGTCTGCTCCGGCTTGGCTTTGGTACACACATCCCAATCGTGGGGGGAAAGGCCCAAAAGGCTGTCCCGCACGCAGCCGCCGACGGCCCAAGCTTCAAAACCGGCCGATTCCAGTTCCTGTATCAAAAAGACAACGTCCCGGGGAAGATCAATCATGCGCTCAACGCCTTTGTATTTGGCTTATTCCTTGGTGGTTTCCGGACCGTTGTCTTTTGGGAACTCCTCGGCGGCGGGCTCCGGTATGACCTGTTCAAACCGCCCGGTTTTGAGCAGAAACCACTCTTTTGTCATATCCAGCAGAAGCCCAAGCAAAGATACCGCGACTACGGCAATGAGAATGTACACCCACAAGGGAAGGCTGCTGGTGGCGCTTTCCCTAAAGAGCCGGGCCAGGAGCATGAAGGCCAGCAGCACAGCCCAGATCAGCGCATCCAGCAGCCGGTAAACAGGCTTTTTCACAAAGCGGATGTCTCCGCCGCAAACGCGGCAGCGGAAGGTTTGCATCAGGATGCCATCTTTTTGAAAGTACCGCCGGAGGAATGACCCACAGCTTACATCCGGCTTGTGCATACAATTATCGCTCATCCGGGATGCCTCCTTTTCAACATACCCCATCCATGCTACTGCTATAATACGTCTTTTTTTGAGGCTTGTCCAGATTTTCCCTGAAAAGCACCGGAATGATATTATCACTGATAAATATTTTGCAAGAATTGAGGTATAGTACAACTTTTATGCCGCCTGAACCGTATTATCAGTGAAAAGGCAAGCCTTTCCAAACGCGCAATACCTTCGGAGGACAGTCATGGTTGATGAGACCACCTTCACCATGGAATCGGCCGCGCTTTTGCCCGTGCTTTACAGAATCGGCATGAGCATTCTCCATTCGGATGCCGACGCGCAGGACGCTGTGCAGCAGGGTCTGTTAAAAGCATGGGCAAAAAGGGCTAACGCCTGGCCGGAGCACTTTCGCGCCTGGCTGACGCGTATCACCATCAACGAGTGCCGCAACATACAACGCTACCGCAAACGGGTATATCCTATGGACAGCATTATGGAGGCGCGGGATTTTGAACCGCCGGACAGGTCGCTGTACGAAGCCATCGCCGAAATGGGGGAGAAGCTGCGCATTCCGCTTTTGCTCAAATACCGGGAAAATTACTCCGAAAAGGAGATTGCGCAGATCCTTCAAATACCCGTTTCTACAGTGAAAAGCCGCCTGTATCAGGCGCGTTTGACGCTTACAAAGTCTTTGAAGGATATGGAGGTGGCGTTTGAATGAAGCGGAAAGTGAGCCTATCCCAGGCACTTGGCCGGCTATCTCCTTCCATGCCTGCAGACTTTGAAGCAAGAACGCTCCGCATGCTCAAAGAACTGGCTGAATGTAAGGAGGAACGAATCATGAAGAAAAAGACATCTCTGGGTTTGGTGCTGGCCATTGCCCTGATCATGCTGCTCATGGGGGTTGCCCTTGCGCTCACACAGCTTGGCATCTGGGATTTTGTGAAGGACTACGGCGAAACGCCGCTTCCGGAAGCGGCAACCATGGTGCAGACGGAGTTTGGGGAAAAGACTTTCGCCCTGGGCGATGCTTCCGTCACCTTGAAGGAGGCAATCAGCGACGGGCTGATGGGATCCATCGTGGTGGAATACCGCACGCCGGAAGGAACGTACCTGTATGCACCGGATTCCATGCAGAAGACCGATCCGGTGATTTACGGGGAACAGGTCACCCAGGAAGAAGTGTTCCAAAAGTACGGTATGTTCTTTTACGCTATGGATGAGCATATCGGCGTGCTGGTGGATGGCACGGAGGAGCCGATAACGGACTACGGCTGGACACCCGTAAAGACGGCAGACAATGTACTGTTGGTACATTTAAGCTTCTGCCTACAGGGCGTCGATCCAAACAATTTGGTGTACAGTCCTGGCATCTTCAAAATGGAAAGCCTGGACTTTGAGCAGCGGCAACGCCTAAAAGCGGCCATCCCCTTGAAGCTGACGCTGAACGCCGACAGGAACGAGACGGTGACCCCGCAATTGTCCGATGCGGCCAAGGCAGCGGGCCTGGAGGCCGTGACGGTTACACGTACGCCCCTTACCACGGCGGTGAAGGTGCAATTTGAGAAAGGATCCTCCAATAACTTTGCGGCACAGACAGAGCCGGGTGTGGAGATGGAAACCAGTTTCCTGTCCTCCTTTGCCAGCTATCTCGATGATCCGGATAACGGCATCACCATAGGCTACGCCCCGGTGGAAAAACTGCCGGACACCCTGTACATTCAGGTGAAGCGCTATGATGTAAATGGCAACGAGGAACTGGTGGGTGAGCCGGTGGAGATCCAGCTTTACTGAGGCATCCGCAAGATTGAAAATCCAAAAACAAAAGGGCGGCTCCGGGCTCCGGGGCCGTCCTTTTCATGCCTGCTTTATGGAAAACCTGTCCGGGCAAGCGCTAGAAATGCGCGGGGTCGGTGGGGTTGTTGAGCACGCCGAAGGCCACCAGTGCGGCCAGCAGCGCTTCCACGATCGCCCGCCATGTCTCGTTGGTGATGCCAAGTAAGTCGTAGAGGCCATAATTGCTGAAAATCAGGCCTATCAGGCCCAAAAGTGACGCCCAGGCAGCCTTGGAACGCCAGCGGCTTTGTGTTTCCTGCATGATCTCCTCTCCTTTCTCAAATCTTCAAGCAATTGTATGCGTAAGATGCGGGAAAATTGCTTGTCATGAACTGCGGAGAACATGATGGCGGAGCTTGGACAAATGTTTACATGTATTTCTTCTACTTGCCTAAGGAAGCGCATACCGTTTACCAACAATGCCCCGGTGAACGGTTGACCATTCCAACGGAATGTGGAGGAGTGAGTTATGAAACATCCCATCTGCCGCCTGCTGGTGATCCTTTTGATTTGTTTGCTCGTCCCTGGTGTATCTCTTGGCGAAAAGTACAACGACAGCGTGGACCTGCCCGATTTTTTTCTGGCCGATTATCCTGCCGCCACTGCTACATCTCACGTCGCCGTTCAGTTTACCGGCGCTGACGGCTATACCTATGTGCTGGAGCACCAGTACAAAGGAGTTTGGCTTGCCACAAAATCCACCAAACTCTCGGGCACATCCGGTACCTTTACGGTGGATTGCCTGCCCGGCACCAACAAGTTTGTACTGCGCAACTTTGGCCAGTCCCGCAAGGCCAAAAGCTCCATCGCCTTTACCATTCAATGTACCGGAGCGACGGATTCCCCCGATACGGTGATGCTGCCGACCCCCACCCTGCGCAAAGGGAGCAAGGGCTCGGCGGTGAAGGCCTTGCACCAGGTGTTGCAGGATATGGGCTTGTATGACGGCCCGCTGTCTACCACTTTTACAGAGACCACCCGCAAGGCGGTGATCGCCGCCCAGGAATTGTTTGCCATCACCCAGGACGGCATTGCAGGGCCACAGACGCTGCATTATCTGGACTTGACGGAATACAGCGTGTCCGCCGGCAGCGTTGGCGGAAATTCCTCCGGCAATACGGGAACGGGTACTGCCGGGGCGGGCTATCTTAAGATAGGCGCCCGCGGGGATGAGGTGCGCAAGCTGCAAAAGAGGCTGAAGGCGCTGGGCTATGAGACGGGGCCCATCGACGGCATCTTTGGCGATATCACCAACAGCGCGGTGATCCTGTACCAGAAAAACTGCCATATTGAGCAGGATGGCATTGTTGGCCCGATTACCTGGGGGAAATTGAACCAAGGTGCGGCATCCCTTGTTCCCGACCCGCCCCAGTCACGCTACCTGAAAAAAGGCTCCCGCGGCCAGGGTGTAGCTACCGTACAGGCAAGGCTGATCGTGTTGGGATACTTGAATGACGACGCCGACGGCATCTTCGGCAAGCTGACCCATGCCGCGGTGGTTCATTTCCAGGCGGATCAGGGGATCAAGGTGGACGGCATCGTAGGCCCGGTGACCTATGGACGGCTATTTCCGTAACAAAAACCCCACTCACATCTTTTGGGATGGGAGCGGGTCTAAATTCTCCTATTCAGTTTTCAGGTCCGGCGTATCCTCCCTCGGGAGACTTTCCTCCCGGCGCGGTATTGGGCAGGCTCCCCGATAAGGCTTCCCAGGCCTTCACGGTCTGCTCCATGTACTGGCCGGTGGTCAGCCCCAGGCCGGCTGCACGGATGCACAAATCCTGATAAAATTGCCTGTCCAGCCGGAGGCATACACAGATTTTATCCGGTGGGCAGGCCCATTCCCTATCGAAGTCCTGGGTATCGGTAAACAAGTTGCTTTTCAAACTCCTCCCTCCCCAGGCATCCTATGAGGGGCAATCCGTGGTGGTTCCTGGCAGAGAAAATGCATAAAATAAAGTTTTCTTGAAGGGGTGCGGGGAGGGCTTCTTTTGCAAAAGAAGCCCTCCCCGCTGGCATCCTCCAGTTTTACTGTACGCTCCGTCCCACGCGGGTATTGTCGGCTTTGCGGTTCTGCAGGTCGGGAACGGGGTTGGGTGCGGTCTCCCAGCGGTAATCCTCGCCTTTTTGGCGGATGTACATATCGATGACCTGGTGGCTGGGCACTGTGCCCGGGTCATGGTTCATCTTGTTCTGGAACTTGAAGAATTCATAATCCTTGGGCAGCATATTGGCGGGTTTGTAAATCTCCTTTTCGGCGGAGAATTCTACCATGTTCAGCACGCCGCGGACATAGTCGATGTTGGATTTGAACTTTAAAGGCTGCGGGAAATCGCCGTTGCCCACCACCTGCTGCCACTGCTTGTTCTCCTGCTGGGCGAGTAACTGGGCGGCCTTGTGCAGGTGGGATACCTCCATGTCAAAGCTCTGCTCCCATACCTTTTTGATGTAGGGATCCGTTTCATCCTGCATCACGGACCAGTACAGGTACGCCTCGGTATATTCGTGCATCACCCAGCTTTCCAGCCAGGTGCATTTCACATCCAGCAGGCCTCCGTATTGGGTCACATGCTGCTCCTCGATGAGGGCAATCTCCTGGTAAAGCCGGCGGCCCAAGTCGGAGGAGTAGAAGGGGCCCACGTTCATGTAGTAGTTCATGGTCTGCTGCTCGGCGGCGGTGATAATGCCTACGTGCAGCTTCGTACTGATGTCGGCGGTACTAAAATCCACCGGGGCGGGCAGTGCGTCAAAGGGGAAGCGGTGTTCGGAAATGGTGGGACGGCCGGGCATGATCTCGGTGTAATGGCCCACCAGCTTTTCGGCCTTTATGCCCTGCTCCATTTCCAGCAGGTCAGCATAGCGGTACAGGTGGTCAAAATCCTCCAGCAGCGCAAAATCAAGGGCAGATTTTACGGAAGCATCTTTTTCGCATTGGGCGAGGGCGGCGGTCAGGTCCACAGCCACCTGTTCGTAGCCAATGGTGTGCTCCAGCAGGTTTTCGTTGAGCGGCTTTAAGTTGGCGATCTTTTTTTGCTGCTGCTGTTCCTGGCGGCGCACCACGGCCAGTTCCCGGCGAATATCGTTGCAGGATTCATGCCTGGAGAACTGGTGGGAGAACCAAACGGCCTCAAACTCCGTGCCGTTCATGAGGATGACCCGGACCCTTGTATAGGGGTCGATCTCATTCTTGTCGTAGGATTTGGGATACAGCTGGTTCCAATCCATGAAACCGTCATTGATGTTCATGGGTTTTAAGGTAAATGGATTCACGCGCATCGCTCCTTCAAGATTGAATCAAATCCATTCTTTCCGCAAGTTAGCCGGAACATGCGCAAAATAGAGAGTCTATGATATAATCGAACCGGAGAACCAATTGATTCCAAAGAAGGCGGTATGTGGTATGCTCAAGACGGACCGGCTGCTGATCCGGCGGTTTCTGCCAAGCGACGGGGCGGACTTGTTTGAATATTTGTCAAATCCAAATGTGGTACGGTTTGAACCGTACGGCGTGTTTTCCATGGACGAATGCGTAAAGGAAGCGGAAAGGCGCGCAAAGGACGATGCATTTTTTGCGGTGTGCCTGAATGAAAACGGCAAGCTGATTGGGAACTTATATTTGCAAAAGCAGGAATTCGATACCTGGGAGCTGGGGTATGTTTTTAATGCCGCTTACCAAGGGAAAGGTTATGCATTGGAAAGTGCCGGAGCCCTTATACAACATGTCATTACAACGCGGAGTGCCAGGCGTATCGTAGCATATTGCAACCCTGAAAATGAAAAATCCTGGCATTTGTTGGAGCGGCTCGGCATGCGGAGAGAGGGGCATCTTATTCAAAGTGTTTACCACAAAAAAGATGAAATCGGAAATCCTATTTGGCACGATACATATGAATATGCCGTTTTAAAATCAGAATGGCAGGATAAATAACATCATTGGGATAATGTCCTACGATATGGGAAAAGGATGCAGAAATATATTTTTTGAAACAAGACACGATATGATGAGATACGGTCCAGGAGGAATGCTGATGAAACGTATTAAGTACATCTGTATTTTGCTGGCCGGCTGCGTGCTGACCGGCTGCGCAGGCGGAAGCTTAGGGAATACGGCAACTCCGCCCAGTGCAAATCCCACGGCCTCGGCGCCGCCAGCATTACCCTCGGCTTTTATAACGGCCGCCCCGCCCAGCGCATCACCTCAGGCACAGGGAGTGGTATATTATAACACCCAATATGGCTTCAGCATCATGCTCCCGGATAGTTGGCAAGATTTTTCCATTGTCGACTCCCGCTGGGAAGGCGTGGCAGTGGCCGGGGAGCAGGCGGGGAAAATCGTAGAGGAAGGGCCGGAACTTGTGATACGGCATCCCTTATGGACGGCGGAAAACCCGCGGCAGGATATACCCATCCTGATTTTTACCCTGGAACAATGGGACGCTCTCCAAAAGGAATCGTTCCATATCGGGGCTGCGCCCATTGGCCCCAGTGAGCTTGATCGCAACAGCCGGTATGTATTCGCACTGCCGGCCCGGTATAACTTTGCCTATCTTTCAGGCTATGAGGAAGTGGAAACGATTTTGGAGGGACATCCGCTTAAGCCTATTGAACCGCTTGGCTTTGGCGGTTTTGCCTCTTTGGTCATGCCGAAAAAAGAATGTGCCCTTTGGTGATAGAAAGGCATACCCGCCGCCTTTGTATCCTCCGTCATTTTGTGGTAAACTACTATGGAAGGCTTTAGGGCCATTGAGGAGGATCGCAGCATGAAGGATACATTTCTCGTTGTCGATGGCAACAGCCTGATACACAGGGCTTTTCACGCGCTGCCGCTTCTGAATACATCCTCCGGTATATACACCAATGCCGTGCATGGTTTCTTCGGAATGCTTTTCAAGGTGTTTCAGGAGGAGAAGCCCCGCTATTGTGCCGTGGCCTTTGATGAGCACGGCCCCACCTTCCGCCATGCGGTATATGCAGATTACAAGGCCGGCAGGGCGGAAACGCCGCCGGAACTGAGGCCCCAGTTCGCTCTGATCCGGGAGCTGCTTGCGGCCCTTAAAATTGGCACCTACAGCCTCCAAGGTTACGAGGCGGATGACCTGATCGGCACCATCGCCAAAAAGGCGGACGCCGAGGGCCTCCGGGCGCTTTTGCTTACCGGCGACCGGGATGCGCTGCAGTTGGTGGATAACAACATCTCCCTGCTCTTTCCCAAAAAGGGCTTTTCCGAAACCATGCTCTTTACCCCCGTCACGGTGAAGGAGGAGTACGGCATCACCCCGGAGCAGGTCACCGACTGGAAAGGGCTGATGGGGGATTCCAGCGACAATATTCCCGGCATCCCCGGCGTGGGGGAAAAGACGGCGGTGAAGCTGCTTGCCCAGTTTGGCACGATGGAGAAGGTGCTGGAAAACGCCGGCAGCATTGCCGGCAAGCTGGGGGAAAAGGTTCGGGATAATGCCGAGATGGCCCGCTTTTCCAAGGACCTGGCTACCATCCGCCCGGACGCGCCCATTGATCTGCGCTTGCCGGACTGCCGTTTGAGCCGCTTGCAGGAGGCTTTGCCCCTCTTTCAAAAATACGAACTGAACAGCCTTTCCCGGAGACTTGCTGTCCTTACGGGAGAAGGGGAGAGTGCTCCTGAAGCGCCTGCGCAGCAGGAAACAGCCTTTGGCCCCTGGGAAGAGCTTTCCGGGCTGGACAAAATACGCCTTACCGCAGAGGAATTGGCCAAAGGTCCAGGTCTCGTGGCCCTTCACCTGGGGGACAGCCTGACGCTGGCTTCTTTGGATGGGCGCCGCTTTCGCGTGACGTTGATGGGGGATCTGCTGTCTCCTGGCCTTTCTCCCGGCGATACGCTGCTGGCCCTTTCCCCGCTGATTGAGGGGCAGGAGCTGGTGGTGCATGATTTGAAGAGCTTGTTACATAAGCTTAAGGATATCTCCGCGCCGCTGCCGGGTAGGGTGGCCTGGGATACCATGATCGGCGCGTACCTTGTGAACCCTCAGGAGCGCAGCTATGGGCTGCACAACTTCACCTCTCAAGGGGAAGAGGATGCTTCTCAGCTTCTCCCGCTGTACAAGGCCCAGCAGGCCCGGCTTACGCAAAATAATGCGCTGGCTCTGATGGTGGATATGGAGCTGCCGCTATCCCGTGTGCTCTTTTCCATGGAGCGGGCGGGCTTTGTAGTGGACAGGGAGGTACTAAACCGCTTGGGGGCGGAGTTCACGCAGCAGATCGACTCCCTTCGCGAGCAGGTATATACGCTGACCGGTGTCCGCGGTTTCAACCTCAACAGCCCGCAGCAGCTAAGCCATGTGCTGTTTGAAACGCTGGGCCTGCCCGCCGGGAAAAAGAGCCAAAAGGGCTATTCCACCAGTGCGGACATTCTGGAGGGGCTGATTGAGTTGCACCCCGCCATCACGCCGCTTTTGAATTACCGCCAGCTTGTCAAGCTGAACGGCACCTACATAGAAGGATTGCTGCGACTGATGGGCGCGGACAGCCGCGTGCATACCACCTTTGACCAGGTGGGCACCGCCACAGGCCGCATCTCCAGCAATGACCCGAATTTGCAAAACATTCCTGTCCGCTCGGAACTGGGCCGGGAGATCCGCCGGGCTTTCATTCCACAGCCGGGCTGGGTGCTGTTGGACGCCGACTATTCACAGATCGAGCTTCGCGTTTTGGCCCACTTAAGCGGCGACAAAAACATGGTGGAGGCCTTTCAAATGGGTCAGGACATTCATACCCGCACGGCTTCGGAAGTGTTCGGTGTGCCCATGAATGAGGTTACACCGCAAATGCGCTCCAGCGCCAAGGCGGTGAACTTTGGCCTGGTATACGGCATCAGCGATTTCGGCCTGGCCAGGAACACCGGCGTTACCCGCAAGGAAGCGGCGGAGTTCATGCGGAGATATTTTGAACGCTATCCCGGTGTGAAGGCCTTTATGGAGGATGCCGTGAAAAGCGGCAAGGAAAAGGGGTACGCCCAGACGCTCTTTTACCGCCGCCGGAACCTTTCGGAGCTGCACAGCCCCAACGCCAACACGCGCAACTTTGGTGAGCGCGTTGCCATGAACACCCCTGTGCAGGGCACTGCGGCGGACATCATCAAGCTGGCCATGGTGCGGGTGTATGATGCGCTGAAAAGGGAAAAGCTTCAGGCGAGGCTTACGCTGCAGGTACACGACGAGCTACTCATCGAATGCCCGCCTGAGGAGGCGGAAAAGGCATCCACCCTGCTCAAGGATTGCATGGAGCAGGTGGTCAGGCTGAAGGTGCCCCTGATCGCCGAGGTGAATCAGGGACCCAGTTGGTACGATACAAAGTGACTTAAGGGCTCTGCCCTTAAGAATCCCGGCAGGGGATATTATCCCCTGCACCCCTGCATTTTTATATATTTGCAAACTATTTTTGCCATGCCGGGCTGGCATGAAAAGTGACTTTGGATACGTTATATCCATATCCTCCATAGGTTTATACGTTGCTTGCAAAGCATACAACAGAGGACAGGGAGGACAAAAAAATGTATGTAATCGCCCTCACCGGGGGCATTGCCAGTGGCAAAACCACGATGCTGAACGCGCTGAATAAGCTGGGCGCACCGGTGATCGACGCAGATCAGATATCCCGCACCCTGACCGCCCCGGGCGGAGAGGCCTTGCCGCTCATACGGGAGGCATTTGGCGAGGGCGTTTTTCAAAAGGACGGTACGCTTGACCGCAAGGCGCTGGCATCCATTGTTTTTTCCGATGAGGGCGCCCGCCGCCGCCTGGAATCAATCATTCACCCCATGGTGGCTGCGCGCATCATCAAGGAGCTTTCCGGGCTTAACTCTATGCACAAGGCCGCTGTGGTGGATATCCCGCTTTTGTATGAAAGCAACATGGAATCCATAGCAAATGAGGTTTGGTGCGTTTATGTGCCCAAGCGGGAGCAAATAAGAAGGCTTCGTGCAAGGGATGGGCTTACGCTAAAGCAGGCGCTGCTGCGTTTGAATAGCCAAATGGACCCGCGGGAAAAATGCCGCCGGGCAGACCATGTGATCCGCACGGACGGCCTGCCTTCTGAAAGTGCCGCACAGGCGGCACGCCTTTGGCAGGAAGCATTGAAAAAGCTGGGAGGAACACGCATTGACTGATATGACCCGCCCGGTTTCCTCACCCGTGGCCGGCCGTGCCTCGCGCCGCCCGGCCCGGATGGACCGCTGGCTGGCGGTGGTTTTGATCATTATGCTGCTTGCAGTGATTGGCCTGATGCTGGCCAAGGCGTTGATGGAGACGTATCTGAATACACAGCAAAAAGCCAGGGAGGCCGCCCACCAAAAGCTGCTGTCGGATCATCCCCTGCCCGGAGAATATCTGCAAGCGATTGAGGAAGCGGCAGGGCGGAACAACGTGAAACCTGCCTTTCTGGCCGCCATCATCCTGTGCGAAAGCTCCTACCGCAGGGATGCCGAAAGCTCCGTAGGCGCCCGGGGGCTCATGCAGGTGATGCCCGACACCGCCGCCTGGATCGCCGATAAATTGGACGAGGAGACCAATTATAACTTTGAACTGATGTACGATCCCCTGACGAACATCCGTTACGGAAGCTGGTATATCGGTTATTTATCGAAGATGTTTGGCGGCGACCCTGTTCTGGTAGCCAGCGCCTATCATGCGGGGCAGGGCGAGGTTTCCGGCTGGCTCATGAATCCTGATTATTCCCTGGATGGGCAAACGATACATATCAACGACATGGTGGATGGTCCTACGAAACAATATGCACAAAGGGTGGTTTCGGCCTATGCGATTTACGAGAGATTGTACTTTACCAAGGAGGAACAGCCTTCATAAGGCCGTCTTGATTGCGCTGTGCCTTATGATGTGCCTGCCTGCGGGAGCAATGGCTTCCAATGTGGGCACAGACATGACCATTGGCATCATTTCCACTAAAACCACGGAGATTTACCCGCTGCAGCCGTTGGAACGGGACCTGACTTCACTGTACGGATTGGTGTACGAGGGTTTGATTACCATTGACGACGACTACCGCCCCAAGGGACTGCTATGTGAACGGTGGGAGGCGCCGACAGGTAGTGGAAAGACCTGGAAGTTTCACCTGCGCAGCGGCGTCACCTTCTCCGATGGTACGCCGCTTACCGCAAACGATGTAGTGGCCACCGTCGAATATATTCTCGGCATAGCCAACGATGAAGCGGTCACCGACAAAGGCTATTACGGGAATTTGCGCTACTTTATCAAGAGCATTCGGGCCGAAGGCGATCTGACCGTGGTGGTAACGGCGGAACGCGGGTATTACGGGCTCTTGTATGCCATGACGTTCCCTATCCTTCCGGCCGACCAGGTCCAAATGGAGAGTCCGCCCGGCACTGGACCCTATGTGATCTCCGATTTCAGGCCTCAGGACTATATATGGCTGACCGCCAATGAAAATTGGTGGCGGCAGAAGCCCCAGGTGGAGCAGATCATGGCCACCTTTCACACCTCCAACAAGGAGATCATTGACAGCTATGAGTATGCCCGGGTGGACGCGGTCTTCACCCGCTCCATAGCCGCTGCACAATACAAAAGCGGTACGGCTTCCCTGAGGCTGGACTACCGCTCCCGGCAGCTGGAAACGCTGCTCATCAACCACGGCAAAAGTGCCTTCCCGCTGGATAGCCTCAAGGTGCGCCAGGCCGTCCGCTATGCCATCAATGTGGATGCGATCGCCGCGCAGGTATACATGAACATGGTGTCCCGCACAGATACGCCCTTGCCCGCCGGCAACTGGCTGTATTCCGAAACGCCCGGGGCCTATACCTATGATGTGGAAAAGGCAAAGGCCCTCCTTGCTGAGGAAGGGTGGAAGGATCTGGACAATGATGGCTTTCTGAACAAAGTGGTGGACGGAAAGGTAAGAAATCTGCATCTGCAGCTTTACGTCTATGAGGACAGCGACAACAATGTGCGCGTGGAAACGGCGAATATGATTGCCGAGATGCTGGCCGAGGTGGGCATGGAGGTTAAAGTGAATGTTGCCACCTTTGAAGATGTCAGTGGCCGTCTTTCCGCCGGGTCCTTTGACCTGGCGCTGGCCGCCTATCAGATGGATGCCGTACCGGACCCCGGATTTATTCTGATGAAAGGAAACACCGGAAACTTCTGCCGCTATAACAGCGACGAAATGACCACCCTGTTCAAGGAGCTTAGAACAAAGAATGATCCCGAAGCTTTTGCACAGGCCTTGGCGGCCATACAGCAGAAATTCGCCCAGGATGTCCCGTTCATCTGCCTGTTTTACCGCACCGGTGCCATTCTGACCCGCAAAATGTATACCACCGCCAGGGATGTGCGGGAACTGGAGCTGCTGCGCGGAATTGAGGATTTCTCCGCCAAATGAATTTGCTAAGATTTGAACGGGGCTGCCTCGTAAAGAGGCAGCCCCGTTCAAATAATATTGTGTGGATTACATCTGATTCACCAGCGAATACAGCTTTTTATTGAACCGGCGGGTGCACTTCAATGCCCGCTCGATGGGCATATGGAACACCTTGCCCTGCCGTACACCGATGACCTGGTTGCTGTTTCCGTCGCGCAAAAGCTGTACGGCCATGTTGCCGGCCTCAAAGGCAAAGGCGCTGTCGCGGAAGGTGGGGCTGGCACCGCGCTGGGTATAGCCCAGCACCGTGGCGCGGGCTTCCACCATGCCGCACTTGCGCTTCAGGACCGAAGCAAAGCGTATGGCGCTCATAGGCTCGCCATCGAAGCATTTTTTGCCGTTGGCATTCAGGAAAGCGCAAAAATCAAAGGATTTCATGGATTCCCAGCAGCCTTCCGCTATCACGATGGTAGCACGGGTGTTGCCCTGGGCGATAAGCGTATTCAAACGGCGGGCTACCGATTCCACGCTCCAGGTTACTTCCGGTACTACGACAATTTCCGCGCCGGTGGAGACAGCTGTATTCAATGCGATATCACCGCAATGGCGGCCCATGACTTCCACCACCGCGGGCCTGTCGTGGCTGCGGGAAGTGGCGCGGATGGAACGTACAGCGTCTATGCACACGTTGACGGCGGTATCGAAACCCAGCGTCATTTCCGTATAGGGAAGGTCATTATCGATGGTGCCGGGAATGCCGATGCAGGGGATGCCCAGTTCACACAGCCGCATGGCGCCCTGAAAGCTCCCGTCGCCGCCGATGATCACCATTCCGCCGATCTCCTGCTCCTTGATGAATTGAGCAGCCTTTACCCGGACTTCCGGGTCAAGGAATTCCTTGCAGCGGGCGGTGCGCAGGTATGTACCCGGCAGGTCTGCGATATCCAGCACGGTATCCAGCTGCATTTCGATAACGTCGTCTTCCAACTTTTCGCTTTTGTGCAAAAGGCCGTTATAACCCCGCTTGATACCGATAAGCGGCATGCCGTACATAGCCGCACTGCGGGCAACAGATACGACGGCGGCATTCATTCCGGGGCTGTCCCCGCCGCTGGTCAATACACCGATCTTTTTCATAAAAAACCATCGCTCCTGGCTGTGATGATAAGTCCCTATAACGACAGGCCGGCCACCTCCGCCAGACCATATCAACGTATATTATATCACATCCGGGAGGTTGTTACCAGTTCTTTTTTTCACAAGGCTACGTTGATAAAAGAATTTTGTTGAAAACAGGAGTTTTTTTACCTGCGGCGAACTACAAATAGAACAAGGGGGTGTTTGAGTGGGAAGGTGGAATCCCAGGGTGGACGGTGCTCATGCCGCCCGGACGCTGTCGATGGCTGTCACCCATCAAACCATATCCCATAGAGAACCGAAGGACAACGATCTAGCCCCCCACCTTCAGTTGCAGGAAGGGCTTCGGGAAGCTTATCCCACGCTGTTTGCATCGGCCCATGCCCAGACGGTGGCTGGAGGCTCGCTTTTGATGCTTCTGCCCGGCGCGCAAAAGGCCAGGCCGCTTTTGTTTCTTGGCCATTTGGATGTGACACCGGTAGAGGAGGAAACCATTCCCCTTTGGACGGAACCGCCCTTTTCAGGCGCTATCGCCCAGGGGTATGTGTGGGGCAGGGGAGCCTGGGAAGGCAAGAGCCGCCTGATCGCGTTATGTGAGGCGGCGGAAAGCTTGCTTCAAAACGGCTGGCGGCCAAGCACAGACATTTGGTTTGCCTTTTCCCAGGATGCGGAGGTTTTCGGCTCCAGCGCAAAGCAAATGTGCAGAATCCTGCAGGCCCAGGGTGTGGAGCCTGCCTTTATTCTGGATGGCGGCGGAGTGGTGGAAGGCCGCTTTGCCAAGGTGGGCGTTGCGGAGAAGGGATATGCGGATATTACGCTGTCCATCACCGGAGAGGGGGGCTATGCTGCCCGGCCCGGTTTGCCTACCGACCTGGAAAAGCTGGTGCTGGCCGCATCCCGGGCTGCACGAAGCCCCATGAAATCAAGGCTCAGTCCGCCGGTAGAGTGGATGTTCAAGGCCATGGCTCCCCACCTGCCCTTTTTCAGGCGTATGATATGCGCCTATCCCAGTCTGTTCTTTTTTGTTTTGCGTATGGCACTGAATAGTGGGAAAATTCCCCAGGCAGAGCTTCGCAGCACAGCGGTGATCACCCAGGCAAAGGCAAGCATGCTGCCTGACAGGCTGTCCCACCATAATTCGCTCACCTATCATTGCAGGATTTTGCCGGGCGATACGGTGGAAAATGTGATCGCCCATTTGCGGGCGGCAGCGGGACCGGGAGACATTCGTTTGATGGTACAAAGGGCTGAGCGTCCCAGCGGCCTTTCGCCGGCCAGTGGGCCTGCCTGGGAGGCGCTGGCCACGGCCATCCAGATCCTGTTCCCCGACACGGTTGCCGTGCCGAGCTTGAACTATTACACCACGGATGCCAGATGCTATGAGGAGCTCAGCGGTAATATTTACAGGTTTTCTCCGTTCAGATTGGGGGAGGGCGAAGGCCTTTGTCCCGTGAATGAGCGCATATCCATAGAGAATCTGGAATTGGGCATTCAATTTTATCAGCAGATGCTGCAAGCATAACTATTGTGAAAATCACCGGCGTGCTTTTCACGACTTTTTCATAATTTCCTTGCAATCCTTCGCACTAAAGGAGTCATCTTTTCTTCTATGCAAATGAATTCTACTAAATCCACCCTGCTGGCGGCCGTGAAGGCCGCCTTTCCCCATACCTTGCCTGTAATGGCGGGGTATCTGTTTTTGGGCGCGGCTTTCGGCATTTTGCTCAAGGGCAAGGGATATGGCCTGGCATGGGCGCTGGCCATGAGCTTGTTCATTTATGCCGGGTCCATGCAGTTCGTGGCCGCCGGGCTTTTAGCGGCGGCGTTTTCACCGCTGACGGCGCTGGCGGTGACACTCCTGGTCAATGCCCGGCATTTGTTCTACGGGCTGACCATGTTGGAGCCGTTTTCCTGTATGGGGTGGCGAAAGCCATATATGATCTTTTCCCTGACAGATGAAACGTACGCGCTGCTGAGCGGCATGAAGCCCCCGTCCACAGCGGTGGAGAGAGATACCTTTTTCTTTATCTCGCTTTTGAATCAAAGCTACTGGGTATTGGGCTCCCTTATAGGCAGCCTGGCTGGGGAATGGATCACTTTCGACACAAGTGGTTTCGCGTTTGCCATGACGGCCCTGTTTGTGGTGATTTTTGTGGAGCAGTGGCTGGGCGCCGGCAAGGATAAGGCCGTTCAGGGACTTTTAAAAGCCCACGGCCCAGCCCTCATTGGCGTGGGTATTTCCGTTGTGAGCCTTTTGCTGTTTGGCCCGGACCGATTCCTGCTTCCGGCCATGGGTGGCCTGCTGATTCTGTTTGCACTATTGCGCAGATACTTTGAAAAGGCGGTGGCGGGGTGAACGGCATTCAGGCGGCAGCGACCGTGGCGATTATTGCACTAACTACACTTCTTATCCGCGTGGCGCCTTTTGTGCTTTTCCCGAAGGCACAAAAAACTCCGCCCTTCATACGGTATCTGGGCCGGGTGCTGCCCCATGCCGTGATGGGGATGCTGGTGGTATATTGTTTTAAAACGGTGAATTTTGCACGGCAGCCCTTCGGATTGCCGGAGGTTCTGGCCGCGCTTACGGCAATGGGTTTGCATCTTCTGAAGAGGAGCGTCATCCTGAGCATTGCGGCTTCAACGATACTTTATTTGGTGCTGCTGAAAGTGCTGGTATGATGAACGCCATGTTTATTCAGCCTTTTTCTGATAGTGGAAGAACCACAAATAGAACTTTCTTGACGCAAAAAAAGTAATGAAAAGCGTAATCCATGTGGTATACCATGTCCAATGAATGTATGTAATGATGTTGGTGAATTTTTCGCATAGCACTTCAATAATTGTCATTACTGTGCATGTGATAAAGTAGTGCACGAATTGCCTGAAATTGCTTTTTCCCACCGGATAATGTAGGTTGAAAACAACGCAAACAGCGGGATATATGAAATACTCGAAATCAAAGCTGGCTTTCGTGGCGCAGGGAAATGACCTGACAGGGTATTCAATCAACCCATACTGTGCTACTACAAGACCCACTACCCATGTAATGAGCTGCTTAAAGAGGAAAATGAGTATCGCCTCTCTGATTTTGTTTTTTTGCACAGTTAGAATAAGCACGGCTATTGTGATGATCCATGCAAGTACTAGTATGATCGTTTCAATGCTCATCTTAGCACTACCTTTTGATTCTATAACAGATTCGAAAGGTAGTTTGTGCAATCGGAATTAGATTATGTAAGTAGTTCATAAGGCCATAAACAGCGCCCTGAAGGGTGACTGACGAAGGATTGCAGCATCATAAATCGCCCAGCGTCCGGCCCATGGCAAGCATGGACTGACGCAGTTCATTCACAATGCGCATTTTCTCCTCGGAAGGCTGGTTATCGGGGTCGAATTCGATGCCCTTTCCAAAGGAAATGGTGCGTTTTTCGCGGCTGGCGTATACCGGCACAAAGATAGCCTGCTTGCCGGTTTTATTGTAATACAAGGGGGCAAGCATGGTAAAACCGGTAAAGAAATCACCGATGCCCTTGCGAAGGTAGCCAGGCTTATTAAGGGTTGGGGCATCGGGGTTTTCCGGAAAAATCAGCAGATTGTCTTCTGCTTGCATGGCTTCCGCAGACAGGCGGAAGGTGGTCATCAGTTCCCTTGGCTTGTTGCGGTAGACGGGGATGCTTTCAATGGAGCGCATGGCCCAGATGCAAAGGGGGGCCAGCCAATACGCGATGGGCTTTTTGAGCCTTTCAGGCAGCCACGTCTGCCGCTTGAGGGTATACTTATAGAAGTAATCCGCCACGTTTTCCCGGCTGTCCATCATGTCGCTGATGGTCCAGGGCCGAAAGGAAAAAGGCACATACAGGTTGGTGACCACCGGGCCATACAATTCTCCATGGTTGCAGATGAAGATCAGCCGCCCATCCATCCCTGCAGGCACATTTTCCCGGCCTACGAGCCGGTGGTAGTAAAAGGGACGCAGGAAAAACATCAAAAGCTTCAGGCCGTAGCGCCGGGGATGGCGCCGGATAACCACCGTTTCAAGCTGTGTTTTCAGCGGCGCGTTTTCTTCGCCATCCTTTTGAAGCTGCAAAAACCGCTGCAGCTTTTTCAAATACCGTTTGGTAAGAGGAAATTTCAATACGCTGAGCATAGCCCCCAGTACCAGCAATAACGCGGGTACCACCAATACCGGGCGGAAGCTGCGCACCAGGCTTTCCATATCCCTTGGCAGATTAAAGCCGTTCAGGAAGCACAAAAGCGTCAACAGCAATAGCGTAAGCATCTGCCCGGCGAGCACGGCGGCTTCCCGACCGGAGCTGCGCATGAAAGAATAGCCGCTCAAATCATCTCCCGCGCCAAACTGCGCCACCCTATGTATGTCCCGCTCCATGCCCGCAAGGCAAGTAGCGCTGACAGTAGCTCCGCAGGAGCAAAGCGCCAGGGAAAGATAGGCGCTGACAAACTTAAGGCTACCCGAGATTTGCTGGGAGAACAGGATCAGCCCGTACATCCAGCAGCAAAGGCCCACCAGCAACAGATATGCGGGATCCGGGTCGCGGCGGCTGGTGCGGGCCAGCACCCAGTCCGTCAGTTCCCTGGCGGCCAGCGTGCATACCAGGGAAAGCAGCATGCAGGTGAGTATCTCCTGGGCGGAGGTGGCGATAAAGGTATAGAGCATCACAAGCGTTACCTGCAGCGCTACCAAAATCAGGTTGTGCATGAGTTCATAAGCATTGAAGGCGTGCACCTTACTTAGGCCCTGGGCCAGGGAGCGGAAGGAATCCTCCCGGGGAGGCTCGGCTTCTGGATATTTCAACTGCGACCTATCCTTCCACAGGGAGTAGGCCTCCAAAACGGCGCTTAAAAGAAAGCCGCCGAACATTTGCCAGGCGGGAAGCATATCCACGCTCCAGGTGAGCAAAATAGCCACCACCGCCGCAGGGGCTGTATGGCATAGGCCTGTCAGTATTAAAAAGTGGCACCTTATAAGCTGCCCGTTTACGAACTTGCGCATGATGCGGCGGCAAATGATGCCCCGCATGGTGATGCCCAGCACGATGGCAAATAGAATCCATACCACCGGATTTTCCAGCGTAATGGGGTAAATCGTCAGCAGGAAAAAGTTGGACAAAAGCAGGATGGTCAGCATTGCCGGTCCCAGCCAGCGGGCCCGGAAACTTAAATATTTGCGGGATTCCCCTGTATAGCTCTGAAAGAATACGGCGGCGGCCCGGCCGCTCATAAACAGCGCTCCCCCGAAAATAGGCATGGAGACCAGGGATCTGGAGACCAGCATGCAGTACATAAAAGCGTACAAATTGCTCAGCGACATCAGTGTCATCATGGCGCTGCGCGTGCGAGCGATTGTTGCATATTTTTTCGACAGCAAACGCACAGCCTCCCTTTTTCGACAATAAATACCGCTTTTTACTATTGTAACATAGGGCGAACGCAGGTGCAACCATGGGGGAATGGCCACGGAAAGCGGCGGGGAGGAAGCTTTAAAAAATCTCCCATCCTGCGCCCCTATACCTATGCGCTGATACATCAAAAAAGGCCGCCTATAACGGCAGCCTTTTCATATACGCATATGACCTATTTGGTCAGCGCCAAGGTGTCCCTTACCTTTTGATGGTTCTGCAGATAATCGGTGTTATAGCCGGCGGCATGGGACATGTGAACGCTGTACAACACTTTGTCGATGCAGGTCACGTGCACCCGGCCCCGGACACGGGTGCCATCCACCAGCGTCCCCTCGTAATTCGCATAGACGCCATCATGTTTTATCAGCGTTCTCGTATCAGTCATGGATGGCTTCCATACCTCATAGTTGGTGGCGCCGATGGTTTCCAGCATGCCTTTGACCTCTACCTCCAGGTCGCTTTGATTGTAGTCCTTGCTGACCGAGGTCTTGTGAATGGTCATAAAGGCGGTGTAGTTGTCACGCGGGGCAGGTTCAGTGAGTGTAAATGTATCGTTGGCGGAATCATCTTTTATCCAGCCGGCAGGCCCGTCAAACGTTAGGCCCAGTTTGGTGGCTTCGTAGGTCGCATAATTGAACGTTAGAGCCGCGCGGGGCGTAGGCGTGGGCATGTCGATGGGGTCCAGCGGCAGGGGTGTGGAACCGGCATAAGCGTAGGTCTCCACGGATGCTATCTCCCGCTGCACTTCCATGCCGTCCAGGCCGATATTCTCCTCACCTAGGGGATCGCCTTCAAACTCTGCTTCCCCCTGCGGCTCCGCTGTCGGCTCGATCGTGGGGGCAGGCGTACCATAGCCGGGCGGCGCTTGAGTTTCGAAAGTTAGCTGCGGCGCGGCACAGCCGGACAAGGCAGCCAACAGCGCGCACAGCAGAATAGCAAGGCTTATTTTTCGCATCATTGTATTTCCTCCATCCGTTGCCGATTACATGTATATTGGTATATCAAATAATATAACGAATGACGAATCAAATTCATTCCCGAAAGCGATTCGTGACGGTTTCGTAAAACATCATACTTATTGTACCAGCAGGTGAAGGCGCCGTCAACCGCGACTTACGGCTTGACTTCTCCATCGGTCTTTTGCCCGCTTAAACTGCCATACCTGGGATGATACAAGCGCCTGTCCAAAGACCATATCTTTTCGCTGAAGGAACCCTCCGGGGTCCTGTCCATGATGCCCCGCATCTCATTCATGCGGGCGTCCAGCACGTCGATCCAGTGCAGCGCTTCCGCCTCGGGGAACATGGGGCGGCGGGGGCTGCCGTATTCCGGCTCCCCATGGTGGCTGATGATCATATGCTCCAGGAGCAATACCAGCTCGCCGTCGATCTGGACCCGGGATGCAGCTTCCCTGAGCTGTGCCACCCCACGCACCAAATGGCCCACCAGCAGCCCGTCCGCCGTGTAATCGCTGACATTGCCGAAGCTGTCGCTGTCCATTTCCGCGATTTTCGCCAGATCATGCAGGATCACGCCGGCCCTTAACAGATCGGCATCCAGAAAGGGGTAACAGGTAAGGATGACATCCGCGGTTTTTAACATGCTGGTGGTGTGGTGTAATAGCCCGCTACGCTCAGCGTGATGCAGCCGCTGGGCGGCGGGAAAGTAGGTAAGCTCCTCTTCACCGGCCAGGCGCAACGCTTCTTTCAAAAGTGCTTTCAGCGGCTCCCTGGTCATGCCGTCGATGACATGTTGAAGCACAAGGCGCATTTCTTCCGGCGGCTCCGGGGCGCAGGGCGTAAGCAGCGAAACATCCATTTCATCCTGCGGCTCCACGGGGCGCATTTTATCGACTCTCAATTGAAGCCGGCCGTTATATTCCAAAACCAGACCACGTACCTTGATGGCCGTTCCCGTTGGCGGCACTGTGGCGGCGCTGTCCCATACCTTGGCGTTGATTTCCCCAGATTTGTCCGCAAGGTTCATATCCAGGTAGCGGCTGCCGCTGGTGGCCGTGCGCTGCTCGGCAGACCGGACCAGCAAAAATCCCTCAAACCGCAAATCCTTTGTAAACTGGGAAACGGCCGTCTGCTCCATAAAGCCGGAGCCTCCTTTAACTTTTATCAATAAGGCGCGTCAAACCCTGCGGGATTAGTATAAGTGGCGTATTCGCTGAACCAGCCCACCTTCACCGTACCCAAGGGGCCGTTGCGCTGCTTGGCCAGAATAATCTCGCCCATGTTGTCTTCCTCCCCGCCGGTCATGTTGTAATAGCCTTCCCGGTGGATGAACATGACCACGTCGGCATCCTGCTCTATGGAACCGGAGTCCCTCAAATCGCTGAGCATAGGCCTTTTGTCCTGGCGGCTGGCCAGTGCCCGTGAAAGTTGGGCGCAGGCAACAAGGGGAACCTTGAGCTCCAGGGCGATGCCCTTCAATTGCCGGGAGATCTCGCTGACCTCCAACTGCCTGTTTTCTGATTTTTTATCGCTGCCCATCAACTGCAGATAGTCCACGACGATCAAATCCAGGCCCTTGTCCATCATCAGCCTGCGGCAGCGGCTGCGGAGCTGGGAAGGGGTGAGGCCCGACGTATCGTCGATGTACAGGGGCGAAGCGGCAATGGGACCCAGTACCTTGGCCAGCTTCATCCAGTCTTCATCCTTGAGTGTACCGGAACGCACCTTTTGAAGATTGATCCTGGCCTCGGAGCAAAGCATACGCATAACGATCTGCTCCCTGGGCATTTCCAGGCTGAACACGGCGGTCGTTTTGCCCTTGCTTAAGCACGCATGCTGCGCGATGTTCATGGCGAGGGCAGTTTTGCCCATGGAAGGCCGGGCGCCGACCAATATCAATTCACCCGGATGCATGCCGGTAAGCAGGTTATCCAGGTCATAAAAACCGGTGGGTACGCCGTTTATCTGCCCCTTAAGCCTGGCTAGTTCCTCGATTTTCTCATAGGTTAAGGTCAATATCTCATCCACACGGACAAGCGCATCGCCGCTGGCCCTTCGCATGACGATGTCAAAGATGGCCTTTTCCGCGTGGTTCAGTATATCCGGTACCGGATCCTGCTGGGAATAGGATTCGGCACTGATCTGCTGGGAGGCGGAAATCAACCTGCGCAATGTGGATTTTTCCGATACGATGCCGATATAAGCTTTCACATTGGCGGTGGTAGGCACATACTGGGACACTTCGATAAGGTAAGCTGTACCGCCGATGCCTTCCAGCGTGCCCCGGCGGTTCAGTTCGCTGTCAACCGTCACCAGGTCTACCGGGCTGCCGCCTAAATGCAGCGTGCGCATAGCGGTGAACAGCTCCCGGTGGGCGGGAGCGTAAAAATCCTCCACCGTGAGCATTTCCGCCGCCAGCACCACCGCGGCGGGATCCTGCATCATGGCGCCCAGTACCGAGCGCTCCGCTTCCAGGCTATGGGGCGGTACGGCCCGGCCTAAACCCTGCTCCATGGTCGTGACCTCCCCGTAAACTTATTTTTCGGCGGCGGCCACGTGCACTTTCATGGTCGTGGTAATGCCTGGATAGACCCAAACGGTCACATCCACATCCCCCACATGGCGGATGGGTTCGGGAAGCTCGATCCTGCGCTTGTCAACCTGCACGCCGTGCTGCCGAGCGAGGGCATCCGCGATTTCCTGGGCGGTAATGCTGCCGTACAGGCGGCCTTTTTCGCCGCACCGGGCATTGATCTGTATAACTTTGCCATGTAGAAGATGGGCCTTGGCCTGGGCTTCCGCTTTGCGCTCCGCTTCCTTCTTTGCTTCGGCTTCGCGCTTACGCTCAATTTCTTTTAGTGCGCCGGGTGTGGCCTCTACGGCCCATTTACGAGGGAAAAGATAATTGCGGGCAAATCCATCGGAAACGTTGATGATTTCATCCTTTTCTCCGGAACCCTTTACATCCTGGAGCAAAATGACTTTCATGTCAGCCTTCCTCCCTGTCTTTTGGCGTTCGTAAGCCTCGGATATTCAAAAATTGGTCCGCGATACCCAGTATCATAAGCAATGTGGGCATCAGCAGATAAATAAGACATGGCCACAGCCTGCGAAAAGCCGGGCGGTTGCCGCCCCGCGTTTGAAAAAAATCCATCAGTGCTGCGCCCTGGATCACAAAAATAGTGGAGAACGACGCCCACATCATGTTTCCGGCCAACAGCATGCCCGGATTGGGGAACAGGGTGGGCAGAAGGTTGCCAAGCCCCAGAAGCAGCACCTTCAAACCTGTGCTGCGGCTCAGGTGCCATGCGGCAAAGGGCGCCATTTCCGGGACGGGGATCTTTTTCGCCCTTGCGGATATAATGGGAAACGCCACGCCGAACACCCCTGCCAGAATGGCGTTATTGATCACTGTAGCAGGCAGAAAGGTGTAAAGGGAATTTTCCAGAAGCGTGCGAAGGCCGTTCAGCAGCTCGGTTCGTACGCTGGGCATCAGTGCATCGGGGGTTAGGGAAGTGAGGATTGCTTCCATCAGCGCGCGAACGCCCGTGAACATTTCCTCCGGAACATTAAGCAGGCGGGATTGATACAGCTGCATGAGTATCTGATCCCCAAAGGGTGACGCGGAAATCTGCTGCACCAAGAATTCCGCCCCGCCTATGAACAGGTTGCCGCCAAGATACGGGCGCAGGATCATCAGGATGGCCGTCTGGCTGATAGCCAGCACCGCTACGTGCATCGCGGCAGCGTACCAAAAAGGAATCTTGCGGACGAAGCAAACTGCATGCACCGCGACAAAAGGCCACAGATAAAGTGCGCAAAGAATAGGGGCCAGCGTGCTCCCGAAAAGCAGCCACGATGCAGCCGGCGCAAGCAGGGCACAGACCGCCATAGGTACAAGGCCACTTCTGATCCCGCACAGCGCAAGCAGCACGGGAGAAAAAAAACAAAGGAGGATAAACAGTACGGGGACATTGGAAGTGACCCAAAGCAGCAACGCATAGGCTGCGAGCCAAAGAAGCGACGCTTTCAGGTTGCGGACCAGGGGATAATGAACCATGGAATTGCTCCTTTTCAGGCTGTGCCTATCAGGCGGTTTGCGCCATGGATTCTATATATTGTAAAGCAAAATGAGCAGCGAGTCAACATAAGCAGCCAGACCAGCGATTTCGTCAGGTAGGTTTCCACAGGTGCAAGGAAGGTTCCGAAGTCCCGATCCCGTCCGCGGCGGAAGCGAAGGGTGACGACTTTGTCGCCCCCCTCATTATGCCTTGATGCACGCCAGCGCCAGTTTCTCTGTTCTTCTGGCCAACAGTTCCACCGGTTCCCTTCGCCCGTTTACGATCCATTCTTTCAGAAGGCTTAAAAACCCCGCGGCCACAAAGTTGAACGTGAAGCGTATTTGATCTTCCCCAGGGCCGGGATGGAGCCGGCGGTATTCCATAGCGAACTTTTCATAGCCTATGGCCAGCAGCTTTTGTAAAAGCGGGTTATAAGCCTGGCTGTTCATCAAAAGGCTGCGCAGGTCGCCGCTATGCTCCAGGAAATCATATACGGCGTAGTAGATGGTCTGCTCCTTTTCGGCCCGGTATCCCGCCGGGTGGATGGGGTGGGCGTCCAATGTTTTTTGTATTTCCGCGAACACCTCTTCCTCGATACCACGGTGCAGGTCGTCGATGTCCTTATAATGGGCGTAAAACGTGCCCCGGTTGATGCCCGACCGCCTGCAAAGCTCCGTCACGCTGATCTCCCTGAGCTGTTTTTTCTCCAGCAGGTCGATTAAACCCCGGCGCAGCAGCATTTTCGTCATTCTGACCCGCTGATCCAATTCTTTATCCACACCGCCGCCTCCTTTTTACATACGTGTCGCACAACTCTTTCCTCTTATGTCGGTTTACGGACAGATTCGAAAAGGCTGTTTGTTGTATCGGTCCTCTGTTCTTATTATACTAAAGTAAGAAAGATAATCAACAACTTGTTGTTCATATAGGAAAGGGGATGCGGCATTGGGCTCTAAAATATATCTGGTAACGGGCGCTTGCGGGCATCTGGGAAGTCATATTGTCCGGCAGCTTATTAAAAAGGGTGAAAGAGTCCGCGTTTTGATGCTGCCGGGGGAGAACGATTCCCTGCTTAACGGTTTTAAAGGTAGAATCTGTTTTGGGGGATGTGCGGGATATCGGTTCCTTGCGCACCTTCTTTCAGGCTTCATCGGAGGATGAGGTCTGGGTCATCCACGCGGCAGGCATTGTGACGATTGCCGCCAAGGTGGATGAAAACCTGCGCCGGGTGAATGTGGAAGGCACCCGGAACATTGTCCGGCTTTGCCTGGAAACGAAGGTGCGGCGGTTATTGTATATCAGTTCTGTGCACGCGCTGAAGGAAAGGCCCCGGGGCGAAATCATTCACGAGGATGATGCTTTTTCGCCCCATGCAGTGACGGGGGCCTACGCCAAAACAAAGGCGGAGGCCACGCAGATCGTACTGGATGCGGCACGAAACGGCCTTCACGTGGTGGTTACGCATCCCAGCGGCATCATCGGCCCTGGCGACCTGGGCAGCAACCATTCCAATCAGATTTTCAGGGATTATCTGTACGGGCATCTTCCGGCCATCGTAAAAGGCGGATATGATTTTGTGGATGTGCGGGATGTGGCCCTGGGATGTTTGCTGGCACTGGAAAAAGGCCGCCCCGGCAACTGCTATATTCTTTGCAATGCCCACTATGAAATCAGGCAGCTTACCGATATGCTGCAAAAATTCTCCGGGATCAAAAGGCAGTTGTGGATGCTGCCCCTTTGGCTGGTTTCCGCCTTTGCACCGCTTGCGGAAGTGCTGGACAGGCTGCGCAGCCAGCGCCCCTTGTTCACCAGCTATTCCCTGTATACCCTAAGGACCAATGACAGCTTTTCCAGTGAAAAGGCGAAGGCGGAGCTTGGGTATACCACAAGGCCTATGGAGGAAACCATGCGTGATATCGTGCTTTGGGAGTGTGAAAAGCACGGCCCGCTGCCGGGCAAAAGGCCGCCTAGGCGGGCTAAGGCAGCTATGCCGGTCAAGGGCAAATAGTCTTGATAGATAACAAAAAGCCGGGGCAAAATCGTGTGCCCCGGCTTTTTTTACTAATTTTCCTCAATCCAGCCGTTTGCGTCCCGGTAGACTACGTTGGGCTCTAGCTTCATGTTGTTATGCACGAACAGATCTTCCACCGTCACGCACAGGAAACCTTTGGTTTGCAATAAGAAAAGGATGCCGCGAATCGCCTTGACAGTGACTGTTTTTGTATCGTGCAGCAATATTATGCCGCCGTGTTTTGCATTTGTGGCCACATTGGCTTTGATTTTGCCATAGTTGTCTATCGTGATATCGCCGCCGATGTACGACCACTGGAGCAGCGGCAGGCCGATTCCAATTTTCACAAACTCCTGGTATGCGCCTCCGGGAGCGCGCATATAGGGTACGGGAAGACCTATGGTGTCTTTCAGCAGTTGATCAAACATTGCCTTGTGTTCGAACATTTGCTGCGTGGTAAGGTTTTTGGGCTGGTAGTGGTTCCAGGTGTGGCTGGCCACGGTATGGCCTTCGTCATGCTGGCGCTGCACTACATCCTTGTTTTTTTCTATCTGATCGCCGATGAGGAAGAAGGTTGCCTTTGCGCCGTAGACCTGCAGATCATCCAAAAGGTCTATGGTGCCCGAATAGCGTGGGCCATCGTCAAAGGTCAACGCGACCATGCGGTAGCGGCTGTTGTCTGTTTGCAAAGCGGCTTCCTGCGTCATCATGCCGGTTAGGTCCTTGTAATACACTTTCACGTGCATCAAGGTAGTACGATTAGGGTACAGCGCAGCGGCTGGATAATGAAGCTCCAGCTTTACTGCGCCCAGCGTGAATGCCGCATTTTTAAGCGCCTCTTTTGAACACAGATATAAAAGGGCCTGCGGGTCTGCTTCCTCGGGGAAATAGGCGGACAATTGCGATTGTACCGCATTGGCAAGCACATCCCAGGCAGGGCTGTCTTCCGGGAAGATGTCGGTTAGCAAGATCCGCTTGCCGCTTAAAACGTCGTAGGTACGGCTGGTCAATTCACTATGCACGTTTTGCCTGTGATAAACGGTGCGGGAAAGAATAAGGAAGCTCAGCCAGGATACGCCGGTGGGGGAATAGATGCAGCGGACCTCCAGCTTGGAATTCTTCGGCGCCTTTTCTCCCGGGGGAAGGCCTGGAGCCGTTTTTTCAATATAGCTTAAGATAATGCCGGTCAGTTCTTCATTTACTTGCTGGTTTATGGTAGTGGGATAAAAGGCCTGGACGGTGCTTCCGTTTTTCTGTTTGGTTGTCTTTTCCTCTATTTTGACGATCAGTTCGTCTGGAATAGGGGGATACTTGGGAAGCGCAGCCTGGGCACAGGCGGGCAAAAGCAAAAGAAGCACAAGAAACACAGACAGCAGCCGGCGGATCATATTTTATATCCCACTTTCTACTTTAAATATTAAATATTATTCCCAGGGAACAAATTCCTGAACAGATCCCTTGCCCTCCACATAGGGATTAAGCTTGAACCTGGTATCCTTCTGGATGCGCTTCATGACCACTTCGGCCTCCTCGCCGGATACAAGCACGGGCTGATAATTGTTCTCCGGGGTAACGCCGCTGATATGAATGGGCCAGATGGTGAGCTGGTGGCCAACGTATACGCCATCCTCAAAGGTAAGGGCAAATTGCGCCACAAAACTCTGGAGGCAGTGCACCGTCTCATCCACGCCCGTATTGCCGCCAAAGGAAGCGTTGCCAAGGGAATACAGATGGGTCACGCCGTCTGTCACGCTGACACCCTCGGGAACATGAGGGTGGTTGCCGATAATGATATTGGCGCCCAGGCCGCGCAGTATATTGCCATACTTCTCCTGCAGGCTGCCATGGGTACCTCTGTATTCCTTGCCTGCGTGCAACGAAGCGACGATCACCTGGCAGCCCGCTTCCTTAAGCGTATCGAAGCAGCGCTTGACTTCCTTGGCATGATCTTTGTAATAAAGAGGGATCACGCCCACAAAGCCGATCCTGATGCCGTCCTTTTCCCAGATACAGGTGTAATTTCCGTATCCGGTCGAGCCGCAATACTGGACGCCGGCACCTTCCAGCGCCTTTATGGTGGAGGCAAAGCCCGTTTTGCCGTAATCGCCGGAATGGTTGTTGGCCAGGTTGACAACTTCAATGCTGTTTTCCGCCAATATGCCAGTGTTACCGGTTGGACCGCGGAAGCTGTAGCGGCTGGTTTGCTTAGGCTGATCGTCATTGAAAACGCATTCCAGGTTGATAAGCGTGATATCATCATGGATGAACAGGTTTTGCAGCTTTAAAAAAGGATAAGCGTACCCATACTTTTCGATATAGCGCTGGAAGGCGTAATCCGTTTTGTTTACCGGATCATTGTTGCCCAGCAGCGCGTCGCCGGTGGCGGTGAGCGTAATCACCTGCGTTTGCGCCAGGGCGGGTGAAAATATGGCTGTCATCAGCAGTACAAGGATGGCTATGGCGGTTTTTTTCATAATTTCTCCTGCCCATTTTCTGGTTTTTTTTAGTGTAGCACGCGATGCCTCAGCCTGTCAAATGGCTTGACTTTTCCAATTTATGTGTGATATGCTCTGCAGGTATACGGGCCTTATATATACGCATAAGGAGACGACACGATGCGGTTGCATACCATTTTAAGGGGCGTTGCGCTGCTGGCGCTGCTGCTGGTGTTTGCTTTGGGCGCGGCGGCCGAGGGGCTTATCCCGCTGCCGATGGATACGTATACCGGAGGGCCTGCGCCCAAGGATGAAAATTATCTTTCGGATTTGGAATATCAGGATGCGTCTATCACAGTCAAGATTTTTGAAGGGCGCTACGCCGATACCGATTATACATATGCTTATGTAAAAATCACCGATCCTTCACAGCTGCGTACCACGCCGGCGGCAATTGTCAATTCCCCGAAGGCGACCTTCCGCAGCACCGCCACAGGCCGTGGCCGCTATGTGGCCAGGGCAGTCAATGCTGTGATCGCTTTGAACGGCGATTATTTCACAAAATCTGATAAGTGCCAGGTGGTTATGCGCCAGACGCAGCAGGTGCGCAACAATGCCAACGGCAGCATGGATGTGCTAATCATTGATAAAAACGGTGATTTCAGCTACATTCAAAAGTGTACCAAGGAGATGTATAACCAGTACTATGAGGCTCATGCCCAGGACATGTATCAGGTGTTTTGTTTCGGCCCCGTGATGGTGGAAAACGGGAAATCCATCATTGCCAAGGATTACAGCAATGGCAATGTAGGTGCGCAAAATTCCACCCAGCGTTCGGCTATCGCCCAGCTTGGCACATTGGAATATCTGCTGGTTACCACCGAAGGGCCGCAAAGCAATGGCTCCAAGGGCATGACAATCCCGGAACTTGCGGTGCTGTGTGAGGAGCTTGGCTATCAATTCAGCGAAACAGGGTGCCACCTGGCGTTCAACCTGGATGGCGGGAACAGCGCCACCATGGCTTTTAAGCAAATGAATACCGAGGCAGGCAAGTTATTGTACACCAAGATCAATTCCCCCGAGATTGAGCGCTTTTTGAGCGATATCATATACTTTGCGACCTTGGTGGAATAGAAAATGAGCGAACCTGTCATTTGGTTCAACGTTACCGGCCGGCCGGTGCAGGCATACAGTATCCTGGTGGCGTTGGCCGCGCTTGTATGCCTGGTGTTCATGCATATGCAGGCAGTCAAAAAGGGCCTGAAAAAGACTACCGCCCTGATATATGCGCTATGCGCCGTGCCGCTTGCGCTGTTTCTGGCGCGGCTCATCTACTGCGCTGTGCGGTATGAATGGATCTTCCTGGATGAGATGGGCGAATTCGACGGTCTGTGGCATTTCTTTGAGATTGGCAATGGCGGCTTGAATATCGTGGGTGCTTTGTTGGGCTGCCTGCTGGCGGGCGGGGTATGCGCTTGGATCACGCATCAAAGGGCGGGTGCTATCCTGGACAGCGCAGCACCATGGGGGGCATTACTGATTGCCGTCGCAAGGTTTATGCAGCCGCTCTCCGGGCAAGGGTACGGTGATTTGGTGGAATCGCCTGCGCTCACCTTCTACCCGCTGGCCCTTCAAAATGAGTGGGGCGAATGGTCGCTGGCGATATGTACCATAGAGGGCATACTGGCACTGATATTGTTTTTTGTGCTCCTGTATTTGAGCAAAAAGGTGCGCCGGCCCGGCACGCTCAGCTTGTATTTCCTTGTGCTGTTTTGTGCCTCACAGATCATGCCTCAAAGCTTGCGAAGCGACGACGTTCTTTTTATTTTCATCTTTGCAAGGGTGACGCAGTTGGGCTATATGGTTTTGCTTTGCAGTGCGTTGGTGGCCGCCTGGATGCGGGCGGTCAGGCGCATGGGCGTAACACCCGGGCTTGCCGGTGAGTGGCTGCTGGTACTGTTGGGCGTGGGTATCTGCATTGGCGCGGAGTTCGCACTGGATAAGACCAACCTTCCCGATACCCTGGTGTATGCGGTGATGGTGGCAACACTTGCTTCTATGGCGGCACTTGGCTGCCTGCGCATAAAAAAGGAGGATACGATATGAAGCGGTTTCTGGCGCTGGTTACTTTGTTCATGCTTGTATGCACATCGGCAAGCGCATTGACCTACAACGGCGGCAATGGACTGCCGGTGATTCTTGCGGTGGGCGGCAGCTTTGTCTACGCCCGCGACAACCAGGGCAAGCTCCATATCTGGGGCGATAATCAATTTGGTCAATTGGGTACAAGCTCAGTCAAGCAATCGTATACAACACGGGAATTTGCATCCAAAAACACCGAAATTGATTTGACAAAGCTGAAGGATATTGTTCCAGCAAATGATTACAGCTTTCTTTGGATGGAAGAAGACAAGCTCTTTGGCGTGGGAAACAATTCCTATCTGCCTTTGGCGGCAAAGGGATGGAAGCAAACCACCCATTTGAAGGTGGAGCTGCCTGAAAATACTGTGGACATCAAGACGGGCTTTGGCCATGTATTGGCCCTGACTGCTTCGGGTGAGGTATACGCCTGGGGGCGCAACAGCTGCGGGCAGGTGGGCAACGGCAAGTTCAAACATCAAATTACTCCTTACAAGCTGCCATTGAAGAATATCGTACAGATTGTCGGAGGAGGGCAGTTTTCCCTGGCGCTGGACAAGGACGGCGTACTGTGGGGATGGGGAGATAACGAGTACAATACGCTGATGCCTGAAAAAAAGCGGAACCAGTCCACCCCTGTGCAGATTGACTATGGCGATATCGATATTGCGTCTATTGAGGCCTGCGGCTTTAGCGTGGTGCTGCTTGATACCAAGGGAACGCTGTGGACATGGGGCCGCAACCATATGCAACAGTTGGGCTACGATACCAAGCGCGAAACCGTCAAAGAGCCCCGAAGTGTGCCGCTGCCGCTGCCGGTCACATATGTGGCTGCTTACAGCTCGCAGACATATGCCATTTTGACCGACGGCTCCCTCTGGTCCTGGGGCAACAACAGCTATGGACAACTGGGGCAGGGTTTCCGCTCCTCCGCCAGCCAGGGTGTGCTGCCCGGCAAGGCATATGACAAGGATGTGGTGATGGTTATGGGAGGCAGCCTGTTTGCCATCGCCATGACAAAGGATGGTACGCTGCTTTGCGCCGGCATCAATAAGTACAGTCAGCTTGGCGACGGCACCAGCAAGAGCAGGTATGCCATGTCGCCCAATGGCATCGATTTGATATTGCCCTGATGTTGTATAGAATGCAGGGACAAAACATTTTTTGAATACATAGTACGCCTAATAATTCGTTGCGGTTTCTTCGCTAGGCTTGGATGTTCTTCCAAGCCTATTTTTGTACCTGTTTTGAACCTGCTATTTTGGCCGGCGTTTGATGAACAGTTTCCCGTACCTTCATGCGGGTTGGGAAAAATATTGGCCATGACTATTAGTTCAAAATTCAACCATCAATCCTGATACAGCCGTCTGACGATACATTCAGCTCGCTGGAGGTATGTGTGATTTTTTATGCTCGTCAAGGCATTGCTCCTAATCATTTCACGGGCATCAGGGTGCTTAAGGTAATACTCTACCAGTTCCAGAGTTTGTTTGGGCGAAGAGGACATCACAAGATCCCGATCCGGAACAAACATTTCCTTGACGGCAGCATTCTCATAGCTTAGGGCGAATCCGCCGGAACCCAATATTTCAAACGTGCGCTTGGTAAGGGAATGCTCATTGTTCTGCGTGACAAGGTTGATGGCGCAGCTGTTGTAAATCCGCCAGGTATCCTCATATGGCAACTTCCCATGATGCCAGGCGCTCGGTAAATCAAAGTTATACAGAGACTTGATCACTAGCCGGTGATCTCTGTCGCCATAAAAATCAATACGATAGCCGCCATCCAAAAGAGGTTTGAACAGGGTGTCCAGGGAACGGCGGCGGTAATGATGCGGATACTTAGCAATAACGGTAGAATAACCGTTACCCATAAAGGTAATTTGCTCAGCATTTTCTGCAATGGGGCCCGGATGGTGGCTTATAGGGCTATAGGCATAATACAGCAATTCGCTGGGAATACCCTTGTCCTTCAGCATCGAAAGCATTTCCGGACATATGGTGAAGACAAAATCCGGTTGAAGTGTCTGGATCAAATTCATCTCGATACCAGCCCAGGTTATGCCATCAGTATCCCAATGGACATATTTCATAGATGGCACAGGCCTTTGCCGTAAACGCTCCAGAACTGCCGTTGCAAAGTATATGGGGGACCCAACGGTAATCAGCAAATCGGGAGCTTTGTTAAGATAAACATCCAGCTCTTGTACGGTTTTCGGAAAGACAGCCTGGGCGTGATGAGAAAGCATTTCAAACCCCCAGGCCATATCCACTGAAAACAGCCTGTCGCCAATAATCAAAACGTTCATAGTGAACTCCATTCCCGTAGTCTAAGGCGCTTTCTAATGCATGGAGCATACTGATGGAAAAATCGGAATAGCCGGCTCCAGAAAATGCAAGATTCGTAATAGCATATGTCGGATGATTGCCGCCTGCTCTTTTGGACGCCTTTTTAAATAATATCAGGGCGCCTTTTTCTGTTTTGAATAGGATGTATCAAGGCCCGGGCGCTGCGGCGCCTTGTGCCCATGCAGAGGAAAGCTGGTTACGACAGTGATGTTTGAAGATAAAACGCTGCTCATTACGGGCGGCACAGGGTCTTTTGGCAATGCGGTGCTCAAACGCTTTTTATCCACGGATATCCGGGAGATCAGAATATTTTCCCGGGATGAAAAAAAGCAGGACGACATGCGCAAATCCTATAACAACCCGAAACTCAAGTTCTTCGTAGGCGATGTGCGGGATATGCAGAGCTTGCGGGATGCCATGTACGGCGTGGATTATATCTTTCACGCGGCGGCACTTAAGCAGGTGCCAAGCTGCGAATTCTTCCCCCTGGAAGCGGTGAAGACCAACGTACTGGGATCGGAAAATGTACTCACCGCGGCCATTGCGGCAGGGGTCAGGAAAATCGTGTGTCTTTCCACCGACAAGGCCGTTTATCCGGTGAACGCCATGGGCATATCCAAGGCTTTGATGGAGAAGATTTTCATCGCCAAGTCCAGAACCGTAGATGAAAACAAAACGCTCATTTGCGGTACCCGCTACGGCAATGTGATGGCTTCCAGAGGCTCGGTGATCCCGCTGTTTATACAGCAGATCAAGAGCCGGCAGCCCATTACCATCACCGATCCCAATATGACGCGGTTTTTGATGGATTTGACGGAGGCCATAGATCTGGTGGTATTTGCTTTTGAAAATGCCCATGCCGGCGACCTGATGGTCAAAAAGGCGCCTGCCTGCAAGATTGGCGACCTGGCCCGGGCACTCAAAGAGCTTTTCCATGCGGACAATCCGGTTCAGGTGATCGGTGTCCGGCTGGGAGAAAAGATACACGAAACGCTTTTGACCAGGGAGGAAAGCGCCACCGCAGTGGACATGGAGGACTTTTTCCGGATCCCGGCGGACACGGGCGGGCTGGACTACGCCAAATATATCAGCAACGGCAACAAAACCATTGGCTCCATCATGGAATACACCTCGAACAACACCCATCAATTGAGCGAGCGGGAGCTGAAAGAGAAATTGCTGCGGTGCGAGTATGTGGCGGAGGAACTGAAAACATGGAACAAAATGTGAAGCTGATTCACTCACTTTTGTTTTTGATTAGGGAAAACAGGCTCACCGATGATCTGAAACTGGCAAGTGATTGTTTAAAGTCGCTGGAGGGAAGTACCTACAAAACGGCAGTTGTTTTCAACCAGGGCATATTTTCAGGCGAGAAACTGAAAGAGTATCTAGGTCAATTTGCCTTGGAGTTTCATGTGATCGGTGAAGGGGTCAACGTAGGCACGGCCGCCGGACGGCAGCGCTGTTTTGAATATGTGTGGGAGAACTTTCCAGATTGCAACTATATTAGCGAACTTCACCTGGATATGGCCTTCTCCGGGCGCTGGGAAGATGCTTTGGTTGATTATCTTGATACTCATGATGAGCCCATGGTGAGCTGCGGAATCATAGACAAGCAAGGCAACATGCCATTTTTGAACAAAACCGCCACCCTGCCGCAAGATATGGAAGGGTACGGCGATTTCCTTCAAGGCTTGCGGGAGGACATCATCCTGCACGGGTTTACCAACCCATGCATCCATGCATCCGAAATCCTGAAGGAGGCGGGTGGATACAATCCGCTTTTTCTGAAGGGGGGGCAGTGCTTTGAGGATGACAGCATGCTGCTAAGCTATTATTACTACTACGGAGCAAAACGAAATTGGTATCCGAAAATCAATTTCAATTCTGTGGTCTACCATGCCGTCGCCGGACAAAGGCTGAACATGGGTGGTAATGTGATGGTCAACTTCAATGGACTTGTAAATCAATATGGCCTGATGGGGCTGAAGCGTTTAAGCACACTACACAAAAGTGCATGGCACCGAAGCTTTTTTGCAGAACAATATGACAAGCTTTTGCCGCGCTGAACATTGTCCACACAAATGAAACAGGTGAATCATACGATGATATGGCATTACAGTACTATTTGTGATGCTGTCAGATAAGACCCGGTAAGGGTGAATATGCAACGGATGACCTATTGAAAAGTACTAGGGGGATTTCAATGAGCAATATAGCATTGCAAATCGAGCGGTCAACTGACGGTTCGGTAGCTGTTGGAAGCAACGTGATTTTCGATACAACGGTCTATTCTGCCGGTAATATAAGCTATAACAACCTCACAGGCGTGATCACTATCAACGAGCCGGGCAGATATGTGCTGGACTGGTGGGTTGCAACGCAATCTTCACTGTCTACCGGCATTGTTTTCGCGCTATCCTCCTCCCAAGGGGATATCCTGGAGGGAAATTCACCTATAAGGGCAGGGGAGGTAGTGGGCATTGCCATTATAGACGTGGCTGCTGCGCCCGTTACCGTATCGCTGGTAAATGCCTCGACAAACACTGTTTACTATTCAACCACCGTTCCACTGACGGCAACCCTTGTGGTGGTGGAAGATGATATCGTAGGTCCCACCGGAAATACCGGGCCTACGGGTGATACCGGCCCCACTGGTCCTACTGGTCCGACAGGTCCGACAGGTGATACCGGCTCCATTGGTCCGGCAGGTGACACAGGCCCCACTGGTCCGACAGGTCCCACCGGTCCGACGGGTGACACTGGCCCGACAGGTCCCACTGGTCCGACGGGTGACACTGGTCCGACAGGTCCCACTGGTCCGACAGGCGATACCGGACCGACAGGCGACACAGGTCCCACAGGCGACACTGGTCCTACGGGCGATACCGGACCGACGGGCGATACCGGTCCGACGGGCGATACCGGTCCGACGGGCGATACCGGTTCGACGGGCGATACCGGTCCGACGGGCGATACCGGTCCGACGGGCGACACCGGACCCACGGGTGACACGGGTCCCACAGGCGATACGGGTCCGACAGGTGACACGGGTCCCACAGGCGATACCGGTCCGACAGGTGACACTGGCCCCACGGGCGATACCGGTCCTACGGGCGACACGGGACCGACGGGTGACACGGGTCCCACCGGAGATACTGGTCCGACGGGTGACACAGGACCCACAGGCGATACGGGTCCGACAGGCGACACGGGTCCCACGGGCGACACAGGTCCGACAGGCGACACGGGTCCCACCGGAGATACTGGTCCCACAGGCGACACGGGTCCGACAGGCGACACGGGTCCCACAGGTGACACAGGTCCTACCGGCGATACCGGCCCCACGGGCGACACTGGCCCCACGGGCGATACCGGCCCCACGGGCGATACAGGTCCGACCGGCGATACCGGTCCGACGGGCGACACGGGTCCCACCGGAGATACTGGTCCCACTGGTGACACAGGCCCTACGGGCGATACAGGTCCGACAGGCGACACAGGTCCTACCGGAGATACCGGCCCCACGGGCGACACAGGTCCGACCGGCGATACTGGTCCGACGGGCGATACCGGCCCCACAGGCGACACAGGTCCGACCGGCGATACCGGTCCGACGGGCGATACCGGCCCCACAGGCGACACAGGTCCTACCGGTGATACCGGTCCGACGGGCGACACAGGACCCACGGGCGACACAGGTCCTACCGGCGATACCGGTCCGACGGGCGACACAGGACCCACGGGCGACACGGGTCCTACCGGCGATACTGGTCCTACCGGTGATACCGGTCCGACGGGCGACACAGGACCCACGGGCGACACAGGACCCACGGGCGACACAGGACCCACGGGCGACACAGGACCCACGGGCGACACGGGTCCCACGGGCGACACGGGTCCCACCGGAGATACCGGCCCCACAGGCGACACGGGTCCGACAGGTGATACCGGTCCCACGGGCGACACGGGTCCGACAGGCGATACCGGTCCCACGGGTGACACAGGCCCCACGGGTGACACAGGTCCCACGGGTGACACTGGGCCAGGTGTTTCACTCGAATCCACACAAACGGCAACGACATTGACACTATTGCCGCTTGGTACACCTACGACAGTGCTTACCATGCCAGTTACTGTACTGGCCGGACAGGAATTGAAATTGGACGCCATGTCTGATGTTGATTTGACGACAGACGCAACAACCAGTTATCAGTATACTGTGACGTTCAGCTTGATCCGTGATGTTACAACTCTTGCTACTGTATCAATAGATAGGGATATAGATAGTCAAACGGCAACTGCAAGACTGTTGGCAGAAATCCCGAGCTTGACATGGACGGATACCCCAGGTGCCGGTACCTTCACCTATACGATTGTAATTACTGTTACCGGTACCAATATAACAGCTGCAGACGCGCAAACAAGAGCGATCAATGCTATTGTGGTTGGATAACAGATCCTAATGCCATTAGGGACGCATCAAATATGTATGCGTCCCTAATGATATGTCAGGCACGGGAAGGGAGAAGCATGAACAAGGTACCAAAACAGTTCTGGATCATATAATAAAGTGGCACTGTAAGTATATTTGATGATAACAAAGGCTCCTCATAATCAATAAACCACAGAAAAAGCACTAGGGGGATTTTCATGAGCAACATTGCTTTGCAGATAGAGCGCACTCTTGCCGGTTCTGTAGCCGCTGGGAGTAATGTGATATTCAATTCAATTGTATACACTGCCGGGAATATCACCTATAACAGCCTTACAGGCGTGATCACATTCAACGAACCGGGCCGCTATGTGCTGGATTGGTGGGTGGCTACCCAAAGCTCTCCAACCAACACTGGGGTCATATTTGCCCTTTCCTCATCCCAGGGAGATTTACTGGAAGGCAATTCTCCCGTCAAGATGGGTGAGGTAGTGGGCATCGGAATCATTAACGTGGCAGCTGCCCCCGTAACCGTATCCTTGGTGAATGCCGGCCCCAATACCGTTTATTATTCTACCACCGTTCCGGTTACCGCGACCCTTGTGGTTGTAGAGGATGATATTGTTGGTCCTACCGGCGAAACAGGCCCGACAGGACCGACCGGTCCGACAGGTCCCACAGGCCCGACAGGTCCTACCGGCCCCACTGGTCCCCAAGGTCCCTCCGGAATTGGCATAATCGGTCCAACTGGTCCGACTGGTCCCACAGGCCCGACGGGTGACACAGGTCCTATTGGCCCGACAGGTCCGACCGGTCCAACTGGCCCCACGGGTGACACTGGTCCTACGGGTCCGACGGGTGATACAGGTCCCACTGGTCCTACCGGCCCGACTGGCCCCACAGGCCCCACGGGTCCGACAGGCGACACAGGTCCGACTGGTCCCACAGGCCCCACAGGCCCGACGGGTCCGACAGGCGACACAGGTCCGACTGGTCCAACTGGCCCAACGGGTGATACAGGTCCAACTGGTCCGACCGGTGATACAGGACCCACTGGACCGACAGGCGAAACAGGTCCGACTGGACCAACAGGACCCAC
>JAEZQK010000074.1 GCA_023413135.1 Bacillota bacterium
AGCAGACCCTCATCCTCCAGCTCGAAGACCAGATGCTTTCCGCCGCCCATAGCCTCGACTTTGAAAAGGCCGCCAAGCTCCGCGACCAGCTCTTCACCCTCCGCGGCCAGGCCGTGGAAAAGCGCGATGAGCAGGTACGCAGGAGACGGCGGGCGAAGAGGAGGTAACGCCAGGGGACACTGTCCCTGGACCCCTGCTCAAGGGATATATCCCTTGAGAATCCCATATCTTCTCTTAATATTTTATAAACTACACCATTCTTTCTAATCCTTTAAGCACAACTAAGCACGACAAATCAACAAATTTGAGTCTGTTAAGAATTTCTCACTGTGGTAACGTATCATTAATGATGTTAATTGCTTTAAAGAAATTGTCGAATGCCTCTTTAGCAATACAGAAATTTTTCATAATACTATCACTAATCTCCCAGCCATTTGGGTATGTCTGAAGATCTTCAGCATCATAATGATCCGCATCGTTTCTTCCAGCATTAAGGTCATCCATATAAACGCAGAATTTTTCTTTACTCAAGCCATTAGTCTGAAACATATTGCCCATTGCATTCCAATTATCACAAATTATTCTTTTTAGAGAAGAAAAATAAATGGTAATTTTTTTGTGATCAAAAAAATCATTGAAGTTGCACGATTCCGGATTTGGTCTTGGGTTTGCCTTTAAATTAACTTGTATTGTTCGATCACCACGTCTAAAGTATCGCAAAAACATAGTTCTGCCATCAACAGCTGATTGCGAATAAGTAAAATGATTCAGAATATAACGTTTAAGCTTTCTTTCGCAGTTTGCTACATAATCCTGTACAAACTGTCTTCTCTCCTCATTATTCATTTCTTCTGGTTTTTTATCTTTGGTGTGTGAAATATAATCTTTTATCAAATTTATTTTAAATGTAACAAAATGTGTACTCTTATCATATTCGATAAGACCGTATTTTTCAAGATGATCAATTTTATATATGTCATCTCCTTTTATCATCTTAAAATTTTCAGGTGTTATAGCAAGTTTCCTAAGCATTTCATATTCATCTCTAAATATTGTCAAATGCTGAAGAATGATCTCACATAAACTACTTCCTGTTGCCGATTTACTAAACTCAATAAGTAATTGCGCTGTTGTTGGTTTACTTACCTCATAAATAACATTTGGTTGACGATATGCCTTTATCTTCTCGAATACGAATGAGCAAAATTGCCTAATTGCATATGGCTGTCCTCCAAATACTCCATTTATCATCGAAAACACATTTGTAAAAGCGATATTGCTATATCCTCCTAAGGTATTAATCATAATTTTTGTTTGCTCATCTGTAAATGCTGGCAAGTATGTTGTTGTAGAATCCGAACAATTTATTATGCGACCATACATAGGATTATCACCTTGCTCACCATTAAAGGCAATTGAGCTAATTTCGTTTATTGTCGAATTAACACCACACACAATTAAAGCACAACTGCAATCTCGTAGTGCTCCCCAAAAACCACAGTATGCAGCCACGCTTCTCCATGGATCGTATTTTGCTGTATTATATGTAATCAATTCCACTTCATCAATAGCAATTACAAACGGCTTGTTGCCATGACAATATAACTTTACATCTTCTACAAAAGATAGCGACGGTCTTCTTTGATAATCATCAATAGTACTATTTAGGTTCAACTTATTCACGAATTCTGCTCGTGTCTCTTCTGTTGGACTTTGTTCTATTAATAAAACTTCCTGTCGAATTTTTAATGCTATTTCATATAGCGCAGTTCGCCAGGAATCTAGTGTTTCAAGTCCAGAACGCGATTCGACTTTGACATATTTTATGCCTTCCCTTTCGAGCCTACGAAGAACGGCATTCAAAACTGAAGACTTACCACTTCGCCGTAAACCAAATATGCCGGAGTTGTTATTTTGCTGGCATCGAGACACAATTGAATCTGCGATTTTCCCACGATCACCAAAGAGAAGATTATCATCATCTATTGCATTTGTTTCTCTTAGCATATTGTTTTCAAAAAGATATTCACCAAACCGAGATATCAGTAAACTGATCAATGTTTCTTTTGTTTCGCAATTAAGCACTTCGTGAAAAGAAAAAGGTATTACAGCAGCACCTGTTCCTCCTTTTTGCTTATCAATTTCATTTTTTAGATCACGCGCATTGCTAAACAACAAATAGAAATTGACAAGTGGTCTACGATCAGCAATTTCTCTGCGCCTTCTAAGCTCGCGCTCAACAAGCAATGTTTTATGTTGCCAATCGCAACTATCGTAATGAGAGAATATGACCAAGAATTCATACTTCCCTCGTACAAATTGCTTTAGTATTTCAGTCGTACCAGCTAAACAGAATTGATAGACACTGCTTTGATCAAATATATGATGACCGATTTTAGATATATATAGTGCTTCACTCAGTTTATCGATAATTTGTTCTTGTCCAGACCCTTTTTTTAAATGCCGTTTAAATGCTGCTTCCTTATCAAAATGAATCGGATATCCAGGTTTATAAAACTCTACCAAGGGGATTGTAATATTTTCTGTTCCACCTTTATTATCAATTACATCCGTATGGTCAATAGATCCCAAAAACACACCTCGAGCAATACCATAATATTCTGAATCTGTTCGCTGCATTGGATGAAACTGAACATCAACATTCTTTTTACAATCAATCCAGTTGAATTGCTTGCATAGATTCGATTTCAAAAATAAATATTTATTAAAATCTTCTCCGACAATTACACCACTATCATTTGAAATTTCAATGATATGTCCCCCTCATATTATCCTCCAATATTACTCAACAACCACTTATTATATCTAATAATAGCACATCCTTGAAATATTTACAATTATGTTCTGAGACAGGGCAATGTTGCTACCTGCTGGTCCTCCAACACAATGATCCTTTTTAGCGTTTTGAATGGTGGAAAGGCGGTGGGCAATGATGAACGTGGTGCGGGGTATAAGTCCAAAGTAGGGCGGGGGCTTGCTCCCACCGCCTGTATCGTGCATAGATCACAAAATTGCCTAGAACATGGTCGCCTGCTCATTGCGGCGGGAGCAAGCCCCCGCCCTACTTTGTATGCATACCAATAGTCAATAAGGTATCAAAATTCACTACATAATTGAAGTTTTTCAGGATGGGGCTGCGGGGAAGGGGATTTTTTCAAAAAGCCCCTTCCCCGCAAAATTTTCGTTCCTGTTCCCCGTTACCCCTCCACCGGCACCTGGGCCGCCTGGTACAGCTTCGCGTAAGCGCCGCCCTTTTGAAGAAGGGAGGTGTGGGTGCCTTCCTCCGCCACCTGCTGGTCCTCCAGCACGATGATCCTTTTGGCATTTTGAATGGTGGACAGGCGGTGGGCAATGATGAACGTGGTACGGTGGGCCATCAGCCTTTCGATGGATTCCTGCACCATCCGTTCGCTTTCGTTGTCCAATGCGCTGGTGGCCTCGTCCAGGATCAAAACCGGCGGGTTCTTCAAGAACACCCTGGCGATGCTGATCCTTTGCTTCTGGCCGCCCGAAAGCTTTACGCCCCGGCTGCCGATATCCGTATCATAGCCATTGGGCAGTTTTTGAATGAAATCGTGGGCGTTGGCCTGTTTCGCCGCCTCCACCACTTCCTCCATGGTGGCATCGGGCTTGCCGTAGCGGATGTTCTCCAGCACGGTCCCCGAAAACAAGTAAACATCCTGCTGCACCACGCCTATGCTTTGGCGCAGGTCCTTCAGGCGGATATTCCTTATATCCACGCCATCCAGCAGGATCCTGCCCTCTGTAACATCGTAAAATCTTGGTATCAGCGAGCAAAGCGTGGTTTTCCCCACGCCGGAGGAGCCGACCACCGCAACGGATTCTCCCGCCTCGGCAATCAGGGAAAAGTCCTTCAATACCGGCTCCTGATCCTCCTGATAGCCGAAGGTGACGTTTTCAAAGGTGATCCGGCCTTGTACGCCGCTTAAGGCAACGGCATCCTCCCGGTCACAGATATCCGGCTTCGTCTCCAGCATTTCCATAAAACGTGCAAAGCCTGTGCTCCCCTCCTGATAGAGCCGGATGAAGTTCAACATCGTATGAATGGGTTCGTTTAGGCTTCCGATGTACAGCGTAAAGGCCAACAGATCCGCCAGGTCCATGGTGCCGTTAATGATGCAGATGCCCCCGAATACCAGTATCACCAAGGTAAAGCAATGGGGAAAGCTCGACATCACGTCATAGAAGAAGGCTTCGTTTTTGTATACATCCTTCCGGCTGTCCAGGAAACGGCGGTTCTCCCGGTCAAACTTTGTTTGCTCCACCTCCTCATTGGTAAAGGACTGCACCACCCTGATCCCCGAAAGGGAATCTTCCACCTGGGCGTTCACATCGGCGATGCGCTCCCGGCTGCGCTTGTAGGCGGCCTTCATTTTGGGATTGAAGTACAGCGCGTGCAGCACCATCAGAGGCAAAAGCGCAAAGGTGGCAACCGTCAGGGGAACATTGATATGAAGGAGCACCACAAAAGCGCCCACAAACTTGATCAGGAACATCACTATATCTTCCGGGCCATGGTGGTACAGCTCCGTCATGGACAGTACATCATTGGATAGGATGGACATCATCCGCCCGATCTTTTGTTCATCATAGAAGCGGAAGGACAGCTTTTCATAGTGGGCAAACAGTTCCGCCCGCATGACCGTCTCCATCTTGGCGCCCATCACATGGCCCTGGCAGCAATACACCATGTTGCACACGGTCAGAAGCAGGATCAGCGCCAGCATCAGCCCGCCGGCCCACAGGATCTGGGGCAGCGCATCAGCCGGCACTCCTGTAAGGACCTGCTTGGTGATGAAGCGGGAGACAAGGGGTATAGTCAGTGTCACGCCCGCAGATACAAGGGCACAGCCCATATCCAGGGTGAATATTTTTACGTGGGGGCGATAGTAGGAAATGAACTTTAGAAAACGTGGATTCATGCATTCTCCTCTTTCTGTCTGGCCTGCTTTTCATGTGGCCTGATATTCTACGAAGGCACACAAAAAAGCACCTCTGCAAAATCAGAAGTGCTTGCACAAACAACGGGCGAATGCATCCGCCTGCTTTACAAGACTATATTGACCGATGGTACGGGCAATACGACTTCCGATTCTGCATGATGCTCAATCTGGCTGTCATACTGCCACCTCCTTTTCAGACTATAATTAGTGTAATGGATATTCCGTGTTCTGTCAAGCGTTGGTAGCAAATTTTCCAAGAAGAGGAAAGGCCGGCATATTTACAGCCGGTCCAGCTCCGTGGGAGTCAATTTCGAAACCACAGGTTTTCCATCCTTGTCCAGGAGCACCGTCAGGCCGCCGGCATAGCTGTGTTTGTGGAAGATGTAGTTGATGCCCGTTTCTTTGTCCACCCAGATTTCCATAATGTTAACAGAACCTTGAGAATAGATCTTCACAAAACGCTTGTCATTCATAAAAACATCCATCCCTACATCAAAATTTCCAAATTGACAGTTCGCTATTAAGGTTCCACATCCTGCTCCTGCCGGCGGAACACCACAGTTTGCAATCCGAAAACCTGCATTAGCCGTCCTATTCTTCAGGCTTGTGGGTTTCATATGCAGAATTTCACAAGAACATTCCCCAAAGGTACCCTGAAGGAGCTCGGGGGCAGAGTCTCGTTAAAACAAAAGCCAAATCAAAGTTTGTCAATTATTTTCCATATGATTTTATTGCATTCTTATACGATTTTTTGTATAATTCCTGCGAGCGTATATACGCGGCCAAAGGCCGGATCTCTACGCTTGGGGCATAGCCCCGGAAAGGAAAAAACCATGCGTAAACTCGTTTCCCTGTTTCTCGTACTGGCCCTAGCTTTGGGCATTTGCCCAGCCTTGGCCCAGGGCAGCGACAACTACACGGATGAGATGAAGATCCCCTATACGGTGGATCTGTCCCCCGAGGACGGCGCGGATTCCGTGGAACGCCTGGGCGATCATGCCGATTCCCCCTATTTTGCCCACCCCGATGTGTACAACATGGTATCCACCGACACGCTGACCATCCTGCCTCATTTCAAAACCCAGCAGCAGACCAGCGAATGGTCCTGCGGCGTAAGCTCCGCGCTGATGGTTTTGGATTATTTCGGCAAGCTGGGCGAGTATAATGAGCAGACTTTGGCCGAATTCCGCTCCGTGGGCCTCACCAGCGGTAAGGGCGGCGCGGAGCCCAGCTCCACCAGCCTTACGCAGGTAGTTGATATTTTCAACGGTGTGGGCGGGTTCGAGCTTGTCACCACAAAGGATTACGGCGATGAGTTAGACGACAAGTTCACCCTTTCCGCCATCCAGGAGTTTTTGAAGAACGATACGCCCATCATGATCGGCTGGAACGATTGGGGCGGGCACTGGCAGGTGATCATCGGCTATGATACCATGGGCACCGAGGTGGAGCAGGACGACGTGATCATCGTGGCCGATCCCTACGATACGACCGACCATAGCCAGGATGGATACGGTATATATCCTGCCGAACGGTTCATCTACAACTTTACCTTCTACAACTTCTTCAATGAGGAAGACGGCAACGACATGCAGTTCGTGGCCGTCAAGCCCGCGGCGTAAGGGAACGGGAATGAAAGCGGGGAGGGAACCTTTTGAAAAAGCTTCCCTCCCCGCACCCCTCCCTGGAAAACCTCATTGGGTACAATAAAAATAGGAGCAGGCTTGTCAAGGCCTGTTCTTATTTTTGAGCATTCTCATATTAGCCGAAAACATACATGCATCCATCAATGCCTGTTCATAGAAAGAAAACTTCTACCATACACAACTAAAAAACATTTTCCAGACTTGACAGCACGAGGCTTTTTGAATATCATTTATTTCATACCAAAATAATATGAATTATCAGCCAGGCTCCAAACGGCAACTTGAGATTGGGAGTGTTGGGAAATGGACATTACCACTTGCTGTATTCACGGCAGCCGGAAGAAGTACGACAGCACGGGAGCCATCAGCGTACCTATCTTCCAGTCTGCCACCTTTGCCCATCCCGGCGTGGGACAAAGCACCGGCTTTGATTATTCCAGACAGCAGAACCCCACCAGGGAGCATTTGGAGCAAACGCTTTGCGCCCTGGAGGAAGGTACGGACGCATTGGCTTTTTCCACCGGCATGGCGGCCGTCACAACGCTGATGGAGCTGTTTTCCCCCGGAGACCACATCATCGCTTCGGATGACCTGTACGGCGGCTCCAACCGCCTGTTTGAATACATATCCAAGAAAAACGGCCTGTCCTTCAGCTATGCGGATACCACAGCCATTGCAAACATTCTTCCCCTGATCACAAAAGACACGAAGGCGCTGTTTATCGAAACACCTTCCAACCCCATGATGCTTGTCACGGATATCGCGGCGGCGGCAGAACTCTGCCGTACCCATGGCCTTTTGCTGATCGTGGACAACACCTTTTTGACGCCCTATTTGCAAAAGCCTTTGGTTTTGGGGGCCGATGTGGTGCTCCACAGCGGCACCAAATACTTATCCGGCCACAACGATACCCTGGCGGGCCTTCTTATTGTGAAGGATAGTTCGCTTTCCCAGCGGCTGCGGTTCATTTACAAAACCACCGGCGCCTGCCTATCGCCCTTTGACAGCTGGCTTACGATCCGGGGCATCAAAACGCTGGCGGTGCGCATGGAGCGCCAGCAGCAGACGGCCCTTGTGGTCGCCAACTGGCTTTCCAACCAGCCGCAAATCACAAAGGTCTATTATACTGGGCTTGCAGGCCATCCCCAGCGGGAGATATCCCTCCGCCAGGCCAGGGGATTTGGCGCCATGCTCTCCTTTCAAGTGGATTCCTCCGATACGGCCCGCAGGATTCTGGAAGGCGTCGCCATCATCCAGTACGCCGAAAGTCTGGGCGGCGTGGAATCGCTGATCACCTATCCCATGCTGCAGACCCATGCCGACCTGCCCCCGCAGGAGCGGGAAAAGAAAGGCATCAACGACCGCCTGCTCCGCCTGTCCATAGGGCTGGAGGACCCGCAGGACCTGATGGACGATTTAAAGAAGGCCATGGACGGGAGGAATGCATGATGTTTGACTTTGACCGTGCTACCGAAAGATACAATACCGACAGCCTGAAGTATGATTTTGCCTTGAAACGGAACATGCCGGAGGATGTGCTGCCCCTGTGGGTAGCGGATATGGATTTTCCCGCTCCGCCCTGTGTGCTGGATGCACTGACGGAAAAAAGCCGCCATGGCATCTTCGGCTATTCCGATACACGGGAGGATTATTTTGAGATCCTTGCCCACTGGTTTCAAAAACGCTTTTCCTTTACGATCCAGCCGGAATGGCTTGTCAAGACCCCCGGCGTAGTCTATGCCATCGCCACAGCCATCCGGGCTTTCACAAAGCCGGGGGACAGCGTTTTGATCCAGCCGCCCGTATACTATCCCTTCTCCGACACCATATTGCGCAACCGCCGCACGTTGGTGGAAAATCCCCTGGTCATGAAGGACGGCCATTATGAAATTGATTTTGATGGCTTTGAGCAGGCCATTGCGGACCATGACGTAAAGCTCTTCCTGTTGTGCAGCCCCCACAACCCCGTAGGCCGGGTATGGAAAAAGGCGGAGCTTAAAAGGTTGGGAGAGATTTGCCTCAAACACGGCGTCAACGTCGTGGCGGATGAAATCCATCAGGATTTTGTGTATCCCGGCTTTATCCACCATGTGTTTGCCGGCCTCAATCCGGAATTTGAAAGGATCGCCGTCACCCTGACCGCCCCCACTAAAACCTTCAACCTGGCGGGGCTGCAAATTTCCAATATCCTGATCCAAGACAAAAATGTACGGCATCTTTTCAAAGAAGAGCTGGCAGCCTCCGGCTACAGCCAGCCGGGTGTGATGGGCATCACTGCCTGCAAGGCGGCTTATGGCCAGGGAGAACCGTGGCTGAACGAGCTTCTTTCCTACCTGCAGGGTAACCTGCGCTATTTGGATGCCTTTGTGAAGGACAAGCTCCCAGGTGTGCGCCTGATTACGCCCGAAGGCACCTATCTTTGCTGGCTTGAAATGCGGGGTCTTCCACATACGGCGGAGGAAGTGAACCGCCTGATCGTGCACAAGGCAAAGCTATGGCTGGACGACGGCCGCATGTTCGGCACCGGCGGAGAGGGCTTTCAAAGAATCAATATCGCCTGCCCCAAAATCATATTGGAACAGGCGATGGAAAAGCTTGCGCTGGCGCTGGATTCATAAGGAGGCACAGAAACAGCAGCTGGAATCATCACATCGGTATCCTAACGAACCATGGGAGCCATGCGCCTTCCGGGGACATATGACGTTCTCCCCAGGTATGTGATGGAAGCTCGGAATTTGCAGGCTTCGGTTCATACATTCGGGTTTGCGCCATTTTAAGGCCTGCTGCCGATATTCCAAACACTGATATAAATGCCAATATGGCTCTTGATACCCCTTTTTTCATAACACATCCCTCCAATCTGGACAGGGAAATGATATGATAAAGAAAAGGTTCTGAAAAGTGCCAATTAAGCGGAACTATTTAGGAGCCATTTGTTTCATTTTCCGTCATGGAAAAATGCGGTCACGCCGCCCCTTCCGGCTTTGGCCTTGGCCGGCCGGCTTCCAGCATCGTACGGCTCATAAGGGAAATGACACCGATCACCACAATGGCAACCCCGGTCACAATTAGCAGCGTTTCAATGGGGACGGTATCCGCCAGCGGGCCGAACACCAGCATGCTGGCAGGCATGCCGACGCTGCTTATCATGCCCATCACGCTGAAGATGCGGCCCAGATAGTCACCTTCCACCCGCTCCTGAATGATGACGGTGGCCGGCGTGTTGAAGTACGGCATGCAAAATCCCGCCGCCAGCATAAAACTCAAATACACAAAGAAGTTGGATACAAGTCCCAGCGCCGCCGTGCATACGCCCATGAGCAGCGTTGCCGTCCCCATGGTGTGCATGCGGTTTTTGAAACCGCCCAAGGTGGCGATGAGCGCGCCGCCTACCATCATGCCGATGGAAAAGGCGACTTCAATGGCAGTAAGCCGCCAGTAATCTGCGCCGAAGCTGCGCGTTACCTGCAAAGGCGTCAAAAAAGCAACCGGCGCGGCCATCAGCATAAACGCCAGGGAAAACAGAAAGAAAAACTTGATATAGCGGTGTCCGGCAATGTAGGCGAACCCATCCTTCATGTCGGCAAAGTAGCCGGTGTTCCCGGCCGTGTTTGCCTTGTCGTGGTTGGGAATAGGTATGAACATTATAAGGATGGCAATGGCCAACGCCGCGGTGAACACGTCGATCAAAAGGATGACCTGCAGGCTGGTCAGTGTCAATAGCGCACCGCTGACCATCGGCGACACCAGAAGCACGGCCGCCTGTATGCTGCTGTTAATGCCGGTGACACGGGTAAGCGCCTCCGGTGGCACGATTTGAGGCAGAACGGCGCTGATGGCCGGGGTATGCACCGCCGATCCCAGCGCCCGCACAGCCATGAAAGCAAAAATCAGCCAAAGCCCGTCGTACCCAAGCACCATCAGCACCGCCAGCAAAAGTGCCGCCAGCGCAATGACACCGTCGGCCAGGATAATGAGCCGCTTGCGGGGATACCGGTCAGCCCAGACACCGGCAAATGGCGCCAGAAAGAACATGGGCAGAAAACCGCAGAGGATGGCGATGGTCATCATGGCCCCGGACTTGGAATGCAGCGTCACACTCCACATCAGGGCGTATTGTACAAGCGACGAACCAAAAAGGGAAATCATCTGCCCTGTGAGGAACAGGGCTACTGTCTTTTTCCAGTTCTGCATAGAAGCCTCCTTTTCAAGGTAGGACAAGATTGTAACTGATTCTGCTCCCTTATACAACCCCGGCACGGGCATCTTCCCAGGCGTCACAAATTCTGAAAAAATACAAAAAATCAGTTGACAAAAGACCGCCCGGCACATATACTTCCAATATCCTATAAAACATATAGGAATTAAGTGATATATAAGGAGGATGACCTATGAGCACGAACATCAATCGTCGATGTTGCCGGGTATCCTTTGTGAAGAGGTAATGATGCGGGGCGCGGCGCAGGACGAAGCCGTATGCTTCAGCAAAAGGCAGGCAGGAGAAAAACATGTCAAAAAAACAGCTTGTATTGGATGCCTTTGATCATAAACCCGTTAAGCGGGTGCCGGTGGGCTTCTGGTTCCACTTTGCGAAGGAGGGTGATTTTACCAGCGCCCTTGAAAACCCTGCGGTCATTGATACAAACATCAGCGGCCATCTCAAATTCTACAGGGAGTTCCAGCCCGATTTCGTCAAGCTCATGAGCGACGGCTATTTCGGCTATCCCAATGCCGTGATCGCAAACGCCAAATCAGCCGCCGATCTGTATGCGGCTGCACCCATCGGGGAGGACCACCCCTGGATCCTGGGGCAGGTAGAATTGGCAAGCCGCCTCACCGCCTCCTTCGGTGATGAAGTGGCCACGTTCTACAACGTATTTTCCCCCGCCACGTTCTTCCGATTCCTGGTGGGAGGGACAGCCGGCGACGGCGGCGAGAAGATCCTGGCCGACTTTTTGCTTGAAGATGAGGCGGCGGTGAAGCATGCCCTCCGCGTGATCGCGCAGGACCTGAATGACCTTTCCCGGGCCGTCATCCTGGAAGGCCATGCCACGGGCATATATCTCAGCGTCAAAAACGTGCAGGACAGCCGCATTACCAACGATACGTACCGCCGTACGGTGACCCCAAGCGAGAAGCTGGTGCTGGCTGCGGCCCATAAGGCCAGCGCCTATAACATCCTGCACATTTGCGGGTACGAGGGGAGCCGCAACCATTTGAGCCTGTATACCGATTACGATGTGAAGGCCGTTAACTGGGCGGTGACCGTGGAAGGTGTCAGCCTGAAGGAGGGCAAGAAGCTCTTTGGCGGACGCACGGTGATCGGCGGTTTTGGCAACACGAAAAATTCCCTGCTGTATACGGGCAGCAAGGCAGACATTGAACACTATACGCAGGAGCTGCTTACGGATGCCGGGAAGACCGGTGTCATTCTTGGTGCGGACTGCACGGTCCCCGGCGACATTGATTTAAACCGCCTTCGGTGGGTGCGTGATAAGGCCGCTTCACTGTAATAGCCGTCCATTGCGGAAGGAAAAAAATCATTCAATCACGAAAAGGAGATAGGAATCATGGAACCATCCAAGAGGATTGCCGCCCTGTTATTGGTTCTTGCGTTATCTGCTGCCCTATTAGGTGCCCAGGCCGAGACCGTCAAAACGGTGTATGCCGCCCACACCCAAACCTACGTGCCCTATGACTATGTCAACGAAGCGGGAGAATCCGACGGCTTTGAGGTGCAGGTTTTGAAGGCTGTGGATGAGCTGCTTCCCGAGTACCGGTTTGAGTTTGTGCCCACTACCGACGATGATCTGCTCATCGGCATCGAATCGGGCAAATACAACGTAGGCACCAAGGGAGCGTGGTTTACGCAGGAGCGCGCCCAGAAATACGTCTTCCCCAAGAACTACATTGCCGCCAGCATCATAGGCTTGGCCTTCCGGGCGGAAAACGCCGGCCAGATCAAGGATATGGAGAGCTTTGCCACCTTCAGCGGCAAGCTGGTGCCCATCGCCCCGCAAAACGCCCAGTGGGCCATTGTGGAAGAGTACAACGCCACCCATCCCGAAAAGCAGGTGACTCTGGTGGCCTCCGAGGCCTTCAATATCACCGACGCTTACACCTGGGTGCTGGAAGGCCGCTACGATGCATTCTTTGACATCAAGCTTTCCTTCTACAACAACGTGCTCAAGGAGGGTGCCCCCTACTTTGACCTGAAAGACAAGCTGGCCTATGTGCCCTACAAGGCGATCCCCACCTGGCCGCTTTTTAACAAGAATGACCAGGAATTGGCCGACGCCTATGATGAAGCCCTGGAGCAATTGAAGGCCAGCGGCAAGATCGACGAGCTTTTGCTTAAGTATTTCGGCGAAAACATCTTCCAGTACATCCAGGAGTAGTCCCTTTGCTTGGTTTCGTTACGTTCACGTCCTTTATGGACAGGAAAAGGAGATAGGATCATGACAGCTTTGAAAAAAAATATAGCGCTGTTTCTAGCTTTCGCGCTGGCCGCTGCCCTTATCGGCGCCCAGGCGGAGACCGTTAAAACGGTATACGTGGCCCATACCCAAACCTACGTGCCCTATGACTTTGTCAATGAAAAGGGCGAATCCGACGGCTTTGAGGTACAGATTTTAAAGGCCGTGGATGAGCTGCTGCCAGAGTACCGTTTCGAGTTTGTGCCCACCACCGACGACGACCTGCTCATCGGCGTCGAATCGGGCAAGTACACCTTGGGCATCAAGGGCGTTTGGTTTACGGAAGAACGCGCCAAAAAGTATATCTTCCCTAAAAACAAGCTCGCCGCCAGCATTATTGGGCTGGCCATTCGGGCCGAGAACGCCGGTCAGATCAAGGATATGGAGAGCTTCGCGGCCTTCAGCGGCAAACTGGTGCCCATACCCCCGCAAAGTGCCCAGTATGCCGTGGTCACGGAGTATAACGATGCCCACGTAGACAAGCAGATCATTTTGGTGCCCTCGGAAACCTTTACCATCACCGATGCCTATGCCTGGGTGCTGGAGGGCCGGTACGACGCCTTTTTCGATATCAAGCTTTCCTTCCAGAACAATGTGGAAAAAGAAGGCGGCCCATACCACGACCTGAACGGCAAGCTGGCCTACGTGCCTTACAAGGCGATCCCCACCTGGCCGCTGTTCAACAAAGGCGAGCAGGAACTGGCCGACGCCTATGATGCGGCAATCGAGCAACTCACCGCCGATGGCAAGATCCAGGAATTATCGCAGCAGTATTTCGGCGAGGATATTTTTCAATACATCCAAGAATAGCGGCATCCGATCCCCTGCAAGCGGCTCCGACCAATAGAAGAGCCAAGCAAACTTTCGGGAATGTAATACTATTTGAAAACACAAATGCACCGATGAGCACTAGCACATAGAATATAAGCAAGCTCCGCCCACATGTCATCCTGAGGAACGCAGTGACGAAGGATCTTTATGCAGCATGAAAAAAAGATCCTTCGCGCAGCGAGGGATGACAGTCTGCGAAGGTGGATTCGCTTTCAAAGCTCTTGCTCATAGATGCATTAACGTTTTGAATTGTATCAGGTGAAAATGTGTTCCCGCGAAAATGAGTTTTCATTTTCGCGGGAACACAATATCTGGGAGGTTTTTCATGCGGCCCTTTGATCCATTGTTTATCATGGAAGTGCTGCCGTCGCTGCTTCCTTATCTGACCGTAACGCTTATGATGATGCTGGGCACGGTCATCCTGGGTGGCATCCTGGGCTTTTTGCTGGCCAGGGCAAAGCTTTCCAATAAGCGGGCCCTGCGGCTGATCGCCAACGGTTACACTGGAGCTATGCGTTGCACGCCCTCGGTGGTGTTGCTGTTCATTGTGTATTATGGGCTTCCCGAACTGATCATGGCCTTGTTCCAAGTCAATATCAACTTCATTTATAAAGGCATTTTTGTTCTCATCACGTTTACGCTTTTATTCGCGGCATCCATGTCGGAGATCATGCGCTCCGCCTATCAGGCGGTGGACAGAGGGCAGCGGGAGGCGGCCCTGAGCATCGGCCTTACGGAAGCGCAATGCTTTTTCCGCATCACGCTGCCCCAGGCGGTGGTGTTCGCGCTTCCCAATTTCGTAAACTCCCTCATCACGCTCATGAAGGAAGGTTCCCTCGCCTATACCATCGGGCTCATCGATATCATGGGGCAGGGCACGCTGATCATTTCCCGCAATTATGGCGCCCACGCGCTGGAAACATATATTGCCCTGGCCATCGTCTACTGGACGCTGACATTATTGTTTCAACGGACCTTTACAGCCATAGAGCGCCACCTGTCCCGGGGCAGGAAAAGTGTGGCGGCATAGGAGGCAATATGGAACTGAACCTTGAGTACATGGTCCGTACGTTTTTCCTGGCCTTGAGGGGAATCCCCACCACGCTGTTCATTACGCTGATATCGCTTTTGATCGGGCTGCCCCTGGGCTTTTTTATGGCCATCTCCAAGATATATAACGTACGGGGAATTAAGCAGATCGTATCGTTTTATGTCTCCTTCATCCGCGGCACACCCGTGGTGCTTCAAATTTTGATGGTATACAGCCTTCTGCCCAGCCTGCTGAACGTGATCGTAAAAAAGCTGGGGCTTCCTATCAACGTGTTCGACATCAACCCTATCCTCTACGCCTGCATCGTATTCTCCATTAATGCCACGGCGGAGCTGTCCGAGCTGTGCCGCTCGGCGCTACTCACGGTGGAGCGGGGGCAACTGGAGGCGGCGCTGGCCACCGGGCTTACCCGCGTCCAGGCGTATGTGCGCATTATTATCCCCCAGGCGCTGGTGGCTGCGCTGCCCAACCTGTGCAACGTGACCATCCACCTGATAAAAAGCACCTCCCTGGCCTTTTTGATGACCGTTAAGGATATCACGGCTATCGCCAAGGTGGAGGCGGCTTACGGCTACAACTACATCGAGTCGTACATCGATATTTTTCTCATTTATATCCTGGTCTGCTCGGCCACACAGCTCTTGTTTTCCCTGGCGGAAAAGCGGTTTGGCGCCTACAAATCCCTGAAGCAGTCCAGAGCGTAAGGAGCATGAGCCATGCTTGAAATCAAGGACATCCACAAATCATTTCATAAGCATGAGGTATTAAAGGGTGTCAGCATCAAGGTATTAAAAGGGGACGTGACGGTCATCCTGGGCCCCAGCGGTTCGGGCAAGACCACGTTCCTGCGCTGCATCAACTTTCTGGAGCGGGCGGACAAGGGAGAAATATTGTTTGACGACCTGAAGGTAAATGTAACGAGCGCCTCCTCCGCCGACATTGCGAGGATCCGCAAGCGCACGGCGTTTGTATTTCAAAACTACAACTTGTTCAGTAACAAAACAGCCCTTGAAAATGTGACAGAGGGGCTGATCGTGGCCCGCAAGGTATTAAAAACCGACGCTATCCGCATCGCAAAGCAGGCCCTTGAAAAAGTGGGGCTTTCCGACCGCTGCGACTATTATCCCGTCAAACTCTCCGGCGGACAGCAGCAGCGGGTGGGCATCGCCAGAGCCATCGCCGTGAACCCGGACGTAATCCTCTTTGACGAGCCTACCTCCGCCCTGGACCCGGAGCTCATCGGCGAAGTGCTGGCCGTGATGAAGCGCCTGGCCAGGGAGGGTACCACCATGGTGGTGGTCACCCATGAAATGTCCTTTGCCCAGGAGGTAGCCAACCACATCGTGTTCATGGACGGCGGCGTGATCGTGGAGGAGGGCTCCCCCATTGACTTTTTCAGGGGACCGAAGGAAGAGCGTACCCGCCAGTTTTTGCGCAGGATCCTGCCGGAGCAGGAGTATACAATATAGTCCAGCAAGCCTTGGTATCTCGTCCCATACCCTTCAGAAATATTAATGCTCTGATGAATGCTCGTTTATAGAATACAAAAAAGTCCCGCTCGCTGTCATCCTGAGAAGCGCAAGTTTGAAACAGCCAATTGAATAAGCGCGGAAAAGGAAGGAACAGCAAAGCAGGCTGCTGAGAAGCAGCCGGAAATGAGGGGGATGAGGTCAGGCAGGAGCCGAGGGAG
>JAEZQK010000101.1 GCA_023413135.1 Bacillota bacterium
CTTTCAACTACAGAAGTTTCGAAATATGACCATTCATCTTTGTCTGAACGCTGTAGGGGCGGGGCTCTGCTCCGCCCGCCGCGGTAGGTAATATTTCTCATCGGGCGGTTAAGAATCCCCGCCCCTACGGCGTTGTTTGTTTATTGGTTTATCTGCCAGGGATTATGAAATTCGTAACTTCAGTAGTTGAAAGTCAACTAGTAGTCTGACAACTACAGAAGTTACGTTTCATTTTTCATCTTCCGACGCGAAAGCAGCACATGTCAAGCGGCAATTGTATCATACGCATCATGAGCCTTCCCCTTGAGGGGAAGGTGGCGCGTAGCGCCGGAAGAGGTGGTTTGCTACGGAAATATTGCCGCTACATACACCTCATCAGTCGACTTCGTCGACAGCTTCCCCTCAAGGGGAAGCCTCTTCTGGCTGTTCATATCGTCCGTTTTTAAAGCATCTTTTTTGAAGTGCGATGCGATCATCCATTACCCGCATTCCGAAGCTTCTGTAGTTGTCATACTACCAGTAGTCTGACAACTACAGAAGTAACGAATTACATGATCCCCGGCAGATAAACCAATAAGCAAATAACGCCGTAGGGGCGGGGCTCTGCTCCGCCCCTACGGCATTCAGGCAAAGATGGATGGGTTTTCCATTCAATTACACCCCACGGCAAATAAGCCAACAGCATACGGCTTCGTAGGTTGATTATCGATCGCTTGCTTAGGCATGGCAGCCGGGAAAAAACAGGTGCGCAATTTGCAATCGTCCATGTTCCGTTACTACTGTATTTGCAGAGTAGTAGTATTTATTAACGCATTTTGCTTTCGAATAGTATAAGCAGCACCATACATACAAAAAGACCGCAGCTCCATGAGCAGGCTGCGGCCCTTTTGGTTTATCCGAATTACAGGGATGTTACGGGTATCTTCGCCATGACGGCACTGCGGACATAGTCATGCTCCTGCAATGTTGCCGCCACGTAGAGATATCCGTCATGCTCATAGGCGCATGGATAAAACCATATCTTCCCGCGCCCGATTTGGTCGTCGTCACCTTCGAAAACCCGGTATACCTTGCTGAATTCATCGCTGCCTGCTTCCGCGACAGCAATTACAAGCAGCGTCCGCACAAAATACCCGCGTTCCTCGTTATACACAATGTATTTCTTGCCATTGGATAGCTTTCCGGCGAATATCTTGGAATTGCCGATGTTCATTGCGTTTGTGTATGGAGCAGACCATTTTTCGCCATAATCAACGCTTCGGAAAACGCAGGAAGGCCCTTCGTCATTGCGCGCAAACGCGGTGATGCGGTTCCCCTCAACGTAGAGCGTTGTTTCCGGGCAGCGCAGGCGGGTCGCCTTAGGATGAAGCGGATCATACAGAAAGATGCAACGCCATTCCTTTTCAATGGCCTGGCCTTGGCTGATCAGTATCACGGGAAAGGCCGGCGATTCCTCTTTCATGGGGACCCAGGCGGCCATAATATAGTTGCCGTTGTCCATGAGCGTGGGCGGCGCATTGCAAATGAAGCCTTCCGATATTTTCGATACTTTTTTCCATTGCGCAAACGGATCCTCCTGCTGCTCATACAGGTCAAGAGACACCGTCATGTTTTTACCCACCATCTCCGTAATGATGGCGTACAGCTTTCCGTTGTGCGGGAAAAAATTGATTGGCACATAGTGCTCTTCCGCATCGCTGATCTTGCCGATGACGCAAAAGGGCTCGGACCATGTTTTGCCCTCATCCTTGGAAAAGCGCCCCCGAATCAGCGAGGAGCCGCAAATTTCGGCAGAAGTTGAGTTGTACCAGGCCTCGTACAGGATTCCGTTATGTGATGTGATAGCCAAGTCGTGCAGAAATGGCAATATGTCTTCCCTGCCGTCATGCGTAAGCGTTTTTACAATGCCCTTGGGATCGGCAGGCTTTATCGTGGATAGCGCCTTTGCGCTGTTCTCAAATATCTTTTCAAGATTTTGCATGATAAGCTCCTCCATCGTCAATGGAAGTCCGGCATCGGTTCGCCTTCGTCAATGCTTTCCCAGATGGCCTCGTAGGCGGTGTGCGCATTTTTCATCCAGTTCTCCTTGATCTTGACCGCCGTTTCCACGTTGTTGACAATGATGCTGATCTTGAACAGAACCTTCTCATCCTTGCGGATTGACAAGAAAACCGGGATGATGGCATTGGCCTGCTCGGTATACTGCGCCAGATAGTTCTGCTCCTGTGCGAATACGGCTTGGAATGTTGCCGCCTTTTCTGCAATTTCTGCACGCTTTTCCCCGGGAATAACCAAGTGGGCCAGCTCGTCCTCTCCAGATGGTGTCAGGGCGTACACGATGCCGGATAAGGAAACTGACTGCCGGAGTTTTCCTTCTTCCACAAGCTTGGCAAGCACTTCGGGAAGATTAAGGGAATCTGTCACGCCAATATCCAAAAGAACGCGCCGAAGCTGTGCCGTGGTTAGTTTGGATATATTCGCCAATGTGCAAAGCACCATTTTTCTTCCGGATTCCATGTTCTGATCGCTCATTTTATACCTCCATGTTTGCTATTGGTGAATGGGCTCATTTTAGCATACCATTAAGAATCCGGACAGTATGATGTTTTTCAAGCGTTTTCAGACTTAACAATCGCAAAAAGTATGCCATATCATTTATATAATGCGAGGCCGCCGGCTAAATGCCGGCGGCCTCTATCCTCTTGGAAACCTTGAAGTTACTCCGCGGTCTTGGTGATCAGGGCAACCTCGACGCCGATCATGGGTTCCACGATCTTGCCGGCCAGGAAGTCCACGGCGGTCTGGACGCCAATGATACCCATCTGATCGGGCAGCTGCTGCACGGTGGCCATCATGGTGCCTTCCTCGATGGCGGTCAAAGCGTCCTTGTCGGCATCGAAGCCTACGATGATGATGTCGCTGCGGCCGGCCTGCTGACAGGCTTCCACAACGCCAAGGGCCATCACGTCATTGTGGCAGAACACGGCCTTGACGTTAGGGTTGGCCAGCATCACGTTCTCCATGATGGACAAGGCTTGGGTGCGGTCCCAGTTGCCGATTTGACTGCTGACGACCTTGATGTTTTCGATGGTGTCCACCGCCAGGTGGAAACCTTCACCGCGATCCTTGGCGGCGGAAGCGCCGGCCTGGCCCTGGATCTCAGCAATCTCGCCGCCATCAGGCAGCAGGGAAACGATGTATTCGCCGGCGATCTTGCCGCCGAACACGTTGTCGGAAGCGATGTGGCTGACGACTTCGCCGCCATTGGAGGAACGGTCGATGGTGATTACGGGCACGCCGGCCTTGTTGGCCAGTTCGACCACGGCGGGAGCCGCGTCGCTGTCAACGGGATTGTACAGGATGGCATCTACGCCGCGGGAGAGCAGGTCTTCCATGTTGCTGACGTCTTTGGCAGCGTCATTGGCGGCGTCCAGGACGATGACTTCCACGCCAAGTTCCGCAGCCTTTAACTGGGCGGCTTCGTACATGGTGACGAAGAACTGGTTGGCGGTGTCGGAGAGCATCATGCCGATGGTGGCGGTCTTTTCTGCCATAGCAGGCGTAAACGCCAGCGCCATCATGGCAACCAGGACCAGAGCGAGGATTTTCTTCATGGGTGTTCCTCCTACATAGTTTTTTTATTTAGCATACGGAGTATCTCACCCCGCATCACTAACGCTGTAAAACTACCGTTTCTTTGTGTTGGCGTCCAGCAGCACCGCCGCCAGGATCACGCCGCCCTTGATGATGGTTTGCAGGTGGGGTGACGCATTGGTCAGGTTCAGGATGTTGTTGAGCATGCCGATGATCACCGCGCCGATGATGGTATACAGGATATGGCCCTCGCCACCCCGAAGGGAGGTGCCGCCGATGACAACCGCCGCGATGGCGTCCATCTCATAGCCCTGGCCTGCCAGAGGCTGGGCCGCCGCCACCCTTGCCGTGGTAATAACACCCGCCACGCCCGCCATGAGACCGCTGGCCATAAAGCCCAGAATCTTCGTTTTAGCTACGCTGATGCCCGAGAGGTATGCGGCGTCCTCATTGCCACCGATGGCGTAAATGTGGCGGCCATAGGCGGTTTTGTTCAGGATGTAATACACAATGGCATAGATCACCGCCATGATCACGATGGGAACGGGCAGGAAATCGTTAAAGAGCGCGCCCTGGCCGATGGGCTTGAAGATACCTACGCCCGCCGACTTGTTGATGGAAATGGATGCGCCGTTGGTTAATACCAGCGTTGCCCCCCGGAAAATGGACAGGGAAGCCAGCGTGGCGATCATGGGCTGCAGGCGGCATTTGGCCACAAAGAAGCCGTTGGCCGCGCCTGCGCCGGCGCCGATCAAGAGAGCCGCCGCCACCGCCAGCACCGCCGACCAGGGACTATTAATATGCATCATCAAATATGCCGCCATGGCCCCCGAAAAGCCCAGCACCGAGCCTACGGAAATATCGATGCCGCCCATCAATATGGCGAAATACACGCCGGAGGCCAGAATGGCGTTGACGGAAATCTGCTTGAAGATATTGGTCAGGTTATTGACCGTGAAAAAGTGGTCGCTCAAAAGGCTGAATACCACGGTCACAAGGAGCAGAATCAAAAGGGGCCGCAATTTGTTAAGGATGGCTGTGGCTTTTTTCAGCGTCATGGAGGTCACAACTCTTTCCTGTAAAATCAATGAATAACGGCATATCAAGCCAGTATCATTTCCATAATCTTTTCCTGCGTGGCCTCTTCGCGGCTCAGTTCACCCTTCTTGTGGCCTTCGTTCAAAACCAGAATTCGGTCGCTCATGCCAAGAATCTCGGGCATTTCCGATGAGATCATCAAAATGGCCTTGCCCCTTGCCTTCAGTTGGTTGATGAGCAGGTAGATTTCCTTCTTCGCGCCCACGTCGATGCCGCGGGTAGGCTCATCCAGGATGAGCACCTCGGGCTCAGTCATCAGCGCCTTGGATAGCACCACCTTCTGCTGGTTGCCGCCGGAAAGGTTGCGCACCAATTGCTGCATGGTGGGCGTTTTGATGTTGATCTTTTCGATATACTCGCGGCAGATGGCCTTTTCTTTTTTCCGGTCCACCGTGCCACGGCGGATGATGGCCTTCAATGATGACAGGGTGATGTTGGTGCGCACGTCCAGCGCCATCACAAGGCCGTTGCGCTTGCGGTCCTCCGTCATGTAATACAGCCCCTGGCCAATGGCCTGGCTGGGCTTTTGCGGATGAAAATGCTTGCCGTTCAGCGTGACCTGACCCTCATGCCAGGGATGCACGCCATAGAGCGTCTGCATTAGTTCCGTGCGGCCTGCGCCTACCAGGCCCGTCACGCCCAGCACCTCGCACCGGTGCAGGTCAAAGGAGATATCGTGCACCAGGTGGTTGGTAAGGCCCTTCACCGACAGCACCACATCGCCCGGCACACCCTGCTCGTAGGGGAACTGCTGGTCCAGCGTGCGGCCCACCATCATGCCGATCAGTTTATCCTGGGTAAGCTCTACAACGGGTACCTCCCCCATAAACGCGCCGTCCCGCAAAATGGTGGCGCGGTCGCATATCTCAAACACTTCCTTGAGCCGGTGGGTGATATATACAATACCCTTCCCCTTTTGCTTCAGCTCGCGGATGATGGCGAACAGGCTTTCCACTTCCTCGTCGGGCAGCGCGTCCGTCGGTTCGTCCATCACGATCACCTGGGCATCCAGCAGCAGTGCCTTGGCGATTTCTATCATCTGCTGCTGTGCGATGGACAGCGTGTCGATGGTGCGCTTGGGGTCCAGATTGATGCGCACCAACGCAAGCATCTCCCGCGCCTTTGCGATCATGGCGCGTATATCAAGCGCACCGGACTTTTTGCGAAGCTCCCGGCCCAGAAATATATTTTCATAGATCCGCATCTTGGGAATAAGATTCAGCTCCTGGTGGATGATGGCCAATCCGTCGTCCTGCGCCTGGCGCGCGTTTTGATACGCCACATCCCTGCCTTTGAACGTGATGGTGCCTTCATCCCGCTGTTGAACGCCTGTGAGCACCTTCATCAGCGTGCTTTTGCCCGCGCCGTTTTCGCCCAGCAGCGCCATCACCTCTCCCTCGTAGACGTTTAAGTCCACTTTAGAGAGTGCCGTTACGCCGGGAAACCGTTTGACGATGCCTCTTAATTTCAGAATCTCTTTGCCCATTCATCCTCCGCTAAGGCGCTCCGGTATGGACGCGATTCCCGTCGCAATAATTGAACCTGTTTTGAACATTTTGCACGATGTAATCGAATACATAATAGCAGAACAAAACAACTCTGTCAATATACACAATCGTTTATGTCGTAGCCCTTTGTATCAGTTCCACTGGCAAAATATGCTGATGGGATTTGACCTTTCCCATTGCCATCAAATCAAGCAGCGCTTCCACGGCGATCCGCCCCATCTCGTCCGTCCTTTGCCGGATCGTGGTCAGGGGCTTGGAGCACTGTTGGGCGATGGACGTATCGTCAAACCCGACGACCCTGACCTGCCTGGGAACGCTGACACCCAGCCTGTGCAATGATGTAAGCGCGCCTACCGCCACGGTATCATTGGCGCAGAACAGCCCGTCAAAGGGAAGACCCGACGCCACCAAACTTGCCACCTGCTTTTGAGCCTGGTCAAAGGTGATCTCGTCCAGCTTCAGCACCAGCCGCGGATCTACATGCAATCCCGCCGCCAATAAAGTCTCCCGCCAGCCCTCGTAGCGGTCGGTATAGGTAGACACCTTCCGCCTGTCCGTCAAGATGGCGATCCTGGTGCAGCCCTTCTCTACCAGCTCCCTGGCAGCCAGGCGTCCTCCCTCCCTGTTGTCGGAGGTGACCAGCGCCGCATTGGTTTTTAAGGCGCTTACCGGATCGCGGTCGATATAAATGGTGGGCACATCACTCAGCGGCGCCATGTCGCCGCCGGAGCGCCCGGATATATAAATCAGCCCGGCAATGCTCTGGGCTTTGAGCATCTTCAGAGATGCTTCCTCCAGCGAGTCATTCTCCTTGATGTTGCACATGACCGCCAGATATCCGTGGTTCAAAAGCGCATCCTGCACCGAAAGCACGATGCGGGCAAAAAACTCATTGGTGATGTCGGGGATGATCACACCGATGATGTCCGACTGCTGCCGTCTTAGCCCCCGGGCCACCATGTTGCGCATGTACCCGTACTGGCTTATCACCGTTTCCACCCGCGTTCTGGTATCCGGCGCTACGCTGGGATGGTTGTTGATCACGCGGGACACCGTCGCATCCGAAACACCCGCGAGTTTTGCGATTTCTTTGGTGGACAGCGCCATGACAACCTTCCCTTCCGTTTGTAATCGATTTCATGGCCGGTCTTTGTAATGCCGCCCGAAAGCGGCATATACGGTGGCCCGTTCATACGATCAATCTCTGCCTTCATAATAATATAAACACTAACTGTTGACAACAGCTTTTTTGTTGTGTTTTGCTTCCCATGCCAGAAATCGGGAAAGGCGTATCAGGCACCGGAAAACGCAAGCAGTTCCCGCACATCCCGGCGGATGACCTTGTCCATTCTGTCCCGCATCTCCACCGGCAAAAGGATGTCCGTACCCTCCCGCCATTCTCCCCGGCCGGAGGGCGCTTTCACCTTGAAGGGCTCCTTTCCACGGATGGCTTTTACGTAATCGTGAATGGAGGACAGCGGCCGGTCGAAGACGACGCCCATCATTTCCCCATCCAAATGCATATTTACCTGGTGGATATCGGACCCTGCCGTTACCGGCAAGCCCAGCGCTTTTGCATACCGCACGGCCAGGATATCATTTTCAGGCCGGTTGGCAGCGTTATAGCCTTCCACAGCATCCACGCAGCCGGTGGAAAGGCGGATGGCGGAAATATAACCCCTATCCCTGAAGGGATGAGCCTGCACAACGCAGCCGCCCGCCGCATGAACGGCGGCAAACTGCTCTTTGCGTGTCCAATGCTCGGCCTCCGGATGGTCCAGGAGCCACTGCTTTTCAAGGCCGTAAATCAGGTATTCATCGCCATCAAAATGTTCTTCCCAGCCGAAGAACACGGAAAAGCCCGCCTTGTCCCCCGCCTCCTTAGCGTCTTCGTATCCGCGGCAGAACAAATGGATGCGCTCCCGCCAGGGAAGATTGCGGGGCACGGCGGTATTGCCCCCAAAGAAATGATCGGTGACAATAATGCCTGCATAACCCAGGTCCTGATACCGCCCGATATATTCCCTGCCTTGGGATTGCCCGCAGGCACTGGTCTGGGAAGTGTGCAGATGGGTTTCGTATATATACTTCATGGATTTTCCCCCGTAAACGAATTAAAAGCATGCCATTATGCGGTCATCTTGCGCGAACGCTTCTTTATGATCTGGTCATAGAACATGTACTGCTGCATGACGCCCGCATACCCTTCATACCGGGCAAAGGGTGAAATACCGCCATATTCGCTGTCAATAACCCGTTGAATCCACACATCTACCGGCGCGGCATCTAAGCGGTAGTACCCAAAGAGCATCACACAGCTTGCCACCTTGATACCCACGCCGTAAAGCGAAAGAAGCTTTTGCAAAAGTGTCCCGTCGGATAAATCTTTCAGTGCATCAAGGTCCGTTTCCCCCGAGGCCACCGACCGGGCGGCTGCCTGGATATAGGGGGAACGGTACCCCAGGGAGCATTCAGCCAACTCCGTAACAGATGCTTCCGCCAGCCTTTGGGGTGTGGGAAAGGCGTGCTCCTCCCGCTCTCCCGTCATCAGCGGGCTGCCAAAGCGGCGGCAAAGCTTATCGATTCCATCCCGGATGGCAGGAATGCTTTTGCGCTGGGAAAGGATGAAGCTTATAAGCACTTCCCAGGGGTCCTGGCGCAAAATGCGCAGCCCTTGCCCAGCCTGCGCCGCATGGGTCAAATAAGCATCGTCCTTGTCAACAGCGCTTATAAACGCGCCATAATCGCAGGAAAGGTCGAAATAGTTATGCCAGACAGATTGGAATTCCTCCTGCGTGCAGGAGAAACCGAACCTTTCCTCCTTAAGAGAATCGATCAATAAACGCTTATCCCGGTGGATGACCTCCACACGGCCGGGCGCCACAATGCGCATGCGAAAGCATTGGCCGCTTTCGGCGATGGCCTCCGGATCAAAATGCCTTATTTGACGGATCAACATGAAGCATACCCCGATGTTCTTATTGTGAACAGCCGGCCTAAATAAAGGGCCGCAGCCCATTATACAGGATTGCGGCCCTTGTGGCAAATGGATGGATTGAAGTTACTTTCTCCACAGCATCGGGTCGGTGCCCCGCAGCTTGCAAATGGCTTCGGCAAAAAAGTAGTCGCCATAGACGATGTTCACATGGCGGCCCGCCCCGTCGTCGTGATAGCTGGCGGTACACTTTTGCAAAATGCCAAAGCGATTTTGCGTCCAGTCGGCACATAATTCATCTAGCGCCTTCAGCATATGCAGGGCGGCCTGCGTATACTTTTGGCCATCCTCTTTTTCCACGTATTTGGCAAGCTCTATGAGTCCGCAGGAAGCACAGGCGGCGGCAATGTTATCGATCCGCTCCTCCCCCTCGGGCTGGCGGAAGTCGCAGTCGGTGAGCCCGTCCTCCCGGATATTGGACAGGAAATAATCCGCGATCTTCCGGGCCGCATCAAGATAGCGCGTTTCCCCGGTGTTCATGAAGCTGATGGTAAAGCCGTACAGCGCCCAGGCTTGCCCCCGGGACCAGGAGGAGCCTTTTTCATAGCCTTGGCCGCCGGGAGAATCCAACGCCTCCCCCGTAACGGGGTCAAAAATCATGATGTGGTTGCAGGAGCCGTCCTCCCTGAGGAAATAGCGGAGCGACATATCCGCATGGCGTTTGGCGATGTTTGCATAGCGGGGGTCACCCGTCTTTTCCGTGGCGAAGTGCAAAAGGCTCAGGTTCATCAGGCAGTCCACAATGGCCCAGCCCTCCCGGCCCCTGCCGTTCCAGGCGCGGATGAAGCCCACGGGGTTAAAGCGCCCCGCCAGCACGTCGGCGGCGATCAGCGTTGTACGCAGCGCTTCCTCATTGCCTGTGAGACGATAGTCCGCGCCAGAGGACAGCAAATACATAAAGCCCATATCATGGTTCAACAGGTCGTGGCGCACAAGCTCCGCCCCAAGCAGCTCCTGCACGCGCCTTGCTTCCAGCATAAACGCTTCTTCCTTTGTGGCGGCATATAGCTGCCACATGATGGCGGGCCAGAAACCGCCGGTCCACCAGCTGTTGCCGTCAAAGGGCGAGCCGATCCATGTACGGCCTTCGCTTTTGTAGGGGATCATCCCCTCCTTGGCGGCAGCGTCCATGGACCAGTCATATTTATCCCTGATCTTCAAAAAGGTTTCATTCAGCCAGCTTTGCATATTCCGCTGCCTCCTTGGGGATATTCTGCCATTTTGTCATGCCATCCTCTACCGCGCCCAGCACGGCGCATACAAGCACCGTTTCGCCTGATGGCACATTCGCCCGCAGGGTAGGCAGCACCGTTCTTGGATACAGCAAATTCGTGTTGGGCTCAGGCACCACGATTTGACCCGTTTCAAAACCGCGAAGGCCCACGATGCCGCTTGTCAGATTTCCGCATACGGCCAGCGCTGTTTTGTCATCTGCCTGTGTCTTGGCAAGGCCCGGCCCGTCGTCCCGGTTGACGGCGTATCCGCCCTCGGCCGCAAAAAGCCTGCGGGGCGTTGTGATCTTGTGGATGCGGATGTGAAAGTCTCCAATGGGAATGATGGTGGTTTCCACCTTCACATCCACGAAGGGATACCATGTGGATTCCACCTTGCCTTCGCGGATCCTGTACTCCTGGCAGCCCTGCCTTACGTGCCAGTACACCTCGTCTTCGCTCAGTGCCAGCATGCTGTCGTACGCACCACGGTTCAGCATGAGCGCACTTTTGGGCACGCTGAAAGCGAATGCCGTAGAATAGGCAAACTTTTCATACTTGGCTTCCACATGGGCGTGCTCGAAAGCGCGGTTCCCCGCGGGAAAAGCCTGCACATGCTTGTTGTGCGCATCCCGAACGATCAGCATGCGGCCATGCTCCTCGCAGAATAGGGCGGGCGGCGTATGCTCCCTTTCTGCAGATGTCCAGAAGGGATGGTCATCCGGCAGTGCCAGCGGCGCAAAGGCCTTCATGGCCCAGTAGGGGGAGCCCGGCGCGTTGTAGCCTTCGGCCAAAATAAGATTGGGATAGCCATAGCCGATGGTGAGCACACCGTCCTTAGTGAAAATGGGCCGGGAGAACCACTTGCGCATGTTCCTGAGTAGTAATCCTTTTACCACTCCCCAATCCGCCTTGGCGTTTTCGGTGTCGCCAAGGGGCAGCGCACCGAAGAAAGCGCTCTGGGCAAAACGGTAGGCCAGGCTGCGCCCATAGGGCAGCGCCTCGCCGTCCTGCGCAAACCAGTTTTCAAATCGCTTGGCCATTAGCCACGCCCGGTCACGGTACGCTTTGCAGCGGCCGGGATCCAGCTTTTCCATGGCTCTGGCGTATAACAGGCCGTAGTAATGGAAACCCCAGGGGGTATAGTAATCCCGCTGGTTTTCATAGTCGTAATACCAGCCGTCACCCTCGTAATGCTCCTCCATCATGTCCAGGTCACCGGCTAGCATCCTGGCATCATAGGGCAGATCATTCATTAAGAAGCCCACGTTCACAAGCACCCGGAAGAAGCGCCAGTTGTTCTTGGGCATGTCATGCAGATTGATCTGGTTCAGCCAGCGGTGGATGTTCCCTTGTGTCTTTTGATCATGGATAAAGAAAAATGATTCGGGTACAAAACACAGCGCCATGCCCATAACGGCCATCTCCACCATGCGCTGGTCGAAGGGACCGATATCGCCCCAATATTCGGGATGATTGGGATCGGTACCGTTTTTCAGCCCCTCCATCCACTTGTTCCACAAAGGTTTCGCGCTTTCCGACTTTCCCATAATAAGGGGCACCAGCGCCCACAAAGGGCGGGACCAGGCCTCCATTTCCGCGATGGGATCGGGGTACACCGCACCCGTATCCCCCAGATGGAGGCGTGCACAGCCGGGAGACAAATTTAAAGCAAGCGGCGACAATAATTGCAGGGCGGCCTGCTCAAAATCCGCCCTTGTCCTTAAGGGATTTGACTTGACAGGATTGCTCATCCAACCGTCCTCCTGGTCATTTCAAAGGTGCGGCATTGCTGTGACAATTCCGGCGATGTAAGTGTAACGCGCCACAGGCTGCCGGGAAAATTCCGCGCCATGCGCTTATCAGCAACTGGGATCTCTTCAAATGAAGCTTCCAATGATTCATCGAAGCGCAGGACGATCTTTTCCGTTTGAAGCCTGCCCGGCTTGATCTCGGGACGGCTGCGGAAGAGGAAGGCCCAGGTGACAGGGGCAGCGGATCGTAGCTTCACCAAATCGGTGATCACAAATTCATTCCCCCGATACCCAGCCGTCCGGATAAGAGACAATACGCCCGCTTCCTTGGGATAGGCCGCCGCTATGTCCAGGGAGATTCCGCTTTCTGCAATCGCCACATCCCTGGCCGCATATTCCCTGCCCGGCTGCTGCTCGAACCCTGCGATGAAAGGCACATTATGGTTCATGCTTCGGGTGTTCCACAAGGTATAACGCTCCGGTCCGAAGGTTTTGGCGGTATACACCAGGTTACCCGCATCCACAATCTCCGGCGCTCCGTCCGCGTATAAAAGAAAGCTGCCCACATCGTTATGGTTGTGGCTCTCCCCATTGTGACCGCCCTTCACAGCGGCATACATGCCATCCTTGCGGGAGGCCCATACCTGCAAGCCGGGCAGGATCACCGTATCCTCCCCATATCTTTCGCCCTGCGGCTTGCTGACCTGGAAAAACAGCTTGCACAGCACCCGGTAGGTTTCCGGTGTGTCCTTGGGCAAAATGCCTTCCGCCTGGTCGGCGATTTCCGCACCCAGCGCGGCCAAACCGGACTGCCCCGTTCTCACACCATATCGGTACACCCGCTCACCATCCAGCATAGGCTTTGCATCGCAATCGGCAAAATTCCAAAAATAAGGCCCTGCAATATGGGCTTTCAAAGGGAATGCGCCGATGGCTTTGATGTGCGGTTCTTCATAAAAAGAAAAACGTCCGCCTGTGAGGTGATAGATATGCTCCAAACAATCCAACAGCGAACCGCCCGCCATATTCCAGTAGCTGGCGCCCTCGTCGCATCCTCCATCTGCGGGCATAACGTTAAGATAGCTGTCCAGCATGCGCATGGCCCGCTTGACGCCCTCATTCAGCCGGCCATCCTCCACATCCATCAAAAGTAAGGTGGCGATCACGTTGGACAAGATCCATGGCGTCCAGTTATTCACGTCGCTGCGGATCATGCCCATCCACCAGAAATCATCGTGATGGAAGAAGGGCTTCACGATCCGCCGCTCTGCCTCCAGATGGACGCGGCGAACGATAAGGGGGCTCACCGCATCCAGCTTATCCTTCAGAAGGTAGCATGTCCATAACAGCAGCGCGGATGTCTGGGCGGCAAACAGGTCGATGTACGGGTTTTCAATGTCCGGCAGCGGCCGCTCCGCCGCCTTAAGCATGCCTATATGGGAAGAACCGTTGTGGGCGCTGACGCCCCAGAAGCTTTCCTCGCAGATGCACCACAGACCGTCCACCACTTGATCCATGTAGGCGCCATTGTTTTCGATGCATTCCGCCAGCATGGCGTTTAAAAGCATCCGGCGGCGGGTGAAGCAGGGCGTTTCATATACAGCCCTGTCTCCTGTGCGCACGAAGGCCAGAAATTGAGTGGCGGATAATGCGGGATAAGGCACACCCAGCTGCACCTTGGCTGCAGCAAGAATCTCCTCCCGCATGGCGGTGGGAGTACCCGCCCACGCAGCCCGGTCTGTGGCCGTAGGGATGGGCAAACGTTTGTCACGGGGCACGAACAGAGCGCGAAGGTCGGTTTGTTCCAAGTATTCTGTAAACATATCGTTCCTTCTGTCTGCCTTAAGGCGGCAAGTATTTTACTATCCTTTCAACCCCGTGGTAGAAATTCCTTCAATAAAATAGCGCTGCAGGAATAAGAACACGATGGTCACAGGTACCAGCGAGCACAGCGAGGCCGCCATGATCAGGTGATAATCGCTGGTGTACTGCTGGATAAAGCGGCGCAGGCCCACCTGTATGGTTTTGTTCGCATCCGTAGCAAGATAGATCAGCGGGCCCATGAAATCGTTCCAGGTGTTCACAAAGGTAAAGATGGCCAGTGTTGCAATAGCGGGCGTAGCCAGGGGCAGGATGATGCGCGCCCAGATGCCGTACTCGTTCAGCCCGTCGATACGCGCCGCCTCGTTCAGCTCGTTTGGGATGCCCAGATAAAACTGGCGCATCAGAAACACGCCAAAGGCAGAGAAGGACTGCAGCACGATCAGCGCCCAAGGCGTATCGTAAAGACCCATGCCCCGCATCATGATGAACTGTGGCAGCATATACACCTGCCAGGGTACGGCAATGGTGCCGATGTAGCAAAGGAACAATGCATCCCGCCCCGGAAAACGCAGCTTGGCAAAGGCGTAAGCGGCAAAGGAGGATGTGAGGATCTGCATAAAGGTGACTGCGATAGCCACAAATGCGGTGTTTTTGAAATAGGTCGTCAACGCCACCCTTTGCCAAATGAGCACATAGTTTTCCCAATGGAGCACGGAAGGGATCCATTCGATGGGATAGCGGAACACATCCTTGTCCAGCTTCAGGGAGGAGGAAACCATCCACACGAAGGGAAGGAGCGCCAGGCAGGCCAAGCCGGCCAGCACGATGTACAGGACCGTTCTGCCCAAAACATGCAGCGCAGAGGTTTGCTTGTGGCCAGGTTTTGCAGTAATGGCTGTCATAAGGATCTTCCCCCCCTTACATGTAATTAACCCACTTTTTTTCCGCCCTGAATTGGATAATCGTCACGCACAGCACGATGGCAAACAGCACCATGGCCACGGCGCTGGCGACGCCATACTTGATCTGTGTAAAGCTCAAAGTGTAGATATGGTAGACCAGCATCAGCGTGGAACGGCCCGGCCCGCCCTCGGTCATGATAGCCACCAGATCGTAAATCTTGAAGCAACTGATCACCATCATAATGGATACGAAGAAGGTGGTAGGGGTGAGCATGGGGAAAGTGACCTTCCAGAACCGCTGCCAGCCGGTGGCACCATCCACGGTGGCGGCCTCATACAATTCCCTTGGCACGCCCTGCAGCCCGGCCAGGTACATCACCATGTAGTATCCGGCGCTGCGCCAGACGCTGACTATGATGATGGCCAGGATGGCATGGTCCTTGCTTTGTGTCCAGGATTTGCCGATATTGATGCCGATCAGGGAAAGGACCTGGTTGATGGGGCCGAATTTCATCAGCAGGTAGCTCCAGCATGTGCAGATGGCCACGATGGAGGCTATATAGGGGAAGAAAAATATCACACGCAAAAGCTTTGCGGTTTTTGCCGCCCGGTTCAATACCATGGCCAGCGCCAGAGAGCAGGCGATGGTCAGGGGTACGGTGACGGCGGTATACACCACGGTATTCTTTAGCGCAATGCCAAGATCGGACTTTTCAAAGCTGAAATTTTTAAAGATGGTGGCAAAATTGCCAAATCCTTCCCAGGTGATCTTTTCGATGGGGCCGCCGTTCCAGTTCATAAATGCCAGCGAAACGGAAAACAGCACCGGGACCAGGGTGAAAATCAAAAAGCCCAGGAAATTGGGCGCGAGAAAGGAATAGGCGATCAGCGCTCTTTTCCTTTCCTGTTTGCTGCGTTTGCGGTTTTTAAGGGCCGGTGCGGTGCTTTGAGCCATGCCGGCATTCCTCCTTATACGATGAAAACCTGAAGGAGAATCCCCCACCTTGCTAGTAGTCTGACAACTACAGAAGTTACGGATCTGAGGCGAAGATGGATAATGACGAAAGCGGTGTAGGGCGGGGGCTTGCTCCCGCCGTAAGTGCCGGTACCATGCGGCGTGACTGATATATGGAGTGGAC
>JAEZQK010000105.1 GCA_023413135.1 Bacillota bacterium
ATTGCCGCCACTGGCGGCAGCCGGGTTACGGAACCCAGCGTAGCGCTGCTACGCCTCGCTTCGTCTCCTTGTATTGCACAAAAATCTCTCGCGGCCATGGACGCAATAATGTTTTACATTAGTATTACATAGGTACCACAAATAAAAGGGGGAAATCCTCTTGCCCGCGATTTTCACGAGGCTGGATAAGCTCAAGCCGGTCTTTGATATCATATCCAAAGTTGTGCTGTTCCTATGCAAGCTGCTGTTGATTGCCGATGTCCTCATTACCAGCATGTCCGTTATGGGCCGTTACATCCCCTTTATTCCTGATCCGGCCTGGAGTGAGGAGATGGTGTTGACCTGCATGGCATACATGGCGGTATTGAGCGCAGCCCTCGCCCTTCGCAATGGCACCCACATCCGCATGACCGCGCTGGACCGGTATTTGCCCAAGAATTTGCTCAAGGCGCTGGAACTTACCGCGGATGTTGCGGTACTGTTCTTTGCATTTGTGATGCTGATTGAGGGATCGAAGTACGCCGTTGGTCTGGGCAGCAAGGGTTTCTATACCTCCTTGCCCAAACTGTCAAGATTTTGGATGTATTTTCCCGTGCCGCTGGCGGGCGCATCGATGATCTTGTTTGAACTCGAAATCGTATACAAACACATCAGGGCATTCTTTGTAAAGGAGGAGAGTGTCCAATGAGTGTTGAATCAGTAGCAACCCTCATTCTATTGGGCAGCTTTTTTTTGATGATCCTGCTGCGCTTTCCCATCGCGTATGCCGTTGGTATTTCCGCTGCATTATGCCTGATGTATCTGGGCAAGCCGCTAACCAGCGTGACCCAGTACATGGTGAAGGGGATCAGTTCCTTCAGCCTGATGGCTGTACCTTTCTTTATAACAATGGGCAGCCTGATGGGGTCGGGCGGCATCAGCGAACGGCTGATCGCGCTGGCAGATGCCTTTGTTGGCTGGATGCGCGGCGGCCTGGCGATGGTGAACATCGTTGCCTCCTATTTCTTTGGCGGTATTTCAGGATCCGCCGCTGCCGATACCGCGTCGCTGGGTTCCATTCTGATCCCGATGATGGTGGATCAAGGCTACGATGACGATTTTTCCACGGCGGTCACCATTACATCCTCCTGCGAGGGTTTGTTGGTTCCGCCCAGCCACAACATGGTGATCTATGCCACCACCGCCGGCGGTGTTTCGGTGGGCAGCCTGTTTCTGGCAGGCTATTTGCCCGGCGCGCTGCTGGCACTGTCGCTGATGGTCGGGTCGCTCTTGTTCGCCATCAAGCGTCATTATCCTAAGGGTTCTCCGTTCAGCATCATAAATGTTTTTAAGCAAATGTGCAGGTCTTTTTGGGCGATTGCTGCGGTGCTGGTCGTCGTAGTCGGCGTGGTCGGCGGCATATTCACCGCCACGGAGTCGGCTGCCATTGCGGTAATCTACAGCTTGTTTGTAAGCGTGTTTATCTACAAGGGCCTGAACTGGAAAGGCGTTTGGCGTGTGCTGGGGGACTGTGTCGGTACACTTGGCATTGTGCTGATCCTCATTGCCACTTCCAGCGTGTTCGGATTTTGCCTGACGTTGCTGCACGTTCCGGCTCAGGCGGCCGGCGCCATCAAGAGCATATCGGAAAACCCGATCGTGCTTGCGCTTTTGCTCAACGCCATCCTTTTGGTGCTGGGTTGCATTATGGACATGGCGCCGATCATACTGATCGCAACACCGATTCTGCTGCCGCTGGCTCAATCCATCGGCATCGACCCGATCCAGTTCGGCATCATGATCGTGCTTAACTGCGGAATAGGCCTTCTTACGCCGCCGGTCGGGGCGGTGCTCTTCATAGGTTCGGCGGTTTCCAAGGTGCCCATGGAGCGTATCGTCAAAGCAACCTTGCCGTTCTATTTGTGCATGATCATTACACTGATCCTCATTACCTTTATACCCGGCATCAGCCTATGGCTGCCGCATGTATTGGGCAGATAATATGGAGGTTTTCGCATGAAAATGACATTCCGCTGGTTTGGCGAACACAGCGACACCATCACATTGAAACAGATCCGGCAAATTCCTGGCATGACCGGCATTATGGGTTTTCTGGATACCAAGGCTGCCGGTGAAGTATGGACCGAAGAAGAGATTGAGGCCTATATCGGGCAGGTAAAGAAAGCGGGTCTTGACTGCGACGTCATCGAGAGCGTCAATGTCCATGAGGACATCAAAATGGGCCTGCCCACCCGTGATGTATATCTGGAGAATTACAGAATCACGATCCGCAATCTGGCAAAGTACGGCGTAAAGGTGATCGTATACAACTTTATGCCGGTATTCGACTGGTTGCGCACTGATTTGGCGCGGGTGATTCCGGAGGATGGCTCCAACAGCCTCTACTTTGACGAGGCGGAGCTGGGGTCGATGACACCGCTGGACATCGTGCGCAAGACCGCCAAGGATGCCAAGGGCTTCTCACTGCCCGGCTGGGAGCCGGAACGGCTGTCGCTGCTGGAAAAGACATTGAAGCAGTATGAAAGCATTTCCCCGGAGAAGCTGCTGGAAAACTACAAGTACTTCCTGGATGCCATCATCCCCACCTGTGAAGAATGCGGCGTGAAGATGGCCTGCCACCCGGACGACCCGGCTTGGCCCATTTTTGGTTTGCCTCGCATTGCCCACAGCCTGGAGGGCTTTGACAAAATCGTTGCCCTGAATGCTTCTCCCGCCAACACGCTTTGCTTGTGCACCGGTTCGCTTGGTTCCGAGCCGAAGAACGATATCCCGGCGATCATCCGCCATTTTGGCCAGATGGGACGAATCAGTTGCCTGCACATCCGCAATGTGAAGCACTTGGGGCCGCGCCGCTTCCGTGAGGCAAGCCATTTGTCATCGGATGGCGACCTGGATTTGTTTGCCATTGTCAAGGCCATGCACGATACCTGCCCGGATGCGTACGTGCGCCCGGACCATGGCCGCATGATCTGGGGCGAAACAGGCCGTCCAGGCTATGGCCTGTATGACCGGGCGCTAGGTGCTGCATACCTCAATGGCCTGTGGGAGGCCGTGTGCAAGATGTCGGCGAAATAGCCGCACGAAGCCATATATTGCGGTTTCGGGGTTTAACCCCGAAACCGTTTGTGCACAGAGGAGGCCGGATGAGCGCTGTAAGACAAGAAATCCGCGAAACGGGGCGGGAATATGCCCTGCGCGTCATCACCAACAGGATCATCAATTTGGAACTGGCCCCGGGCAGCATGGTAAGCGAAAGCGAGCTGGCTGAGGAGATGGGGCTTTCCCGCACGCCGGTAAGAGAAGCGCTGATTGAATTATCCCGCATTCATATGGTGACGGTTTACCCGAAAAAGGGCAGTTCGATTGCGCTGATTGATTATGCGATGGTGGAAGAGTCCCGGTATATTCGCTATTTGCTGGAGATGAACATCGTAGAGCAGGTGTGCCGCACCGCCCTTGATGACGAGCTGAGCCGTTTGGCCAAGAACGTCAAGCTTCAGGTGGCCTGCCTGGAAAACAAGGATCTGTCCAGGTTGCTGCAGCTGGATAACGCTTTCCATAAGAGCCTTTTCGACATTGCCCGCAAGCCGATGGTTTATCAACTGATTAAGACAATGCAGATCCATTTCGACCGGGTCAGAATGATGTCGCTGGAAGCAGTGAAGGATACCAGGATTGTGCATGATCATCAGGCGATTTTGGAGGCTATCGTGCACCGTGATGTATTAGCAGCGCAGGCACTCATGGATCAGCACTTGTCGCGCTACCAAATCGATGAACTGGCACTGCGTTCCCGGTACCCGGATTACTTCATTCCGCCGGATGTAACCAGTCTTTGATCGGATTTGGTTCTTTGCGCAGCCCGCAGCGATTTGCTGCGGGCTGCAAACATATGCCCCATAGCAAGATAAAATATCAATAAAATATTATTGACAAACGATAAATGGGGTGATATGATCAATCCGAGAAAAATGAAGTGAGGTGCTTTTTTTTGAAACGTGGATCAACCTTTTTTTTGAGGGGAGTCGTTTTCCTTATTGGAATTGCGGTACTCGCTCTATACATATTCGCATTACCCCGGTTCGCAAATATAGCGGCTGAAATGCTGCCGGCGTTAGCCTATTTGCGGTATCCCGCCGTAATCGGCTGGTATGCAACGTCGATACCGTTTTTCTTTGCTCTGTATCAGACTTTAAGGCTTTTGAGCTATATTGACAAGAACAAAGCCTTTTCAGATCTATCTGTAAAGGCTTTAAAGAACATCAAATACTGTGCGGTTTCAATCGGCATCTTGTTGATGGCAGGCCTGCCAACCGTATATTTCATAGCGGATATAGACGACGCCCCGGGCCTCATGCTCATCGGGTTGGTCATTGCTTTCGTGCCGATTGTGATTTCAACCTTTGCGGCTGTTCTTCAAAGGCTTCTAAAAGAAGCGATCGATATAAAATCAGAAAACGATTCAACGATCTAAGGGGAATGATATGGCGATTATCATCAATATCGATGTGATGCTGGCCAAAAGGAAAATGAGCGTCACAGAGCTTTCAGAGAAGGTTGGCATAACACTGGCCAATCTTTCCATATTGAAAAACGGAAAGGCAAGAGCGATTCGGTTGTCAACGCTGGAGGCTATTTGCAAGGCTTTGGAATGTCAGCCCGGAGATATTTTGGAATATAAAAGTGACTGATACCTGTTCTTACATGGATCCCCCCGAAGTATATTAGCAGTGAGAAGATGGGCGTCAATGCTTGGCGGCGAGGGTTCGCTTGTACAAGAGAGCGTCAGGAATCGGCATGCATGATATTGCTTCAAAGAAAACAGGATAGGGGGATCATCATGTTTGAAAGCAAAATGGAGAAAATCGAAAAAGCGGTCAGGAAGGGAAACGAGCAAACGCTCATCAAGCTGGCGGAATCCAAGGAGATGGAATACAGACTGGCGGCTATCGCCGGCCTTGGAAAAACAAGGGGCGATGACGGATTCAATTACTTGATATTGCTGTTGAGAAATGCCGATGCGCAAATTCGCACCGTGGCGGCAAAAGCCCTTGGGGAAACGGGCAACCCCCACGCCAAGACGTACCTGAAGGCCCAATACAAGGTGGAAACGGATCCCAAGGCGCGTGAAGCGCAAAGCGACGCCGCTGCAAAGATCAAGGAATTTTAGGCATGCCGCCGCGCCGTATTTAAGTTCCGCCGGGCGTGTTCATTGCTCTAGGCTACAATGCACCGTGCGGGGCCTGTCTGTAAATTTTCAGGGAGAGGCGCATCGGTGATGATGTAATCCAAATCCGCAAGCCGCACCAGGTTAAAGACCGAATTTTTCATAAATTTCGATTGATCGCACAGAAAAACGCGCTTTGCACAGTGGCTTAACACCACCTTGCGCATTTGGGTTTCAAGCTCCGAGTAGTCCACGATCCAGCCCTTTTCATTGATGCCGTAGGATGAGAAAAAACAGATGTCAATATTGAAGTGGGGGATCATTTCCTGTGCGTAATTGCCGCCGAAAGCAAGGGAGTGTTCAATGAGCTCCCCGCCTGTGCAATAGGTTTTGATGTTGTATTTTCGAAGAAGCGCCACCGCCTGGATGCTGTTGGTGATGACGCGGATATTTTCGTACTTGCGCATTTGATCGATAATATGCAATGCCGTAGTCGAGGCGTCAATAAACAAAACATCGCCGTTTTTTATAAGGGACGCGGCGCATTGCGCCAATCTTTGCTTTTCTTTAAAATGGATGGCATTTCTCAAATCTACCGGGATTCCCAGCCTGTCCCCGTCGACGCTCATGGCGCCGCCGCGGATGCGGATGGCCAGGCCATGCTTGTGCATTTCGTTCAGGTCACGTCGGATCGTAGGCAAACTGACGTAAAGGGCGCTGCTTAGCTGCTCCACCGTCATGCTTTTCTCCTTGCTTAACAATTCCGCGATGGCATCATACCGGGGCTCCTTCAGCATATTCAAAACTACCTCCGCTCATTTTTGATCAAAGAGGGCATGTGCTATTTTATCACGGGATTTGCGCCGGATGCAACGATGCGGCGCTGTTTTGTGTGATCGAAATTGATCGAAACTCAATTTTTCGCCAGAATTGACTATATACAAAGCCTTCTTTATAATGAATAACGGTTGGATTTGTTTGTCACATGGAAGGAGCCTGCATATGGATATTGACGCAATCAAGGTGATTGCCCTGGATCTTGACGGGACGCTGACGCAGCATAAAACCATGCTGGAGGAAAGGAACCGCAGCGTGCTTGATCTTATGCGGCTTAAATTTCGCCTGCTGATGGTGGGCGCAGGGCAATGCACGCGCATCTTTGGGCAAATGGACCGGTATCCGATTGATATTATTGGAAATTATGGCTTGCAGTACTGCAGATATGATGCGGATGCCCAAGCGCTTGAATCCGTTTACAACCGGGCTTTTCCCTGCGACAGGGAAAAGGTGACAGGAAAAATCACGGAGCTTAGAAAGGTTCTGGGTTACGAGAAGTTCATAGGCAGTACGGTCGAGTTTCACGAATCGGGCTGTGTCACCTTCCCGCTGCTGGGGACAAGCGCACCCCTTGACCAAAAGCTGTCCTTCGATCCGGACCGTGTTCTTCGCCGGGAGATATATGCGAAGGTGGTGGCCACCTTTCCGGAGTACCGCGTCTTTATAGGCGGTTCTTCCTCCTTTGATATGGCGCCGGCGCCCTATGACAAATATTACGCATTGGATGAATATTGCCAAAAAAATGGCCTGAAGCATGAAAGCGTGCTGTATGTCGGCGATGATTATGGCCTGGGTGGAAATGACGAGGCGGTTTACCGCTCGGATTTCCCATTCCTTACGATTGACGATTACCGCAGCTTTCCTCAGGTGATGGCAGACCTGTTATAAACCGGTGTGCATGTTGTGTTCAGCATATCGCATGTACCTCCAAACGGGCTGAAAACGGTTGACAAAAACATACATTGCGCTTAACATACCATTAGATTTGAAAAATTCGAACATCTTTTTGAAAAGGATGTTGGGTAAAAGATAGGATGGTCGCGCAATGAGCATGAAGCTGCGCCAGCAGGCGATGGTGGAAATGATCAACCGAAAGGGGTCCGTAAGCTTTTCATCATTGAAGGAGGCGTTTCCACAGGTGTCTGAAATGACGCTGCGCCGGGATTTGGAATACCTGGACCGCATGAAGCAAATCATACGTATTCACGGCGGCGCAAAGTCCGTTGAGGTGGTGATCGGCACAGACGATCTCTTCTTCAAGCGCAGCACACGTAACGCCGAGGTAAAGAAGCTGATTGCCCAAAAGGCGGCCGAGCTGATCAGCGAGAATACTTCCATATATATCGATTCGGGATCCACCACTACGGAGTTTGCCAAAGTTTTTCCGGATGGCAGATACCTTGTGTTTACAAGCGGCATCAGCTGCGCGCTGGAACTGACGCGCCTGACGGAAGCGCAGACGTACATGGTCGGGGGCCGGATCAATCCCTACAGCCTCAGCGTTAACGGCTCCAGGAGCCTGACGTACCTTGAGAATATCAGTTTTCAGACGGCTTTTCTGGGCGTTACCGGATATATTCACGGCCGTGGGTTTACCTGCGGGGCCGAGGAGGATTGCGAGCTGAAGCGGGCCGTCATCCGCAAATCGGAAAAGGTTGTCATTTTGATGGACTCACAGAAGGTGGGCATTACCAGCACATTCACCTTCGCAAACCTTGAGGATGTGGACGTGGTGGTATCCGATCCGGGACTGAGCGAGAAAACGCGCCAGGAGTTTGAAAAATATAATATACTTGTTTGTGTATGATTGATATCATTTGAAGTTTTTCAGGGATGGGTGCGGGAAGGGGAATTTTTTCAAAAAGTCCCCTTCCCGCTATTTTCATGAATGTGCCTTATTGCCGGCTTGAACCACCTGCCTGCTCGGGTGATTTTTTTTTATGAAAAGAGCGATATAACATAGCATCCGATATTGACTATGGATTCAAACATGATATGATATACATTATGGTTGAAACAAACTAAAATTAGTGAAATACAAACTTGTCCATGGACCGCTCCCAAGGAATATTGAAAAGGGGATGAGTGGTTGATTGTAACTGTAACGCTGAATCCGGCGCTGGACAAAACGGTGACGCTGCCCATGCTTCGGATAGGGCATGTCAACCGGATTGAAAAAATGCGGCTTGATCCCGGCGGAAAAGGCATCAACGTATCCAAAGTGATGAAGGATTTGGGCGGGGAAAGCATTGCCATGGGGATTCTGGGCGGCGCGACAGGCCGGTATATCAAAACATGCCTGGATAAGATGGGCATCGAAAACGACTTTGTTTTTGTGAAGGAGCCCACGCGGACCAACCTGAAAATCATCGATCCCGACATGCATACCAATACGGACATCAATGAGCCGGGCGCGCAGGTAAGCAGCCGTACCATAGGCCGCGTTTGGAGCCGGCTGAAAGCCAGGGTGGCAGCCGGAGATACGGTTGTCTTGGCCGGGAAAGCCCCGCCGGGGGCAGGGGATGACATCTATGCCGAGTGGACGGAACGGCTGCATGGGATGGGCGTCAAGGTATGTCTGGACGCAGACGGGCCTTTGTTTTTCCAGGGCGTCAAAGCCGGGCCGGAGATCATAAAGCCCAATGAGGAAGAGTTTTCACACCTTGTGGGAAGGCATTTTGATCATTTGAAGGATATAGCCCTGGCGGCCCTGGACATAAGCCGGCAGGGGATTGGGCAGATCATGGTTTCCATGGGGGAAAGGGGAGCGCTGTTTGTCCGCAACGGGCATGTATATCTCGCGCATGGCTTGAAAGTATCTGTAAAAAGCACGGTCGGGGCGGGGGATGCCGCGGTGGCGGCCCTGGTCCTTGCAAGCGAGCGGGGTGAGGATTGGAAGGACACGATCCGCCTGGCGGTTGCAGCCGGAACGGCCAGCGTGATGTGTGAGGGCACAGAAGCGGTTACCCTCAAAACAGTCCAGTCATTTATACCGCAAGTAATAGTGGAGGACTTCCAAGTATGAAGACGCGCGCATTAAGGTTATACGGGGCATCGGACTTAAGGCTCGAATCCTTTGATCTGCCCGATATCCGCGAGGATGAGATATTGGTGGAGATCATTACCGACAGCATTTGCATGTCCACCTACAAGTGCGCCGTCCTGGGGGAAAAGCACAAGCGGGTCCCCAAGGATGTGGCGTTGCATCCGGTGATCATGGGCCATGAGTTTGCCGGCAATATTGTTCAGGTGGGGCGGATGCATCAACATGAGTTTTCTCCCGGCATGAAATTCACCCTGCAGCCGGCCCTGAATTACAAGGGCAGCATGGCTTCGCCGGGGTATTCATACCGGTTTTTCGGGGGGGATGCCACCTATTGCATTATTCCCCCGGAGGTCATGGAGCTGGGCTGCCTGCTGGAATACAAGGGGGACGCGTATTTTGCCGCCTCCCTGGCGGAACCCATGAGCTGTTCCATCGGCGCTTTTCATGCCTGCTTCCATACCAGGATGGGCGTTTATCATCACGATATGGGCATTCGGGAAGGCGGAAAAATGGCGATCCTCGCGGGGGCGGGCCCCATGGGTCTTGGCGCGGTGGATTATGCGCTGCACGGCGACAGGCGCCCCAAACAGCTGGTAGTTACGGATATCAATGAACAGCGGCTGAAAAGGGCCCGGGAGCTGTTCCCGCAAGAAGAAGCGGAAAAAAACGGCATTGAGCTAAAGTTTGTTAACACGTCCTCCATGGATGATCCCGTTTCGAACCTCCGTTTATTATCCGAAGGCGGTTTTGATGACGTGTTTGTTTATGCGCCGGTTAAGCCGGTGGTGGAAATGGCATCGGGGATCCTGAAACGGGACGGCTGCTTGAATTTCTTTGCCGGCCCGGAGGATCCTGATTTCCGGGCGGAGCTTAACTATTATGATGTGCACTACAATTCCGCCCATGTGATCGGCACCACCGGCGGCAATACCCAGGATATGGTGGAAGCGCTTAATCTGACTGCCGCCGGGCGCATCACCCCCGCCGTCATGGTGACCCACGTGGGGGGACTGGACGCGGCGGGAGAAACCACGCTGCATCTGCCCCAAATCCCCGGCGGGAAAAAGCTGATTTATACGCACATCGATATGCCTTTGACGGCTATTGCGGATTTCCATCTTAAGGCCGCCGAGGATAAACGCTTTTCAGATTTGGACCGGATTGTGAAAAACAATGGCGGCCTTTGGTGTCTGGAAGCGGAGCAGTACCTGATGAAGCACTGGGCAAATGTGGAGTGCTGATTGATAAGGAAAAATCTCACGCAAAGGAGTTCTTGCGATGGCTCGGCACCTGATTGTGATCTCGGAGGACGCACTGGTCTATGAGGATTTGGAAACACTCAAGACACTGCCCAACTTTGCTTCCATATGGGAAAAAACGGCCCGGGTGAACCGTTCGCGCTCCGTATATCCCACCCTGACGTATCCCTGCCATACAAGCATGCGCACGGGCGTATACCCCGACCGCCACGGGGTTGTCAACAATGAAAAAAGCACGCTTTGCGAAAAAAGCTCCCCGTGGGTACTGATGAACGATGCGGTCAGGGTGCCGGATATTTTTGATGCTGCGAAGAAAAAAGGCCTTTTAACAGCCGCCGTATTCTGGCCGGTGACCGGCAACCATGCGTCCATTGACTATCTGGTGAATGAATATTGGCCGCAAAGCCCGGAGGAATCCACAAGGGACTGCTTTGCCCATTCCGGAAGCAGCCTCGAGGTCATGGAAAAAGTGGTGGACAGGAACCTTCATATGCTGGTCAACCGGGTTCACCCCTATTGCGATGCATTCATCCATGCCTGTGCCTGCGCCATCATCCGGGAGTTCAAACCGAACCTTTTGATGATCCATCCCGCCAATATAGATGCCTACCGCCACAGCACAGGGCTTTTCTCCCCGCTGGTTACCCATGGGCTTCATGAAATCGACTTGTGGCTGGGGGACATTATCAAAGCGGCGAAGGATGCCGGCATCTTTGAGGATACCGATTTCGTCATCACCAGCGACCATGGGCAGCTGAACATCTGCCGCACCATATCCCCCAACGTGCTGTTTGTCGACCATGGGCTGATTGAGGTGGACGCAAACGGGGACATCACAGATTTTACGGCCTTTTGCAAATCCACCGCCTTATCCGCCCAGGTGTTTTTGAAAAACCCTAAGGACAAGGCGGCGTATGACAAAACCTTTGCGCTGCTTAACCTTATGTGCCGGGAGGGCATTTGGGGCATAAGCCGCGTCTATACCGCGGAAGAAGCACATAGGGAAGAGCATCTGGCCGGTGATTTTTCCTTTGTAATTGAAAGCGACGGTTATTCCTCCTTTACCAATGATTGGGTCCGTCCCATCGTTCGAAGCAAGGATATCACCGACTACCGATTCGGCCATGCCACCCACGGCCATCATCCCGACAAGGGGCCACAGCCGACCATGCTGGCCTTTGGCCCAAGGTTCCGCGCCGGCGCCGTGGTAGAAAGAAGGCCCCTGGTGGATCAGGCGGCTACATTTGCAAGGGTATTGGGGCTGGACATGGGCGATATCGAAGGATGTGCCATAGACGAACTCCTGCGCGTATAGGTTGCCAATGCATATTCCTGGACAGGCAGTGTTTGCCATATGTTCGGTATAGATGCTTGATTATGTTCAAAAAGAACAAAATTGTGCTTGACAAACACATGTATACGGGGTATCATAGTGTTAAATCACACAATCGCGCGTTTATCGGGCAGGAAGGAACTTTCCGTTAATCAGGGGCTTTAGCATCACAAGGATGCTTTTGTACTTCAAGGTTCGGTGCATCAACCATTGAGCCGGCGTTTTCCGCTTTCGGACTTGGATAGAATGGTCAAGTGTACCATTTTATATAATAGGAAAACCGTGAAGGAGGAATCCCTGCATGAAAAAACTGGTATCTCTTATCCTTGTAATGGTTATGGTGCTGTCGCTTTTGCCCCTGGCGCTGGCATCCGGCGAGCCCCTCACCATTAACTTCTGGCACACCGGCGGGTCGGGTGCGTTACAGGAAGCAATTCAGTTTGCGGTCAACAAATTCAACACGACTGTCGGTGCGGAAAAGGGCATCAATGTCGTTGAAACGTTCATCGGCAATTATGACGAGCTTACCGCTAAGATCCAGCTGTCCATCCAGGCCAATGAGCAGCCGCAGGTAGCCATCCTGGCCAACACCATGGTCGGCTGGTTCATGGAAGATGGCGTTCTGGCGGATATGGCGCCTTACGCTCAGAAGGACGGCTTTGATGTGAATAACATCATGTCCCCCTTCATGCTTACCATGGGCAATCAAAATGGCGAACTGCATTCCGTTCCCTTCTTCCGCTCCACTCCCATGCTGTATTACAACAAGGGCATGGCTGACGCGGCCGGCGTGACGCCCCCCAAGACCATCGAAGAGCTGGAAGCCTTCGCCAAGGCGCTGTACAAGGTCGATGCGGCCGGCGAAGTGCAGGTATGGGGCTTTGAATGCCTGAAAGACTTTGGCTACTACAATGCTGCGAACCTGTGGCAGCTTAATTCCAGCATGTTCAACGAAGATGGTTCCGCCTCACCCGCCCTTGAAGACGGAGCGATGCTGAAGGTCCTGTCCGACTGGCGCCGCTGGGTGGATGAGGGCTGGTGCCGCCCCTTCGACTCTACGGACCAGAGCGCGAAATTGAACGAACTCTTCTTCCAGGGCAAGCTGGCCAGCTTCTGGTCATCCTGCGGCGGCCTGCGCAACATCATGAAGGGCTGCGCGGATAACGGCATCGAGCTTGGCGTTATGCCTTTCACCACCTATGACGCGGCCAAGCCGGTCTCTGAAATCGGTGGCGGAAACGTGGGCATCATTGGCGCGAACAACAGTGAAGAGCAGATTGCGGCTTCCTGGGAATTCATCAAGGTGCTCATGTCCGACGAAGTGGTGGCCAATACTTCCATGACCACGGGGTACGTGCCGGTCACCAACTCTGTTGCCACCTATCCCGCCCTGACCGAGTACTGGGCCGCAAACCCCATGGCCAAGGTTCCTTACGACCAGCTGGGTACCGCCATGCCCCAGGAATATCCCTATGTGCCTTTCCTGCAGGATTTCACCATCGTATGCTGGGATGCGTCCTCCTTGCTGATCCAAGACAAGAGCATTACCGCGGAAGAGGCCGTTGAGTATATCAAGACGAATACGGCGGACCTGTTCTGACCTTCCTCATTTAATTGCTTCGAAACAGGCATACCTTGACGGGGTTGCCGCGCCAAGTGCAAATAATGAATAAAGCTATTCAAGGAGAGGGGTTTCGCGCCTGTGGCGCAAACCTTCGGGATACTGTCTTCTTGCATACTTCTACCATTACATGGCTTGCGCGGCAGCCCTATACGGATGCTTAGGAACACCGGCGCAATTGTTGCGGCCGGTTTCCTCCTTTCATACCGTTCCCGCAATTCTAGTATCGGGGGTAGTCCGCATGGCTGCTATAGAATTCAAAAACGTATCAAAATCATTTGGCAATACAAAGATCATAGAAAATCTGGACCTTACGATACAGGACGGCAAATTTACCGTGCTGGTCGGTGCGTCGGGCTGTGGAAAAACCACGCTGCTCCGCATGATCGCAGGCATAGGCCCGGCTACCTCCGGCCAGGTTTTGATGGATGGCAAGGACATTACCGATCTTGATCCGGGCAAGCGCGATATTGCCATGGTCTTTCAGAATTACGCGATCTACCCTACGATGACCGTACGGGAGAATATAGAATTCGGCCTGAAAAACAACAAGGTGCCCAAGGAAGAGCGGGACCGCCTGATCCGGGAAGTGGCGGAGACTGTCAACCTGGCGGAGTACCTGGACAGAAAGCCCGGTACGCTGTCCGGCGGGCAGCGGCAGCGCGTGGCGCTGGCCCGCGCCATGGTGAAAAAGCCCAAGGTGTTCCTGATGGATGAACCGCTGTCCAACCTGGACGCCAAGCTTCGTGTGCAGATGCGTGTGGAATTGATCGAGCTTCATGAAAAACTGAAAACCACCTTCGTCTATGTGACCCATGACCAGGTGGAGGCGATGTCCATGGCGGATGTGATTGTGCTGATGGACAAGGGCAGGATCCAGCAGGTGGCTTCGCCGGAAGAAATCTACAACGATCCCAACAGCGTTTTCATCGCCCAGTTCATCGGCTCACCCGCAATGAACATCATGGATATCAAGGGAGAGGGCAAGCTGGGCTTCCGGCCCGAGAAGGCCGTCATGTCCAAAGCAGCCATGGAACATGCATTCAAAAAGCGCGGCAGGATCGTAACGCGTGAGATGCTTGGATCGGAAACCATTTACAAGGTTCTCATGGGTGACTATTCGGCAATGATCAAAAGCCTCAGCGATGAATTTGCGGTGGGGGACGAGGTGATCGTTCACGTCGAGGCCCAGCACCTGTACTTTTTCGGCGGAGATGGGCAGCGTATCCGCGGCACGGACGAGCGGGCCTTTAGGAAAGCACAGGCAATGGCGGAGGAATTGAGCGATGTCTAAACAAAAAAATGCCGTTTTATTTAAGCGGTGCCGAGGGGTTTGGCGCGGATACCTTGGATCCTACGCAATGATTGCGCCGGCGTTGTTCTTTCTGCTGGTTTTTGTCATTTACCCTATGTTTCATATCGTCGACCTAAGCCTGTACAAAGGGAACGCCACCAACCCCTACAAGCAGTTTGTGGGCCTTAACAACTATCAGAATATTTTTTTCGTGAAAAAGGACTTTCTTGAGGCGCTGAAAAACACCGCGGTATATACAGTTTTTATCGTCGTTATCCTCATTTTCATGGCCCTGCTTTTTGCGGTATGGATGTTTGAAGACCGCAAGATCAACAAGATCGCCCAGACCGCGTTCTTTACGCCGCATCTGGTAGCTTCGGTTTCTTGCGCATTCATATGGAGCTGGCTGTTCAACTCTGACCCTTACGGCCTGTTCAATACGGTCCTGAAGGTCTTTGGCGTCGCGCCCGTCAACTGGCTGGGCGATACAAGGACTGCCATGGCTTGCATTATCGTAATGAACACATGGAAGGGCATCGGCTATTACGCGCTCATCATCCTCGCGGCGCTCAAGGCGATCCCGCCGGAGATATACGAGGCCGCGCGTCTGGACAATGCCTCCCGCTCAAAAACCTTCTTTAAGATCACGCTGCCCATGCTGTCGCCCCAGCTTTTCTTTCTGCTGATCACAATCACCATCGGATCCTTCAAGGTGTTCGATTCCGTGCGGTTGATGACGGGCGGGGGACCGGGCACCTCCACGCAGGTGATATCATTGTACATTTACAATTACGCGTTCCAGCGCAACAATTCGCTGGGTATCGGTTCCGCGGCGGGCGTCGTGCTGATGGGCATTTTGATCCTGATTACGATGCTCGACTTCAAGGGACTGGAAAAGCGCGTCCATTATCAGTGAGCGGAGGCGGCGAAGGATATGCTGAATAAACAAGTAGTAGAGGAAAGGCAGTTCAAACGCAGGTTTCTCCTTTATCTGCCGAAGCTGCCGGGGGATATCATCAAAATCGCTATTCTTTTGATGTTTGCTTTTCCGTTTTACTGGATGCTGATCACGGCGTTCAAGACCTACAATGAATCCATCATTACCCCGCCTACCATATGGCCCAGGAATTTTACGTTTGAAAGCTTTCAAACGATAAGTGGGCTTGGCATTGGCCTATGGCGGTACGCGATGAATTCCGTGGTCATCACCGCTTCGATCGTTACCTTGCAGATTGTGGTGATGGTGCCGGCGGCTTACGCGTTTGCCAAGCGCAAATTCCCGCTCTCGGGCTTTCTGTTTGGCATTGTGCTGATCGCGTTCATGATCCCGGAACAGATCACCTATATTTCTGTTTTTTTGATGATGTCAAAGCTGACTTTGATCAACACCCTTTGGCCACAGATCATACCCTTTGGCGCAAACGCCTTCGGCATATTCATGCTGCGGCAGGGCTTCAAGCAAGTCCCTGATGAGATTGTAGAATGCGCCAGGCTGGATAACGCCACCGAGCTGCAAATCATGACGCGGATCATGCTGCCCATGAGCAAGTCCTCCATGATCACCATTGCCATGTTCTCCTTCATTGCCCACTGGAACGCTTATTTCTGGCCGTTGGTGATGACCATGAGCGACGCGGTGCGCCCCCTTACCATGGCGGTGGAAAGGCTCAAGGATGCGGAGCAGGGCCTTTTGTGGAACAACATCATGGCATCCAACACCATCCTGGTGGTACCGGTGATCATCGTATTCCTGTTCGCCAGCCAGAAGATCATCGCCGCGTTTGCCTACAAAGGCGTGAAATAAACTTTAGTATAGAAGGGTTATTTATGGATCAGCAAAAAACGGTTCTGCTCTCTGCCCACCGGGGAAACTCTATCTGCTGCCCGGAAAATACGTTGACCTCTTTTGAATCGGCTCTAAAGCTGCCGGTGGATATGCTGGAATTCGACCTGCATATGACCCGCGACGGCGAAATAATTATGATGCACGACCACAAGGTCGACCGTACCACCAACGGAACGGGATTGATACGTTCTTTTTCCCTGGCGGAGATCAAAAAGCTGGATGCCGGCGCATGGAAAGGCGCGCAGTTTGCGGGAACCCGCGTACCCACCTTCGGGGAATTTTTGGAAATACTCAAGGACCGCCCGGATATCGGCTTATGCGTGGAGTTGAAGGACTACCCCAAGGACGATCAAGAGTGGGCCTGGGAGTCGGCAGACAAGAGCCTTGCCTTGATTGAGCGGTACGGGGTGGCCGAGCGCTGCGTCATCAATTCGTGGAGCGCGGAGCTTTTGGAATATGTTGATGAAAAGTACGGCCACAGGTATAAGCTCCACGGCTACTATCCCCTGGATCTGATGGGCACGGTTAGGCGGCGCGACCCGTACGGCTACCTGTACTGCATTTGCCTGTTTGGCCCCAAGGAAGCGCCCGTAGTAGAAAAGAATGCGTTTGATTACGCCGTATCCCGCAACGTTCAGCCGTGGGTGTATTATCCCGATGACTCGCAAAGCTCTTATGACCGAGCCATTGCAAACGGCGCGGTGCTGATCACCGCTAATGACCCGGAAAAGGCTTTGGCTTACCTCCGCTTAAAAGGACTTCACCGCTGACGCGGCAGGAGGAAAAAAAGAAATGAGTATTATTGCGATCGTCGGGGCCGGCATGATGGGTTCGGCCATGAGCTATCCGGCCTCCAGTAACGGGAACGAGATAAGACTGGTTGGCACGCCTCTGGACCGGGAAATCATCGACCATTTAAGAAATACGGGCTTTCATCTGACGCTAAAGCGTAAATTGCCGGATGGGATACGGTATTATCAAATCGAGCAGCTTAAAGAGGCACTGTCAGGGGCCGACCTTTTGATCGGCGGCGTTAGCAGCTTTGGTATCGATTGGTTTATGGATACTGTTCTGCCTGTTATACCCGAAACGCTGCCCGTGCTGTCCATTACCAAGGGGCTCATGGATACGGAGGATGGGGGACTGATTGCCTTCCCGCACCTGTACGCCCAGCGCAGCAAAAAGAACATTTCCTTCAACGCTGTGGGCGGCCCGTGCACCAGCTATGAGCTTGCCGACCACGACCCAACCCAGGTCTGCTTTTGCGGGCCGGATATAAAGCTGCTTCGGAAAATCAAGGCCATGCTGAATACCGATTACTACCATATCAGCCTGTCCAACGACGTGGTCGGTGTGGAATGCGCGGTGGCGCTCAAGAATGCCTATGCCCTGGGCGTTACGCTGGCGATCGGTCTGTCCGAACGGATGGAGGGTGTCGGGGGAACGCAGCACTACAACTCCCAGGCGGCACTTTTCGGGCAGAGCGTGCGGGAGATGCGCAGGCTGATAAGCCATGTGGGCGGCCGCGACGACAATATTGTGTACGGCGCCGGCGACCTGTACGTGACCGTGTTCGGCGGCCGTACCCGCCTGATCGGCACGCTGCTGGGCCGCGGGTATACCATGGAACAGGCCATGGCAGAGCTTCATGGCGTTACGCTGGAATCCCTTGTCATCGCCACCCGCGCCGCCAGGGCGGTGCGCAGGCTGATAGAGCGGGGCGTGCTTCAGAAAGAAGATTTTCCGCTTTTGAACCATATCGACAGGATCATCAATTTCCATGAGCCGGTCGATATTCCCTGGAGTGCTTTTGAGATAGAATCCTGCCATAAGGCCGGTCTGTAAACGTAACAACGCCGAATGGGAGAAGCGTCTGCCGCGGCGGCGGTGAAGAAAAAGCGCGAAGGCATCTTAGCTATGGATGCCTTCGCTTTTATTTTGCACAATGTTAAACATATATAACTTTTCACTCACTGATTGGTTGACTTTCATTATCCTCCGCTTATATAATGCAAATAAGGGTGGAATGCACCAGGATGAAGCATTGGAGATGAACACATGCGCAAGTTGACGGTGCGTTTTCGTCTGTTTTTTACATTCATCGCTATTTTTCTGCTGCCGCTTATGCTGCTTGGGGCCATCGGTATTTGGTGGGCTTCAGACACGGTCATGGAGAATGCCGTATCCTCCTATCATACGGCGCTTCAAAATGTGGCACAGCGTTTGGATGAGGATATCAACAGTTTGGATAAAGTGGTTACGCTTTTCAATTCCGATCCCATGATCACGCGTTTGACGTATATGCAAGGGGCTACGGTCGACTACAGCCGTATCAGTGCTGCCGATCTGCAAAGTTACAAAAACGAATTGCTCTTTCATTGCGGCAACAGTCGTCTTTATAGCGGGGTTGCCATTTGCTTTCCGACGAAAAACGTGGTGGTATCCACCCTGGGCTTGTGGAATCTGGACTGGTTCTTAGAGGATGAATTTGCCGTTGATGGTGTTACAATAAGCGATTGGCAGGAGCTTTTGACGCAGAATGCGATGCTGCCTAACCGAACGGTGCATAGCTTTGGCTATCAGAAGCGGGGCTTGATCTGCATGCGCGTGGGAACGACCAGCATGTCGGGCAAAGTATTGATGAGCGTGATCTTTTGGATCGATAACGAAACCTTGGATTCCTATCTGGATGACCTGGCGCTTTTCCCCGGCACGGTGGTGGGCCTTCAGGACGGACGCGGTGAATGGGTGCATACATACGCAAAGGATATTCCGGAGAATGCGCAGCTTCAGATGCTGTCCAATGTTTCCGGGCAGGAGACGTATACCTCCGGAGAGGGAAAACACTATACGCATATGGCTTATACCTCCCAGGGGCTCAAATGGCGCTACAGCGTTCTGCTGCCCCAGGATGATATTTCTGCAGGGGCAAAGAGCATCCGTAATATGATTTGCTTGATTCTGGTCCTGATGAGCGTGGTGGGCTGCACGCTTGCATGGGAACTGACCTTGCTGAATTATCGTCCTTTGGACCGCATATTCCATCTGCTGTCATCCCATTTCAAAACGGAGGCCAATCCCACAAACCTTGAGATGCAGAGGATCGAGTTGCAGCTATCCCAGATGATGGAGGAGCAGGCGCTTTTGAGGGAGCGCATCGACGCCAGCCGCCCCATGCTGCAATATGCGGTTCTGTCCCATCTGGTGGAGGGGGATTCCAGCGTGGCGGGCGGAAACATGCTGACCATGCTGAACTTGCCCATGACCTATTCCCATTTCAGCATCGTCCTATTATCTGGCTGGCAGGGAGATAAGCTGCCCGCAGCGGCTTATCTTCACGCCTATCCGTTCAAAAAGCAGGAGCGGCAGGTCGTGCTTTTGAACTATATGCAGCAGGAAGACGTTGAGGAATGGGCGCTGTCCATTCTGGAATGTGCCGACGCCGTCTATTTATCAGCGGTCCATGATGAGATCTCCGGCCTTCCCAAGGCTTATGAAGAAGCTTTGAGCCTCATGAAAGACCAGGTGCAGGAAAAGGATGTCCGCCTGTATTGGTATGAGCCTGCCCATCAGGGAGGCGGTGCGGTCTATTATCCCCGGGAAACGGAAAGGGAATTGATGGATGCGCTGGTTTCCGGCAACGCAGATAAAGCTTTGTCCATATGGGAGACGCTGCTGCTAAGAAACAAGGACAGCCGGGCTCTTGGCAAGCTTATTGTGGCCATGGAGCTTACCTTGTACAAAACCGACGAAACGGCAGATGGCCTTTCCTCGCGGCTGCAGGCGTGCGCGCTGCCTGTCCAGCAGACTTTGCAGGAACAGTTGATCTACATGCGAAGGCTATTGACAGAGGCGGCTGGCTACCACCGGGAGCGGATGGAAAGCCAGCAGGCAGCCTTTATGAGCAGGCTTCTGGATTACATCGAACAGCATATCAGCGATGAGCAGCTCAGTCTGTCCTCCGCTGCTATGGAGATGAATGTCACCGCCACATACTTGAGCCGTTACTTTAAGGAGCATATGCATATCGGCTATCTCGACTACGTCAGCCGAAAGCGCATCGAGATGGCCAAGAAGCTTATGCAAGAAGAAAAAAGCACCGTCAAGGACGTGGCAGCCCGGGTAGGGTTTGGCAATGACGCCACTTTCCGCCGCGTATTCAAAAAGTATGAAGGAACTACGCCCGGCCGTATGTAAAAGTATAAAATGACAATAAATGAACGGGTTGCAAAAAATCAGCACATTGATTTTATGCAATTCCGTTCATAATTGTATGCCCTGCAAAACAACGCCGTTTACAAACACATGCGGCCATGGCATGATGATGCTACAAAAGCACAGCGCGGCGCGCAGCCCTGTGCGGATGTGCGATTGGCATTGCCGACGGGCGAGCGCCTGCGCACAAAGCGAAAAGGGAGCATTGCAATAAACGGGTTATTGATGAAAGGAGAATCCTTCCTATGAAAAAGTGGATTTGCTTGGTCCTGACTCTGCTTTTACTCTTGCCTGCAGCAGGCCTTGCTGCCAACGAGCCCATCACGCTACCCATTGGGAATATGGAGACCGATGCATTGACCGTTGCTGTATATGACAACTATTACGCGGCAGCCAGCTATGCCCAGCCCCTGCCTGTGCTGGAATGGGTGGAGGAGCGTACGGGCATTAAGATCAACTGGGATGTCACCGTACCAAGCCAATATGATGAAGTCATGCGCGTTCGCCTGGCTGCCGGTGCAGACCTGCCCGATATTGTGCAGATTCCCAACTCCTATAGCAACAAGGGCGAAGTATATACCTACGCCAAGCAGGGTATCATCATCCCCTTGGATGATTTGATCCGCCAATATGCCCCCAACCTGGCCAAATTGATTTGGGAGGACATGCCGGAGCTGGGTGAGGCCTTTACCGCGCCGGATGGTCATATCTACCACATTGCCCAGAACTTTGACGGCGGTAACAAGGTGGAGGTCAAAGGCTTGATCCTTCGCACCGATTGGCTGAAAGCGGTGGGTCTTGAAGTACCCAAAACGGCGGATGAATGGTACGCTGTTTTGAAAGCCTTTAAAGAAAAGGATCCCAATGGCAACGGCCTGAACGATGAAATCCCCCTGGCGGCCTTCTCCCCCAACGGCCTGGGCGAATACGGCTACCTGGCCACCGCTTTTGGCCTTGCGGCTCCCGCCACCAAGTATATTGATGCGGACGGCTTGGCTGTCAACCAGTATGAACAGCCGGGCTTCAAAGACTTCCTGGCTTTCCTCAACAAGCTGTATGAAGAAGGCTTGATGGATCCGCAGTTCACCACCAGCGATGAAGCCAAGCTGGATGCCATGTTTGCCAAGGATATTGTCGGCGCTTCCGCCCACTTTGCCACCAAGACCGAGCTTTGGTCCGGCACCGCGGCCCAGGCCGGCAACGCCAACAGTGCCACGGCCGAATACCATGTGGTTCTCTCTCCCGAAGATACGAATGGAACACCTATCCGCATCATCAGCCGTGCCTTGACCGGATACTGCTACGGCATTACAAGGGATTGCAAAAACCCGGAACTGGCAATTCGCTGGCTGGACTACATCTACGGTTCCGATGAGGGCCGCGATACATTGCTCTATGGCCTGGAAGGCCTGACCTATACCAAGGATGCAAACGGCAATAAGGCATGGACCGATGTGATCGGCAAGAACCCGGACGGTCTTAGCGTAGGTGCAGCCCTCCGTTCTCTGGGCGCCTTCCCCGCCCAGTTCACCAACCGTACCGTGGAGTTTTACCAGATGATGGTTTCCAAGAAGGCTGCGGAGGAAGGCAGCATTCTCAAGCAGTACATGATCGCTCCCTTCCCGCAGGTTATGGGCGACGAGGCCGAACTGGACCGCATCGCTTCCCTGAACGCGGACATCACCACCTATGAAAACGAGATGATCCAAAAGTTTATCATGGGTCAGACCTCGTTGGACGAATTTGATTCCTTCCTCTCCACTGTAAAGTCCATGGGCGGCGATGAACTCACGCAGATTTACCAGACCCAACTGGACCGCTATTACGGCAAAGCAAAGTAATCATTTCATCCTGGATGCGAGGGGCTTGTTTCCCACGCATCCAGGAAACCCATAGATCGGGGGAGGGGTTTTATGTGATCAATATGGACGCGCGCAGGCGCACGCGGACCGGGCGGGGATTTTTCAGAGAGCTTTTGCGCTCCAGATATCTTGTTTTGTTAATGCTTCCCGGGTTGATCTATTACCTTGTATTTCATTATGCCCCTATGTACGGCATTCTGATGGCCTTTAAAAACTTCAAGGGAGGTACCAGCATTTGGGCCGCCCCTTGGGCAGGGTTTTCTTGGTTTTCGGAAATATTCTCTTCCTATTATTTTCCAAGGCTGTTGGCAAACACGCTGGTTCTCAGCGTATACAATTTGATATTCGGGTTTCCTGTGCCCATCATCTTTGCCCTGGTTTTGCATGAAATGCGCTGTAAGCCTGTGAAGCGCATTGTGCAGACCGTTTCTTATCTTCCGCATTTTATCTCGGTCGTTGTGATAGTCGGCATGATGCAGGCCATTTTATCCACCACCGACGGCGTGGTAAACAACCTGATTAAGGCAAACGGGGGCAAGGTGATCAACTTTTTTGGCACCTCCGGATGGTTTAGGCCCCTGTACATTGGCTCCGGCATTTGGGAGAGCTTCGGCTGGAACTCCATCATCTACCTGGCGGCTTTGTCCAATTCCGATCCTGCGCTGTACGAGGCGGCCCGCATAGACGGAGCAAACCGCTGGCAGCAAACGCTCCACGTTTCTATACCCTGCATCCTTCCTACGATGATCATCCTGCTGGTCATGCAGCTTGGCCGGACAATGAGCGTAGGTTATGAAAAAATCATCCTCATGTATACACCTGCAACGTATGAGGTGGCGGATGTCATTTCCACCTACGTGTACCGCCGGGGGATCGTAGGCGGCCAGTTCAGCTTTGCTTCTGCCATGGGTCTGTTCAATTCGGTGATCAACATGGTACTGCTTGTCGGTGTTAATTTTATGAGCAAACGTCTGAGCGACGTAAGCTTGTGGTAAGGAGGGGGCAGGATTGCTATATAGGGCAAAAATGAAACGCCCCCTGGGCGGTGTGATGGGTGACGTATTGATTTATGGAATCGGTGCGCTGGCGCTGCTTGTCACTTTGGTTCCTTTTCTGCACGTTGTGGCCATGTCATGTTCAGACCCGCTGGCAGTTTCCAAGCAGGAAATTTTTCTGTTGCCCAAGGGAGTCCAGTTCGATGCGTACCGGCTGGTGATGGAGAACAGGATGTTTTGGACCACCTATGGCAACACCATCTGGATTGTGGCGGTTGGCACGCTGACCAATCTGGTGCTTACCGTATCTCTGGCCTATCCTCTTTCCCGGACCGGTTTTTTTCTGCGCAGGCCGGTGATGATGCTCATCACCTTTACCATGTTCTTTTCCGGCGGGCTTATACCGCTGTTTGTAACCGTGAACAGCCTGGGGCTGTATAACTCCCGGTGGGCGTTGATCCTGCCTTATGCAGTATCCACCTATAACCTCATTGTATGCCGTACTTTCTTTGAAAGCATCCCCGAAAGCCTGATGGAATCTGCCAAGCTGGACGGCGCCAGCGATATACGTATCCTCTGGTCCATTGTGCTGCCTCTGTCAACCGCCATCCTGGCCGTGCTGGTGTTGTTTTATGCAGTGGCCCATTGGAACAGCTATTTCCCCGCCATGCTCTTCATCTCGAAGGGTGATTTGCAGCCTGTGCAGGTATATCTGATCCGTGTCCTGATCCAAAATTCAGAGGCGTTGGCTGAGGAAGGCAGTGCAGGCTATTCCAGGGCGCTGCTTGTGGAGCAATTGAGGTACTCGGTCATCATTGTGACGATACTGCCTATTGTAGTGTTGTACCCTTTCCTGCAAAAATACTTCGTGCAGGGCGTCATGATCGGCGCCATCAAGGGCTGAAAAGGAGCGGTTTATGTGACGGAAACCCCATTTGTGCGCGTACTGGGTTCGGCGGATTGGCTGCCTACCAAAAACAACGATGGCTCCAGCTATCTTTTAAATGACCGCATCATGGTGGATACGGGCTGGAGTGCCGCCTATAACATGATCTGTCATGACCTGGACCCGATTGCTCCCAAGCTTTTGTGCTTTACCCATATGCACGCCGACCATTATATGGGGCTGACGCAGTTGATTTTGTATTGGCGCATCAAAAAGGGATCCCTGGGTGAGTGGACCATCGCCGGACCCAAACAGACCGTAAAGGCCGCCTTTGACCGGGCTTTCCATTACGTATTTCATGACAGCCATAATGTTCTGAAGGAAGTCGTGCAAATGCCGCATATCCTGGAGCTTTCCGATGGGGAGAATTTTTCGGAGCAGGGATATCGCATTTCCGTCATCTCCTCCGACCATGCGGTACCCGGATTATGTTACCGCTTTACGCATCTGGAAACGGGGCATACCATCGGCTTCACCGGTGATACGCGCTATCGGAAGCAATTTGGAGCATTCTTCAAGGACTGTGACTTGATGCTGCATGAGGCATCCTTTGGCGCCGGCCCCCTTCTCCCTGAGGCAAATGCGGTCTGCAAGCACTCCAGCGCCCAGGAAGCTGCAAAGGTGGCAATGGAAGCGCGGGTGAAGCGGCTGCTTTTGACCCATGCCTATGAGCCCAAGCGCCAGGCTGCCGTGGAAGCTGCCAGGGTGCAGCTGTCAATACCTGTGGATTGGGCATATCCCTTTACTGTAGTAGAATTCTAAACACTATGATTGGTGGATGCGAATTAACCAATAGGGGAAATAGGGAATCAAATGCCGCCGCCCTGCTCAATATCCTGTCACGAATTGACCGGAAGGCATATTGGTGTTATTCTAAATCATGTTTCTGGTTATGATTGCCCCAAGTGTTTGAAACCGGATCATGAAGGAGCAGGTAGGCATATGAAAAACGCATTATTTCTTGTGGGCGGGTGGGATGGCCATCAGCCTGAGCTGGTTTCCAAGCGCTTTGGCAAATTGCTTGGTGAAGCCGGATTCAATGTGCAATACGCGCATGATCACCAATGCCTCGGTGACCTGGATGCATTAATGCAGCTGGACCTGATCTTTACCTGCTGGACCATGGGTGAGATTGATGAACAGCACTCAAAGAATGTGGCCGCAGCGGTAGGCGCAGGCGTCGGGCTGGCAGGATGTCACGGCGGCATGTGTGACGCATTCCGCAAGGACACCCGCTGGCAGTTCATGACCGGCGGCCAATGGGTCTCGCACCCGGGCGGCGATGGCATCGAGTATACGGTTAACATTACCTCCAAATCCGACCCCATCGTGGCGGGTCTAGACGACTTTGAGGTGCGCAGCGAGCACTACTACCTGCATATTGATCCGGCCATTGAGGTGCTTGCCACGACGCGCTTCCCCTCGGTTCCATATTACCACATTGCAAATAAACCGGTGGATATGCCGGTGGTCTGGACCAAAATGTGGGGCCTTGGGCGTGTGTTCTATTCATCCCTTGGGCACCACGACGACGTGTTTGACAACTCGCCTTCGGCCCAGGAGATCGTAAGGCGCGGCATGCTTTGGGCTGCCGGGGGCAAATCATATGCCAGGGAGAACGGCCTGACACCCGACCGATTCCTCAATACAGGGAAGATGTACTGACAAGCGGTCGGGATCAGCCGGGCCGTCAAAGCGGTTGGGACCGGTAACCGGCAGCGCTCCTTGCTTATACGCTTCCGTCCATCTGGCCAAGCTTTTGTACCCGGCGGCGGAATTCCTCACTGGTGGAAAAAGTGGCCTTCAGGAACAGGTCGATCAACTCCAGGGCTACGGTATGCCCTACGATCTGGGCGCCAAGGGCGATTACCTGCACATCGTCATGCTCAACGCATTGGTGGGCGGTGAAGATGTCGTGGCATACCGAAGCCCGGATGCCGGGCACCTTGTTGCAGGCGATGCAGGCGCCGACGCCGCTGCCGCAGAACATGATTCCCCGTTCACAGCTGCCGTCCAGGATCGCGCCGCATACCTTTTTTGCGATGTCGGGGAAATCCACCGGCGCAGGATCGAAGCTTCCAAAATCGGTAAGAATATGGCCCCTTTGCTTTAAAGCATCCAAAAGCCTTACTTTCAGTTCATACCCTGCATGATCGGACCCAATGGCGATGCGCATATTAATGCCTCCTTTTTGTTCATATATTTCATGTTCAAGAGTGCCTCCGCATTTCCTCTTCTCCCGGGGAAATTTTGATCATATTTCATGGCGCTTTGGGTACCGTGGGGAAGGTGGAGCATATTCCCGTCACAAGGGATGGGCGGCCATGCTGGACAAGGTGCTGTGAGAAAAGTGGAAAAGGGGATGGGGCAATGAAAAAGAAACCGCGCTATCTGGTGATAGGAAGCATCAATATGGATTTGGTGCTTCAAGTTTCATCCATCCCCTCCGCAGGTGAAAGCTGCCTGGCAGATCAATACCGGTATTCCGCGGGCGGAAAAGGCGCCAACCAGGCCGCGGCCGCATCAAGGCTTGGCGCAGATGTTGCGTTTATCGGCAAAATAGGGGATGACGCCAACGGCCTTCAATTGCTTGAAACGCAAAAGGCCTTTGGGGTGGATACGTCCTTCCTCAAAACGGACCCTCATGCGCCCACCGGGCTGGCCGTAGTGATGGTGGAGCCGGACGGCAAAAACCGCATCCTTGTATTCCCGGGCAGCAACATGCTTTTGATGCCGGAGGATGTGGTGCCGGTGATCGAAAGCGGAATGTATGATGTGCTCATCATTCAATTGGAGATCCCGCGGCAAACAGTGATCGCGGCCTGCCGGGCGGCATTGAAACGGAACATTCCAGTCGTAGTGGATGCGGGGCCAGTGCAAAGCTTCCCGCTTCATGAGATTGCGGGAGTGACAATATTGAGCCCCAACGAAACAGAAACATTGGCGCTTTGCGGCATCTATCCCGATACCAAGGAAAAGGCGCGTAAGGCAGCCGGGCTGTTGATGGAAAAATCACAGGCCAAATACGTGGTCATCAAGCGCGGCGAACATGGCGCGTATGTATATGGAGAAGGCATCGAATGCAACTGTGATGCCCCTCATGTGAGTGCTGTGGATACCACGGCTGCCGGCGATGCGTTCACCGCGGCCCTTGCCATCGCTATGATGGAAACCGGCGATATACTTAAGGCGGTAGAGTATGCCAATTGTGTAGGAGCCCTTACCGTCACCCGGGCAGGCGCACAATCGTCCTTGCCCGGGACCATGGAAGTCGAAGAGTTTATGAGGACAGCGATGTGCAATCGTACCGGAGTACAAAGGCCGATTGCTTGACATGGATAAGTTCACCTTGGACCGGTATAAGGAGATATGGTGATTTTTGAGGAGGGATCGTATGCCTTCTTTGCAAACGGCAGGGACCGGAGTGCCTGCGCTTTTTTCGCAGGAGCTGACCGAATTTCCTTCCACCGTGCACCGGAACATTTACTCCGCCGCCCGTCAGCTGACGCCCCTTAACCGCTCTCTTGGCAGCATGGAGGAGGGCGAACTGAAGGATTCCTGCAAAGCGTATCACGCTTTTATGCTGGACATGCTGTCAGACATGTATGAAAATCCCGAAGCATACGGATTGCCGGTTCATATGCTGGAGGATTTTTTGGGCGGAAGAAAGCTCAACGGCGTCAAGCGGAAGGAGCCGGCCAAAACCGAGAAAATCCGCTCCCAGACGTATAACGCGGTAAACGGATATCAGGTTCTTTTGTGCATGCTTGGCAGGAATGGAAGGCTTCAGGGCAACCGTCTTGAAGTGTCTCCCGATGCGATGAATAATATTGAAAAGCGGACAAGCACCTCAATAAGTCCCATACCGCTTGCGGCAAGGCTGAATGCCCTTGTCCGGGTGGGGCTGAAACGGGAGGGCGGCAGCTTTGTTTCCGACCGGTATCCCAACATGTTTGCAGGAATGTGCGCTTTGGCAAATTCCTGTGAGAACATGAATTCGTTTGGCTATTTTGCGTTCCAGAATCTTGAATTCCGCAATATCGGCTCAAAATACAGGCCCACCTATGAGGACTATATCAATCCCTTCACAGCGGAGCGCCGCGCGATTGCCGGAGAAATTGATGATTGCGCACGAAAACGAAAGGCAAAGCCTGCCTGCAACACCTTCTGGAAGGTGGATTACAAGTACAAAGGCGGTCAGGCCATGTGCCTGGAAAATGCGCATGGCGATCTGATCATCCGCGTTACCGGAACATACGGATGGGACGACCCAAAGCTGATCAACGGCCGGCTGGAACAGGAAAGCCTGGAATTTCAAAGGTACATACTGCGTCATCTGTGGGGATGCACCGGCTGCTCCACATCCCATCTTGGTGCCTTCGCCTGGGTCTTGGGCCATAAACGCCGTGTCTGCATGGGCGGCGGGATCGGTTTCCGGTGGACAAACCCTGGCAGTGAGGACGTGGATGCCATCACTAGATGCCTGGAGATTAGGTGCCGGATTATTGATGAACTGAAAGGGAAATGAGGACGGAGGGACGGCTTTTCCTGCAAAAGCGGGCGGCTATGCGCTAACGGCATAGCCGCCCGCCTTTTTGGCCGCCCGGGTCCTTTGCCTGCTGTGGGGGCCGCATTAAAGAGCCGCAAAAGATGCGGCTTATGCAGATGATAGGGTAAGTCGTTTACAAAAGGTATATGACAATTTTGTGAAAATGAAATCAATCATGGTGCTCGGGTGGACTTTTTAGAATGGGGAAAATCAAGTAAATGCGAATGTTAAGATTGATGCGCGATGTAATATTCGGGAAATCACTATACACGTAACGTCTGGCTGTTCGAGCAAAAACGAAAAAAATACAAGAAATGATTCAAAAATCCTTCAAATAACAGGAATAATGTGATAGCATATAAGCGAAGATTGCATTTTACAAATGATCAAAATGCGATTTTCATCTTTCGAGGCTTATGGAAGCAGGGGCGAAGGATACTGTAGGCTGGTAGAATCCAATTTTGATTTTTTGTCAGATAATGCGATTGTGATATATCAATCAATTGGCTTGTTCAAGATTGGTATAATCCAATATTTAGACTTTCCGCCATGTAGCCGGGAGGAGAAGATGGGATGCGCGATATTCTGCGGTTTGAAAAATTTCGGCTGGATCTTCAAAGTGACGATGGGCGGCGGTTCAACCTGCTGGATGACATATCCTTTTCCGTGGCGGAAGGCAGGGCACTGGGGGTCGTGGGGGAATCGGGGTGCGGCAAGAGCATTACCAGCCTGTCGGCCATGAGGCTATTGCCGCCAGCGGCTAAAGTGGCGGGGGGCGGCATTTATCTGGGCGAGGAGGACCTGCTGAAAAAGTCGGAGCAGGAGATGTACAAAGTCCGGGGCAAGGAAATCTCCATGGTTTTTCAGGAGCCCATGACCTCCCTAAACCCTGTTTTGACCATTGGCTTTCAAATTGAGGAAGTGCTCCGCCGCCATCAGCCGGAGCTTAATAAAAAGGAGCTTCAGGAAAAGACACTGGGGCTTTTGAAAAAGGTTGGCATCCCAAACCCGGAAAAGCGCATCAAAAATTATCCCCATCAATTCTCCGGCGGCATGCGCCAACGGACCATGATCGCCATGGCCATCGCCTGCAACCCAAGGATCCTTATTGCCGATGAATCCACCACCGCTTTGGACGTTACCATCCAGGCCCAGGTGTTGGACCTGATGATTCGCTTGAAAGCAGGCGGATCGCTGATGTTCATTACCCACAACCTGGGCGTGGTCGCCGAGGTGTGCGAGGAAATGGTGGTCATGTACGCCGGGCAGATCGTGGAAAAGGGCACGGTAGAGGAGGTCTTTCTCCATCCTGCCCACCCGTATACCAAGGGATTGCTGCTGGCCATCCCCACACTGGAGACCACGGAAAAAAAGCTGCACAGCATACCGGGCACCGTGCCCATGGTGCAAAACTTTACCAAGGGGTGCCGCTACGCTCCCAGGTGCGGCCACTGCATGGCCGATTGCCAGGAGCAGGCGCCGCACTCAGTCCGCCTTAACGACCACCACAGCGTGGCTTGCTATCTTCATAAGGGGGTGGAGGCCTGATGGAAAACAACAATGCATTGATTCATGTCAGCGGCCTCACCAAGCACTTCAACATCAGCAACAACTGGTTCGGCAAGCCCGTGCTGCTCCACGCGGTGGACGATATGCACTTTGACGTGATGAAGGGCCAAACGCTGGGCGTGGTGGGGGAAAGCGGTTCGGGAAAATCCACCATGGCCAGGCTTTTGTTGAAGCTCATCCCCGCCACCTCCGGCGAGGTTACGTATCAGGATCGGAACATTCTGCCCCTAAAAGAGAAGGAAAGCGGCTTTATCCGCCGGGACCTGCAAATGATCTTTCAGGACCCCTACGCGTCCCTTGACCCCAGGGTAAAAATCGGCGAGGCCATCGCAGAGCCGCTAAAAGAGCACAGGCTTCTTAAAAGTACCGCCGATATCCAGGAGCGGGTGGGGGACATGCTTTCCCACGTGGGCCTGCAGCGGGAAATGGCGGCCCGCTTTCCCCACGAATTTTCCGGCGGGCAGCGCCAGCGCATCAACATCGCTAGGGCCCTGGCCATGAACCCCAAGCTTATCATTTGCGACGAGGCCGTCAGCGCCCTGGACGTATCCGTGCAGGCCCAGGTGTTGAACCTGTTCAACGCCCTGAAGGAAGAATTCGATTTAACCTACATCTTTATCAGCCATGACCTGTCCGTAGTGAAGTTTGTCAGCGACACCATCATCGTTATGTATCTGGGGGAGATGATGGAAATGGCTCCCGCCAAAGAGCTTTTTGAGCATACCGCCCATCCTTATACCAAAGCGCTCATCTCCGCCATTCCCAATCCCAACCCCACCATCAAAAAGCAGCGCATTTTGCTGGAGGGGGATATCCCCAGCGCCGTCAACCTTCCCGGCGGGTGCAGGTTTTGCTCCAGGTGCTTTATGGCCCGCAAGGAATGCGAAACAATCCATCCGCCCATGCAGGAGATTGGGCCTAATCACTTCGTCAGGTGCCCCTACTACGCTGGATGAGGATGCAAACAAACCTTTGGAGGTGAAGAGGGAATGGGAAAATACCTTTTACGGCGGGGCTTCCGCGGCCTGATCACCGTGTTCGTCTCCGTATCCGTCACGTTTTTCCTGCTGCGCCTGATCCCGGCCGACCCTGTTTCCATGCTGCTGGATCCCAAGATGAGTGCGGAGACGGTGGCCAAGATGACTGCGCAGTTTGGTTTGGACAAGCCACTGCTTACGCAATACTTTGTTTATCTGGGGCAGCTTATCCAGGGTAACCTTGGCATCTCCTTCAAGACCCGGGATATGGTGAGCACGGTGCTTATGCAAAAGCTTCCCTGGACGCTGGTACTCCTGTTGCTGAGCATCACCCTTGCCCTGATCGTAGGTATCCCCGTGGGACTGAAGGCCGCCAAGCACCGCAACGGCGCCTTTGACAAATTCATCAACGTCATCACCATGGTGGGCATATCCATCTTCATACCGTTCCTGTCCTTCGCGCTTTTGTATATTTTCGGCTACAGGCTGCACTGGCTGCCTACCGGCGGCGCGTATACGCCCCCGCCCAAGGAAGGGCTTGCCTACTTGTACGATGTACTGCGCCATGCGCTGCTGCCCACCTTCACCCTGTTTATCGGGAACTGCACCTCCATCATCCTGTATACCCGCAACAGCATGATCGAAGTGCAGAAGGAGGATTACATACGCACCGCATTTGCCAAGGGCTGGGACGACAAGTATGTCACCCGCAAGCATGCGCTGAAAAACGCCATGATCCCCACCATTACCGCCACCGGCATCATGATTGCCAGCATGGTGGGCGGGGCCATTATGACCGAAAGCATATATTCCTGGCCCGGGGTGGGGCGGCTGATCTTTGACAGCGTATCCACGCTGGATTATCCCGTGCTCCAGGGCGCGTTTCTGATCCTGTCCATCACCACGGTGTTTATTAATATCATCACCGACCTGGTGCTGGCCTGGATCGACCCCAGGGTCAAGCTGGGAGGTGGCAAGGCATGAATCAGCGCAGCTTCTTTCAGGCTTTTCGCAGGAACAAACTGGGCATGTTCGGGCTGGGCATTGTGATCATCATCCTTTTGATCGGCATCTGTGCACCCCTCCTGGCCCCCTACCCCAAGGGATACGGCAGGGAGATCGAGCTGGCGCCCAGCGCCAAGCATTGGATGGGCACGGACAACCTGGGGCTGGATGTGATGGCGGAAATCATTTGGGGCGCTAGGACCTCCGTGTATGTATCCCTGATGGCGGTGCTCTGCGCCGCGGCGGTGGGCATCCCCCTGGGGCTCATCAGCGGGTATTTCCAAGGCAGGATCGGCGGGTTCATCGATTCGCTGATCGAAATCTTCATGACGCTGCCCATGATGCCGCTGATGATCGTGATTGCGGCGGTCGCCGGGGCTTCCGTGACCAATGTAGGCATCGTGATCGGTATCCTCTCCTGGCCCAGCCTGGCCAGGGTGACGCGCAACGCCACGCTGCGCACCTCCGAAATGCAGTTCATTGAGGTGGCAAGGTGCCTGGGCATACCCAGCCGGAAGATCCTGTTCAAGCACATCCTGCTCAACGTCATCGGCCCCGTGATGGTGAATCTCACGCTGGTGATGGCTACCGCGGTTTTAAGCGAATCGGGGCTTAGCTTCCTTGGCCTTGGCGATCCCAATACCTGGAGCTGGGGGCTGATATTGAAGAAGGCCTGGGATACCGGGGCGCTTGTGAAAGCGCCCAACCCCACCTGGTGGTGGCTGTGGCCCAGCTTTGCCATCATGAGCTATGTGGTAAGCTTCAACATTCTGGGCAACGCCATCAACGATACGCTCAATCCCAAAACACGTTAACCGCTTTAGGCGCGCAAGCGTTTAAATCAACAAAAAAGGAGTGCGACCCTACATGAAACCTGCCTATAAGGGATACAAAGCCTTCGACTACCTGACCCCGAATGTGGATTACCCGGTGTACAAGCTGGCCAAATGGAACTGGGCCGGTGACTACCGTGTGCCCCTTGACAGCGAAGCCCAGGAAAAGCGGGTAAAGGAAATCGTGGACAAGAACGTATTTATCGCCACCCACGAGCACCCCTGCTATTTCCCCGAGGATATGAACCAGAGCAAGGCCTACCACAACGCCGGCCGGGAATTTTGCGCCTATGACGCTTTGGCCGAAAGCTACATCGACTGCGTGTTTGACAACATGATGGACGGCTCCTGCAACATTACCAGCAAAAGCGGCTGGAAGTGGATGGACGTCATTCACGATATAGGCATGCGGCTATGCGATTTGCACCACCAGGACTTTTTGATCCAGTGCAAAACCGTGGCCGACATTAAGAGGGCCAAGGCGGAAGGCCGCATTGCCTGGGTGCCGGTATTGGAATGCTCCACCCCCATTGAAAACGAGCTGGACCGCATCGATGTGCTCTACGGCTTTGGCATTCGGGTGATGGGCATTACCTACTCAGAATCCAACCCCCTGGGCAACGGCCTGAAGGAGGATACCGACGGCGGGCTTACCAAGTTTGGCAAGGAAGCGGTAAAGCGCATGAACAAGGTGGGCATGCTGATTGACTGCTCCCACTGCGGCCACAAGACGACGGTGGATACGGTGGCGGCCAGCGACAAGCCCATATTGATGACCCATATCGGTGCCAAGACGCTGTGGAACTCCAAGCGGCTATTTGAGGATTATGTGTTGAAGGCCGTTGCGGAAAAGGGCGGCGTGGTCTGCGCCGAGTCCGCGCCCCACACCACCATGACCAAGACCCGCAACACCCATGACATCGACTCTGTGATGGAGCACTTTGAATACATGGCCAATCTGGTGGGCCTTGACCACGCGGCCTTCGGCATCGACTCCCTGTACGGCGACCATGTAGGCCTGCACCACGCCTATGCCGCCAGCCTGTCCATCAAGGATACCCGCAACAACGATGTGGAGTATGAGGAAGTACCCTATGTAAAGGGGCTGGAGAACCCCACCGAAGCCTCCATCAATATCGTTCGCTGGCTGGTGAAGCACGGCTACAGCGACGCTGATATCGCCAAGATCATCGGCGGCAATGTTCTCCGGGTGCTGGACCAAGTGTGGGTCAAGTAAAAATCCCCGTTGGTATGCGGAAATGCCGGAATGGAGAGGGCGGCGTTTCTTCATATAAATAATTTGAAGGAGAGAGACATGATGAAAAGGTTCCTTGCACTGCTTCTGGTAGCGACAATGGCCCTGACGCTTACGGCTGTTCCTTCCCTGGCGGAAGGCGACGCAAGCCTTGTGGGCGGACATCTTATCATCGGCATGGTGGGCGATCCTTACGCCCTGAACGGCTGGATCAGCAACGACCTGAACGCTGCCCTTGTTTCCAACCTTTTGTATCCTTCCCTGCTGGTGTTCGATGAAAACGCCAAGAAGGTCCCCTACATCCTGGAAAGCTACGAAGGCAGCGAAGACCTGAAGGTGTTCACCGCCAAAATCCATGACGGCATCTACTGGCATGACGGCGAGAAGTTCACCGCGGAAGACCTCGCCTTCACCGCCAATTACTGCTCCACCCATGACGTGAACTTCGGTTCCGACTATTACGCCAATGTGGAAAATGCCGTTGCTTTGGACGAGCTGACCGTGCAGTACACCTTGAAGGAGCCCCAGGTCAATTTCATGACCGACATCGGCTTCTGGGTGGACATCATGCCCAAGCACCTGATCGAAGGCATCGAGGATTTCGCCAACGCCCAAGTTCCCACCATCGGCTACGGTCCCTTCAAACTGGATGATTTCTCCAAGGGCGAATACTACACCTTCTCCCGCGTGGAGAACTGGCCCCTGGCCAACGGCGGCGTCGGCGCATACCTGGAAGGCCTGACCATCCGCATCTACACCGATGCCAACGCTTTGATGCTGGCCATCAAGTCCGGCGAAGTCGACTGCGGCTCCAACGCCCTGTCTGTGGCCGTGCAGCAGCAATTGGACGCCGAGCCCGACCTGTACGGCGTGGCCCGCGTCAGCTCCCTGGGTTACGGCTATTTCTCTTTCAGCTACAAGAATGCCCTGCTTAGCGACGCGGCCGTCCGCAAGGCCATCGCCCAGACCGTTGACCGGGATGCCTTGGTGAACATCGCCATCCAGGGCGGCGGCGTGCCCATGCTGACCCCCATCTCGCCCGTGTACGCGGAACTGAGCGAAGGCGCCGCGACCTTCCCTGCCTTTGATATCGAAGGCGCCAAGGCTACCTTGGAAGCCGCGGGCTATGTGGACAGCGACAATGACGGCATCCGGGAAAAGGACGGCCAGAAGCTTGCCTTCACCCTTACCTGCCGTAACAACACCAACAACATCGATGCCATCTCCAACATCTTCAAGGCCAATTGCGCCGAAGCCGGCATCGATATCACCATCAGCATCGTGGAACCCGCCACCTACACCGACCTGGTCACCAAGAACATGACCTATGACATCAACTACATCGAGTGGGGCGTCATCGACGATGCGGATACGGGCCTGGATGCCATCTACCACTCCGCAGCCACGCTGAACTTCATGCAGTACAAGAACGAAGCCATAGACAAGATCCTGGAGGGCGTAAAGCTGGAGGGCAGCTATGATGCCCGCAAGGCCATGATGCTGGAATTCCAGAAGCTGTTTGTGGAAGAACTGCCCACCGTGAACGTATTGGTCCGTGTCAACGCCTATGGCTTCTCCAAGCAGAAGTACGAGGGCTGGAGCGCCACCCCCGGCCTGTACGGCGTGTGCGACGCCAAGGACCTGGTCAAGGTGCATCAGATCAAGAAGTAAGCGTATCTTTCAAAACTTAATCATTAATCATCTTTCCGGCGGCCTGCGTAGTTTCGCCGGCCGCCGGGAGGGTGCAAATACAGTGAACAGTGAACAATAGCAAGCAAAGCAGGGGATCAACATGGGCATCAAAACGGGATACAAAGGCTACAAAGCCTATGATTACTTGAAGCCGGGGGCGGACTACCCTTATTTCAAGCTGGCCCGATGGGATTGGGCTGGGCGGTATCTGCTGCCCCTTGACAGCGCCCAGGAGGAGCGGGTGCTTCGTTTGGCCAAAGAATGCGTATACATTGCCCTTCACGAGCACCCCACCCTAACCCCGGATAACATTGAGGAACTGGTGGCGCTGGACCGGGCCGGGCGGGAAAGCTGCGAGTATGAGGCGCTTTCAAAAAGCTACCTGGACTGCGTTTTTGACAATATGATGGATGGTACCTGCCATATCGTTTCCCATAGCGGATGGAAGTTTGAAGATATAGTTGTGGACTTTGGAAACCGCATGTGCGATCTGCACCATCAGGATTTCCTGTTTCAGTGTACGGGCGTGGAGGATATCTTAAAGGCGCACCGGGAAGGCCGTGTCGCCTGGGTGCCCGTTCTGGAAGGGGCCGCGCCCATTGAAAACGAGCTGGACCGCATCGACGTGCTCTATGGGCTTGGCATACGGATGATGGGCATCACCTATTCCGAAAGCAACGCATTGGGTTCCGGCCTCAAGGAGGACTTTGACGGTGGGCTCACCAAGTTTGGCCGTCAGGCTGTTCGCCGCATGAACCAGGTGGGCATGCTCATCGACTGCTCCCACGTGGGGCCCAAAACCACCCTGGATACGGTGGACTGTTCCGACAAGCCCCTCATTTTAAGCCATATTGGCGCCCGCGCCCTGTGGGACAGCAAGCGCTTGTGCGGCGATGACATTTTAAAGGCCGTGGCGGAAAAGGGCGGCGTATTGGGTGTGGAGGCGGCCCCCCATACCACCATGACGAAGACCCACAACACGCACGACATAGAATCCTACATGGAGCATTTTGAGTATATCGCCAATCTGGTGGGCATCGACCACGTATCCTTTGGCACCGACGGGCTGTACGGCGACCATGTGGGGCTGCATCATTTGTTCTCCAAGAGCCTGGCCACCGGGGATACGAAAAATAAGCAGCAGGCCTATGAGGAAGTGCCTTACGTAAAGGGGCTGGAAAACCCCACCGAGGCTTCCATCAACATTCTTCGCTGGCTGGTAAAGCACGGCTACAGTGACGGGGATATCAGCAAGGTGCTGGGGGAAAACGCCCTTCGGGTTTTAAGGCAAGTGTGGATATGACTTTTTCTCTCCGGCCGGATATGGCCGGGAAGGGTGCAGCTCTTCCTGGCTGATATTTGGGCGGAGTTCTTATTCCTGCATACAAAAGGAGGCAGTTGCATGGTAGATGTGCTGATCAAAGGCGGTTTTGTGATAGACGGAACTGGCGCTCCCGGCTTTTATGGCGACGTGGCTGTAAAGGATGGGAAGATCGTCGCGGTAGCGCCAAAACTCCATATGGAAGCGGCAAAAACGGTGGATGCCGCGGGGAAAGCCGTGATCCCCGGCCTCATCGACCCCCATGTGCACGAGGAGTACGTATGCCTCCTTAACGGGGCCATGGAGCTGTTCTTGCGCCAGGGAGTGACCACGTGCCTAAGCGGCAACTGCGGCCACTCCCTGTTCAACGCCCCCACGGAAAAAGCTGTCGACTATTACTGGCTAAACGGCCTGTTCAGCGATATGCAGCGGAAAAAGTACAAAAAGCTTTTTCCCGCCTGGGAGGACTTCGACGGCTATGCCGGGTACTGGGAGGAAAAAGGCTGCAACATGAACATGGCCGTCCTCCAGGGTCACGGCACTATCCGCTGGCTTGTGATGGGTGGGGCCATCGACCGCAAGCCCACCCCCGAAGAAAAGGTTCAAATAGACGATATCCTCCGCAAGAACATGGAGCAGGGGGCCTGGGGCGTTTCCTTTGGCCTTTCTTATGTTCCCAGCCGCTACGCGGATACGGACGAGTTGTGTGATGTGGTGGATGTGGTCAGGGAATACGACGGCGTGGCTGCGGCGCATTTGCGGCACCACATCGGCATGCTGGATTGCACCAAGGAATTTATCGAAGTGGGCCGGCGCACCGGGGCACGCATCCAGATCTCCCACCTAAAATCCGTCAACCCGGAATGCTTCGACGCCGTGAAAGAAGCCGGCGAAAAAGGCATGCGCATTACCGTGGATACCATCCCCACTTCCACGGGCCACCTTACCCGCAAGGACAGGATGCTGCAATTCATCGTGGCCGTTTCCGACACGCTCTTTGACAAAGGGATCGCAGGCGTGAAGGCGGCGCTTCACACGTCCGAGGGCCGGAAGACGGTTTTGAAGGATGCCTACATGTTCCCGGCGGACAGGAATCTTACCTATATCGTCTGCTCGGAAGACCCGGCGCTGGAGAACCGGTCCATTGCCGATATCGCCAGGGAATGGGGGAAGGACCCGGACGAGGTGCTCCTGGACCTACTCGGCGATGACAAGGAGTACACCTTCTACCTGGGCGGTGCTTCCCGGCCTGATTTTCCCAGTGTGCCCCACGTAAAAAGCATCATGGACAACCCTTACGTTTGCGTGGGCTCCGATGAACTGATGGGCGACCCGGAGGATATGGGCGGCTGGTACGAGCTGCAGCGCCGGGGAGCCATGCCTATCTTCTGGCAGATGTACTTACAGGCTGGCATTCCCTTAGAGGAAATCGTTCGCCGTAATACCGGCATGATTGCCGATCACCTGGGCTTTTTGGGCCGGGGCAAGCTGCAGGTCGGCAACTGGGCGGATATCGCGGTCATCGATGTGGACCATTTCCGCTACCCACGGCCTTCGGAGATTGACTACCGCAACCCCAACACCATGGCCACCGGAGTGGACACGGTGCTGGTGAACGGCGTTGTGACGCTTTATAGTGGCAAACTTTTGAAGCCGTTTGCGGGCAAGCTTTTGCGCCACGGAAGGTAAGGGGAAGGAGGAAGAACCATGGATATTATCATTCGCGGCGGCCTCATTATCGACGGCACGGGCGCGCCGGGCTTTATAGGGGATGTCCTTGTTTCCGGCGACCGCATCCAGGCGGTGGGGAAGGATCTGCCTATCGATGGCGCCCGGGTGGTGGATGCCACGGGCAAGATCGTCATCCCCGGGCTGATCGATCCCCACGTCCACGAGGAATGGATCTGCCTGATTGATGGGGCTTATGAGCTGTTCATGAACCAGGGCGTCACCACGGTGGTAAACGGCAACTGCGGCCACTCCATCGCCCCCGGTCCCACGGACAACGTGATCGAATACTACTACGGTAATGGCCTCATGAGCGGGCGGCAGCGGGAAGTATACAAAAAGTCCTTCCCCGGGTGGGAGGACTTTGACGGCTATGCCAAGGCCGTTACCGCAATGGGTACCAACCTGAACCTGTGCACATTGATGGGCCACGGAACCCTTCGCTGGACGGTGATGGGCGGCGCTTTTGACCGCCCACCCACGAAAGAGGAAGAAGAAAAAATCACCGCGATCCTCGAAAAGAATCTGGAGCAGGGGGCCTTCGGCCTCTCCTTTGGCCTGGATTATGTGCCGGGGCGCTACGCCCAAACGGACGAGCTTGCTACCTTTGCCAAGGTGGTGAAAAAGCATAACGGTGTGGCTGCCGCCCACCTGCGCCATGTGCTGGGCGTAAAGGAAGCTACCGAAGAATTTCTGGAAGTAGGCAGGCGCTCCAATGTGAAACTGCAGGTCAGCCACCTTCGGGCCAACTGCCCTGCGGCCTATGACGCGGCCCTTGCCTATGCCAAAGAGGGTGGCCGGGTATTAATCGATACCATCCCCGCCACCACCGCCCACTGCCAAAGCAAGCACAGGGCGCTGCTTTTCATGATGTCCACCTGTGACGAGCTGTTCGACCAAGGCCTCGAAGGAATCAAAAAAGCCATCCGCACCCCGGAAGGCCGGGCGCTGCTCCGCAAAGACCCGTATTTTGTGGACCGGGATCAAGCCAAGAACACCCTTTGGATGACGGGCGACCCCCAAATGGATGGCCGCAGCGTTAAAGATCTAGCGGCTCAGCACGGACAGGACCCCAAGGAATACCTGCTGGACCTGCTGGCCGGAGACAAAGATTTCATCCTCTGGTGCGGCGGTGCCGGGCGCCGTGATTTCTCCATGGATTCGCATATAGAAAGCATCGCGAACAATCCGTATGTCTGCGCCGGGTCGGATGAGATTCTGGGCGATCCGGAGATGCCCTACGATTGGTACGAGCTTCTTCGCCGTGGCGCCTTGCCCAATTTCATACAGGGCAATCTGAAAAAAGGTATGCCCCTTCATGAGGTCATCCGCCGGAATACCTCCATGGTGGCCGACCACTTCGATATCAAGGACCGGGGCCGGCTGGCCGCCGGGCAGTTCGCAGACATCGCCGTGATTGATCTGGAAAAATACCGCTTCCCCTCCGAGGAGGAAATCACGCCCTTAAAGCCCCTTGCCATGGCCACCGGCGTTTCTTTCCTGCTGGTCAATGGCATACCCACCGTGGAAAACAACCAAGTGCAAAAAACCTTTCCCGGCCGCGTGCTGCGGCATGAAGGATAGAGTGCGCAATAGCGGGGAGGGAGCCATTTGAAAAATCCCTCTCCCCGCACCCCACCCGCAAAACTTTTATTTTTTGCATAGGAGGGTAAACCATGAAAATCGTCTACATCGTCCCCGGCCTGATGCCTGACGCCGAATGCCGGCGCCGGGAAGCCATGCTTCGCAGTTGGGCGGCGCCCGGCACCCAGGTGGATGTGGCCTGCGTGACGGAAGGCCCTAACTCCATTGAATCCTTGTACGAGGAATTCCTGGCCGTTCCCGCCACCGCCCGCCTGGCGGTGAAAAAGGAGCAGGAAGGCTACGACGCCGCCATCATCGGCTGCGCCGGCGACCCCGGCGTGGATGCCATCCGGGAGCTCACCTCCCGCATGCCGGTCATCGGGCCGGGGGCCGCCTCCTTCCTGGCGGCAGCCATGCTGGGCCACCGCTTCGGTGTGCTGACGCCGGAGGGGGACATGTGGCAGTCCAGCCTTGAACTGGCCTTCAAGGTCGGCGTCAAGGACAAGCTGGCCGCGGCGGTCTCCATCCGCACTCCCGTATTGGAAATGATGGCGGACAAGCAAGTGACCATGGAGCGCATTTTACAGGCCTGCAAGACGGCCATTACCGAAAAAGCCGTGGACACGATGGTGATCGGCTGCATGACCATGGCCTTCCTGGACGTGGCCAAGGAAATCGAGGCCGCCATCGGCATTCCCGTGGTGAATCCGGCCAATGTGAGCCTGAAATTCGCCGAGGCCATGGTATCCTGCGGCCTCATGCATTCCAAAGCCGCCTACCCCCTGCCCCCCAAACTGCAATCGGGCAAGGTGAAGGACTTTTCGGAACTTTTTGTATCGCGGTAAGGAGGCAGAACCATGGATTTTGAACAGGCAGTCTTTTCCCGCCGCAGCATCCGTGCCTTCACGGACCAGGATGTAACAAAGGAACAGGTGGACAAGCTGATCGCTTACGGCCATTGCGCCCCCTCCGGCGGAAACCTGAAGGAGTGGCGCTTTATTGTGGTACGCAGTGGGGAAGGAAAGCAAAAGCTCACCGAAGCCACCTATTCCGGCAACAAGGAAACCAACGCTCCGCAGCAATGGCTCAAAACAGCCCCGGTGATCATTGCCGTCGTGGCGGACCATAGGCCCGTGATGAAGCGGTACGGGCGCAAGGCGCTGGATGATCTATTGTATCTTGATTGTGCCTCCGCCGTTGAAAACATGCTGTTGGGCGCGGTGCACCTGGGGCTAGCAAGCTGCTTTATTTCCGGTTTCCGGGAGCATGAAATGGCCGAGGCCCTGAACCTTCCCGAACATATGCAGCCAATCGCCCTCCTGCCGGTGGGCTATGCGGCGGGGCCCGGCGTTCTGCGCCCCACCGTCCCTCCAGAAGAAGTTACGTATTATGAAACCTATTTGGGAGAACAGCCGTAAGCGGCGCTTTCTCTCATGACGAGGCAAAGCATGTACAATATATTGATCCGCAATGGGTTCATACTGGATGGCACGGGCAATCCCGGCTTTTACGGGGATATCGCCGTCAACGATGGAAAAATCGTGGCCGTGGCCTCCCACCTTCAGGGCGAAGCGGAGCTTGTGATCGACGCCGCGGGGAAAACCGTCTGCCCCGGCTTTATTGATCCCCATGTGCACGAGGAGCTGCCTGCCTTGCAGGGGGAAACCTTTGAGTGCTTTTTGCGCCAGGGGGTGACCACCACGGTGAACGGCAACTGCGGCCATTCGCTGACGCCCCTTTCTTCCGGCAGGATTTATGAGTATATGAAGCTGAACGGCCTCATATCCAAAGAGGCGGCAGACCGCTTCCAAAAGGAGAATCCCGTCTGGCAGGGCTTATCCGGCTACGCGGGTGTGATGAAAAAGCGGGGCGTGAACATCAATATGGCCTTTTTGCTGGGCCATGGCACCATCCGCTGGTGCGTGATGGGCGGCTCCGAAGACAGGAGGCCCACTCCGGAGGAAGAAAAGGCTATGCACGGTGCCATTAAAAAAGGCATGGAGGAAGGAGCCGTGGGCCTTTCCACCGGCCTTGCGTATATTCCAGGCCGGTATGCTGATGCGCAGGAGCTGATTGACTGCGCAAGGATCGTGGGGGAGATGGACGGCGTATATGCCTCCCACCTGCGGGTACAATTGGGCCATGTGGAGGCCATCCGGGAAGCGATTGCAATCGGCAAGGCCTCCGGCGCAAGGGTACAGGTGTCCCACTATCCTCCCAATGCGGTGGAGGGCTTCCAAGAAGCCGTGCGCGCAAGGGATGAGGGCGTAGAGATCGCCATCGATACCATACCCAAAAGCAGCGGGCATCTAAAGCGCAAGGACCGGCTGATCCAGTTTATCCTTTCCGCCTCCAACGTTTTGTTTGGCAAGGGGCTGAACGGCTTTTATGAGGCGCTGAAAACGGAGGAAGGCCGGCAGGAGATTCTGCGCAGCACCCGCTTTAAGGATCAGTTGATCGTGGTGAACACCGGCGACCCTTTTACAGAGAACAAGAGCCTCAAAGAGATTGCAAAAGAACGGGGCGCATCTGCGGATGAACTGCTTTTGGAATATTTAGAGCACGGCCCCGAACACCTCACCTTCTGGCAGGGAGGCATGAACCGGGGGGATTTCCCGGGCGGCGCGTACCCGGAGGAGGTGGCCAAATGCCCCATCGTTTCCGCCGGATCCGACCGGATTTTCGGGGAGCTTTTTGATCCTGCCGCCTGGTATGAGTTGTTCCGCCGGGGCGCATTCCCCATTTTCTTTGACAATATGAAAAAAAGCGGCATCCGGCTGGAGGAGACAGTAAGAAGGGTCACCTCTCTGCCGGCGCAGCAGTTCCGCTTTACCGACCGGGGCATGATCGCCTGCGGCAAGACTGCCGACATCGTCATCCTGGATATGGATGCTTTCTCCTACCCTGGCGAAGCGGAAGCGGACTACCTGAATCCCGGACAGATGGCTTCCGGCGTAGATACGGTATTGGTGAACGGGGAGGCGGCGCTTTTGCACGGCGTGATGCAAGACAAAAGGGCCGGGAAGCTGATTTCCATGTACGGGAGAACGCTGTAACATATACGAAAGGGGTCTTTCTCTATGGGTTGGCAAAAGCAATACGACGGCTACAGGGCCTATCAATACATTGACAAAAGCGAGTACAAGCAGTTTGACCTGGTGGAGGAAAGCGGCTGGTGCGAGCCGTATCTGATCCCGCTCAATGAAGAAGAGGAATTAAGGTGTCTGCGCCTGATGGAGGAATCGGTGATCATCTCCCTCCACGAGCACCCCTGTCTTTTCCCCAAGGATATGACGCTGTCCATCGACTACAAGCACGAAGGCCGCCAGCCCATGGCGTATGAGCCCCTGTCCCGCTCCTGCCTGGACGCGGTGTTTGACAACATGATGGACGGTACCTGCGTCATCACCTCCAAGGCGGGCTGGAAGTGGACCGACATCATCCATGATATCGGCATGCGCCTGTGCGACTTGAAGCACCAAAGCTTTGTCATCCGCGGCGAATCCGTTGCAGACATCCTCCGCGCCCACCGGGAAGGAAAGCTGGCCTGTGTCCTGTGCCTGGAAGGGCCGGGGCCGATCGAAAATGAGCTGGACCGTATCGACGTGCTCTACGGCCTGGGAGTCAGGCAGATGGGCATCGCCTACAGCCAGGCCAGCCTCCTTGGCAGCGGCATCAAGGAGCGCGGGGATGGGGGACTCACCGACCTGGGCCGCCAGGCCGTGAAGCGCATGAACGATGTGGGGATGGCCATCGACTGCTCCCACGCCGGGGACCTGACTACCCTGGAAACCATTTCGGAGAGCAAAAAACCGGTGCTCTTAACCCATGTGGGGGCGCGCACCCTGTGGGACAGCAACCGCCTGAAAGGCGACGAGGCCTTAAGAAGGCTGGCAGACAAGGGCGGCATCATCGGCATCGAAGCCGCGCCCCACACCACCATCACCTTTGGCAACCGCACCCATTCCATTGATTCCATCATGGAGCATTTTGAGTATGTGAAGGACATGGTGGGCATCGACGCCGTTTCCTTTGGTCCCGATACGCTGTACGGCGATCATGTGGGGCTCCATCACGCCTTTTCGGGGCTCCTATCCATCAAAAGCGTGCAAAGCAAGGCGGAGTTTCCCCATGTGCCCTATGTGAAGGGCATGGAAAACCCCACCGAAGCCTCGCTGAACATCGTGCGCTGGCTGGTGAAAAAGAATTATTCCGACACGGATATCCAAAAGGTGATCGGCGGCAATACATTGCGGGCCCTGAAGGAAATCTGGGCATAAGCGAAAAGGACGTGATATGAAGTGGCGGCGTACTTTGATTTGACCGAACAAAGGATATTGGATTCCATCAGCCCTCAAAACATGGATGAGGTGCTCCGCAGGTTTGACACCATCGACCGCCTCTCCGGCAGCCCCGGGGAGCTGGAAGCCATCCGGTTCATCACCGATAAACTCACTTCTTACGGCATTTCCTTTGAAGAGCATGTGTTTTCTTCCTATTTGAGCAATCCCGTATCCGCAAGCCTTTTCGTGCTGGGGGAAAACCCCGTATCCGTTCCCGCCAAGACGAGGGCCTTTTCCGCCAACTGTCCGGACGGGGTGGAGGGGGAGCTGGTCTACGCCCCGGCAAAGGGAGGCATACAATTCGACACGGCGGTGATCCCCTGGACCCGCGAGCAGGTGGAGGGGAAAATCATCGTCAGCGAGGGCGGTGGACCCCAGCACATGGACCGGGCCGCGGAGCTGGGGGCCTTGGGTCTCATCCACGTGTGGCCATCGGGGGAAGATGTGATCCATGAAATGACGGCCTCCCCCGTTTGGGGCGTGCCCACACCGGAAACCGCAAGGCTGTTGCCTGCCATACCCGAAATTTCGGTAAAGAAATCCGATGGGGAAAAGCTGATCGAAATGGCGAAGAATGGGCATATCCGGGTGAAAATGACCGCCGTTCTGGAAGCCGGCGTAAAAACACTGCACCTTCCCGTAGCCACCGTTGCCGGCAAATCAGACGATTATGTCCTGCTGGCCGGGCACATCGATTCCTGGTACGTGGGTGTTACCGACAACGCCGTGGGCAATGCCCTTTGCCTGGAATTGGCCCGGGTATTCAAGGAGCATCAAAACGAGCTGAACCGTTCTATTAAAATAGCCTGGTGGCCGGGGCACTCCAACGGCCGCTACGCCGGGTCCACCTGGTACTGCGACAACGCGTACGAAGACCTGCGCAAGCATTGCGTGGCCTATATCAACGCCGACTCCCCCGGAAGCAAGTTTGGCGTGATCCCCCTGGTGCGCAGCACCCTGATCGAGAAGGACGGCTATTTCCAGCAAGCTGTCAGGGATGTATCCGGAACCGAGCCCCAATGGGATTTTCCCATCCGGGCGGGGGACAACTCCATGTGGGGGGCCTTTATCCCCTTCCACCTGATGCTAAGGGACAAGCCGGACAAGGACCACAACCAGGCCCATGTGGGCGGCTCCGGCGGCGGCTGGTGGTGGCACTCCGAGGATGATACCTATGACAAGGCGGATTTGGAACTGCTCACAAGGGACGCAAGGATCTTTGCCGCTTTTGCTTACCGCATTATGGCCCCTCAAGTGCTTCCCGTGGATTTTGAAGCTTTGGCCGCCCGCATGGAAGGGATTTTGAAGGGTTACGCCGAAAAAGGGAATCCAGCATTTGACATGGGAAAAGCCTTGCAAAAGGTGGCGGCGTTCAGGGATTTGGCCAGGTCCGCCGCCGCCCGTAAGCCATGTAATCCGGCAGCGCTGAATTGTTTGTACAAAAACGCCGGCGGGCGGCTCATGGCCCTTATGTACACCACCGTCAGCCCCTATGAGCAGGACGTGGCCTATGATTTGAAGCCCTTCCATGGCTTTTACCGGGTATCCGGTTTGACGCCCGGCAATACGCCGGCGGACATGCTGCTGTTTCACGAAACGGCCTTCCGCAGGCAGTACAACCGCTTCCTGACCGAAATGGACGAGGTCATCGGCCAGATGGAAGCTTATCTTAAGACGGTATAACCAGAAAAGTACGGGGCAAGAACGCCTTGCCCGGGAAAGCAGTGAGCCCTATATGAGCGAAGCAAGCTACAAGCGGATAGAGGACAGGATTGACGAAATCTTTCCCGCGCTGTGTGCGTTGAGTTTGAATATCCACAGCCACCCGGAGCAATCCTTTCAGGAGCATTATGCCTGCGGCGAGCTTACGGCATTTTTAAAAGGCCTCGGGTTTGAGGTCACGGGCAATTTGGGCGGGCTGGATACCGCCTTCCTGGCGGAAAAGAAAGGCTGCGGCGAAGGCCCCGCCGTTGCCTTGACGGCAGAGTATGACGCCCTGCCCATCGGCCACGCCTGCGGCCATAACCTGATCGCAGCGGCATCGGCCGGTGCCGCCGCGGGCCTTATCCATCTGATGGGGGAGATTCCAGGCACACTGAAAGTCATCGGCACCCCGGCAGAGGAAGGGGGCGGCGGCAAGGTCATCCTCTGCGATAAGGGCATTTTCCGGGATGTGGACTTTGCCATGCAGGTGCATCCCCACAAAATGAATATGATCAAGTGCGGCAGCCTGGCGGTAAGGACCATTGACGTGGCCTTTTACGGGCGCATGGCCCATTCCTCCCGTCCGGAGGAGGGCATCAATGCGCTAAGCTCCCTTTTGCATACCTTTTCGGCCATTGACGCCCAGCGGGCGCTTTTACCCAATAAAACCAATATCAGCGGCATCGTAGTAGAGGGCGGCAAGGCCAACAACGTGATCCCGGATTACGCCTCCGCCAGCTTTTGCGTGCGGGCCTCCACTGTCGGAGATATGCAGGCGGCCCAAAAGGCGGTTGAACGTGCGGTGGAGTCTTCGAACTGCCTCTTTGGCACCACCGGCAAGATCACTTACGGCATCCTGTATGCCGAGCGCTATCCCAACGGCCCCATGGATGAAACGTACAAGGCCCATATGGAATCCTTTGGCGAGCAGGTCATCTATCCGCCGGCCAATATGAAGCTGGCCTCCTCCGACGTAGGCAATGTGAGCTTGGAAGTGCCCATGATCCAGCCCTATCTGTGCATCGGGGGCGCCGATGTGCACACCATGGATTTTGAACGGGCCGCCGCGACCCCCTTTGCCCAGGAGCAGATGAAAAAAGCCGCTAAGGCTTTGGCCCGCACGGCGTATGACCTGTTTGTGTCGGAGGAATTAAGGCAAAGGGCGCGCGAGGATTTTCAGGAGAATGTGCCCGGATATACCAGGGCTGAGCTGGGATACGGGGAATGAGAGCCATCATGCGCTGAAAGGGATTTGTATGAAGCTGAACATAGACAAGAATGACAGGACACCTATCCACCGCCAGATCATCGACCAGGTATGCTTCATGATCGACAGCGGGGCATTGCGGGGCGGCGACAAGCTGCCCACCGAGCGGGCGCTGAGCGAGCGGTACGGCGTATCCCGCGGCACGGTGAACACGGCCTACCTGGAGCTTTCTCGCATGGGCAAGATCCTTACCATTCAGGGCAGCGGCACGTATGTCACCAAGGTCCACACCGATGTGGAGCAGGGTTATATCCGCAGCCAGATCGATGTGCTGCTTCATGATGCCGCTTCAGTCGGCATATCCGACGGCAAGGTGCTGGATCTTTTGGACCAGGAGATCCGCCGCCGCAGGCGTGGCTTCACCCAGGTGCACGCGGCCTGGATCGGCTGCTGCGTGGAGGTGCTGCGCATGACGGAGCATACGCTTTCCAGCGTGCCCCTGGTGCATATTACAAGCTTCCATATTGACGAGGTGCTCAAAAACCCCAAGCTGCTGGATGATGATTTTGATTTGATCGTTACCACCGAGTATCCCTATGACGCCCTTTTGCACGCCGTGCCTATGCAGGCGGACAAGATCGTACGGGTTACTTTGAGCATTGATGAAGAATCGGCCTTTGCCCTGGCCTCCATCGTCAAGGGCCGGCAGGCGCTGATGTACGGCGTGGAGCAGTTGTTTGTGGACACGGTGCGCCAGAAGCTGGACCTGTCCTCCAATCTCAACAACTGCCTGTATTTTGCCAAGAATGCCCCCGGCGTGCTAAAGGCCCTGGAGGGAAGCGAAGTGCTGATCCTGCCGGAAAAGGGCCTGCTGTACGACCAGGAGGAGCTTTTGCAGGCCGCCAGGGACTTTGTCCAGAAGGGCAAGGAAGTACTGTACATCTCATACCATGTGGACCGGGGCAGCGTGATCCATTTTGAATCAGTTGTCAAACAATGCTGGATTGAAAAATGCCGTACCGGCATTACGAATTTGGCAGAAATACCGGAATATCACAAGGGTGATCAAAAGAAGCACCACGAGAACAGGTTTTGAGGATTCTTTGCGGTTGGTTCATTCCACCCTTTTCAAAAACAGCCGGATGTCCTTTTCCTCGGCATCCCTGTCATAACCCAGCCTTCCAAGCCTGTCGCACAGGCCAAGGAGGGCGATTTCTTTTTGTTCCCCAAAGGTTTTCATTCCAGGAATATCCGAAAACGGCAGGCCTTTTACCACATACAGGATCTGCATGTGGTAAAGGATCAGGGAATACACCCGGTCTATGAAAGGCTCATCCTCCGAGAAAAGGGAAAGAAATTCCCTTGCCAGTTTGGCGCCCACCTTGTCATGATCATAGGAGGTGATTTTGCCTTTTCTTTTTCTGGTGGTGGCCGGTTTTCCTATATCGTGAAGCAAAGCGGCCCACATAAAGGCCCTTGCGTCTTTGCTTTGATCCCTTCGTATGGCGGCCTGATCCACCACCAGCATGGTATGGTTCCACACGTTGCCTTCCGGATGGTAGACGGGGGATTGATCCGCGCCTTTCAGATCCAGCAAAAGGCGGAAGGGGGGATCCTTAAAATCCGGCCGGCCGGCAAGGCTGTTCAGATAATCGGACGGCTTTTCATCCGCAAGCAGATGGGATTCTATGGCTTCAAACAATTCCTGCATTGCATGCATGACGGAAGTATGTATCCGGAACGGGGGAGTCCAAATACATGGCTCCTCTCTTTTTTATTGGGTATGGTCTATTTTTGTCTTTGGATATTGATTTTATGAATAACGAAATTCATTCTTCGATCCATTCAATGCCGGCAAGCTTTGTTAACATTACGCTGTCCCCCGCAAACCGGACCTGGATCTGTGCATCCGGGGGAAGATCAGGCAACAGCAGGGAAAACGCGCCATCTTGATGTGCGCCCGGTATGCCGGGCATGCCGGCGTATTTGGCTTCCCATACGGGGAAGGCGCGGTAGTATGCGCTGCCCTCCGCAGCCGTGATGGAAACGGAGCATTCCGTCATCCGGTCCACCGAACCTAAAGAATAGCCCCATACCCGGACCCCGTCGCTAGTGGAAACGGCGTATGCATGAAGCGCCGCTGAGCCGCCCGTATTCTCCCACGGACTGCAGGGCCTTGCCATCATCACCGGCGCGCCGGACAAAAGCTCCGGAAGCCGCCGCTCCACGATTTCCAGTACCACCGCGTCGGTATTCTTCACATTAAGCAGGGGCAGGGGCATCTGCCGCTTATATTGTACGTTTGAAAAAGCGTTGGAAAGATAGTGGATCAGCGCATTGCTGAACGAATCCCGAAGCACCAAAAGGTTCAAAGCGGTTTTTCCGCCTGTGGTGGTGATATTAAGGTCTTCCAAGGAACGCATCCGGCCCTTGACGGTGTAGGCAGGCTCCGCATCGCCGTAATACCACTGGTCCTCCTTGGGCGTGTTGGCCGGATAGATCATCTGGCTGAGGTCTCCGGTCCAATCGCGGAGTACCGATCCCGGATCAGATAGATCAGGCAAAGCAACGCTTGTTTCCGTAACCTCCGCAAGGGTAGAAAGCATCGCATGCGCTGCCAGCCGCGCGCCGGAATTGTTCCAGTGGGTGTCTGTCTTGTGGTACAGCAAACGCTCCTGCCGGGCCCGGTTTTTTAAAAGTGTTGTCAGGTCCACATAGTGCGTGGCCTCCATGGCCTGCAGCCGCTGGGCATTGCCCGGCCCGTTGCGCCTGGGATAGTTTGATGGCATATAATCGGGGTATACCGTGCTTTTGTTGGGCGCGATCGCCACGATGAAGGGGATACCTTCCTGCGCAAGACTGTCATCCAGCTCGCGCATCACCGTGTTCAGCCTGTACAACTGGTTTTCGGTAAAGGCGCTTTCGCCTGTAAAATCGGGTACCGTCTCCTGAAAATACAGCCAGCCATCTGACCCGATGATCACCTGCTTGTCCGAGGCGGTTTGTATGCCCGCCAGCGCCCGGCTCCGAAGAGTTACCAGCTCGTCGCGCCATGCGGCATGGTCTTTGAGCCAATCCTCAAAAGCCTTTGGAAAAGACAGGTTCAGCTTGTTATTGATAATCAGTTGGGGGAATTCCGCCAGCACCCGTTTTTGTTTTGATCCGTCGCTTGCATAAAAGGGCATGCCGAGTGCGCAGGCTGCGCTGATCACAAGGAAAAGGACACAATAGGTGATTTTCAAAAGACGCCGCATGGTGCGCTCCTCCTAAAACCGGAAATAAATAAACGGGTTGTGGGATGAAGCGGTGAGGGAAGCAATGCACACTAAAAGCAGTGCCAATGTCGCGGCATAAGCGGCCCCGCCGGCGGCGGCGCCGATATAAGGACGCCGGGAGAGGTGTTCTTCCGCCTTTTTGAGGAAGGGTGTGGAGCCAATCACCGCTGCAGCAAATACGATCAGGGCATGCGGCGTCAGAAGCTTTGCCAGCAGGGTTTGCTGGGCAACCGTAACATGCCAGCCAACAAACATGCTCTTTAATACATCCAGCGCCTGGGCAAAGGACCCGGCACGGAAGAACACAAACAGAAGAACCGTAGCCATCAACACATACAGGTGGCCCAGCCACTTGAAGCGCGCCTTCCATTTATCCACCGGCAAAATCCCGTATGTCTCCAAAAGGAGCAGGAGCCCGTGCCCCAGGCCCCAGACGACAAACGTCCATTGCGCGCCGTGCCACAGGCCTGTGAGGAAAAACACCAGCAGCCGGTTAAGGCCCGTGCGCCATTTGCCTTTGCGGTTGCCGCCCAGGGGGATGTATACATATTCCCGAAACCAGGTGGACAGGCTGATGTGCCACCTTTGCCAGAAGACGCGGATGGAAGAAGATGTATAGGGGTACCGGAAATTTTCCAGGAATGTGAAGCCCAGCATATGCCCCATGCCGATGGCCATGTCGGAATAGCCGGAAAAGTCAAAATAAATCTGCGCCGCGTAAGCTACAGCGCCCATCCAGGCCAGGGAAGCATTTAGCCCCCCCAGCGGCACGGCGTACACCTCATCTGCGATCACGGCCAGAACGTTGGCTATCAGAAGCTTTTTGGAAAGGCCTACGATAAACCTACGGATTCCTTTTGCCGCGCCGTTAAGATTCACTTTGCGATGGTCCAGGGAAGCTTCGATATCATGGTAATTAACGATGGGCCCGGCGATGAGCTGCGGAAACAGGGAGATGTAGAGCAGCAGCTTCACAAAGCTTCTTTGAGGCGGGTTGACGCCCCTGTATACATCGATGGAATAGCTCATGGCCTGGAAGGTGAAAAACGAAATCCCGATAGGCAGCGCTATGCCGGTAAGCGGGATGCTGGTCTTAAGCACAGCGTTGACGGTTGTGATGAGAAAGTCGGCATACTTATAAAGGCACAATATGCCTATGTTTAATACCACGGTGACGATCAGCAGCGCCTTGCGCTTTTTGACTTTATGAAAGGTGCGGGACAGGAGATAATTGATCAGCGCACAGGCGATCATCAGCAGCACATAGACTGGCTCGCCCCAGGCGTATGCCACAAGGCTTACCAGCAGCAAAAAGTAGTTGCTGAGGCGGCTGGGCAGCCACAGGTTGACAAGGAAGACTACCGGCAGGAAGATAAAGACAAACAGAATCGAACTGAAAACCACGGTGCCCAACCACCTCCGCCTGCATTATTCAAACCGCCTCAAGGTGCTGCCGGGTGCGTTACGTTGGTGGGGTAGTAGATATCGATGCTGACAATGATATCATCCGCGACTTCAAACATGATGCAGGGGCTGACGTAGTCGCCCTCGATTCCGGATATGGAATAGGTGAGGATGGTCTCTCCCTCCCAGTAGCAGCGGCCGCCGTAAGCGGTTTTCAGCATTTCCAGCGTATCGCCAACACGGATGCCGCGGGAGGTGGCATAGGTGCTGTCTGTCATTTGAAGCTCAAACCAGATATCCTGCTCACCCACAGGGTTTGTAAAAACAGACAGGCCCGTATAGGCGAATTCCTTGTCTTCGCCTACGAATACGCAACTGGGCGCCGCGTTCAATTCAAGGGGCTCGCCCAGGACTTCATGAAGCACTTGGAAGTCGCTCAAAATGGGATACCATGTATCGTTCAGGAACAGCCCCATGTCCTTCTCTATGGACATGATTTCGCCGGGCTCCGGCGGGATAAAGGCCGCAGGCTCTTGTGCCAAAGCATTTCCGGCGGCCGCAAGCAACATCAAAACGGCCAGCAGCAGAAGGGTATATTTTTTCATATGCATCATTCCTTTGCTATCTTGAGCATAGTCTTCAGGGCTGCACGGATGATTCCGGCGTTGCCTCGGGTTCGGATGTGGGTGTGGGTTCCGGCACAGGCGTGGGTTCCTGCGTTGCCGTAGGCTCCGGCGTAGGTGCAGGCGTCGGTTCCGTAGTTTGTGTCTCCGTGGGCGCGGGTGTTGGCTCGGCGGTTGGCGTCGGTTCACCGGAAGGCGTTGGTTCACCAGAGGGTGTCGGCTCACCGGAGGGCGTCGGTTCCAAGGTGGGAGAAGGCTCCGGTGATGCGGTGTCCGTCGGCGCCGGCGTCGGCGTTGCGGGATTTACAACAGTAACCGTAAGCGTGCGATAGATGCCGTTTACATCATTGGCGGTTACCTTGATTTTGACGGTGCCTTCACTCTTGGCCGTAATGGTGCCACTGGTGCTGACAGATGCGTTATCAGCGTTTTCGGAGGCATATGTGAACCCCTGCGTCGTATTGTCGCTGGGCACGATATTCGATACGGCTATTTTGAGCGTTTCGCCAACAACCATATTGACTGCTGTCTTGCCCAGGGAAAATGAGGTGATGGGGATCTCGGGCGATGCACCCGGATCGGTAGGATCATACGTTTGGGTACTGTCGATTTTTGCGGGGCGCGATGCTTCATACTTGGAATCGTTGGCGATGATGATCTTTGTGCCCACCGGACAATTGTAATAGACCCATGCCGCCGCCGAGCAGGTGGTGCGCAGGCAGCCCGCAGAGCTGGAGGTACCAATTTCGTTATAGCTGCCCGGCAGCATTTTGTTGGAGTCTTTCGCACTGTACAAAGGCCCGTGGATATACAGCCCCCCGGAATGCCTGCTGGCATAGGGAGAATACGCGTTGCCGCTCCAGGAATGCCAGCGTTCCTTGGATTCTATGGTGTAGGTACCCGCACGGGTTTGGCCGGCCTTGCCGATGCCGGTGGAGAACTTCCGGACCACCCTGGTATATTCATTGTTGGAGTCAAGCCCCAGGATGGCGATGGTGTAGCTTTCTTTGGATACGTAAATCACATAAGGGTTTAATGGCGTCGGTTTGGGCGTAGGCGTTGCCACTTTGGTAGCGGTGGGCGTTTTTGTGGGCGATGCGGGATTGTCCGTATTTCCGGGGGCCTTTGTGGGCTTCCTGGTCGGTTTGGGTGTTGCGGTTTGTTCCGCATTTGCCGCCGTTTGGGGCACAAGCGACAGGAAGATGCCGTTTTCCGATTTCGTCAGCGTTACAGCCGTTCCAAATGTATCGCCAACCAATTCGCAAAGCTCCTCCATTGCCTTTTGCGGATCGACTTCCACATTGAAGGTGGCAACGCAGGCGTTTTTCAATTGCAGCCACGATTCGGCTGTCCCTTCCAAGAGCATTGCGTCCTTCATGGTATTAAGGAAAGGAACGGTCGCTTCCCGGCTTTCAGGCGCGAATATCTGGTACAAGAAGGTATTGGTCAGCGTATGCTGGGCGGATACTTCATCCACCAAAATTTCACCGTCCGGCGTGCTCACAATGGTGATGGCGAAGGTCTCATCGCCCGGGAGGAATGTGTCTTCCAGCTTTAGGCCAAATACCTCAAACGCGCTTTTCATATAGGAGGGCAGGGCGGTGCTCTGCTCGAATATAGGCGCGGCTTTTCCTTCTTGTACGGCAGCCGTGAAGATGCCGATGAGCTTTTCAGCCTGCTCATCGCTTGTGTCCATTTCATTCAGGCAGCGCAAAAAGGCAAATTCATACGCCGACAGTGAACGCAAAAACGCAGCTTCTTCCAGGCTCAGCGTTTCACCGATTTCAACTTTCGCCAGGAACGTCTGCGTGGCGCTCCAGATGCGAACCATCATCGCGCTATCCCGCGTGGACAAATAAGAAAAGAACGCATCAAAAATGCTTGTTTCTTTTCCTACCGACTTGTTTTCTTCGGCGAAGAGCTCCTCCCCTGCGGAGCCTGGTGCTGTCTCCGCCTGCGTTATCACTGTATATTGAGAGAACGCCAATATGCAGATCAGCATCAAGGATACAAAAATTCGTAATCCATTCTTCATACATCAGCCTCATTTCGTAATTTTTCTCATTATATCACAACTATTTCCTTTATATAGTTGTAATAATTGGCAACTGGATGCTGTGGGAAGGAGGACGGCAGGCTGTGACAGAAGGCCTACAGCAACAGGGAAAAACAGATGCGTTTCCAAGACAACACAGTCTGCCGTCCCCTGTGTTCGTAAGCAAGTCATAATAATTGTGCCATAACCTATGACAGCGGACACTACCCTTGATAAGCATCTTATAATATGATAATAATAGGTGGGAGAGCTGAAATGACACAGCAAACGTGTCACGGGGACGGTTTTCTCGTATTGCAAAAGTAAAAAACAGTCATGAGCTGCAAAACATAGAAGCAAAAGAACGGAATTGGATAATAAAAGAGCTGAAAGCCGCCGGGTTATCCATCCGGTAGATAGAACGGTGACCAGAATGAACCGTGGAATTATATTCAGGGCGTGACGAGAGAAACGTCCCCGTGACACTTGTCCAACAGATAATTGTTAAAGCCAATTTCACTAATAATAATAGTTTTTTGGCAAAAAATGTGCTATATTTTAATTATAACGTAGTGATGTCTTGCAGGAGGTTTTTATATATGCGTGAAACACAGAAAAAATTAGTATTAATGGATTGCAAAATCATGTTAAAAAAATTTGGCGATATTCCATTTGATTTATCATATGATAAGGTACAAAACGAGCTTTGGAATATAGGAAACAAGTATGGAATATCAGGGCCGGATGTTTTCAAAATATTGATGGATAATTTCCCTAATAAGGAGGAAAATAAATGAAAAAAGGCAAAAGCTTATTTGAAGCCCTAAAAGCCTTGAAAAGCGTTACTCAAACCCTTTTCAAAAAAATGCCGGTTCTTTTTTTAGTCTTAATATATCTAATTGATTTAGGAGTTAGAGCTTATATATCAACGGGGTGGTCAATTACATATTTAGTAGGACTTCTTATCCTTTTTATTTCAATTGGGCTTTATTTAAGTACAAAAAGCTTTGCAGAGACTACTCTCAGTTTCATATTGGGTATTTTAACAATTTATACAATAGACTGGGAAAAAGCCAACTTTACTCTGTTCATTATTTTGTATCTTGCATATGTTGTAGTATCGTTCTATATTTCAGTTATTCGTCTGGCCGCAAAACAGGAAAGCATATTAATCCAAGCTGCATCTAAACTGGATATGGATGATTATAAAAATGTCTATAAGCGAATCAAAGAAATATCACAGAGGTCAACAAAACATAGTCAGCTATCAATTATTGATAAATGTGAAGTTATACGGTATTTAGCTTTTCGGCAGGTGATTATTGGAGAATATGAAGAAGCTCTTAATGTAGTAGAATTAATTAAAGGCGTTTGCCAAATTGACCTCATTTCATGCTGTGAAATTTATTATGGCTTTTTCACATATTGTTATAACAGAAAACCTGCCCCCCCCAACATCTCGCGCGAAGTAGAAAAAATGTTCGACAAGGTAACTACCCTTACAATTTCTTATGCTGAATTCTTTGATATTTTTTCACAAACAAAACGGATATTGGTTGAGGACAAATTGACTTATGAAAAATATCTGCTTGAAATCAGATTGTTTGCGTTACGCGGGTACAGTAGTACGGATATGATTGATTTGCTAAGGGAAAAGTATTTGAATAACTAAGAACAAAAGAGGGGCGTAACTTTATATGTATAATCTTGTGGTTTCTTAATGAAATATTTATTATGGGGGTAAAGAGAATGTTTGAAGGATTGCTCATGGGTGTATTTGGTAATGCTATTTTTGAGATAATCAAGTTCGCAATAAAGAACAAATTTGCAGATGCAGATGATGATTTAGTGGATAGAATATACAACTGCCTTGAGGAAGCCACAAAATGCTTTTTTGAAGAATATCATGATGAATTTGGAGATGCGAATTCATGTTTTTTAGCTAGACAAAAGAATATTGATATTATAGTTAGTCATATGTTTTATGATAATAACAAAGATTTGGTTGAGGAACTATCTGTTGAAGGATTTGATGGAGCTAAACCTGCAAGCAAAGATGCGTTAATTTTTTTTGTTAATAAGCTTTTTAAATTGATGATGAATGATTTTAGGCTAAATCAAATAATTACTGAAAAGGATCATATAGCTGAAGGACATGAAATAATGGATATGCTAAAAAAATTTATTAAACCTACTGGGTCAGTATCAAATAGCAAGGAAGATAGAAAAGATGAGTGGGTTATAAAGGACAATCAAGGTAATGATACAAAATTAATCGAAGGTAGGCAATATGTTTTTAAGTTCCCTAATATTGAGTATAGGATTATGTTTAAAGAAGGTAATCATTATATTGAAGTAATTAATAAGAATGGCCAAAAATCATATTATGAATTAGACAAGAATTTTAATATGAAGGATGGCAAACTCCCATACGAACTGGCTGAATATACATTGATTATTCCAGAAGAGGAAGTGGTGAACAAGCAAATATTTAAATATCCAAATGGCAATAGAAAAGAAACTGTGAAACTTAAATGGAATAGGTTAGCTATTGCAGTTTATGATAAAAGTGGGGAACTCCTCGATGTTGATTTGCGTGGTGGTTGGGAATTTAAACATAATGAAAAAATTATACTACCCAGAAAGCTTAGAACTGATAAGATGGGAACTGATTAATTTCTAACGGAATATTATGCAACCAAATAATCCACTAATAAAAATGAAGAACGGTTCGACCTTTGGAAGGTATGCTCCGCCAGCGGGTAACGTAGGGACGGTTCTATTGACACGCGAGCTATGACGAGAGAACCGTCCCCGTGACACTCATTGATGAATGTGGAAACGCCGTTGATGATGTAGGGCGGGGGCGGGCGTTCGCCGTCAGCACGCATATTTGCCAAGCCGCATTGCACCGGCACTTGCGGCTAACGCCGGCCCCCGCCCTACAGTTGCATGTGGATTGCTCCGATTCCTTCAAGGATATAGGCATCAACGCAATAATGATTTGGAATAGTATCAAAGCACAAAGGCCCAACATCAGGAGCTGCCTCCTCATGTTGAGCCTTTTTCGTTTGCTTTGAGAAGATTACTTCAAATCCATTTCCAGTTTCAAGGGCTTGTTTCCAGTAAGCTTTTCGGTGTGCTCATCCGGCTGGCCGCCGCCCACGAATAGCTGCACGCGGCCCTTATGCAGATGCGCGATGCCTTCCCCGTCATAGACGCTCAGTTGCTCCGGCCTTACGTGCAGATTCACCGTTTTTGCTTCCCCGGCCTTGATAAAGACGCTCTCAAAAGCGCCCAGCTGACGGATGGGAGCCGAATAAGCGGGATTCACAAGGCTGACATACGCCTGCACCACTTCCTTGCCATCCAGAGGCCCATTGTTTTTCACGGTGACTTCCAGATCTATGCCGTCTTCCATAGCCTTTGCTGTAAGGCCGCTGTAGGCAAAACGGGTGTAGGAAAGCCCGTAGCCGAAGGGATAGGCCGGCGTTTCTTTTAAATAGCGGTAGGTGCGCCCCTCCATGCGGTAATCGGAAAAGTCCGGCACCTGCTCCATGGCGGCATAGAAGGTGACCGGCAGCCGCCCGCAGGGGCTGTATGCGCCAAGCAGCACATCCGCGATGGCGATGCCGCCCATCTGGCCGGGATACCAGGCTTGCAGGATAGCGCCGAAATGATCCTCATGAGGGAAGATGGTGGCCGATCCGGTCATGTTGATGAGTACCATGGGCTTTTTCACGGTGGCAAGCGCATCCAGGAGGTTCCGCTGGGATTCGGGCAGGTGCATGGTGCTCCTGTCACCGGAACCCAGGCCCTCCTCGCCCTCCTTATCTCCGTTGAGCCCTGTGACCACGATCACCGCGTCGGCCATTTCCGCAGCTTTGAGCGCTTCCCCAATGCGGTAATCACCCGTTTCGCCCCAGGATGCCTCCCCCGAGCCGCCCGTTAATGCACAGCCTTCCGCAAAGATCACCCGCACATGGGGAAGAGCCGCCTTGATACCTTCCAGCACCGTATGGGTTTCGGAGGGCGTGCCGGTATAGTTGCCCTTGAGGGCATCCCGGCTGTCGGCATTAGGCCCGATCACGGCGACGGTTTGCAAATTTTCCTTTTTCAGCGGCAGAACTCCATCGTTTTTGAGCAGTACCAGCGTATCCCTTGCCATTTGCAGGCTCTTTTGATGGTGTTCGCCGCAGTCGTTGAGCTCGTAGGGCAGGTTCGCATAAGGCTGATCTTTCATGGGATCGAACATGCCCAGCATAAACCTTGCCAGAAGCAGCCGGTAGGCGGACATGGTGATGGTCTCCTCGGTGATGAGCCCCTGCTTCACCGCCTCCAGCAAGTGCGGGAAGACCCAGCCGCAGCACAGGTCACAGCCGTTGTTCACCGCCAGGGCTGCCGCCTCTGCCGCACTTTCCACGACTTTGTGGTGCTGGTAAATATCCTCGATGGCCCCGCAGTCGCTGACCACGTAGCCTTCAAATCCCCACTTTTCCCGCAGCGTCTTTTGAAGCAGCGTGGGAGAGGCGCAGGCCGCTTCGCCGTTGACGCGGTTGTACGCGCCCATCACGGAGAAGGCTCCGGCTTCCGTAACAGCCGCTTTGAAGGCGGGCAGGTATGTTTCCGCCATATCCTTATGGCTTGCCTTGGCGTCAAACTCGTGCCGGTCGGCTTCCGGGCCGCTGTGTACGGCGAAGTGCTTGGCGGTGGCGATGCACTTGAAGTATTTCGGATCGTCCCCTTGAAGTCCCTTGATGAAGCTGACGCCCATGCGGGCGGTAAGATAGGGGTCCTCCCCATAGGTCTCATGGCCGCGGCCCCACCTGGGATCCCTAAACAGGTTGATATTGGGCGTCCACATGGTTAAGCCTTTGTAGATGCCCCTGTCTTCCTTTTCGGCGGCGGCATGGTGCTTGACCCTGGCCTCGTCGCTGATGATGGAGGCGATCTCAAAAAGCTGCTTTGTGTCAAAGCTGGCGGCCATGCCGATGGGCTGCGGGAACATGGTGGCTGTGCCGGCCCTGGCCACGCCGTGAAGGCATTCGTTCCACCAGTTGTATTCGGGAATGGAAAATCGGGAAAGGGCTGAAGAGAAGTAAGTCATTTGGCTGACCTTTTCCTCCAGTGTCATCTGACCCACCAGGATGTGCGCGCGTTCCTCAAAGGAAAGGGATGTGTCCTTCCAGCGGTTGTCCATAAAACCGTTCCTCCGTGCATGATTTTCATTATGCTCATTATAACGCTTGCAGGCACAAATGGTCAAAGCACCTCCCGCCTTATAATGAAGACAGGAGGTGCTTTAAATCATTTAATTCCTTCAGAAGAACCGGAATTCCAAGTTCTTTTTCGGGGTTCGCTCCGCATCATGGCTGGTCCGGCGCAGGCGTATTATCCGGGGTGGGCGCAGGAAGCACATCCGCATACAGCATGTTTTGGGTCTTTACACCCGCAACGCCGTCCGCCGTCAGACCATAGTCCTTCTGATAAGCCTTCACGGCTTTTTGCGTGCCGCCGTAATAACCGCCGGTGACGGTACCTAAATAGTAGCCCAGTTCCTTCAGCTTCATTTGCAGCCAGTACACATCTTCCCCCTTGTCGCCCTTGTTCAGGGTGCGGAAGGGTTGGGGTGGCTGCTGTTTGCTGTCAAACACGGGGGGCGGGGTAGGTTCCGGGGTGGATTTGGGCAGCATGTTCTTGTAATTCAGCGGCGCGGGTTTCAGCGATTGGGTGAGTTCCGGGTCGGAGGGCAGATCGTTCGTAATCGTGACCACGGTGCCCTTGCCCGCGTTTTCATAAAGCCACTTGGCATCGGCCACCAATAGCCGGATGCAGCCGTGGGATGCCCGGGTGCCCAACTGCCTGTAAGAATATTCCGCCAGGTCCATGGTGTTCTTCGTGTTGTAGATCACGGAATGGAATCCGATGCCGTTGACGATGGGAAGCCAGTACTGCACATACACGCCGAACTTCGGGAACAGCGGAAAGCGGGAACGGCCTGAGCCCAGCTTCCAGCTGCCTATGTCGCTGGGCGTGGCCCTGGTGCCGGTAGAGCAGATCATCTGCCTTACGACCTTCGTGTACTGATTGTTTTCATCCAGGCCGTAAGCGGTGACCACCTGATTGGTCACGTCCACGGTGATGGCATACGGCACGGGCGTGGGCGCGGGAGTAGGCCTGGGCGTTGCGCCGGCCTCCAGCGTCTCCTGGTTGTTGAACACCATGTTCCAGGTCTTCTCACCAGTTACGCCATCCGCCGGAAGGCTGTTGGTTTTCTGGAAGGCGATCACGGCTTCCCTTGTCTCATTCGAGTAGGTGCCGGTGATCTCATCCATGTAATACCCAAGTTCAAAAAGCTTGGCCTGCAAAAGCGTTACGTTTTCGCCGCTGGAGCCTCTTTTCAACTGTTTGGTGTAGGCGACCGTAGGAGCCGGGGTGGGCGACGCTTCCCCACCCGCCGGAGTAGCCGTATGGGTGGCTTGCGGGCTGGGTGTTGGAGCAGGTGTGGCAGGCGGGGTAGGCGTGGCAGATGGGGTGGGCGAGGGCGTTTGGACGGGAGCCGTTGCTGTTTTGGACAGCGCACGGCTTGCATCAAACAGCAATTCCTGCGTTTTTACATCTGCCTTACCGGTAATGGCAAGGCTGTTTTTCCGCTGAAAGTCCGATATGGCATAGTAGGAGCCATCCAGATAATTTCCGCTGACCTTTCCGCTGTAATATTCAAGCTCTATGAGCCGGCTTTGCAGCGCTTTTACATCGTCCCCGGAGTCGCCCTTTTCAAGGGGACGGTACTTGGCGGCAAACAATATCGTTTGCGTTTGGGCATCGGCAATGCCGTTTGCTTCCAGGCCGAAATCGCGTTGGAAATCACGCACGGCCTCATATGTACTTTCCTTGAACAAGCCGTCGGTATCACCGCTGAAGTAATATAGCTCGGCCAGCTGCTTTTGCAAACGGGTAACTTGTTCCCCGCTATCACCTATGAGCAGCGCCTGCACCTCGGCTGGTGCCTGCGTGGCCACCGTGCCGCTTTCGGCCAGCGCATAAACCATGCCCAGCAACAGAACACCGATCAACATCCAAACAGTGAATCTTTTCATGGAGCACCTCAGTTACAATGATCATAAGGATCGTGGCTAACATAAAATGAAACGCATCATGCCTGCTTCTGGTTCCCTTGATGCTATTTGGAATTGTTACCACCTTTGTTATGCCCAATGGTTGGCAGGATTTGCGGTATTTTGCCTGCCAATTAATTGATGTGCTGGCTTATGCGCTCCTGCAATGGATGCATTCGGTTTTCTGTGAAATACATGGTTCCTGCCCTGCGGCGGAAGATGGAGTAAGCATAGAAAAGGCGGATAGCCTTAGGATGCAAAGCTATCCGCCTTCTTCAATCTTTTGTACTATTCAAATGTTCTCAGCATATCGCAGGCGGACATGATCAGCAGCAGCATGGGTTCTGGCAGCAGCAGTCGCAGGGATCTTGGCAGCAACAGTCGCAGGGGTCCTGGCAGCGGCATTTGCAGGGGTCATGGTGGCATTTGCAAGGATCTTTGCAGCAAAAATCCCAGGGCCAACCCCAAGATGAATAATCATAGGCATCTTCATAATAGGAATCCAGGCCCTGATCCCAATAGGAATCATAGTAAGGGAAACTGATTAGGACCTGGGGATAGGAATAGCTGTTATAATACTCATCCATTACGGTTTCCTCCATAAGCAAAATGGGGCCCGTATTAAGTATATGTTATGGATGAGGCGTGGTGTTTAAAGCCCGGCAGGGCCGGTTTTCATGAGGTCCAGGGGATGGCAGGATATGGGCATATTTGTTCCCGCCATAAAGGGAAAGCCATTGCCTTCATTTCAGGAAGCTCCCTTCCCGTTTCCGCTCCGCGAAAAATATAAAACATAATTGCGGATAGTCTTGACTTGAAGTGAACTCCAGGTGTTATGCTGGTGTTGTGGGGTTTCTTTCTGTATGCCTTTCCGCCGGGAAATACTTTTATAAACGGCATTGCTGCCGTGCAATATGAATCAATGGATTCATGTGCCAGGCTCTGTATCCCTTCATGGGGGGAGGTAAAAAATCATGCGTTCCCGGTCACCCAAGCGCCTGACCGCCTATTTCTCCAGGGAAGGCGCCAACTATGTGAATGGTAAAATCGTAAATCTTCCCGTTGGCAATACACAAATAGTGGCGGAGATGGTCCACTCCATCCTTTCATGCGAAATCTTCCGCATCCAGGCAATTTCCGCCTATCCGTCAAATTATGACCAGGCCGCGAAAGTGGCGCGGGAGGAGCTTTTTAAAGGCGCAAGACCTGAGATTTTGTCACGTGTACAGGACATGCCGGGGTATGAGGCGATCCTCCTAGGATATCCCAACTGGTGGGGCATAATGCCGATGGCTGTGTATACGTTCCTTGAGCAGTATGATTTCACCGGAAAAACCATTCTTCCCTTCTGCACCCATGAGGGGAGCGGGCTGGGCCGCAGCGAAGCGGAAATAAAACGGCTCTGCCCCAAGGCGGATGTGCGGGAGGGGCTTGCCATACGCGGCAGCAGCGTAGGCGGCGCAAAACCCGAAATCGAAAAATGGCTGGAAAAGAACGGCTTGATCTAAATGCGAAGACAGGAAGGGATTACGTATGATTTACAAACCGTTTCAGGAGCTTCAGTTATCTACCCTGGGCATGGGCAACATGCGCCTGCCTACCCAAAACAACAAGCGGGAAGCCATTGATGAGGAAAAAGCCCGGCAGATCATTGAGTATGCCTATGAGCACGGGGTGAATTATTTCGATACGGCCTACCGCTACCACGGCGGCGCCTCCGAAACCTTTGTGGGCAAGGTGCTTAAACAATATCCGCGGAGCAGCTGGTATCTGGCTTCCAAGATGCCGGGGCATATGATGCAGGCGAAGAATGGGAAAATCGTTCCGGTCGGCTATCTGGAAGGTGAAACCATCCTCTCCATTGCCGACATTTTCGAGGAACAGCTTGAAAAGTGCGGCGTGGACTACTTTGATTTTTATCTGCTGCACAATCTTTGTGAAACCTCCCTGGGCTTTTATATGGATGAGGACATCCGCGTGGTGGAATACCTGCTGGAGCAAAAAAAGGCAGGGCGCATCCGCCACCTGGGCTTTTCCGCCCATGGCCGGGCGGATACCATCGAGCGTTTCTTGAACTGGAAGGATTGCTTTGAATTCGTTCAGATCCAGCTCAATTACATGGATTGGCTCCTGCAGGACGCCAAGCGGAAATATGAGGTGATTACGGCCCACGGCATCCCCGTCATCGTGATGGAACCCGTAAGGGGCGGACGGCTGGCTTCCCTTTCCCCCGAAGCGAACGCGCTTTTAAAGGAAGCACGCCCGAAGGACTCCATCGTGTCCTGGGCATTCCGCTTTTTGCAATCCCTGCCCAATGTCCAGGTGGTATTGAGCGGTATGTCGGCTATGGAGCAGATTGAGGAAAATGTAGCGCTGTTTTCCAAGCCGAACCCGCTTTCGGGCGCGGAAAGGGAGCTTCTTTTCAAAGCCATGGCGGATGGAATGCGGCTTGTTCCCTGCACGGCCTGCCGGTACTGCTGCGAAGGCTGTCCCCAGGGGCTTGACATCCCCAAGCTGATCTCCATGTACAATGAGGCAAGCAATGAAGCTTCTGGCTCCATGAAATTTACGCTGAGTGCCATGAAGATGGAAGAACTGCCTTCGGCCTGCCTTGGCTGCGGTGCATGCGCACAGCTTTGCCCCCAGGGGATTGACGTGCCCGGCGTGATGAAGCGCTACGCTCAGCTGCTTGGCTGACCTATCGCTTGGTTTAATTTCGTTTTCTTTTCAAAACATTCACACACATTGCCTTGACACCGAAAATTTCGATACCTATAATAACAATAGACGCCATCTATAGAAATAGGTTTTCTTCTATTCTGGCAGCTAATTTACATAGTGGGGCGAAGATATGATCAGATTTATCGTAGACAGCACCTGCGATCTGCCGGAAGATATGATGGAGAAATATGGCATGCTTATGGTGCCGCTGCATGTGCTTTTGAATGGAAACGATTACCGCGACAAGATGGAAATCACCACAGATGAGGTTTTTTCCGCCATGCGCCAGGGCCAGGTGCCCAAGACGTCCCAGGTGGGTCCCGAGGATGTAAGCAATATCTTTCAATCCTGCTGCGACAGGGGAGAGGATTTTATCTACCTTGCCTTCTCCTCCGCGCTTTCGGGCACATATCAATTGGCAAAGGTCATCCTCGCAGATTTCCAGCAAAAGTATCCCAACCTTCGTATGCAGGTGATTGATTCAAAGGCCGGTTCCATGGCTTCCGGGCTCATCGCCTTGCAGGCCGTACAAATGATCGAGGCGGGGTACGCCTTTGACGAAGTGGTGGAGCGTATTGCCTTTATGGCCGACCATGTGGAGCATGTGTTTACCATTGCGGATATCGGCTGGCTGGTCAAGGGCGGAAGGATCAGCAAGCTTCAGGGCGTGCTGGGCTCCATTCTGGAGGTCAAACCCATTCTCGAAGTGAAGAACGGGATCATCAGCGTCATCAAGAAAGCGCGGGGCAGCCAAAAGGCGCTGGCTATGATGGTGGAAACGCTGCTTGAAAGGGTTTCTGCGTTCCCTGGCCAGATCATTGGCATCGCCCATTCCGATAACCTGCCCGGTGTGGAAAAAATCAAGACCATGCTGACCGAAAAAATTGGGACCACCACCTTTATCATCAGCAAAATCGGCAGCGTGCTGGGCAGCCATATCGGTATCGGCGGCCTGGGCCTGTTCTTCTTCAACCAGAAGCCGGAACCGTACTACAATACAGGCGCATAGAGTCTGTTTGCAGGCACCGCATTAAATAATCAAGCATGAAGTTACACTGATTCAAATAAATATATTTTGAAGTTTTTCGTGTGAGGTTGCGGAGAGGGGATTTTATCAAAAGCCCCCTCTCCGCCTGCTTCACGTTTACCTCTTTATTCCCTTGACACCCGCTTAGTCCATGATATACTGTTCCATGCATTCATACATATATAAGGAGCTATTTCATGCGGTCACTTGGCAGGCTGATCACGTTTCTTGGCATCGTGTCGCTGTTGGCGGGCGGCTACGGCTTTGCCATCGTGCATACCTCCTACGCACCGGGGCTGACGGGCTGGGCGGCGGAAGCCTACATGTACATCGGCGGTCTGGGCTACAGCCTGCGCCATCCGGAATTTCTGGTGCGGGGCCTGCAGGCCTTTACCATCACCTACCGCATGGGGCTGGCCCTGGGCGGGCTGGGCGGCACCATTGTGGGCGGGCTGCTGCTAAGGCACTGAAACGGAGCATGACCGATGAATTACATGGATATAGTCAAAACAAGAAGATCCTGCCGTGCATTTGATAAAAAGCCCATCCCGGAAGCCGCCCTAAGCGACATGCTGTTGGCGGCCCGGCTTGCGCCCTCCGGCGGCAACGGGCAAAGCCATATCTTTGGCGTAATAGACGATGAAGAACTCAAGGCTGCGCTGGCCAAGGCTGCCGGAAACCAGATGTGGATCGCCGAAGCTCCCGTTGTGATCGCCTGCTGCGCTATCCTGCCTGAGGATTTGAAAACGGTACCTGAGGACGATTTCGGTAAAATGGTCGATGAGCTGCGCTTCTCCAAACCGTTTATCGAATACCTGAACGAATATGAAGACAGGAAAGCCGTCGCTATGCTGTTTGCCAATGCCGTTCCTTTGATCCCGGCTGAGCATATGGTTCTGGCAGCCACAGCCCACGGCCTGTCCGCCTGTTTTATCGGCTGGCTGGATGTGAAAGAAGCAAGCCGGATCCTTGGTTTGCCCGATGATATTGTCTGCCTGTTCCTTTTGCCCGTGGGCTATCCCAAGGAGGAACCCGGGGCGAAGGCCCTCAAAAGCATCGGGGAAATCTCCTTCAAAAACAAGTACGTATAATAAAATGTATCCACTTCATCCCTTACAGGTGCGAAGGTACCCCAGGGCGGTCTCATTTGAAGTTTTTAAGCACAAGAGAGGATGTCTCCGAAGGTCCAGGGCGACCGGAAAGCCCTGGTCGCCCCCGCAGGGGCGAAATACCCCTTAAAACGATACTATGAGTGTTTAAAATGCCTTGGACATGTCTTGCTGGCTAACGAGGACGCAAGGGGGAGTAGGGGGGATTTCGATTTCCCCCCTTAACTCCCCCCTGCACTCCCCATATCCTCCTTAAAACGACCAGGGCTCCGTAACACCGCCCCTGCCTGTGGCAGAATAGGGCGGTGTGGAGGAGGCTGGCGAAACAAGCGATGCAAGCGGCAGCGCAGCAGCGCGCCGATTGAGCCAGATGGGAG
>JAEZQK010000128.1 GCA_023413135.1 Bacillota bacterium
AAGCGGGAGACAAGGCTATTCTGGAATCGGCCAAAAGGATTGATACCATAGCGGCAGACGATATGCTTGTCTTACGCATTGGCGGCGACGAATTTGCACTGCTGACAGGCAAAGCAGACTTACATCAAGCGAAAGAACTTATGGAACAGGTACTTGCCTTCAATGGACAGCCTTTCCTATGCAACGGCTGTGAGATCCCCTTGTCCCTTCGGGCCGGTATGACAAGGATTCCGGAAAGCGGCCTTCGGTATAGCGAGCTGTTTGCTCAAATGCACAATACCATTGAGCAATGCAAGAAAGACTGCATGTAGTTTTCTTTCTAAAACCTCATACAAACGGAAGGGGCCGGAAGCCTGCTTTATGCAAGGCACCGGCCTTCTGCATCACTACTTCGGCAATTTTAGATTATCAGGCTTTAACAATTGATAGACATTGGAAATCGTGATATCATGCATATCATTAGGGATGACGAAAAATAGGAATCCTCTGCCCGGCTTACATCGCCAGAAACCATGCAAAGTATTTCCGTTTTCATTATTTTATGAAGGAGTATACAGATATGAGCTATTATAACGCCGATGCATGGGATGCCATAGCTGATCGTATGTCGAAAGACGGGCGTAATCAATTTACATCTGCGATCAGTCATGATGAATATTTGAAGGCTAAAAACGGCCAACTAAAGGTGTCTTTGACATCTGCAAAACACGTTCCCGAAAGTTGGTTCCCGGAGCTTGCTGGACGAAAGATTCTTGGATTGGCAAGCGGTGGCGGACAACAGGGGCCTGTCTTTGTAGCACATGGCGCCGATGTAACGATTTTTGATATTTCGGGAAAGCAGATTGAAAGTGAAAGGTTCGTTGCGGAAAGAGAAGGATATTCGATTGGTGCCATAAAAGGTGACATGACACAGCCCTTGCCTTTTGGCAACTCTTCATTCGATATTATTTTCAATCCGGTATCGAATTGCTATATAGAGAAAATACAGCCTGTGTGGGATGAATGCTCAAGAGTTATAAGGCCGAACGGCATTCTTATGGTAGGTTTCGTAAAAGAAGAACATTCGATGTTTGAACCTAACTTTGCAAACGAGGATGTTTTGATCTCAAGGCATCGTTTACCCTTTAATCCTTTAACGGATTTATCTGAGGAAAAGAAACGAGAAATGATAGAGAAGCACGTGCCCTTTATTTTTAGCCATACTCTTACGGAGCAGATCGGCGGATTGATGAAGGCAGGATTTATTCTTACCGATATATATGAAGACGGAGATGGCGGAGGGCTTTTTGATAAATACATGAATTCGTATGTGGCGGTTCGAGCGATAAAAAGCAAAAGAGAAACCTACTAAATTTCAATTTGCCTTTGATTCTCAGCATAAAAAAATGCAAGGTGCCCTACTCTAAATTTCCATAGAGGGCCTTGCTCTTTTTCAAACCTTGCCTTATGAAAGCTACAACATTATTCAGATTTTCTCTTGAATTTCTATACCCTGATGTATATATTAATAAACGATAGACGCGCATACGACAAGGAGTTAAGTTATGAAATTTCTGCTCACATCTGCAGGTATCATGAACAAAAGCATACACGACGCGCTACTTGATATGCTGGGAAAACCGATTGCCGAGTCAAGCGCCTTGTGCATTCCCACTGCGGTGTACGCCATACCCGGTGGTGCCGGTCACGCATGGCAGTTCTTAAGCGGACAAGCCATGACACCGATGTGTGAGCTGGGCTGGAAATCCATGGGGGTGCTGGAGCTGACTGCGTTGCCCAGTATCGATGAAGAACTTTGGGTTCCCATGGTTAAGAAGACTGACGTTCTACTGGTGAACGGCGGTGATCCCCTGTATCTGTGTTACTGGATGCGTAAGTCCGGACTGGCAGACCTCTTGCCGTCGCTGCGCGCAGTCTATGTCGGGCTGAGCGCCGGGAGCATGGTGATGGCACCTAACATCGGGAAATTCTTCGTCGGCTGGACTCCACCCAACGGTGGCGATGAAACACTGGGATTGGTCGATTTTGCAATTTTTCCGCATCTGGATCACGTGATGCTGCCGGAAAACACCATGGCTGCCGCAGAGAGATGGGCCGCCGGGATGCACGGGCCGGCGTATGCAATGGATGATCAAACCGCCATTAAAGTGATCGACGGAGCGGTTGAAGTTGTCTCCGAAGGGCATTGGAAATTGTTTTCGCCATGATATTACTTCTTTGTATAGTTTCCCACGTTTTCTTTGGTACAAGGTATAAGCATGACATGAAGCCGAAAAACTCCAAGTATGTATCAGATGGCATGAAAATAAAAGCATCCCCCACTCCAGCCGCAAGGGCAAAAAGGCGCAGCCGCACATGACGACTGCGCCTTTTTTAGTCAATATCTTACGTGATGCAATATTTCACACTTTTGCCTGTTCTTCTTCAAGGCTCACACTTTTTACGAGCTTTTCAAAGGCAATCTTTCCATCGGCCACATACAGCCGCACATCGTCCCCCAAGGTCAGCCTGCCTGCAATGATCTCCTCGCTCAAAGCGTCTTCCACCGTGCGCTGGATCACCCTGCGCAGGGGCCTGGCTCCATATTGCGGATCATATCCTTCCTTGGCCATGAGCGCCACCACTTCATCATCGAACTTCAGGTGCATGCCCCGCTTTTGCAGCCGGTCCGCCACCTGGGAGAGCATCAAATAGGCGATCTTGTCGATATCCGCCTGCTCCAGAGCATGGAACACGATCAGCTCATCCACCCGGTTGATGAATTCGGGGCGGAAGATATCCTTTACCTCCTTCATCACCTGCTCCTTCATGGTCTCATAGGAGCGCGCGATGTCGATGGTGCTTCCGAACCCCAGCACGCGGTTATGGCTGATGGCGTGTGCCCCGGCGTTGGAGGTCATGACGATGATGGTATTCTTGAAGTTTACCACCCGGCCCGTATTGTCGGTGAGGCGTCCGTCCTCCATGATCTGCAGGAGGATGTTGAACACGTCGGGATGGGCCTTTTCCACCTCGTCCAAAAGAACCACGCTGTAGGGCTTTCGCCGAACGGCCTCAGTAAGCTGCCCGCCTTCTTCATAGCCCACATAGCCCGGCGGGGAGCCGATGAGACGGGATACGGTATGCTTCTCCATGTACTCGGACATGTCGATGCGGATCAGAGCATCCTCATCGCCGAACATGGCCTCACCCAGCGCCCGGCATAATTCCGTCTTGCCAACGCCGGTAGGACCGAGAAAAATAAAGGAACCGATAGGCCGTTTGGGATCCTGCAAGCCGGCCCGCGCCCTTCTTATAGCCCGGCTGACGGCCTTGACCGCCTCCTCCTGGCCGATGACGCGCTTATGCAGCACTTCCTCCAAATGTAAAAGCCGCTGGCTTTCCCCCTCGGTCATCTTCTTTACAGGGATGCCTGTCCAACTGGACACGATTTGGGCGATTTCCTCCTCGGTGACGATCTCCCTGGAGGCGCTTTTCTTCTGCTCCCATGCGGTGCGAAGGCCATCGATTTCGGCCCGCACCTTCCGTTCCTGATCGCGGAGCGCCGCTGCCTTTTCATAGTCCTGCCTTGCGATGGCTTCCTTCTTTTCGGTGAGCACTGCGTTCAATTGCGCTTCCTGGCTTTTCACATCCGGCGGCGCGGTGTAGGACTGGATGCGCACCCGGGAAGCCGCCTCGTCCATCAGGTCGATGGCCTTGTCCGGAAGGAACCTGTCGGAAATATATCTATCGGAAAGGGATACGGCGGCCTGCAATGCATCATCGGTGATGCGCACCTTGTGGTGTGCCTCATATTTGTCCCGCAGGCCCCGCAATATTTCCAGCGCTTCCTCGGCGGAAGGTTCCCCCACTGTTACGGGTTGGAAGCGCCGCTCCAGCGCCGCATCCTTTTCAATATGTTTGCGGTATTCATCCAGCGTGGTGGCGCCGATGCACTGCACCTCGCCCCTGGCCAGGGCAGGCTTCAGAATGTTGGCGGCATCCATGGAGCCTTCCGCCTTCCCCGCGCCCACCAGGGTATGGATTTCGTCAATGAACAGGATGATGTTTCCCGCCTTGCGAACCTCGGCAATGGCGTTTTTCAGCCGCTCCTCAAATTCGCCCCGGTACTTGCTGCCGGCGATGAGGCTGCCCATATCCAGCGTCATCACCTTTTTATCCTTCAAGATTTCCGGAATGTTGTCTGTAACGATGCGCTGTGCCAGCCCCTCCACCACGGCGCTTTTGCCAACGCCTGGCTCACCGATAAGCACAGGATTGTTTTTTGTACGGCGGCTCAGGATTTGAACGATGCGTTCAATCTCCTGGTTCCGGCCGATCACCGGGTCCAGCTCACCGTTGCGTGCGGCCTGTGTCAGGTCGCGGCCATACTGCTTGAGCACAGGCGTTTCGGACGCGCCGGCTGACGTGGCAGGCTTGCTTTCCTTGTCGCTTTCCGATTCCTCGGATTTGAGCAGTGCCAGGATGCTTTCCCGCAGCTTTTCGCCGTCCACTTCCATCTCGCGCAGGATGTTGTAGGCCACGCCTTCGCCTTCCCGTAATATGGCCAGCCAGAAGTGCTCCGCCCCTACAAAGGTGTGCCCCAAGCGGCGGGATTCGATCATGCTGGCTTCCAGTATCTTTTTGCCCCGGGGCGTCAGTTCCAGCGCACCGCTGACATCTTCCTCCCCCCGGCCAATCAGCGCGACCACCCGCTCCATCACGGCGTCATAGGTCACATTCCCCAAAAGGGCGCGGATGGGTTCACCTGGCTCTTTCAAAAGACCCAGCAGCAGGTGCTCCGTACCTACATAATGATGTTTCATTTCCACAGCGGCCTGCTGGGCATAAGTGAGCGCCTTCTGGGCGCGCTCCGTAAAACGGCCGAACAATGCCATGTTTCTTCCTCCTTAAACGCCCGATAGCTTCTTGCGAATATATTGGCTCCGGGCAATATCCAATTCTCTTCCCTTGAGTGTCTTGTTGGCGACCTTCATAATATGAGCGTCCTGCGCCTCGGGCAAAAGCTCATCCGCAGTTTTTAGCGTTATGGGCAAAATATCAAGCGCGGAGCCCAGCCGCAGGTTGGACCAATGCTGCATGAATTCCTGCAAATCCATACGGCGGGCGAACTGCAAAGCGCCCAGGGAGCGGTATACCTGATCTTCCAAAGCAGTATTGTCGCCTGCGGAAGCCCGCCTTTGCAGGTTTCGCTCCATGTCGATGATTTGACGGCCCACGCCGATCACAGCCTCAATGATTTCCCCCTCGGTGCGGCCCAGGGTAACCTGATTGCTCACCTGGTACAGGTTTCCCAGCGCCTCGCTGCCTTCGCCGTAGATGCCGCGTATCGTCAGCCCCAGCTTGGATACCGACGTGCTCACGTTGCCCATTTGTTTGAACATCGTCAGCAGCGGCAGGTGCAGCATCAGGGAAGCCCGCATGCCCGTGCCTGTATTGGTGGGACAGGCGGTCAGATAGCCCAATTGCCCGTCAAAGGCAAAAGCAATGTGGCGCTGGAGAACATCTTCCACCTCATAGGCCAGCTCAGCCGCCTTTTGAAGCTGCTGGCCTGATTTCAGCGATTGCAGCCGCAAGTGGTCTTCTTCGTTGAGCATCAGGCATATTTCCTGATCTTCCCTGATGAGCACCGCACCCGTTTGGTTGTTCTGCATCAGGTCCCGGCTGATCAGATGGCTTTCCACAAGTGCCATCCGCTCCCGGCTTGTCAGATCCGACATTTTGTACAGCGCATAAACGCTGGTGTCTTTTGGTTCCGCAGCCAGCGCATTCACCACCCGGTCCACACATATTTGGGCAATGGCGTCGCTTTGTGCGGTAGAAAAGGGCAGATCCTCATAGTTGCGTGCCAGCCGCACGCGGGAGGACACCACCACATCCAATTCATTTTCCATCATGGGTTGCATTCCTCCCCTGCGGCGCAAGTCAGTTGGCGAAGCTGGTCCCGAAGGACAGCCGCTTCTTCAAAATTTTCTGCAACCACCGCCTGATCCATGCGGCTGCGCAAGGAAGCGATCATTTTCTTTTTTTCCTGCACTTTGGCGTTTAAAACGGGCATCCGTCCCGCGTGCTGGGACCGGCCGTGGATGCGTAAAAGCAACGGCTTCAGCTGATCCCTGAAATCCTCGTAGCAGTGGGCACAACCCAGCTTGCCGGTCTTTTGAAACTCTTCATACGTTAAATGGCACCTGGAACAGGTAAGCGAAGGCGCTTTTTCCTCCTGGCTGATGGCAGACATCAGCGAGGAAAGAAAGCTTTGAATATCCCCCTGCTGGATGCTGTTTTGCATCTTGCTGACGCAGCCCTTGCACAGGTGCCGGGTAGCCGTCTCCCCGTTCACCAGCACGGTGATTACCACCGATGCCGGGTTCTGGCCGCATTCTTCACATAACATAATAGTCTCCTTTGGCGCTCGCGCCATCTTTTCACTGGGTTTCCGCCGCCTGGCGGTGCTGCTGGGCTACGGTAAGCAGTATGCTGCGCAGGATACGGGCCCGTGCCGCATCCTTCAAAGCGTTGGGAAGCGGCAGGGACAACGCCCGCTGGGAGACGGCCGCAGCCATCAACTGCGCTCCCTCCCTGGAAACGAGCCCTCTTTCCCGAAGCTGCCCGATCAGATGCATGGCTTCCGTTTCTCCGATCGCTTCCCCTATGCGCTCATGGATGAGATACAGCAAATGCTCTCCGGAGCTTTGCTCCATTCGCACGATGCGGATATATCCGCCGCCTCCTCTTCTGCTCTCTATAATATATCCATGGTCAGGGGTAAAACGTGTGGCCAGCACGTAATTGATCTGGGACGGCGCACAATTGAAATATTCTGCCAGCTCATTGCGCTTCAATTCCACTTCCGGCTCATCCTGCTGGAGCATGGCCTTAATGAACTGTTCTATGGTATCGCTCAATCGCATATCACATTCCTCATTTCCCGGTCAAAAATATCTGACTATCTTTGACCAATTCAATTTTACCATGACGGTTTCAAAAAATCAATGACCCGGTCCTAAAAAATATCCCTGGAAATGGATGCATATACCCGGTTTGGACAAAATCCGTCCGAAAATCAATCACCAATAATGTAAAAACGCATCAAAGGAATATACAAACACCACATATGCGTGGTAATATAAGTCTACAGAGGATGCATTTGGAGGTGTATAACATGATATCCAGATTTGGCAAATTCCTTACTTATTGGACTTCGGTCTGTTTAACCCTGGTCCTGCTTTTGTCCGTGATGCCAAGCGCCGTCGCCGGTGAAACGCAAGACGATGTAACCGCTTCCGGGTGCAATTATCCCACTACGCTTACGGAAGGGAAAGGCTTTGCACTAAAGGGCATCGTTTCATCGGCAAGCAGCAAAATCGTCCGGCTGGATGCCGGGGTCTACAATGCCCAGGACAAAATGCTCACCGGCCGCTCCTGGAACCCTAACGCCAAGAGCATTGACTTCCGCTGGTATGTGGACCCTTATGTGAAATTCGGCACGCTGGCAGCCGGGACCTACACCTACAGGATCACGGCCACCAACGGTTCGGTGAAAAAGACGCTGCTCAGCCAATCCTTTGAAGTGACGCCCGGCCCCAAGGTCTCCGATGACCTGTCCGCCTCGGGCTGCAATTCCCCCACATCACTTACAAAGGGCAAAGGCTTTTCCTTGCGGGGCGTGGTGAAATCCAAGTCTTCCAATATCAAGAACCTGACGGCAGGCGTATTTGATGGTAATAACAACATGCTTACCGGCCGTTCCTTTAGTCCCAAGGCGAAAAGTGTGGACCTTCGCTGGTATATCAATCCTTATGTCAAGTTCGGCACGTTGAACGCAGGCACCTATACCTATAGGATCACCGCCACCAACGATGCGGGGCAGAAGACGCTATTCAGCCAGGAATTCCAGGTCACAGCTGCCGCCCCCACATCCGACAAGCTGTCGTCCTCCGGGCTGAATCACCCGACTACGCTCACAAAGGGCAAAGGCTTTTCCTTGCGGGGCGTGGTAAAATCCCAATCCTCCAACCTGTCCAATGTAACGGCGGGCGTATTTGATGGAAACGGCAACATGCTTACCGGCCGTTCCTTCAACCCCAAGGCAAAAAGCGTGGACCTTAGGTGGTATATTAACCCCTACGTCAAGTTTGGCACGCTGGATGTTGGCACCTATACGTACAAGGTACTTGCCACCAACGCAGCCGGCCAGGTAACGCTGCTTAGCGAAGCGGTTGAGATCACGGCTGCCACCCCTGCTTCCGACAAACTTTCTTCTTCCGGTCTGAACGCGCCAAGCCTTCTGATCAAAGGCCGCGGGTTTTATTTAAGGGGTGTTGTCTCCTCCCAGACTTCCAAAATCAAAGAACTCACGGCAGGCGTATTCGACAGCAACGGCACCATGCTCACTGGCCGTTCCTGGAATCCAAAATCCAAATCCGTAGACTTCCGCTGGTATGTAAACGAACACGTAAAATTCGGTACATTAGGGCTAGGCACTTATACATACAAAGTGGTCGCCACCAACGATGGCGGGACAAGCACGCTGCTTGAAGCAGGCTTTGAAGTGGTGGAGTAAATTTTCCACTGAAAAAAGGAACCCCGGCAATTTTGTCGGGGTTCCTTTTTAATATAGTCAACCTTCCGCAGCTTCCGAAGCCGCCTTGCCGACCAAGCCGCCGGTGGTGATGTCCTTGAGCATCTTGGGAATATCCACACCCACGGCTTCCTTGATGGATTCGAAGTTTTGCAGCATGGCACCGGACACATCCTTGGCCATTTGGGTGGCGCCGCCGTCGCCAAAGAGAATGATCTTTTCGGTCTTGCTCAGCGGTTCGCTGACGGCCTTGGCGATATCGGGCATGCGGCTGATGATCATCTCCAGCATGGCGGCCTGGCCATACTGCTTCATGGCCTCGGCCTTGCGCAAAATGGCTTCCGCCTCTGCTTCGCCCTTTAGGCGGATGGCCTCCGCCTCGGTCCTGGCGATGACCAGCGCGGCATCCGCCTCCTTCTGAGCCTTGAAGAAGTCTGCTTCAGCACGTTCCCTGATCTCCACACTCAAACGTTCGCGTTCGATCTGCACCTGCTGGGCCTGCAACTGTGTTTGCTTCTCCAAACGCACCAGCTCGGCGGCAGCCTTTTCCGTTTCCAGTTCCTTGCGGGCAATTTCCTGCTGCACGTTGTATGCCAGGTCGGCCATAGCCTTCGCCTTGTCCTGCTCGGCCCTAAAGGAGGCCCGCTTCAATTCCAGCAGTTTTTCCTGCTCGGCCATGTTGGCGTTGGCTTCCGACTGAGCACGATAGCCTTCCTGTTGCGCAGTAGACTGGCGGATAAGCGTGTCCCGTTCGGCTTCCGCCTTGGCGATATCGGCGTCGCGCTTTTTCTCGGAAATGTTCTTGATGGCCAGCGTGTCCAGAACACCGTCGTTGTCGGAGAAGTTCTGGATCGTGAGGTTCACGATCTCAAGGCCCATGTTCTTCATATCCGTCGTGGCGGCCCGCTGCGTTTCCTGGGCGAACTTGTCACGGTTTTGCACCAAGTCGGAAATGGTCATACGGCCAATGATTTCGCGCATGTTGCCTTCCAATACCTGCATGGCAACAGCGGCGATGTCGCTTTGTGTCCAGCCCAGGAACTGCTCCGCGGCGGTGGCCACGGAAACGGCGTCGGAGCCGATCTTGATGTTGGCCACGCCATCCACCATCATGCCGATGTACTCCTGGGAAGGCACGGGCTGGGTGGTCTTGATATCCACCTGCATGATGCCCAGATTCAGTCTATCCACCCGCTCAAAGAAGGGGATCACGAACGTGGCGCCGCCGCGCACGATGCGGTAGCCGAATTCCTTTACGATCTCCTTACCCGTTTCATCCTTGACCTTGTACTTGCGCCGCCGGCCGCTGACGATGAGGGCTACGTTGGGGGGAACCTTGATGTAGTTGCGTATGAATGCGATCAGGAACAGAGCCACCAGAGCGACGGCGACCCAAAGAAAAATGGACCCGTTTTCCTGGAAAAACCGCTCGGATGCAGACATGATGCACCACCCCTATCCTATCTTCGGCTGTAATATATACCGCGCGGTAAGGGAATAGATGACTATTTTTGTGTCGCCCAGGCTAAAAGATCGCTCCACAAGGGATGGTTTTTGTCCAGCACCAGTGTACTGTTTTGATCGATAGATGTTTCCAGCGCCTGCAATGACCGCCAGTAGCTGAAGAACTCTTCATCTTTGCCGTAGGAGTTGGCGTAAATTTCCAGCGATGCGGCATCGCCTTCGCCGCGGATGCGCCCGGCTTCACTCATGGCGTCCGCCTCCAGCTTGCGGGCTTCCAAGTCCGCACTGGCCACGGCCTTCAAGTACTCCTCCTGGCCTTCGCTGCGAAGCTGCTGGGCCACCTTGGCCCGGTCAGCCTGCATGCGGGCATAGGTGCTTTCAATATTGGCAGGAGGCAAAATGGTGCGGTGCACCTGAATATCCTTGACCTCAATGCCACGCAAGCACATGTCGGCGTTGATGGTTGTAAGGCCGGCGGCCAGGGTGGCGTTCAGCGCATCCTTGTTGCTTACAAAGTCATCCGCCAGCATGCGGTTGATGGCCTGCACGATTACGGGATGGATCAGGTTATCCAGCTGGTTTTCCGCGCTCACCATGCTGCCCAGCTTTAGGGTGAACAGTGCGGGATCGGCAATGTACCACTGGGCGAAGGTGGTGATGTAGTATTGCTTCTTTTCCTGGGTATTCACTACTTCGCTGTCGGAAATATAGGTAAACAGCCGGGAAGAATACCGCTCCACCCTGTCCACAAAGGGTATCTTCCATTGCAGGCCGCTGCCGACCACGATCTGCACATCCTTGGACATGGTGATTTCGTCCTTCAGCTGATCGGCAAAGGTTTCGTGGAAGTCGTTTTCGCTGTTGAGTACGATGCGCTTGATGACGCCGAAGCGGCTGACCACCGCCTGCTCCGATTCGCCTACGATAAAGAAGCATTCGTTCAGCAGAATTAGGAGCAAAATGAACAACAAACCATAGAAAAAGATACGCTTGCCATTTTTGCGGGCAAAGGATTTTAATTGCTCGCTCTCATAATTGATGGGCTTCTGATAGTTCATTCCGTTTTGCATTTCTCTCACTGCCCTTCCGTAGAGACGACCGCGGCGTTGATGTCGCCGTTATTCATATCCAACACCTTCAAAACATCGCTTTCGTTATCCGCCACAATGAGCTTGCCGCTGTTACCCAGAATATGCTCCATGGTTTCAATCAGCAGCCTTTTGCGGGTGATCTCCGGCGCGGCTGTATATTTTTCATACACGGCATCAAACACGGCTACCTCCGCCTCGGCGGCTGCAATTGATTCGGCCTTGTAGGCCTCGGCCTCCTGCAGTAATTGGTATGCTTTGGAGCGGGCGGTGGGCAGCACTTCGTTCTTGTATTTTTCCGCCTCGTCCAGCCGCTTTGTCATTTCGTTCTTGGCGTTGTTCACGTCCTCGTAGGATGCAGACACAGCTTTCGGAACAGTAATGTTTTGAATGCGCACGCTGTTGATTTTAACGCCCATTTCATAGCTGTCCACGACGCGCTGAAACTCCGGCAGCACCGCCCGCTCAATATCTTCCTTGTTCAAAAGCGCGTTGTCCAGCGTAAGGCTTTGAATGTTGCGGCGGATCACCGCCTCAAAGGCCAATTGCAGCGTACCTTCCGGGTTGTCTACATCGAAGTGGTACTGCTTCACATCCCGGATGGTATACTGGTAGATGGCATCCAGCTCCACGATGCTGTTGTCATTGGTGAGCATCACGCGTTCGCCTTCATTGTCCACATACTTGGACGCCCGCCCGGCAGAGCCCTGCGACGTGGTGCGGAAGCCGTATTCCTTGGTGTGGATGGTGGTGACGCTTTCGCTGATGACGCTTTGTACAAAAGGAATGCGGAAATACAAACCCGGCCCGTGGGTGGCGGTAACGCGGCCAAAGGTGATGACCAGGGCCTCCTCGCCCTGCCCTACGCGGTAAAAGCCGCTGAACAGGATGATCCCGGCCAGCACCACTACCACAAGGAACGCCAGCATCTTGCCGGACAACTTGGATCGCATGGCAAATCTCCTTCCCTTTTCAAAGGGGCGTTTTCGCCCGCTGTTGATGCGTTCAGCATACCATAAACAGGCTATTTTGTATAGGATGGCCTTCCCAATCATACATAGGGGATCACAAAAGATGCCGGGGGGCGCATGAATCTTTGAAAACATGTTCCAAAGGGCGTAAAATTTCGGGAAAACTGTCGGCATCATGTTGACATGGGGGTATGTTTGTGGTTTAATAAGCCGTGCCTTTTTGTTTACTTTTGCTAAACTTGCAACATTGCTTCCAGGTTTAGCAGGATTAAACAAGAAGCAGGCTTTTTTCAGGATATGTCCTCGTTTTAAAAGGAGATGAGCCTATGAAGATCGGTGAAAAGCTGCGCCGCCTGCGCATGCTTAGGGAGCTGACCCAGGAGGAACTGGCTGACCGCTGCGAACTGAGCAAAGGGTTCATTTCCCAGGTGGAAAGGGACCTGGCTTCCCCCTCCATCGCCACGCTTACCGACCTTCTGGAATGTTTGGGCAGCAGCCTTCCCAGTTTCTTCAACGATAAAGAGGCCGAAAAGATCGTTTACACCTCCCAGGACATGTTTGTCAAGGAGGAGGAGGAAACGCTCCACGGCAGCATCACATGGCTGGTTGCAGATGCCCAAAAAAACAGTATGGAGCCCATCCTGGTGGAAATGGCGGAAGGCGGAGAAACGCAAATGCTGCCGCCCCATGACGGCGAGGAATTCGGCTATGTCCTTTCCGGCAGCATCCACATTCTTATCGGCGACAAAAGGCATAAGGCCAAATCAGGTGACAGCTTCTGCATTCATCCTCACGCCTCCCATCAACTGAAAAACGCAGGCAAATCCAAAGCCAAGGTATTGTGGATCTCCACGCCCCCCATGTTTTGAGGGTATGATCAAACGGTAAAGGAGACCGCTCCCCATGGTTGAAAAAGCACACCTGATCGACCTTGAATCCTTATCAAAGGATTTTGACGGAACCACGGTGCTGGACAATATCAATTTATATATCCGCAAAAAAGAGTTCGTGACGCTGCTGGGGCCCAGCGGATGCGGCAAAACCACTACGCTGCGCATTATCGGCGGATTTGAGTTCCCTACCAAAGGCAGGGTGCTTTTCGAGGGCAAAGACATTACCCACATTCCTCCCTACAAGCGCAAGGTGAACACCATCTTTCAAAAGTACGCACTGTTCCCCCATTTGAATGTGCAGGATAACATCGCCTTCGGCCTGAAGATCGCCAAGGTGGATAACAGTGATATCCGCCGCCGGGTGGATGCCATGCTGGATTTGGTGAACCTGAAGGGATACGGCAAGCGTAGCGTGGAGTCCCTCTCCGGCGGGCAGCAGCAGCGGGTGGCCATCGCTAGAGCGCTGGTCAACGAGCCGGAGGTTTTGCTGCTGGACGAGCCGCTGGGCGCGCTGGACCTGAAACTGCGCAAGGAAATGCAGCTGGAACTGAAGAACATGCAGCAAAGGCTTGGCATCACCTTCCTGTACGTGACCCACGACCAGGAGGAAGCACTCACCATGAGCGACACCGTCGTGGTCATGCGGGACGGCAAGATCCTGCAAATCGGAGACCCCAAGCGTATTTATGACGAGCCGGTGAACGCCTTTGTAGCAGACTTCATCGGCGAAAGCAATATCTTAAAGGGAAGCATGGTCCATGACGAGCTGGTATCTTTCGCCGGGGCCGATTTCCCTTGCGTGGATTTTGGCTTTGGCGAAAATATGCCTGTGGATGTGGTGGTCAGGCCCGAGGACGTGATGTTGGTAGGTGAGGACGTGGGCCAATTGACCGGCACGGTCAAGAGCGTTCTATTCAAGGGCGTCCATTACGAAATGATGATCGATGCGGGGCATACCACCTTCAAGGTCCACTCCACCACCATGCAGCCGCAAAATTCCAGAGTGGGTATCTCCATCGTGCCCTTCAACATCCACATCATGAAGCCCATGGCGGAGGCTAAGGAGGAAAGAATGCCTTGATAAGTGGCATGCAGCTTCCCTCATGGACGTGGTGGCTGATGGCGCTGGGTTTTGCCGGCTTTGCGGGGCTTGTGTATCTATCCATCCGCCGCAACAGCGGCGTGAAACGTTCACTGTTTGCCTCCCCCTATACGCTGTGGATGATTTTGTTTACCGTGCTTCCGGTGATCCTCATCGGCTATTACGCCTTCACAGATAAGACGGGCGCTTTTACCCTGGACAACTTCAGCCACTTTTTTGACAGCAATCATTCCAAGAACCAAATCTACGCCTCCATGGGTGAGCAGTATGCTTCCTACATCCGCCGGGGCACGGTGAATGTAGACACGCTGGTCTATTCCTTGTGGATGGCCTTTTTGTGCACCGTGATCTGCCTTTTCGTGGGCTACCCCGCCGCGCTTTTCATGGCGGACAGGGAAATGAAAATCGGTTCCACCATCGTGGTGCTGTTCATCATCCCCATGTGGATGAATTTTCTTCTGCGTACCGTGGCCTGGATGTCGCTGCTGGAGGACCAGGGCCTGATCAACGGCATCATAAGATCGCTGGGCTTTCCCGGTGCGCAGCTCATGTACAACAACGGTGCGGTGCTGCTGGGCATGGTATATAATTTCCTGCCCTTTATGGTGTTCCCCATCTATACGTCGCTGACAAAGATGGATGTGCGCCTTCTGGAGGCCGCCCAGGACCTGGGGGCCAATCACGTAAAGACCTTTTTGCGTGTGACGCTCCCCTTAAGCATTCCCGGCATCATCTCCGGCGTTACCATGGTATTCATGCCTTCCGTCACCACGTTTTTCATCCCCCGCATCCTGGGCGGCGGCAATACGATGATGTTCGGAGACCTGATTGAGAATAAGTTCCTTACCGAAGGCAACTGGAACGTGGGCAGCGCACTCAGCTTGATCATGATGATGCTTATCTTAGTCAGCCTTGGCATATTACGCAAGGCCGATCCGGAGGGCGAAGGGGGGAGCATGATTTGAAGCGGATCATCAAACACGCGTATCTCTCCCTGATCCTGCTGTTTTTGTATATCCCCATCATCGTACTGATTTTCCAATCCTTCAACAGTGGTAAGAGCCGCGCCAAATGGGAAGGCTTTTCCCTCCGCTGGTATGGTGCGCTGTTTAATGACAGGTCCATCATGGACGCGCTGTACGTGACACTCACCGTGGCCATTCTGGCGGCCATCGCAGCCACCATCCTGGGCACGCTGGCAGCCATCGGCATCCATGCCATGCGCAAACGGCCCCAGTCCGTCATGATGACCATGACCAACCTGCCCATGACCATGCCGGATATCGTAACGGGCATATCGCTGATGCTTTTGTTCCTGTTCGCCAAGGTGGAACGGGGTTATGTGACCATGCTGCTGGCCCACATCACCTTCAATACGCCATATGTGATCCTCTCGGTGCTGCCCAAGCTCAAGCAAATGAACAAGCATAGCTACGAGGCGGCGCTGGACCTGGGAGCCACGCCCGGATATGCGCTATTGCATGTCATATTGCCCGAGATCAGCCCCGGCGTCATCACCGGCGCGCTGTTGGCCTTCACCCTCTCGCTGGATGATTTTGTAATCAGCTATTTCACTACCAGCCCGCTGGTACAAAATCTTTCCACGCTGATTTACTCCAAAGCCCGCATCGGCATCGAGCCTACGCTCAACGCGCTGAGCGCGCTGATGTTTGTGGCACTGCTTCTTCTTTTGCTGGCCGTCAACCGACGCACGGCCAAGGCACAAAAGACCTGATGTTCTGCGCTTTGGCGCATGGCATACATTTTTCCAAGAATACAAACCAGGAGGTCGTATCCAATGAAAAAATGGCTTGCTCTGCTTCTTATCGCGTGCATGTTGGTTCCCGCCGCATCATTTGCGGAAAACCCGGGCGTCGTGAACATTTACAACTGGGAAGATTATATCGACGAGCAGACATTGGAAATGTTCACCGCAGAAACGGGCATCAAGGTCAACCCCATGAATTTCACCACCAACGAGGATATGCTTGTGCAGGTGGAAGCCACGCCTTCCAACTTTGACGTGGTATTCCCCTCCGACTACGCCGTAGAGCGGTTGATGGCTAACGGCTTGCTGGAAAAGATCGATTTTGCCAACGTACCCAATGCCGAGCAGATTCTGCCGGAATTGCACAACCCATCCTATGATCCTACGGGCGAATACAGCGTGCCCTACATGTGGGGCACCGTAGGCATCCTCTACAACAAGACAATGGTCACTGAACCGGTGGACAGCTGGGCCATCCTATGGGATACCAAATATGAGAACAACGTATTCATGATGGACAGCATCCGGGACACCATGGGCATCACTTTAAAGTATATGGGCGAATCCATGAACACCCGCGATCCTATCGCCTTGGAAAAAGCCAGGGATCTGCTCATCCAGCAAAAGCAGGCGGGCATCGTGAAGGCCTATCAGGTGGATGAGACCAAAGACAAGATGGTAGCCGGCGAAGCCGCCCTGGCGGTGATGTGGAGCGGCGACGCACAATACGCCATCGACCTGAACGAAGACCTTGCCTACGTGGTGCCCAAAGAAGGCTCCAACGTGTGGGTAGACGCCATGGTCATTCCCAAAGGCGCCAAGAACAAGGCCAATGCCGAGGCCTTCATCAATTTTATGTCCCGCCCCGACATTGCCCAGTTGAATTGCGAGGCCATTTGGTATTCTTCCCCTAATGCCGGCGGCATCGAGCTGATGGGTGAAGAATACACAAGTAACCCTGTTATGAACCCCGCCCCCGAAGTGGTGGAGCGGTGCGAGTACTTTAACGATATCCAGGATTTTATAGCGATCTACAACGCGCTGTGGCTGGAAATCAAGAGCGCGAAATAATCCGAAGGTCCAGGGTGACAGAGCCTAGCCCCCGCCAGTGGCGGAAACGGGCGAGGCGTAAGAAACGAGCGAAACAAGCAGTGCGAACTCTCGTTCGCAATGCGCCGATTGAGCTCGTGGGAGGAAAGCCCGGGTCGCGCCCGCAGGCGCGAAATCTGTACCTGACAATCAAACTAAATTTGATCGACAAAGAAGCAGGCCCGCCGAATGTGCGAGCCTGCTTCCTTTTGTAAATTATCTCGGATAATACAGCACCATGCTCATCTCCACCGGCACATCCCCGTCATTCTTGTACCCGTGGGCCACATCCGCCTTGAAGCGGATGGAATCTCCCTTGCACAAAAGCTCTTCCCTGCCATCTATGATCACTACGGCCTCTCCGGTAAATACCGTGATATATTCCTCCGTGCCGGTAAGATGTGCAGAGGAATCAAACGTGCAGCCCGGCAGCATTTCGATGCGGTAACTTTCAAAGCGCCTTTCCTCATCAAAGGAAAAAATGGGATGGTTGATGAATAATCCACCGCATTCCACCATCGGCATGATGTCCTGATCCCTTACGATCTCCGTAGCTTTCGTTTCCCTTTCCAGAAACGATGTGAAGGATATTTTCAGACCATTGGCGATCTTCCACAGCACGCTGATGGTGGGGTTTACTTCCCCCCGCTCAATCTGCCCCAGCATGCTCTTGGAAACGCCCGACAAACGGGACACCGCATCCAGGCTTATCTTCCGCGCTTCCCGTATCTTTTTGAAGTTGCCGGCAATGGTCCTGTTCACATCCATCAATATTTCCTCCGGGACGATTGACATTATATTGCACACACTGTATTATATATCGCATATCCAGATCTTATCCAAGTGAAGTATACCATACTTGTCATGGGAGGTAAACCGTATGCCCAACCCGCTCGCATTCCTGGCTTATATCCTGGTGACGGCCTACACGCCGGGACCCAACAACATTCTTTCCATGAGCAACGCCAGCATGTACGGATTCAAAAAGAGCTTTCCCTTCAATGTGGGCATCCTTTGCGGGTTCTTTATCGTCATGACGCTGTGCACGCTGTTCAGCGCCGCACTGTACGCGGTGATCCCGAAAATCAAAATGGCCATGCTTGTTCTGGGCGCGGCCTACATGCTGTATCTGGCTTGGAAGATATTCAAAAGCTCCCCGCATCGTCAGGAAGATCAAAAAAACAGGAGCACCTTCCTTTCGGGTATGCTGCTTCAATTTGTAAACCCCAAGATCATGGTGTATGGCATCACCTCCATGTCGGTGTACATCCTGCCCTATTATCAGGATCTTTCGCACTTGATCCTTTTCGGCCTGCTATTGTCCTTGACCGGCTTTTCCGCCACGCTTTGCTGGTCCGCCTTCGGTTCGGTGTTCAGCCGGCTGCTGAAAAACCATGCCAGGATAGTCAACCCCATCATGGCGGCGCTTTTGGTTTACTGCGCGGTATCGCTGTTTTTCTAAGAAAAACGGTAAAAAAGGTGTGTTGCGTAATGAAAATTTTAACATTTATATATCAATAATCATGAGTTCTGTAAGACAATCCAACTCCGCCGACTGTCATCCTGAACGAAGTGAAGGATCTTGGCTTCTCATGCTGCTTAAAGATCCTTCGTCGCTCCGCTACTCAGGATGACAGCGTGCGGAGTTTGGCTGTATTCTATGTGCTGGTGCTCTCGATGCATTTTTCGCTATTTGCGCTTAGCTCGACAGCCCCGATTCAGCCGAAAATGCCTTTCTTATCGGCAATGGCCACCGGTTCATACCCGGCTTTGGTCACGGCTTGCATCAGTACATCATCGGCTATCGGCCCATCCAGCGTGATGGTGGCCGTTCTCTTTTTCAGGTCCACCTTAGCGCTTTGCACATGTTCAACCGCCGACAGCGCCTTTTCCACCCTATCCTTACAATGTACGCAGGACATACCCTCTACCGTCAAAACCTTTTTCATAAGGCTGCCTCCTATGTATGGTTATTTTGAAAGCGCGTAGGCGATCTTCGCGCCCAGCGCAGCATTATTATACACCAAACGGATGTTGGATTCCAAACTTTCCCCGCCGGTAAGCTTCTGTATCTTGTCCAGCAGGAAGGGCGTGATCTCCTTGCCCTTGATGTTCAGCCTCCCCGCCTCATGAAGCGCGCTTTCGATGGCTTTGTTAATGGTATCAAAATCCATGGCGTATTCTTCCGGGATGGGGTTCGTGACAAGCATGCCGCCCGTGAGGCCGCAATCCATTTTTGCCTGGAACACGGCCGCGATCTCCTCGGGTGTGTTCAGGCGGCAGTCCACCTTGAACCCGCTGCGCCTGGTATAGAAAGCCGGCAGTTCCTCTGTCTGATAGCCGATCACCGGCACGCCTTTTGTTTCCAGGTATTCCAGCGTCAGCCCAAGGTCCAGGATGGATTTGGCCCCGGCGCATACCACCATTACGCTTGTCCCGGCCAATTCTGTAAGATCGGCTGAGATATCCATGGTGGTTTCCGCGCCCCGGTGTACGCCGCCGATGCCGCCGGTGGCAAACACCTTCACCCCGGCCATCTGCGCGCCGATCATAGTAGCCGCCACAGTGGTAGCCCCATCCTCCCCGCGGGCCAAAAGCAGCGGCAGATCACGGCGGCTGGCTTTTGTGACCGACAGGCCCTTTTTTCCCAAATATTCGATTTCTTCCCGGCTGATGCCCACGGTGATTTTGCCCCCGATCACGGCGACAGTAGCCGGAACAGCGCCGTTGTCCCTGACAATCTTCTCCACTACCATGGCCGTTTCCACATTCTTGGGATAAGGCATTCCGTGGGAAATAATGGTAGATTCCAGCGCCACCACAGGCTTACCTTCAAAAAGAGCGTTCTGCACTTCCGGGGCAACGTGCAGATATTTTTGCAAATTCAAATGGATTCGCCTCCAAATTCCCGTATTTTGTTTACCAGCAATTGAAACGACATGTCCTCACGGATGGCGCCCTTGGCTTCGGCACACAGCGCGGCGGCCGCCAGGCCGATGAATGCCATGTCTTTGGGCTCTCTCCCCAGGAAATATCCGTACGAGGCAGCGGCCATGAATGCGTCGCCGCAGCCGGTAGTATTTTCGATCCTTCCGGGGCAGCAGGGCAAAATCCCCCGCTCCTGCCCATCGTCATAATATACTCCTTCCCCGCCCAGGGAAATGAATACCAGCTTTACGCCTTTTCCATGCAGCGCTTCCGCCGCCTTGGGTAAATCTTCGTTACTTCGGATGGCGACGCCTGAAAGCACCTCCGCCTCCGGGCGGTTGGGCTTGATGCAGTAAATGTTCCGCAAATGCTCCCTCAGCCGGACCGCCTTTTTTACCGATACAGGATCGGCAAACAGTAGGGCAGTGCAATTTTCCGTAAGGCAGGCGATGGCCTCCCCGGAAAGATTGGCATCCAAAACCACCACTTTGGAACGGTTGATTTCCTCCATGCGCTCCAGCAAAAATGATGGGCTGATGTGGCGGCAGATACCCATATCGGATACAGCCAGCTGCATATCCCCGTCAGGGCCATTGATGTACAGGTATGTGGATGTGGTTTCTCCGGGCATGATCCGGCTCAAAGAAAGATCAATGTGAAGCTCCAGGCAGCTTTTTTGCGCCTGATAGCCATACACATCCTCCCCCATGACAGTCACAAAACGAACAGGTGCACCCATGCGGCTCAAATTGTCGGCCATGTTCCGGCCTACGCCGCCAAGGCTCAGTACCACCTGGCCGGGATTGGAATCGCCCATGATCAGCGGCTCATATGCGGTGCCGCCGATATCCATGTTCACGGCCCCTACCACCGTTATGAATCCGCCCTCGAATAATACTTGTTTTGCCATTTTGTTTCCTCCCGGAACCAGCCTGTGTTATTCTAACAACCGCCGGCGTCCGCGTCAAGAAAAAACCGGAGCAGTGCGAGTGCAAAGCTCCGGCATATGCATCAAAAGCAGCGGCATGAAAATCCCTCGTCTGTGGATATCATGTATTCCGGGTGCGGATCCCCTGGATATTGGCGTATTCCGATAGATGGTTCACAATGTCCTTGTATGTGGTTTTCCCCTGCATGTCTAATGTATATAAGTTCGTGTACAAATTGTATTTTCCCTTGTTTTCAACATGAAAATCTATATCCAGAACATGGATGCCCATCTTCTGGAAATACTCGTTGATGAAAGCGATCGTCTCCACCCGGTGGATGAATTTGACTTCCACATTTTTAACGGCGTTGACTTTGACCACTCTTTGCAGGATGGTCAGTGTGATCATTACAATAGCGCAGCCCGCAATGGCGATGCCGTAATACCCCATGCCGGCGGCCAGCCCAAGGCAGGCGGCATTCCATAGGGAAGCGGCGGTGGTAAGCCCCGCAATCTTCTTTTGCGCAATAAAAATAGTACCGGCACCCAGGAAGCCGATGCCGCTGACCACCTGGGCGCTGATACGGCCCATGGTAATGGTAACACCGCTGTTTAGGTGCAACAGGTTCAGGCGCAATGCATCGGCTATCATGTAGCTTTCCATCACGGAAATCAACGCCGCACCCACGCAGACCAGAACGTGCGTCCGCATGCCGGCAGGCCTGTTCTTCCTCTCCCGTTCAATTCCGATCACGCAGCCGACCACAACGGCCAACAGCAAGCGCAGCCCGGCCTCCCACCAAGCCATACCATTCATTCCCTTCTTGTGCAACAATATGATAAGCTATAAACAAAACAGAACGAGCTTTCATTTCCTTCGGGAATCCCTTTCCCGATTGTTATGTGTACGCAAGTTCTTACTTGTTTCTTACATACATTATACCATACCTTTACATAAACCACAAGCAGGATGACAAACACAGCATTCAATTGTATAATGGTTAGCTGCTGGGCGTGCCGGCGAGGTACTGGCCCAGCACGTAGCGGATATAGGCCCTTGTTTATGAATATTTTGATAGGCTTCCCACAATACATGCCTTGCTACCTGGAGGTCGCAGGAATATTCGTAAATATCCCGGGCATCGCTCATGCGTATGGCGCGCAGGATCAGCCTGTTTGTGCTAAACTAAGGTAAGCGGGTAAAGACGCTGTCAAAAAGCTGCATGATACTTGCTGCTTATAAATTCCTTCGGCCAAGGGATGCGTGATCCCGTATCATTCGTTATTTGTATGAAACAATCTTTTTATCCATGCAGGTGGTGAAAAACCAAATGCCCAGGGCTGTCTTTGCATCGCGAAGCTCTCCCGCCATTATCCCGGACGGCGCAATGGAAGGGATCTTCCCCCGCAAAGATCAGCTTTCCGGCGGGGATCTCCCAGGTCATCCGGTCATATGATTTTGCCATCATACGCAACCTTCCGGCGGAAGAATACTACAATCGTATACATGGCCCACCATAATGAGGAGGGATTTCACACATGAAAAAGGATCTAAGTTACCCCATTGGCCGTCGCATGCTATCCTTCGTGATGGTTCTGCTCATGGCCTTCCCATGGGTGTCAACACCCGCCATGGCCGCTTCCGACTGGAGTTATGGTCTTGAAATCAAGATATCCTGGACGGATATCAACGGAAACACAGTTGAATCCGAAGCGGCCTCCCAGATCACTTGGGCGCAGGGCGACGTCTTCTGGCTTACGGTGCCCGGTGACGTCCTGCAAAATTCCCTGACTCTTAAAATCAACAATCCAAATTACCCCGGATATAGCTATACCCCCAACAACGGAGATTCTCTGGGGATAGTAACAGGTGCAGATAATTTGGAAAGCAACCCTGTTCTTATCAACGTTAATAATGAGAGCGGCAAAACGATTACTGACCCTTCTACTGCCATTCGCCTGTACATTTCCGCCACGCCTAAGCCTCCTGCCCAAGCCGATATTCGGGTGATATACCAGGGCACCGACGGCACCTCCCTCCGGGGGGACGGTTCCTTCCACGCCGTGGAAGGTCAAGAAAACCGCATCACTCCTGAGCAAACCTCCTTCGAAAGCGGCTACACCCTGTCCGCGGAGACTCCCGAGTTCGTCATTACCTTTGATGAAAACGGCCTGCCAAATACGGACACTGTTACCTTCCTGTACAATCCTCCCGTGCCGGCAGAGGCTGACATTCGGGTGATATACCAGGGTACCAATGGCGCCTCCCTCCGGGGAGACGGTTCCTTCCATGCCGTGGAAGGCCAAGAAAACCGCATCACTCCTGAGCAAACCTCCTTCGAAAACGGCTACACCCTGTCCGCGGAGACTCCCGAGTTCGTCATCTCCTTTGATGAAAACGGCCTGCCCAATACGGACA